>CADEDH010000055.1:11032-18713 GCA_902826025.1 uncultured Actinomycetes bacterium
TGGAGCGGACGAGATGGTCGGCCAGCAGGGCCTGGGAGCCGTCGGGCAGCTCCTCCTCGGTCCAGAACTCCCGGTGGGCGAGCTGGGGGCTCTCGTACAGGTCGTCGAAGGTCGACACCGGTACCAGCAGCAGCTTGCGGTCGAGCGCGGCCGAGAAGAGCTCGGCCTTGGTCCGGGTGGCGAGGAAGGCGCCAACGGCGTCGCGCAGGGCGACCAGGTCCTCCCGGGGGGCGTCGCCCGAGCGGATGGCCCGCAGATGGACGGTCCAGTCCCGGTCGGTGATGCCCTCGGCCCCGTGGCCCTCGGCCACCATGAACGCCATGAGCCGGTCGAGGAACGGCTTGTTCACCGGATCGAGGGCCAGGGTGACCGACACATAGCCGTCGGCCACCGGCCAGATGAACGGGAAATCGATCCCCTGGAGGGTGAACCCGCCGGCCCTGACGATCGGGCTGTGGCCCACCACCTCGGCCGACTGCATGAACTGGGCCGTGAGGTTCGTGGCCCGCTGGGCCGTCACCTCCACCTTCTGCCCCCGGCCGCTGCGCTGGGCCTCCCACAGGGCGATGAGCGCACCCCCGGCGGCCTCGGCCGCGGCGTGGGTCCAGGCCGGCACAGCGGCCGCCCGCAGCGGGGGACGGCCGGCCTCGCCGGTGAGGGCCATGGCTCCCGAAGCGGCCTGCACGATCAGGTCGGTGGCGGCGTAGGTGGCCTTGGGGCCGCTGGGGCCGAACGGCGTCATCGACACCCACACCAGCCCGGGGTTGACCGCGGCCAGCTCGTCGTAGCCCAGGCCCCGGGCTTCCCATTCGCCCGGGTCGGCCGACTCGACCAGGATGTCGGCCGACTTCACCAGGTCGAGAAAGGTGCGGCGCTGGTCGGCGTCATCGAGGTCGAGTACCACGCTGCGGTCGCCCCGGGCCATGGCCCACCAGGTGAGGGATCTCTCGGGATCGGGGGTGCCGCCGGCGAAACGGCCCCGGTGGCGGGCCGGCGACCCGCCGGGGGGCTCCACGTGGATGACGTCGGCCCCCAGCTCGGACAGGATCCGGGAGCAGAACAGCCCCCGCTCGTCGCTGAGGTCGAGGACCCGGTAGGGCTCCAGCATGACGTGCTCCTCCTGGGTGCTCGCTCCGCCCGGTTCGCCCGGGCGGACCCCCTGTGGGGGCCGAACTTAGTGCCCCAGGGCGTCGAGCACCGAAGCGGTGAGGCGACCGTGGAGGGCTACGTTGGCCGCCCGGTCGGTGTTGACCACGCACACCCGCACCCCGGGGCCGGTCGGATCGGGCCGAGGCAGGAGGGGCCAGGGGACCACGGTGAGCCCGTGGGCCCGGGCCAGGGCGGCCAGGTCGGTGCCGTGGGGGGTGCCGAACAGCTGCTCGAACCGGTCGGCCGTCACCTGGGTGGCCTGGGGGAGGAAGGAGAAGATGCCGCCGCCGTCGTTGTCGATCACCACCACGTCGAGCGTGATCGGGCGGTGGCGGAGGGCGGCCAGCGACGAGGAATCGTGGAGGAAGGCGACGTCGCCCACCAGCACGGTGGTGGGGCGCCCGGTCAGGGCCACGCCGATGCCCGTGGCGATCACACCGTCGATCCCGTTGGCGCCCCGGTTGGAAAACACGTCGATGTCGCTGCGGTTGGGGCCGTACCACTCCACGTCCCGCACCGGCATCGACGACGACACCACCAGCGCCCCACCGGCCGGCACCCCGGCCACCACGGCCCGGGCGATCTCGACTTCGCTCGGCGCGCCGCCTCCCGTCGCTTCGACCTCGTCACCCGCAGCACCACCAGCGGCGGCCTCGGTGTGAAGTTGACGGGAGATGGCGGCCGCAGCCCGGCGGTCGGCGTCGAGCCAGAGATCGGCGGTGGGGGCAGGCTTGATGTCGGGCTCGACCGCCTCCAGGAAGCCGGCCAGGGCGCCGGGGGCGGCCACCACGGTGGCGGCCACCAGCTCGGGATCGATCCAGCGGCTGTCGTCGACCACGGCCACAACATGGGCCGGCGGATCGGCCGTGGCCACGGCGGTCAGCCACTGGCCCAGCACCTTGCTGGCCAGGGGCTCGCCCAGGCGCAACACCACCTCGGGCCGGGCGGCGGCCACGAACGGTTCGCTGCGGAGTAGGGCGTCGAAGTGGGTCACGGCGTGGCTCGAGTCGCGGCACCCCGAGCGGTGGTCGGCCAGCACCGGCCACCCCAGCACGGCGGCCGTCGCCCACACCAGGTGGTTCGGCCCGGCGCCCCGGCCGGCCACGATCACCCCGGCCCGGGCCCGGTCGCCGTGGGTGAGCAGGGCCACCAGATCGGTGGCGGCGTCGTTGTCGAGCCGGGCCACGGCCCGGGTCGGCGTCACCCGGTACCACGGGGCACCGCCGGGGCGCCCGGGCGGCAAATCGGCCGGAGCCCCCACCAGGGGGTCGCGGAAGCTGAGGTTGGCCTGCACCGGCCCCGGCCGGCCCGACCAGCCCTCGGCTTCGGCCACCAGCCGGGAGGCGAGCGGTCGCCAGGTGCCGGCGGTGGCGGCGTCGGGCACGCCGGGCTGGGCGAAGAACCGGACCGACGGGCCGTAGAGGCGGGTCTGGTCGATCGTCTGGGGGGCGCCGAGGTCCCACAGTTCGGGCGGGCGGTCGGCGGTGCAGGCGATGAGGGGCACCGACGACTGATCGGCCTCCACCACTGCAGCGTGGAAGTGGGTGGCGGCGGTGCCGCTGGTGCACAGGACGACGGCGGGCCGGCCGGTGGCCAGGCCGTGGCCAAGAGCGGCGAAAGCGGCACTGCGCTCGTCGGTGAAGACGGCGACCTCGATGCGGCTCTCGGCGGCCAGGGCCAGGGCCAGGGGAGTGGATCGGGACCCGGGGGCCACACAGGCCAGGCCGACACCGGCCCGCACCCACTCGTCCACCAGCGTGGCGCAGAACGTGGCGGCCACGGTCGTCTCGGTCACCCGGTCCACGGTATCCGGCACCCGTCTGCCCCGATGGGTCCCCGTCTCTGGTGTCGGGGCGCGTCACCAGCGGCGGTCCGGGGACACCAGATCGGCGAGGGTTGCGGGCATGCTGGGGCGATGAGCGACCAGGGTCTGGCGGCGGACGTGTGGGGCCGGGGCGACCGGCTGGTGCTGGCCCACGGCTTCACCCAGAACAGCCGGTGCTGGGGGCCGTTCGGCCACGAGCTGGCGGCCGACCACGAGGTCGTGGCCGTCGACCTCCCCGGCCACGGCCGGACCGATCCGGCCCACGACACCGCTGATCTCGCCACCGCCGGCCGCCTGCTGGCCGAGGCCGGCGGCGAGGCTGTCTACATCGGCTACTCCATGGGCGGCCGCACCGCCCTCCACACCGCCCTGGCCCACCCCGAACGGGTCCAGGCTCTGGTGCTGATCGGGGCCACGGCCGGCCTGGACGACCCCGCCGCCCGGGCCAGCCGGCGCCAGGCCGACGACGCCCTGGCCACCGACCTCCTGGCTGCGGGCCTGCCCGCCTTCCTCGAGCGGTGGTTGGCCAATCCCCTGTTCGCCGGCCTGCCGTCGTCGGCCGCCGCCGTGGAGCGGCGGCTGGCCAACCGGCCCGAGGGGCTGGCGGCCAGCCTCCGTCACACCGGCACCGGCACCCAGGACCCGCTGTGGGCCGAGTTGGAGCGGTTGACCATGCCGGTGCTCGTGCTCGTCGGGGCGGACGACCCCAAGTTCACCGCCGAGGGCAGCCGGTTGGTGGAGCACCTGCCTCGGGCCCGGATGCGCACCCTGCCCGGCACCCACGCCGTCCATCTGGCCCAGCCCACGGCGGCCGCCACCGCCGTGCGTCGGTTCCTGGCCGACGAGCTCGGTTGGGAGTACTGAGGGGCGCCGTGGGGCGGCCCGGGCTACAGCTCGGCTCGGGCGATGGTGTGGTGGGCGAGGACGTCGGGGTCGGGGTCGGGGGCGACGCCGGGAGCCGACGGCACCTCGATGCGGCCGTCGGCCATCGCCAGGTCGGGCCAGGGGTCGGCGGCCAGCCAGCGCCGGGCGGGCGACACGTCACCGGTGAGCGTGAAGCCGGGCAGGGCGGCCAGGGCGGCCAGGGCGTGGCGGCCCAGGCCGGTCTCGACCATGCCGCCGGCGGTGAGGGCCAGCCCGGCGGCGCAGGACCAGCCGTGCAGGGCCCGGGCGGCGGCCAGGCCCCCGAGCCGGGACGGTTTCACCGCCACGCCCCGCAGGGCCTGGCGACGTTGGAGGTCCTGCACGGCGGCGAGGTCGACGGCAGCCTCGTCGGCCACCACCATCAGGCCCGACCGGGCCGAGGCTGCCACCAGCTCCGCCGCCCACTCCGGTTGGTCCGGGGGGAAGGGCTGTTCCAGGGCACCCAGCCCCTCGTCGCCCAGCGACGCCAGCAGGGCCAGATCGGCGGCGTGGTAGGAGCCGTTGGCGTCGGCGTGGAGGTCGAGGCCGGGGCAGCGGGCCCGCACGGCAGCCACCACCGCCCGGTCGTGGCCGGGCGCGATCTTGATCTTCACCCGCCCGAATCCCTCGGCCGCCAGGGCCGCCACCCGGTCGGTCACCTCGGCCGGTGAACCCAGGCCCACCACCGCCCCGGCCGGGATGGTGGCCGGCAACCCGCCGGCCTCGGCGAGCCAGGCCGCCAGGGGCCGCCCGGCCGAGCGCAGGGCCACGTCGAGCAGGGCCATCTCCACCGCCGCCTTGGCCATCGGGTTGCCGGGCACATCGCCCAGGCGGTGGAGGGCGGCGGCGGCGTCGAGCCGGTGGCCCATGAGGCGGGGGAGCAGGGTGTCGGCCAGCAGGTCGAAGGCCCCGGCGGCGTGTTCGTCGCTGTAGGTCGCCTCGGTGAGGGCGGCGCATTCGCCCCAGCCGTGGCCCTCGTCGGTCTGCACCCGCAGCACGGTGATCTCCCGTCGCTGGACGGTGCCGTGGGCCGCCCCGAACGCCTCCCGCATCGGGAGCGACAGCAGCCGCACCTCCACCCGTTCGATCTGCACCCGGCCACCGTAACGGGTCAGGCGGTGGCGCTGGGGTGGAGGACGGGCTCGAAGCCGTTGGCCAGGGCCAGGACCGACGTGGGCGGGGTGAGCACGACGACCTCGTCGTCGGGGGCCATCGCCGGCAATGGCCGCCCCCAACCCTCGAAGGTGAACGGCCGCACCCCGTCGACCGTCACCAGCAGGGCCTGGCCGGCGGCGGCGGGGTCGACGACCACGGTGCCGCCGGGCAGGCCGTCGAGGGGGGCCGGCCACAACCGGCGGTCCCCGGCCCGTTCCAGGCCCCGGCCCCGGTTCAACCGCTCGGCCGCCAGCCGACGGTTGAGGTGGCCCGCCGTCACCGCTCTGGCCGGTAGGCCGAGGCCGGCCGCCACCCCGTCGCGGTAGGCCCGGTAGGCGGCGGGCCGGCATTCGCCGCACGGGCGGTGCCCGGCGGCCAGGGCCACGGCGTCGTCGAGGAAGAACAGCGGGGTCCAGCGTCGGGGCTGGTCGAGCTGGTGGCGCCGGTCCTTGTACTCGGTCAGACAGGTGATCCACAGCGAGCCGGCATGATGCCGGATCAGCTGGCGGTCGTCGCCCACCAGGCAACCCCGGTTGCCGGTGAACAGGCCCCGGGCGGGCTCGGCGTGGAGATCGCCCCACGGATCCACCCGGTTGCGCCTCGGCCCCGTCGACGTCGACATCGCTCCACGGTAGACGGCTGGCAGGGCTAGAGTCCGCAGGGTGCTGGCGGCGGACGAGCACCCTGGTGCGTTCCTGGAGGACGAGCTACCGTTCGCGCCCCGGGCCGCCGAGGCGGCGCTGGCCTCGCCGCCCGGGCCGGACCCCCGCTCCTGGTTCCAGCGTTGGCGGGTGCCGGTCACCGCCCTGTTCGTGGTGCTGATCGCCCTGGCGGTGGCCCTGGCCTTCGGGGCCAAGCCCGACCCGCCTCCGACGCCTACCCCCCTCGGCTCCGCCCCGGTCACGCCGGAGAGCATCGGCGATCCGCCCCGATCGGCCAGCACGGGGGCGGCGGCCCCGGCCGATACCACCGCCTCGCCTCCTCCGGCGTCCGCCCCCGCCCTGCCTGTCGCCTCCGCCGGCGGCCCGGAGGCACCGTCGACGGTCCCGGGGCCGGCGTCGACCGCCGCCCCCACCGTTCCCGCCTCCGCCACGTCGGTCGTGACGAGCCAAGCGACGGGGCCGACGAGCTCCGTGACGGGCCCCGGCCCTACCCGTCCGGCCACCGCCATCACTCCGGTCACCAGCGGCACAACCCGGCCCCCGCCGGCGCCGACGACGGCCGTCCCCGGCTACGCCACCGGCTCCACGCAGGCCCGGGGCCCCAACGACCCACCGTTCGTCGCCAACCCCGGCCTCGTCACCTCTGCCGCCGGCCAGGCGGTGCGGTACCAGATCGGGGTGTCGGCCCGCCCCGGCGAGGTGCTGACGTTCAGCGCCACCGGCCTGCCCCGGGGCCTGTCGATCGACCCGGCGACCGGCCTCGTCACCGGCACCCCGAACGAGACCGAGACCACCGGGGTGCAGGTGACGGTCACCAGCTCGGCCGGGTCGCGCTTCACCCAGGGCTTCACCTGGGTGGTCAACCGCTGAGCGGCGCCGCCGCCGAGCCGCGCCGCCCGGCACCTCGCCACCCGCCTTCGACCCCGGGTCCACCCCTGCCCTACCATGCCCCCATGGCCACCGAGACCAGGCTGCTCGGCTCCCGGCGGATCCCGCTCGACGATCCGGCCGACGCCCAGGAGTACTTCCACGCCCGAGGCTGGACCGACGGCCTCCCCATCGTGCCCCCCACCGCCGCTGCCGTGGAGGCCGCACTCGACTGGGTGGGCATGCCGCCCGACCAGCTCATCGGGATCGAGCCGGTGCGCCAGCGGGCGATCACGGCCGAGAAGGTGGCGGTCAACGCCATCATGGCCGGCTGCCTCCCCATGCACCTCCCGGTGGTGATCACGGCCGTCACCGGCATGCTCCACCCCGACTTCGAGGTCCACGGCCCCACCGCCAGCACCGGCGGCTCGGCCATCCTGTGCATCGTCAACGGCCCGATCCGCCGGGAGCTGGGTATGGACGGCACGTTCAACGTGCTGGGCCAGAGCGACCGGGCCACCAGCTGCATCGGCCGGGCCCTGCGCCTGATCCTCATCAACCTGTTCGACGTCCGCCCCGGCGGCATCGACCGCTCCACCTTCGGCCACCCCGGCAAGTTCAGCTACTGCCTGGCCGAGGACGAGGAGGGCGGCGCCCCCTGGCTGCCGCTGGGCCTCGAGCGCCTGGGCGGCGACCCCGACATGTCGTCGGTCACGGTGATGGCGGCCATGGGCCCCCGCCAGCTGATGAACGAGTGGACCACCGACCCGGCCGAGATCCTCGACACCTTCGTCGCCGAGATCAAGGCCAACATGCTCCACTACTCGATCTGGCACGGTTACTACGCCATCTGCGTGCCCAGCCAGCTCCGCGAGCACTTCCACCGGGCCGGCTGGTCCAAGGCGGACGTCCGGGAGTACGTGTACGAGCGGGCCTTCGTCCACCGCCGCCAGTGGGCCGACGTGGGCAAGGGCTCGGTGGTGGCCGACCGGGGCGACTGGGAGTACCGGGCCCTGCGCGATCCCGATCACCTGCTGGTGCTGTCGGCCGGCGGCCCCGCCGGCGGGTTCGGCATCGTGATCCCGCCCTGGCTGGGCCACAAGAGCAAGGCCGTCACCAC
>CADEDH010000055.1:18813-41602 GCA_902826025.1 uncultured Actinomycetes bacterium
ACAGGTGCAGGCCGCACTCGGTCTTCTCCGAGCCGGCCCAGCGGCCGGCCCGGGGGTCGTCGAGGTCGGCGGACGGGCTGGTGCAGGGCCGGCACCCGATCGACGGGTAGCCCTGGTCCCGCAGCGGGTTGACGATGATGTCGTTGGCCTGCTCGTAGGCCGCCACCTCGCCGTCGGTCCAGGCCACCAGGGGGTTGATCTTCACCAGACCCCGACGGTCGACCTCAACCTGGCCGGCCCCGGCCCGGCTGTCGCCGTCGGCCCGGCGGACCCCGCTCAGCCAGGCCCGCTTGCCGGCCAGCGCCGCGTCGAGCTGCTCCACCTTGTGGTCGCTGCAGCAGAAGCCGGGCCGCCCCACGCCGGCGAGCTGGCGCCACGGCCCGATCACCCGCAGCCGGGGTCGGTACCGCTCGGCGATCCGCAGCATGGTCTCGATCGTCTCGTTGAAGTGGAAGCCGGTGTCGATGAAGGCGACCTCGATGGTGGGGTCGACCCGCAGGGCCACGTCGATCAGCACCGCGTCCTGGCCCGACGACAACAGCGTCAGGTCGGGCCCGAAGGTGGCGGCGGCCCAGGCCACAGCCTCGGCCGCGCTGGTCTCGGTCCAGTTCAGCTCGGAAACAATCATCAGTCTTCTCCGGGGGAGCGGCGGAACTGGGGCAGGGTGGGGCCGACGGTTTCGATGCCGGTGCGCACGGCCCAGTCGCCGAAGCCCTCGCCCCGCTTGCGGGTGGCGGCGTAGCCGTCGAGCAGGGGAGCGAGCACCGAGTCGAGCTTGGGCAGCGGCACCGACTCCACCAGCGGGACGGCCAGGCGGGTGCCGGCGGTGTCGCCACCGACATAGATGTCGTAGTTGCGCTTGGTCCGGGCCACGATGCCCAGCTCGGCCACGTAGGGCCGGGCGCAGCCGTTGGGGCAGCCGGTGACCCGGGTCTCGATGCGGACCTTGCGCAGGCGGCGCTGGCGCAGCAGGCCGTCGAGCATCTCGGTGAGCTGGGGCAGGATCCGCTCGGCCTCACCCAGAGCCTGGGCGCAGGTGGGCAGGGCGGGGCAGGCCATCGACGACAGCACGGTGAGCGACAGATGCTCGGCCCGGGGCACCCGGTGCCGGGTCAGGATCTCCTCCACCGCCGCCTTGTCGGCCCCCCGGATGCCGCACAGCAGCAGGTCCTGGTGGGGTGTGACCCGCACATGGTCGGCCAGGGTGGCCACGATCGTGCGCACGGCGGTGCGGCGCTCGACGGCCGAACCGTCGGCCGGTCCGGCCTCCGTTGCTCCACCCTCCACCGAGCTGTCGTTGAGGCGGCCGGTGGGCACGGGCAGGCCGAGGAACCACAGATCCTCACCGCTGGCGCTGTCGTCCATCCGGTGCCAGCCCAGATGGTCCCGGGCGCCACCCCACGGCGGGAGCGGCACGGGATCGGCCAGGGGACGGCCCAGCCGGCTCTCCACCGCCGCCTTCAGCCAGGCGATGCCCCGTTCCTCCACGACGTACTTGAGCCGGGCCTTGCTCCGGTCGTCCCGGTTGCCGAAGTCCCGGAAGACGGTGACGATGGCCTCCACCACTTCGGGCAGCTCGGGTTCGGGCACCCAGGCCAGCGGATCGGCCAGGCGGGGGAACGTGGTGGGATCGCTGGCGCTGCGGCCCAGGCCGCCGCCGGCCAGCACCACCCCGCCGTCGGCCCCGTCGGGCCCCGGCACCAGCACCACCCCCACGTCCTGGGTGTAGACGTCGATCGAGTTGTCGCCGGGCCAGGTGACCCCGAGCTTGAACTTCCGGGGGAGGTAGGTGTCGCCGTAGATCGGCTCGGCCACCGTGGTGGGCGGCCCGGCCGACACGGCCCGTTCGCCGTCGAGCCACAGCTCCCAATAGGCCTCGGACCGGGGCTTGAACCGGTTGGCCAGCACCCGACCCAGGGCCTCCACCCGCTCGAGCGGTCGCCCTGCCTCGGGGGTGGACGAGAACATCACGTTGCGGACCACATCGCCGCAGGCGGCGTAGGTGGTGACGAGGCGCCGGTTCAACGCCCCGATGAGCGGCTTCAACTCACCCTTGTGGATGAAGTGGTATTGGACGCCCTGACGGGTGGTGAGGCGGAGCGAGCCGTCGCCCACCTCGTCGGCCAGGCGGTCGATCTCCGCCCACTGCTCCCGGCGGAGGATCCCACCCGGTACCGAGCAACGGACCATGCAGGAGAAGGCCAGTTCCCGGCCGGCCGTGGTGCGGGCCCGGCGCTGGTCCCGGTCGTCCTGCTGGTAAATCCCGTGGAACTTGAGCAGGTTGACCGATGAGGCCCCGAAATGGTCGGTGCCGTCGGCCAGCTCGGCCGCCAGGTCGCCCCGGAGATGGGCGCTGTCCGCCTTCACCTGTTCCACGGCCGATGGTGCCACGGGGGTTCTCCTTCGGGAGCTCGCACCCGGCAGCGGCCTCCGCGGGCAGCAAAGCCGAGTTATCGGGTCGGCTTTCACCCTAGCTTAAAACTGACCAACCCAATCAACTTTGTCGGTTTGTCTGGCCTCCCGTGCCACCGGCCGGTCGCCTGGGGTAGAGTCGGCGAGCCGGCCTCCAGGGGTCGGTCCCGTACAACGAGCGAAGCCGGTGTGATTCCGGCGCTGTCCCGCAACTGTGATTCCTTCTCCAACCGGGAGAGGGTCAGCCAGGTCGCCTCGGGGTTCGGGTGCGTAACCGTCCTCGGAGGAAGGACAGGTCGCGGGCCACACGGGCCTTCGGCAGAACCTCCGAGCAACAGGAGGTATCCGTTGAGAACCCGCCCGTCACCATCGTCTTCGTCGCCACGCCCCGGTCGCGCCCTCGGGGCCGTGCTCCTGGGCGCAGCCGGCCTGCTGGCCGCCTGCGGCAGCGGCACCGAGCCGGCCGCCGTCGACACCACCGGCGCTGACGCCACGGCCGCCACCACTACCGCCGCCTCCGGCTCGGTCGGCACCGACCCGGCAGCCGGTTTCCCGGTGGAGCTCGACACCGCCGCCGGCCCGGTGACGATCGAGGCCCGGCCCGAGGCCATCGTGTCGATGTCGCCCACCGCCACCGAGATGTTGTGGGCCGTGGGGGCGGCCGACCAGGTGAAAGCCGTCGACTCGCTGTCGACCTACCCGGCCGGCACCCCGGTGACCGACCTGTCGGCGTTCGAGCCCAACCTGGAGGCCATCGCCGCCCAGCAGCCCGATCTGGTGGTGCTGGGCTACGCCAACGACGAGATCCAGGCCGGCTTGGCCGAGCTGGGGATCCCGGTGCTTCTCGAGGAGGCGGCTTCCACTCTCGACGACACCTACAGCCAGATCGCCGATCTGGGCCTCGCCACCGGGCACCCCGACGAGGCGGCCGCCGTGAACGCCGCCCTGCGGGCCGGAATCGACGAGGTGGTAAAGGGCATGCCGGCCGCAGCCGGAGCCAAGCCGACGGTGTACCACGAGCTCGACGACACGTTCTACAGCGCCTCCTCGGGCAGCTTCATCGGCCAGCTCTACCAGCTGCTGGGCTACGACAACATCGCCGATGCCGCCGACCCCGACGGCTCCGTGGGGTATCCCCAGCTCAACGCCGAGCAGATCATCCAGTCGAACCCCGACCTGATCGTGATCACCGACGCCTACAGCTACGGGCCGGCCGACATCGCCGCCCGGCCCGGCTGGAACACGATCAAGGCCGTGGCCGACGATCGGGTGGTGGTGGTCAACGACGACGTCGCCTCCCGGTGGGGGCCCCGGGTGGTCGAGTTCCTGCAGGCCATCGCCGCCGCCACGCCGGCGGCGGCCCCGGCCGGAGCCGCCCAGCAGTGACGGCCCGGGCGGCGGCGGCGCCCGGCGGCGGTCCCGGTGACGGTCCCGGAGAGAGGGGAATCCCCGCTGGCCCCCTCCCTTCCGACGACGGCTCGGCCGACGATGGCCTGGCCTCCGCCTTCCGCCTCCGCCCGGCGGCCCTGGCCGCCACGGTGGCCCTGACCGTGGCCGTGCTCGGCGTCAGCCTCGCCGTTGGGCCCTTCCGCATCCCGTTGGCCCAGATCCTGCCGGCCGTGGCCGAGCGGCTGTCGCTGCCCGGCGTCCATTCCAGCCTGACGCCCCAGCAACAGGTGATCCTGTTCCAGTGGCGCCTGCCCCGGGCCGTGCTGGGCGGTCTGGTCGGTTCCGCCCTAGCCCTCAGCGGCGCCACCTACCAAGGGGTCTTCCGTAACCCGCTGGCCGATCCCTACCTGCTCGGGGTGGCGGCCGGGGCCGGCCTCGGGGCGACCATCGTGATCGGCGGCCATCTGCAGGCGGGCTGGGGTCCGCTCGATACGGTGGCCGCTGCCGCGTTCGTCGGCGCCCTGGCCGGGGTTCTCCTGGCCGCTGCCCTCGGCCGGGGCGCCGGCTCCTCACCCGCTGCACTGTTGCTGGCCGGGGTGGCCGTGGCCTCGTTCCTCACCGCCGTGCAGACCTATCTGGTGCAGCGGGACAGCGACGGGTTCCGGGAGGTGTACACCTGGATCCTGGGTCAGCTCGTCACCTCGGGCTGGACCGACGTGGCTCTGCTCGCCCCCTACGTGGTGGTGTGCGGGGCTGTGATCCTGGCCCTGCGGCGTCAGCTCGACGTGCTGCGGGTGGGTGACACCGAGGCGGCCAGCCTGGGTCTCGACCCCGGTCGCATCCGGCTGGTGCTGATCGTCGCCGCCTCGCTCCTGGCCGCCGCCGCAGTGGCCGTGAGCGGGCTGATCTCGTTCGTTGGCATCGTGGTGCCGCATCTGGTGCGGCTCCTGGCCGGGTCGAGCAACCGGGTGGTGCTGCCGCTGTCGGCCCTGGGGGGCGCCGCCTTCCTGATGCTGGCCGACCTTGGCGCCCGCACCCTGGCCAGCCCGGCCGAGGTGCCGATCGGGGTCATCACCGCCTTCGTGGGCGCCCCCTTCTTCGCCTTCGTGCTGTGGACCGGACGGCGAGCCATCGTATGAGCGCCCTCACCCGCCCGCTGGCGCCGGGGGCGCCCGCCGCCGTTCCCGCTGGCGATCGCCCGCCGGGTCCCGCCGGCGGTCAGCCCACTGCCGCCCCGGCCCCCACCGCCGTCTCTCTCGACCGGGTAGGGGTCCGATACGGGCGGTCGGGCCCGCCCGTGGTCCGGGACATCTCGTTCGACGTGGCCGCCGGGGAATGGCTGGCCCTCATCGGCCCCAACGGGGCCGGGAAGTCGAGTCTGCTCCGAGCGACGGCTGGCCTGGTGGCCCACACCGGCACGGTCTCGCTGACGCAGGCCCCCCAGGCCGGCGACGGATCTCCCCACCGTCCCCCGTCGCCCCGGACCCGGGCCCGGTCGATCGCCTACGTGGCCCAGCAGCCCGAGCTGCCCCCGGGCATGTCGGTGGCCGAGTACGTGCTGTTGGGCCGCACCGCCCACCTCGGCTGGCTGCGGGCCGAAGGGCGAGCCGACCGGCGCGCCGCGGCCGACGTGCTGGACCGGCTCGACCTCACCCGCTTCGGCTCCCGGGACCTCACAGCCATGTCGGGCGGTGAGCTCCAGCGGGTGGTGCTGGCCCGGGCCCTGGTCCAGGAGGCCGAGGTGCTCCTGCTCGACGAGCCCACCAGCGCCCTCGACCTGGGCCACGGCATCGGTGTGCTGGAGCTGGTCGACGAGCTCCGGCGAGACCGCAACCTCACCGTGATCTCGGCCATGCACGACCTGGGCTCGGCTGGGCGGTTCGCCGACCGGCTGGCCCTGCTCCACCAGGGGGAGCTGGCGGCCCATGGTCCGCCCGACGAGGTCCTGACCGAGCCCATCCTGTCCCGCTACTACCAGACACCGGTGGAGGTGCTGCGCAGCGCCGACGGCACCGCTGTCGTCGTCCCCCTCCGCACCACCCGCCCCAACACCCAGAAGCGAGCACAGCCGTGAGCGATACCACCGACGACCAAGCCGGCGACCAGACCGACGACCCCCAGGCCCCGCCGACGGAGACGCCCGACAAGGGGGGCATGAAGACCCCCGCCTCCCTGGTGCTGGTGAACACCGGGCACGGCAAGGGCAAGTCGACGGCGGCCTTCGGCACCGTGCTGCGGGCCGTAGCCCTGGGCTGGCCGGTGGCCGTCGTCCAGTTCCTCAAGAGCGGCGACTGGCGGGTGGGGGAGGAGAAGATCTGCCGGGACCTGGGGGTGAGCTGGTATGCCGCCGGAGACGGCTTCACCTGGGATTCCGAGGATCTCGACGAGTCCCGGGCCACGGCCCGGGCCGCCTGGGAGCTGGCCGCCGGGCTGATCGCCGCCGGCGACCACCGCCTGGTCGTGCTCGACGAGATCAGCTACGCCATGACCTGGGAATGGATCGACACCGGGGCCGTGGCGGCGGCCATCTCCGGTCGCCCGGAGCGGGTCAACATCATCCTCACCGGCCGCGATATGCCGGCCCAGATCGTCGATGTGGCCGACACCGTGACCGAGATGGTCAAAATTAAGCACGCTTTCGATGCCGGACTCGTGGCCAAAAAGGGAATCGACTACTAGCTTCCAGGCGGTGAGTGCAATCGACATCGACGCCGTACGGGCCGAGACGCCCGGGGCCGCCGAGGTCGTACACCTCAACAATGCGGGGGCGGCACTGCCCCCGAACCCCGTGCTGATGGCCGAGATCGATTACCTCGAGGCCGAGGCACGGATGGGCGGCTATGAGGTGGCGGCCTCTCGGGCGGAGGATCTGAATCGGGTTTACGACGCTGGCGCTCTGCTCCTGGGGTGCAAGCCGAGTGAACTCGCGTTCACGCAGAGTGCAAGCTTGGCGTGGCACACCGCGCTCAGCGTGGTGCCGCTGAAGGCGGGTGATCGGGTGCTGGCGACGACGGCCGAGTACGTGGCCAACGTCTACGGCCTCATCCAGCTCCAGCGCCGGGGGGTGGAGGTGGAGCTCATCCCCGACGATCCCGACGGGCGGGCCTCGGTAGAGGCCGTGGCCTCGATGCTCGACGAACGGGTGAAGCTGGTCTGCGCCACCCACATCCCCACCGGTGGCGGCCTGGTCAACCCGGTGACCGAGATCGGTCGCCTGGTCGACGAGACCGGTGCGCTGTACCTGGTCGATGCCACCCAGTCGGTGGGCCAGATGCCGCTGGCGGTCGACGAGCTGGCCTGCGACCTGCTCGTGCTCACCGGCCGCAAGTTCCTCCGCGGCCCCCGTGGCACCGGCCTGCTCTATGTGCGGTCCGGTCTCGACCTGCTCGATCCGCCGGTGATGGACGGCCGGTCGGCGGCTTGGGTTGGCGACTGGGACTACGAGCTGAGCGCCGGCGCCCAGCGCTACGAGACGTTCGAGACGAACCTGGCGGCCAAGGTCGGCCTGGGGGTGGCCATCGAGTACGCCCTGCGCATCGGGCTCGACTCGATCGCCAAACGGATCGACGAGCTGGCCGAGATCCTGCGGGCCCGCCTGTCGGCCCAGCCGCTGGTGAAGCTGGCCGAGCTGGGGGGCGAGCAGAGCGCCATCGTCACGTTCTACGTCGATGGCCGCAGCACCGATGCGGTGGCGGCGGCTCTGCGGGCCTGGGGTATCAACACCTCGGTGGTCCAGCCCCAGCCGCCGGCGTTCGACCCCACCGGCCGCACCCGCCACGGCCTGATCCGGGCCTCGGTGCACTACTACAACACGGCCGAGGAGATCGACGACCTGATCGCCGCCCTCTACTGACCGGCGGCTGGCGATCGGCGGCGCTGGCCGATGAGGGTGGCGAAGAACCAGATCCCGCCGAACACGGCGATCGGCCCCCAGAACACCGGTTGCCACCGGTCCTCCAGCTCATAGCCCAGGGCCCGGCCGAAGGCCAGGGCGGCGATCAGTGTCGTGGTCACCTGGACCCACGGCCGGTAGCGGAACCAGCCCATGGCCTCGCCCACGTAGGCCGCGGTGGCCGGCAGCGACAGCAGCCATACGACGGCCGGGTCCCAGGCCCCGGGCCAGGGGGGATGGCCGGCCACCGAGGCGAACGCCACCAGCAGCGACAACGGATGTAGGGCCAGGCACCGCCGGCACACATGGTGCCGCCCGATCCGCACGCAGCGGTCGCCGTAGTGCCCGGGCCAGTGGTGGGCCAGCCACAGCGGGCTGACCGGGCCCGGCTCGGGCGATGGGGGAGCGAGATGGGGGGCGTCGGCAGTGGACGTCACCCGCTTCCATCGGCCCCCGGAGCCGAGCCTGGAGGGGCTAGGGCCCACCGGGTGGGGCCGCCGGGCCTGCGCGGTCGCCGCCCCGCCGGTGGAGCAGGCGGCCCCCGACGCCGGCCAGGACGGCCAGCAAGCCGGCACCGGCACCGCCCACGAGCAGGATCGGGGACGGGTCGTCGTCGCTGGGGCCGGTGGCGGGGCTGACGGCCAGGTCGTCCGTGCCGGGCAGGGTGTCGGCCCCCAGGGTCGCCGCAGTTGACGGGGTTGGGGGCGAGGTGGCGGCCGGTGCCGTCGAGGTGGTGGGGGCTTCGGTGGCGGCGGTGGTGCTGGCGGCGCCCGCCTCGGCCCGGAGGGTGGTGGCCCCGGCCGGCAGCGTCTCGGGCACCAGGGCATAGGCCTGGTCGCCGGGGCAGCTGGTGAGCGACATGTCCCGGTGCCCGGCGATGGTGCGGGCCGTCACCTCCTGGCCCGCCGGCCATTTGTTCGACCCCCGGGACACGAAGGTGGCGGTGGCCCCCGGGGTGGTGTCGATTCCATGGCGCTCGGCCAGCCAGGCCAGGAGCTGGATGAGGCTGGCCTGCTGCTCAGCGGTGACCGGGCCCTCCTGGAAGTTGCCGATCAGGCTGCACAGCTGGGAGAACCCTTGCGAGCCGCCGGTGGCGTCGCCCCGGACCGCCCCGGCCAGGCTCCCCTGGCGCCCTTCCCAGATGCCGCCGTAGCGGTCGACGAAGAAGTTGTAGGCCACGTCGGGCCACCCCTTCTCGGGTCCGGTGTGGAACTCGTAGAAGCCCTGGATCTGCTCCGCCACCTGGTCGGGGCCGTAGTCGTTGGTGGAGGCGGTGTGGTGGACCAGCAGGAACCGCACGTCGTCCTCGGCCACCAGTTCGCCCTTGACCGCCCGGTTGCCGGCCCAGTCGGCCCGGGGGCGGATCACGGGCTGGAGCGCATCGGCCGCGCCCGCCGGGGCTGCGCCCACGGTGGGGGCGGCGGTGGGGATGGGGGTGGGCGGACTCTGGTGGGGGTGGCCGGACGCCGCTGGGGGCGGCCGCAGCAGGCCGGGGGCCGTCGCGGCCACACCGAGTCCGAGCACCCGGGCCAGGGCCTGGCGGCGGCTGAGCACGGAGCGGAGACGAGGGGGGCGGCGGGGCGGGTTCACAGTGGCCTCAGGCTACAGCCGCCGCCGAAGCGGGAATGGACCGCTCTGCGCCTGCTTTGGCACGATGTATGCCCACGATCGAGACCCCCCGCTCACCCCGCCGCCCCACCGGAGGCACCGACACCAATGCCTGAAGCCGTCATCGTTTCCACCGCCCGCAGCCCCATCGGCCGGGCCTTCAAGGGGTCCCTGGTCAACGAGCGGCCCGACGACATCACGGCCCAGATGGTCACCGCCGCCCTGGCCAAGGTGCCGGCCCTCGATCCGGCCGAGGTGGAGGACCTGATGCTGGGCACCGGCTCGCCCGCCGGCGAGCAGGGGTTCAACGCCGCCCGGGTGGTGGCCGTGCTGGCCGGGCTGGGCGACGTTCCCGGCGTCACCGTGAACCGCTACTGCTCGTCGTCGCTGCAGACCATTCGCATGGCAGCCCACGCCATCCGGGCCGGCGAGGGCCACGCCTTCGTGGCCGCCGGGGTGGAGTTCGTGAGCCGCTACCCCAACGGCGCCTCCGACAACGCCGATGCCGTCAACCCCGTCTTCTCCGGGGCCGAGGCTCGAACGGCGGAGCGGGCCGGGCCGGCGGCGCCGATATGGACCCCGCCCCGGGGCCTGCCCGACATCTACATCGCCATGGGGCAGACGGCGGAGAACGTGGCCCAGCTGGAGAACGTGAGCCGCCAGGAGCAGGACGCCTGGGGTGTGCGCAGCCAGAACCGGGCCGAGGACGCCATCAAGCGGGGGTTCTACGAGCGTGACATAACCCCTGTGACCCTGGCCGACGGCACGGTGCTGGCCCACGACGACGGCCCCCGCCCCGGCACCACCATCGAGGCCGTGGCCGGCCTGAAGCCGGTGTTCCGGCCCGACGGCACGGTGACGGCCGGCAACTCCTGCCCGCTCAACGACGGGGCAGCGGCGGTGGTGGTGATGAGCGACCTGCGGGCCCGTGAGCTGGGGATCCAGCCCCTGGCCCGGATCGTGTCGAGCGGGGTCACCGGGCTCAACCCCGAGATCATGGGGCTGGGCCCGATCGAGGCGGTGAGGATGGCATTGCAGCGGGCGGGGATGACGATCGACGACGTCGACCTGGTGGAGATGAACGAGGCGTTCGCCGCCCAGGTGCTGCCGTCGGCCCGTCACCTCGGGATCGACCCCGACCGGCTCAACGTCAACGGGGGTGCCATCGCTCTCGGCCACCCGTTCGGCATGACCGGGGCCCGGATCATGAGCACGCTGATCAACAGCCTGGAGGAGACGGGCGGCACGGTCGGCCTGGAGACGATGTGCGTCGGCGGCGGTCAGGGCATGGCCATGATCATCGAACGGGTGTAGGGGAACGGTCGGGGAGTACGGTTCCCGGCCATGGACAAAGAGCTGTTCGACACCGGTATCGACGCCCGCTCCCGGGTGCTGGGGCCGGAGTACGTGACCCGGGCCTTCGGCACCGCCGACTCGTTCAACCTGGCCTTCCAGAAGCTCGTCACCGAGTACTGCTGGGGCGGGGTGTGGGGCCAGACGGCGCTGAGCGACAAGCAGCGCAGCCTGAACAACCTGTGCATCCTCGCGTCGCTCAACCGGGGCACCGAGTTCAAGCTCCATTTCCGGGGTGCCCTGCGCAACGGGGCCACGCTGGAGGAGCTGCGGGAGACCCTGATCCAGATCGCCGTGTACGCCGGGGTGCCGGCCGGAGTGGAGGCGTTCCGCCTGGCCCGGGAGGTGCTGGAGGCCGAGGGTGTCACCCCGCCGCCGGCCGACCCGGCCGAGATGCCCGACCTGGGCGACCTGGCCTGAGGACTGAGGGCCGGCGATGGCGGGGGAGCAGGACGGTGCGAGGGAGCATGACGTGGCGGGGGCTGCCGGGGCCACCCCCGTGGTCGGGTTCGTAGGGCTGGGCAACATGGGCCGGCCGATGGCCGACCGGGTGGCGGCGGCCGGCTTCGAGCTGATCGGCTACGACCGGGCCGGCTCGGCCGAGCGGTGTCCCGAGGGCGCCCGGCCGGTGTCGGGCCTCGACGAGCTGGCGGCGGGGGCCGAGCTGGTGCTGGTGAGCGTGCCCGACGGGGCGGCTTCGGTGGCCGTGGCCGCCGGGCTGGCCGGGGTGCCGGCCGATCAGCGCCGGGTGTTGGCGGTGGTCGACCTGTCGACGATCGGGCCGG
Source organism: uncultured Actinomycetes bacterium (assembly GCA_902826025.1). Lineage (GTDB taxonomy): Bacteria > Actinomycetota > Acidimicrobiia > Acidimicrobiales > SZUA-35 > CADEDH01. The sequence goes on from CADEDH010000055.1 coordinate 30,253, forward strand.
CGGCGGCGGCCGAAGCGGCGGCCGTGCTCGGCGGCGCCGGGATCGCCTACGCCGACGGTCCGGTGTCGGGCGGGACATCGGGGGCCCGGGCCGGCACCGTGTCGCTGATGTTCTCCGGTCCCGGCGAGGTGCTGAACCGGTACCGGCCGGTGCTGGCGGCCATCTCGTCCAACGTGTTCCACGTGGGCGACCGGCCGGGTCAGGGCCAGGCCATGAAGCTGGTCAACAACGTGCTGTCGGCCACCGCTCTGGCCGCCACGGCCGAGGCGCTGGCCTTCGGCCGGTCCCAGGGGCTCGACCTGGCGCTGATGCTCGACGTGCTCAACGTGTCGAGCGGGCGGAGCTCGGCCACCGACGACAAGTTCCCCAACCGGGTGGTCACCGGCACCTACGACGCCGGCTTCACCACCACCCTCATGGCCAAGGACGTGAGCCTGATGGCGGCCGAGGCGGCCCGGGCCGGCACCCGGCGGGAGCTGATCGAGGCCGTGGTGGCCCGGTGGCGGGCCGTCGACGACGACCTGGCCGGCGCCGACTTCACCCGCATCTGGCCCTGGACCCTGGGCGCCGATCACCCCCGGTAGCGTGGCGGCCATGATCGGGCCGTCAGTCGTGCTCACCGGGTTCATGGCCACCGGCAAGACCACCGTGGGCCGGGCGCTGGCCGGGCGCCTGGGCTACCGCTTCGTCGACACCGACGCCGTCATCGAGGAGCGCCACGGCCCGATCCCGGCGATCTTCGCCCGCCAGGGGGAAGACGCCTTCCGCCGCATCGAGCGGGAGGTGGCGTCCGAACTGGCCGGCCAACCCGGGCTGGTGGTGGCCACCGGCGGGCGCCTCATGCTGGATCCGGCCAACGTGGCCACGCTGGGGGCGCCACCGGCCATCGTGGTCTGCCTCCAGGCCAGCGCCGAGGCCATCGTGGCCCGGCTCCGGGCCGACGCCACCGGGGTGGAGGACCGGCCCATGCTGGCCGGCGACGATCCCGAGCGCCGGGTGCGTGACCTCCTGGCCGAGCGGGCCGCGGGCTACGGCCGGTTCCCCCAGGTCCCCACGGAGGGCCGCACCCCGGCCGAGATCGCGGCGGAGATCGCCGCCCGGATCACCGCCGGCGCCTCGTCGGCCCCGACCGCCGACTGAGGTAACCCGGGCCCGAGGGGTCGCGGCGGGGTGGTTTTGGGGCAATCTGGTGGGATGCGCTTCGGCGACCACCTCCGCTCCTGGTCCTCCAAGGATCTGACCGAGCTGTTGCTGGCGCGCCCCGACCTGGTTCCGGCATCCGAGGCCGGGTTCGACGCCCTGGCCCGCCGGGCCGCCACCCCGGTGTCACTCGGCCGCTGTCTCATCCGTTCCGACGTGGGCATGCTGGTGGTGGCCGAGGCCCTCACCCTGGCCCACCCGGCCACGGCCGACGAGATCGACGAGCTGCTGGGCACGAACGATGTCGACGGCGTGCTGGGCGCCCTCGACCGTCTCCGTCGCCGGGGCCTGGTGGTGGTGGAGCAGGGCGTGGCCACCCCCGTGGGCGCCCTGGAGGACCTGCTGTACCGGCCTCTCGGCCTCGGCCCCTCCTTCATCGACCTGGTGGACCGGGTGCCCGACCCGGTGTTCGACCGCCTGGTGCATGCGCTCGGCGTGGGCGGGGCCCGAAAGCGCACAGCCACGGCTCGGGCCATCGCCCGCCGCCTGCGAGACCCCCGGGCCCTGGCCCGCCTGCTCAGCGGCGCCCCGGACGACAGCCGGGAGCTGCTGGCAGCCCTGGTGGAGCGGCGTTCGGGGGCCGTGGGCCTACCCGCCGGTTTCCTGTACCGGGGATCCGCTCCGTCGCCCACCGGTGACGCCCGGGGCTGGCTGCTCGACCACGGCCTGCTGGTGGCGGTGACCGACGGCGTGGCCGAAGTGCCCCGCGAGGTGGTGATGGGCTCGCTGCCGCTCGGCCTCGCTCCCGGCGCCGCGCTCCGCCCCGTCCGCCTCCGTCCCGTCACCGGCCTGCGGGTCGACGACGTGACCGCCACTGGCGCCGATCGGGCCGCCTCCGCCCTCGACGCTGCCGAGGCCCTGGTTCGCCTGGCCGGCGACGGCGAGATCGGCCTTCGCCGGGCCGGCGGGCTCGGCGTGCGGGAGGTGAACCGGGTGGCCAAGCTGCTCCAGCTGGAGCCGCGTGACGTCGGCCGCCTGGTGGAGCTGTGCCACCAGGCCCGTCTGGTGGCCCCCGAGCCCTCCGCCCTGGTCGCCACCGACCTCGCCGCCACCTGGTGGGGCCTCAGCCGCAGCCGCCGCTGGCTCGTGCTGGTGCGGGCCTGGCTGGGCTCGTCGGGCTTCGTGTCCCGGGCCCTCAGCCCCGACGAGGAAGGCAACCCCCGGCCCGCCCTGGGCGACTCCGAGCCGGTGGCGGCGGCCGCCGCTGCCCGGGCCGTCACCCTCGACGTGGTGGCCGCCGTGCCCGACGGCGAGGCGTTCGACCCCGAGCAGCTGGCCGAGACCGTGGTGTGGCGCAGCCCCAACCTGTGGGGCACCGGGTTCCCGGCCCCCGAGGAGCTGGTGGCCTGGACGCTGGAAGAGGCCGATCTGCTCGGCCTGGTGGCCGGCCACGCCCCGGTGCCCGTTCTGCGGGCCCTGGTGGCGGGCGACGAGGCGGCCGTGGAGTCGCTGGCCGTCACCGCCCTGGGGGCCGATCAGGACCGCTTCGTCCTCCAGGCCGATCTCACCGCCCTGGCCCTCGGGCCCCTGGAGCCAACCGTGGCCGGAAGCTTGGGCGAGGTGGCCGACCGCCGCTGGGGCCGCTCGGTGCCCACCTACCGGTTCACCGAGGCCAGCCTGCGTCGGGCGCTCGACCGGGGCTGGACGGCCGACGGCATCGGCCGCTTCCTGGCCGACCACGCCCTGTCGGGTGTGCCCCAGCCCCTCCAGTACCTGCTGGCCGACGTCGACCGCCGCTACGGCTCGGTGCGGGTGCTCACCGCCTCGGCCGTGATCATCACCGAGGACGAAGCCCTGGCGGTGGAGATCGCCTCCACCAACCGGGCCTCCCGTCTCGGGCTCCGCCTGGTGGCCCCCACCGTGCTCATCGGGCCGGTCGAACCCCACCGCCTGGTCGACGAGCTGCGGGCCGAGGGTTGGTTCCCCGTGCTCGACGGGGGCGCGGCCACCGTGGGCCGGGTCGCCACCGGAGGCGGCGCCGACCGGCCCCGGCCCGATCCGCTCCCGGCCGACTGGACCGGCCCCGCCCTGGAGGCGGCCGTGCTGCCGGCCGAGGTGGCCGACGCCGTGGACCAGCTGGTCACCGACCGGGCCGAGGCGGCGGCGGCCGAGATCGATCACCGTCTCCACCTCCACTGGAACCGCACCACGCTGGTGCGCCACCGCCGCGACGGTCACCTGGCCGAGGTCCGGGGTGTGCTGGTGGGAGTGGACGAGACGCTGACCCTGCTGTGCGACGACGGCATCGAGGAACTCCCTCTCGACTCCGTGGTGGCGGTGGAGGACCCCGCTCGTTGATCCCCGACCCGGTCCCGGCGTCGCCCCCGCCGGATGCCGCCGGCGGCCCCCTGCTGCTTCCGGCGGCCGACACCCTGCTGCTCCAGGTCGATCACCCGTCGGCCGAGGCCTGCCGGGCCGAGCTGGCCACCTTCGCCGAGCTGGAGTCGTCACCCGAGCACGTCCACACCTACCGCCTCAGCGATCTCGGCCTGTGGAACGCCCGAGCTGCCGGCGTGACCCCGGCCCAGGTGACCGACACCCTGCTGCGGTGGTGCGCCGGGCCCGTACCCCACGCCGTGCTCCGCTCGGTGGCCGACACCATGGACCGCTTCGGCCGGGTGATCATCGAGGGCGGGGCCGTCGGCCGGGAGATGATCGGTGGGAACGCGATCGGTGGGGGAGCGATCGACAGCAGCCCGGGTGAGGCGGTGCTGGCCGTACGCACCGACGACGAGGCCCTGCTCGATCAACTGGTGCTCGATCCCACGGTGGGCGCCCTGCTCGGGCCCCGCCTCGACCCGATCACCGCCGCCCTCGACCCGGCCCACCGGGGTCGGCTCAAGCAGCGGCTGGTGGAACTGCGGTGGCCGGCCGACGACCGGGCCGCCCTCAGCCCTGGCGCCGGTCTCACGATCGCGCTCGACGCCAGCCTGGAGCTGCGGCCCTACCAGCGCCAGGCCGTCGACAGCTGGCTGCCGTCGGGCAACGGGGTGGTGGTGCTGCCCTGCGGGGCGGGCAAGACGGTCACCGCCATCGCCGCCGCCGCTGCCGTGGGGGCCAACACGCTGGTGCTGGTCACCGGTGACGCCTCGCTCCAGCAGTGGCACCGCGAGCTGACCCGGTTCACCACCCTCGATCCCGAGCTGATCGGCTGCTACTCGGCCCGGTCCAAGCAGCTCCGGCCGGTCACCATCGCCACCTACAACGTGCTGACCACGAAGAAGGACGGCCGCCTCCGCCACGCCGCCCTCATGGAGCAGGGCGACTGGGGCCTGGTGGTGTACGACGAGGTCCACCTCCTGCCGTCGGCCGTGTTCGGCCTCACCGCCGGCATCCAGGCCCGGCGCCGCCTGGGCGTGACCGCCACCCTGATCCGGGAGGACGGCCGCCAGGGCGACGTGTTCAGCCTGATCGGCCCGAAGCGGTTCGACGTCCCCTGGCGGGATCTCGAGCTCCAGGGCTGGCTGGCCCCCGCCACCTGCACCGAGGTGCGGGTGGTGCCGAGTGACGCCGAGCGCCTGGCCCACGCCCGGGCCGCCGTGCGGGACAAGCCCCGTGTGGCCGCCACCGTGGGGGCCAAGGCCGAGCTGGTGGGCCGGCTGCTGGCCCGCCATCCGGGTGAGCCGGCCCTCGTCATCGGCACCTACCTCGATGGTCTGGGCCCGGTGGCCGAGGCCCTGGGGGCGCCGCTGGTCACCGGGGCCACTCCCAGCGCCCAGCGCCTGGTCTGGTTCGACCAGCTCCGGAACGGTGAGCTGGACGTGCTGGTGGTGTCGAAGGTGGCCAATTTCAGCCTCGACCTGCCCGAGGTGTCGGTGGCGGTGCAGGTGTCGGGCACGTTCGGCAGCCGCCAGGAGGAGGCCCAGCGCCTGGGGCGGATCCTGCGGCCCAAGGCCGACGGTCGACAGGCACACTTCTACACGCTGGTGGCCCGGGATACTGTGGAGCAGGAGTACGCCCAGCGACGGCAGCGGTTCCTGGCCGAGCAGGGCTACGCCTATGAGATCATCGACGGCCACGAGCTGTGAACGTTCGCCGCCGGCTCCCCAGCTTCCTCCCAGCCCCCACCCCAGCTCCACATCCCGAAAGGCAGCAGCGCCATGGCAGTACCGAAGCTTCTCCACCCCTACGCCGTTCCGGCCCGGGAAGACTTCATCACCCTGGTGAAGGGTGAGGGGGCGGTTGTCACCGACTCCAACGGCAAGGACTACATCGACGGCCTGGCCTCGCTGTGGTACGTCCAGGTGGGCCACGGCTGCCAGCCCATCGTGGAGGCCGTCACCAACCAGATGCGCAAGCTGGCCACGTTCCACACCTTCGAGAAGTTCGCCAACGAGCCGTCCGAGGCCCTGGCGGCCCGGATCGTGGAGGTGTCGCCCTACGACGACGCCCGGGTGTTCCTGGGCAACTCGGGCTCGGAGGCCGTCGACACCGCCATGAAGCTGGCCCGAGCCTCCCAGGTGCGGGCCGGGCACCCGGAGCGTTCGATCATCGTCAGCCGGGACCGGGGCTACCACGGGGTGAACTACGGGGGCATGTCGGCCCAGGGCATCGCCGTGAACAAGGAGGGCTTCGGGCCGCTGCTGCCCGAGGTGATCCAGGTGCCGGCAGATGACATCGAGGGCATGGCCACCCTGTTCGCCAACTCCGGCGACAAGATCGCGGCCGTGATCACCGAGCCGGTGCAGGGCGCCGGCGGCGTGTGGCCCCCGCCCGACGGCTACCTGGAGGGCCTGCGCCGCCTGTGCGACCAGCACGGCGCCTACCTCATCTTCGACGAGGTGATCTGCGGGTTCGGCCGCATGGGCACGTGGTTCGCGGCCGAGCACTTCGGGGTCACGCCCGACATGATCACCTTCGCCAAGGGCGTCAGCTCGGGCTACCAGCCGGTGTCGGGCGTGGTCCTGTCCCGCAAGGTGCTCGACCCGCTGGAGGCCGACCCCACCTTCATGCTGCGCCACGGCTACACCTACTCAGGCCATCCGGCGGCCACCGCCGGTGCTCTGGCCAACCTGGAGGTCCTGGCCGACGGCCTGATCGACCGGGCCCCCAAGGTGGGCGCCCGCCTCAGCGAGGGTCTACGCAGCCTGGCTTCCGACGGCACCATCGCCGACGTGCGGGGGGCCGGCGCGGTGTGGGCGGCCCAGCTCAACGACGGCCAGGACTCCTTCGCCGTGCGTGACGCCATGCTGGAACTGGGGGTGGCCGTGCGTCCCATCGGCACCGCCCTGGCCTTCTGCCCGCCGCTGGTGATCACCGACGAGCAGATCGACACCTGCGTCGACGTGCTGGCCGCTGCGGTCAACGCCCAGAGCTGAGGGGAACCCTTCGGGTTCCTTGAGCTTGCCTACGGCAAGCTGGGGGGAACCCTTCGGGTTCCTTGAGCTTGCCTACGGCAAGCTGACGGGAAGGAGCGAGTAGGTCATGTACACGATGCGGGACCCGCTGCGGCGGGCCGAGCAGCTGTTCGCCGGCCGGGAGGCCGTGGTCTGCGGCGGGGTTCGCCGCAGCTACGGCGAGCTGGCGGCCCGGGTCCGCCGGGTGGCGGGCCTGCTGGAACCCATCACCGATCCCGGCGATCGGGTGGCGGTGTGGGCCCTCAACTCCGACCGTTACCTCGAGTTGTTCCTCGGCATCCCCGGCGCCAACCGGGCCATCGTGCCCCACAACACCCGGTGGGCCGAGCCCGAGCTCATCTACGCCACGGAGGACGCCGGGGCCCGGGTGCTGATCTGCGACCGGGACCCCGGGGCCCTGGCGGGGGTGGTGGAGCGCGTGATCCGGCTCGACACCGGCGAGTACGACGAGCTGCTGGCGGCCGCCCCCGAACTGGAGCCGGCCATCGAGCCCGGCACCCTGGCCGGGCTGTTCTACACCGGCGGCACCACCGGGGCGTCCAAGGGGGTGATGCTGACCCACGCCAACCTGATGGCCAACGCCGTGCACACCCAGCTGGCCCAGCCGATCGAGGACGACGACCGGTACCTCACGATGGCCCCCATGTTCCACGCCGCTGGGGTGTATGCCGCCCTGGCCGTGGTGTGGGTGGGGGCGTCGAACATCGTCGTGCCCGCCTTCGACCCGGGGGCGGTGCTCGACACGATCGAGACCGAGGGGATCACCTGCGCCATCGCCGTGCCGGCCATGCTGGCGGCCATGATCGAGGCCCAGGCGGCCCAGCCCCGGGACGTGAGCCGGTTGCGGTGGCTGTCGCACGGGGCGTCGCCCATCGCGCTGGAGGTGCTGAAGCGGGGGCTCGAGCTGTTCGGGTGCGAGCTGATCCACCTCTACGGGGCCACTGAGCTGTCGCCGCTGGCCACGATCTTCCGCCACGAGGACCGGTTCCTGGAGGGCGACCGGGCCAAGAGCTGCGGCCAGGCCCCGCCCGGGGTCGACCTGCAGATTCGGGATCTGGAGGGCCGCCGCCTGGTCACCGGTGAGGTTGGCGAGGTGACGGTGAAGGGCCCGAACGTGATGGTCGGGTACTGGAACAAGCCGGCCGAGACGAAGGCCGTGCTCGACGCCGAGGGCTGGTACCGCACCGGCGACTTGGGCTACCTCGACACCGAGGGCTACCTGTTCCTGGTCGACCGCTCGAAGGACATGATCGTCTCGGGCGGGGAGAACGTGTACTGCACCGAGGTGGAGGACGCCATCTACACCCACCCCCAGGTGCTGGAGGCCACGGTGTTCGGTATCCCCGACGACCAGTGGGGCGAGGCCGTCCACGCCGTCGTGGTGCCCCGGGACGGCTCCGCACTCACCGAGTCCGAGCTGATCGGCCACTGTCGCACCCGCATCGCCGGCTACAAGGTGCCGAAGTCGGTGAGCTTCCAGAGCGAGCCGCTGCCCAAGTCGGGCCCGGGCAAGGTGCTCAAGCGCAACCTCCGGGCTCCGTTCTGGGAGGGCCGGGACCGCCAGATCAACTGAAGATCGCCCGGCCTGTTGAGCGACACCATCCACGACATCGTCGAACGCCTCGGCTATCTCGGGGTGGCCCTGCTGGTAGCGCTGGAGAACGTGCTGCCGCCGATCCCGTCCGAGGCCGTGCTGCCGTTGGCCGGATTCATCGCCGGGCGGGGTGAGGCCTCGCTGCTGGGGATGATCGGGGCAGCCACGGCGGGGTCGGTGGTTGGGGCCTGGCTCCTCTACGGGATCTCGGCCCTCGTCGGCCCGCTACGGTTGCGGGCCTTCGTGCTCCGCCACCACCGGTGGCTGCGGATCGAAGGTCGGCACATCGACCGGGCCGAGCTGTGGTTCGCCCACCGGGGCGCCATCGTGGTCCTGGTGGGGCGGTGTGTGCCGCTGCTGCGGTCGCTGGTGTCGGTGCCGGCCGGGTTCCACCGCATGCCGATCGGCCTGTTCACCCTCTACACGGGGATCGGGAGCTTCGTGTGGAACAGCGCCCTGATCGGGGCCGGAGCACTGCTCGGTGACCAGTGGGAACGGGTGGGTGAGGTGGTCGGGGTGCTGCAGTCGGCCGTGATCGTGGTGTTGGCCCTGGTGGCGGCGGCCCTCCTCTGGCGCTACTGGCTGCGGCCCCGCCTCACCGGCGACGCAAATCCGGAGGGCGGCGACTGACGCCGGGACGCGTCGGGGCCCTGGCAGCCGGTCAGGTGCCGGTGCAGGCGTCGACGGTGTTGTCGAAGAACTCGCCGAAGCCCTCGACTCCGCCTTCGCCGGTGAGGGCGGCGTAGTCGCCGGTGCCGGAGATCTGCTTCAGGGTGTCTTCGTCGGCCCCGTACTTCTGGAACACGGCGGCGGCGATGCACTCGGCCTGGGCCTGCTCGAACCCACCCTCACGGGTGAGGGAGTTGACCATGTCCTCCTGGTTGCCGGGCCCGCCGCCGCCACAGGCAGCCAGGCCCAGCGACAGGGCCAGAGCGACACCGACGGCCCGGAGCGGCCGCCACGAGGGCAGATGACGAGACATGCGCGTTCATTTCTAGCCCGCAACGGGCCAGATTGCTCCGTCTTCCGGGGGCTGGCGCCCCCGACGGCCCTGCGGGCCTCCCCCATATGCGTCGGGGGCCCTACCCCGCCGCCCCGCCGCCTTCCGGCGTCGGTGTCTTCCGGGGCGGAACCCGGTCAGCCGCGCCGGCTGGAGATCACGCCGGTGTTGAACCCGGCCAGGTGCAGGCCGCCGGCGAATCGGGCGTGCTCGATCTTGCAGCACCGGTCCATCACCACGTTCAGGCCGGCCGAGCTGGCGATCCGGGCCGCCTCCTCGCTCCAGATCCCGAGCTGGAGCCACAGGGTCTTGGCCCCCGCCGCCACCACCTCCCGGGCCACGTCGGGGCAGTCTTCGGAGCGGCGGAACACGCTCACCAGATCGGGCGGCTCCGGCAGGTCGGCTAGCGACGGATACACCCTCAACCCCAGGATCTCGTCCTCCCGGGGGTTCACCGGGTACAGGTCGTAGTCGCACACCGACGACTTGAGGTAGGTGATCACGAAGTTCGAGGCCCGGGCCGGGTTCGACGACGCCCCCACCAGGGCGATCGACTTCGTGGAGTCGAGGATGCGCTTGCGCTCGGCGGCGCCGGGCGGGGTCCACCCCTCGATCGGGGGCCGGGTGTCGGTGGCCGTCATCGTGATCTCCTGTGGTGCCGCGTCGCCAAGCTCAACCCTACAGCCCGGCCTGGGCTGCGGTCATGGCCTGGTCGAGGTCGTAGAGGATGTCGTCGAGGTCTTCCAGGCCCACCGACAGCCGTACCATGTCGGGGCCGACACCGGCCGCCTCCAGCTGCTCGTCGGTCATCTGCTGGTGGGTGGTCGACGCGGGGTGGATGACCAGCGTGCGGGCGTCGCCCACGTTGGCCAGGTGGCTCACCAGCTCCAGGTTCTCGATGAACAGCTGGCCCGCCTTGCGTCCCCCGTTGAGGCCGAAGGTGAAGATGGCCCCCGGCCCGATCGGCAGGTACTTGCGGGCCAGCTCGTGGTAGGGCGAGTCGGGACGGTCGGCGTAGGCCACCCAGCTGACCCGGGGGTCCTCGTCGAGCCACTGGGCCACCGCCTTGGCGTTGGCCACGTGACCCTCCATCCGCTGGGGCAGGGTCTCGATGCCCTGGAGCAGGAGGAAGGCGTTGAACGGCGACAGGCAGGCGCCCACGTCTCGCAGCTGCTCGGACCGCAGGGCGGTGCAGAAGGCGTACTCGCCGAAATTGTCGTGCCAGCGGAGGTTGTTGTACGTGGGGACCGGCTCGGTGAAGCGGGGGAACCGGCCCGACGCCGTCCAGTCGAAGTTGCCGGCCTCGGTGACCACACCGGCGATGCTGGTGCCGTGGCCGCCCAGGAACTTGGTGGCCGAATGCAGCACGATGTCGGCCCCGAACTCGATGGGCCGGCACAGGTAGGGGGTGGCGAAGGTGGCGTCGACCACCAGGGGCAGGCCGTGGGCGTGGGCCACGTCGGCCAGGGCCTCGATGTCGGCGATGGCGCCGGTGGGGTTGCCGATGATCTCGGTGTAGAGCAGCTTTGTGCGGTCGGTGATGGCGGCGGCGAAGCCGTCGACCGACGTGTTGGCCACGAACGTGGTCTCCACCCCCAGGCGGGCCAACGTGGTGGCCAGCAGGGTGTAGGTGCCGCCGTAGAGGCTGGCGGCGGCCACCACGTGGTCGCCGGCGCCGGCCAGGGTGGTGATCGTGAGGAACTCGGCGGCCTGGCCGCTGGCTGCCGCCACGGCACCGATCCCGCCCTCCAGGCTGGCGATCCGCTCCTCGAAGGCCGAGGTGGTGGGGTTGGCGATCCGGGAGTAGATCGTGCCGTACTTCTGCAGGGCGAACAGGTCGGCGGCGTCGGTGGTGTCCTCGAAGACGAAGCTCGTGGTCTGGTAGATGGGGACGGCCCGGGCCCCGGTGGCGGAGTCGGGCTGACCCCCCGCGTGCAATGCCCTGGTACGGAATCCCCACTGCCGGTCGTTCGCCATCGGGCCATTGTGGCCCCCTGGGGTGGCGGGAAGCTACCGGGTTCGGCTCCGGCTACCGGGTCTTGCCCTCGGCGATCATCGCTACGGCCTTGTCGATCCGGCTGGCCCGGGTCTCCGGCTTCTTCGCCTCGGTGACCCAGCGCACGTACTCCTTGCGGTGGCTGTAGGCCATGGCGGCGAAGGTGGCCCCGGCCCCGGGGTCGGCGGCCAGGGCGGTGGCCA
>CADEDH010000055.1:41702-43314 GCA_902826025.1 uncultured Actinomycetes bacterium
CACCGGCCTGTTCTGCGCGACGGAACCGCGCCCTCCCGCCGATCTGCGCGACGTTTTCGACGAGTTCCGGGGGTTTCGCGACGCAGAACGATGGCGGGGCGCGGTTCCGTCGCGCAGAACGGGGCCGGTGTCCCCTGCGGGGACCTGGAGTTCGCCTGCGGCGAACATCTAGGGTCGGGACCGTGGCTGACACCGTCGGGGTCTGGGCGCCGTCGAGGCGGGCGCTGACGACGGGCATCGTGGCCTCGATCACGCTGTCGGCCACTGAGCTGCTGGCCGTGGCCACGGCTCTGCCGGCGGTGGCCGACGACCTGGGCCGCACGGGCTACGGCGCCGCCATCAGCAGCTTCGCCGTGGCCAGCGTGCTCGGCGTCCTGCTGGGCGGCCCGGCCGCCGACCGCCTGGGCCCGACCCGCCCCTACCTCACGGCCGTCGCCGCGTTCGCCGCCGGGCTGGTGATCGCCGGAACGGCTCAGAGCATGGCCCAGTTCATCGCCGGGCGGGCGGTTCAGGGCCTCGGCGCCGGCGCCATGATCCCCGTGCTCTACACCGCCATCGGCCGGGGCTACCGAGACGAGGACAGCCAGCTCCGGATGTTCTCCCTCACCTCGACGGCGTGGGTGCTGCCCGGTGTGGCCGGTCCCGGCCTGGCCGGCCTGGTGACCGAACAGCTGGGTTGGCGTTGGGTGTTCGCCGGCATGGCCCCGTTCGTGGTGCTGGCCGCCGTGGTCACCGGTGCCGGCCTGCGGAGCGTCTCGGCCTCCTTCACCGCCGTCGGTCGCCCCGACGGGCCCCCACCGGGTGCCGACGGCGGCGCCCGCGAGCCGGCACCGTCCGACGTTGGCGACGGCGCCCGCGCCCCAACGCCGGCCCGGGCGCCAGTGGTGCCGGCGGTGGCGTTCACCGTGGCCGCCGCGCTGGTGCTGGCCGGGACGGGGGTGTCGGCCTGGCCCCTGGCCGTGGCCCTGGCCGCCGCCGGCTTCGGGTTGGGGGCGGCCGCCGCTCGGGCCGGGAGGTTCCTGCCCGCCGGCACCCTGCGCCTGGCCCCCGGGTCGCCGGCCGCCGTTGGCTCCCGGTTCCTCCTGCTCTACGGCTTCGTGGCCGTCGACGCCTTCGTTCCCCTGGCCGTCACCGACGTGCGGGGCCGCTCTGTGCTGGTCGGTTCGCTGGCCGTCACCGCCGGAACCCTCACGTGGACCGGCGGTACGTGGACGGCGGAACGGCTGGTGAAGCGGCTGGGCCCGGGCCTGATCCTGCGCCTCGGGTTCGCCGTGCTCGGTGCCGGGGTGGCCATCCAGATGGGGTACGTGGTCACCGCCGTGCCCCTGGCCGTGGCCCTGGCGGGCACGGCCCTGGCCGGGTACGGCACCGGTATGGCCTACGGGCTCCAGTCGGCTCTGGTGCTGGGGGCGGCCTCCGAGGGGGAGGAAGGCCAGGCGTCGTCGTCGGTGGCCCTGGCCGACACCCTGGCCTTCGCCGCCGGGCCCGCCGTCACCGGGGCCCTGGTGGCCGTGGCCGACCGGGGCAGCGGCTCCCTGGCCGGGATGTTGGCCGCCGGCTGGGCCGTGTCGCTGGTGGCCTGCGTGGCCGGGGTGGCCGTGTCGGGCCGGGC
>CADEDH010000056.1:0-7979 GCA_902826025.1 uncultured Actinomycetes bacterium
GACACAACAGGTGGAAACAGAAGAACTACACCACCCAACGAGACCCCGACACCGGCCGGTGGCGCACCTACCGCCCCGACGGGAGTGAGATCGAATGACGAGCTCAGCGGGTGAGGTAGCTCACGAGCAGGCCGGCAGGGATCAGCACCCAGGGAATGAACGTCAGGACGATGGCGATCATGGCGATCGTGCGGGACTGGTCTCGCGGTGGGTTGCCGCACCGGCCGATGGTCTCCCACAAGGCCCGCAGCGGGGCGTCGGTGGCGAGCTTGATCCGTCGCCGGGCCACGGCGGCCCCCCGCAGGATGATCCACGCCGCCCCGGCCACCACCATGCCCACCACCACGATGGCCACGATCCGGGTGATCAGCGAGTCGAGGGCCGAAGCCAGGGCCGACCCCAACACCTGGAGCAGGGTGGACAGCACGGCGCCGCCCAACAGGAACGTCGGCACCCCAAGGGGGTTGCGCTTGAACCCCGGGGCCAGGCGCATCATGTGCATGCGGGCCCGGGTCAGCATCGCCCGGGACGGATCGTCGAGCTGGGCGTTGGCCTCCCGCCGGGCGTAGAGCCACATGATCTGGTCGACCACGCTCGACTGGTAGCTGCGGACCACGAACAGCGCCACCTGCTGGATGAGGTAGGCCGCCACCGGGCTCAGCGGCCCCAGCCCCCGCACCCGAACCCCCCGGGCCCCGTTGCGGTCGAGGACCTCCAGCGAGCGCACCATCAGGGCGTGGGCCTCGGCGAAGCGCTCCGGGTGCCCCAGCGGCGCCGGCGAGCTGAGTTGGAGCACGATGTCCTTGTCGACGTCGTCCTGAGCCCCCAGGGCATCGAGGATCGACTCGGTGGCGGCCGAATCGCTCTTGCGGAACGCCTGGAAGGCCCGGAACTTCTCGTCGAGATCGTCGAGGACGAGGCTCTGGTCGACCGGGACGGCGGCGTCAGTGCTCGGGGTGCTCACCGCGCAGCTCCCTGACGTGGACCAGCAGCCGATGGAGGAGCGCACCCAGCACGTCGACCTCGTCGGGCTCCAGCAGATCGAGAAAATGCTCCCGGACGTGGGCGACGTGAAGCGGCGCCGCCGCTTCGATCGCCTCCTGGCCGGAATCGGTCAGCACGGCGAAGGTGACCCGTCGGTCGGCCTGGCTCTTCTCCCGCTGCACCCAGCCCCGGCATTCCAGACGATCGATCCGCTGGGTGACCCGACTCTGGGAGTGCAGCAGCCGGGTGGACAGATCGGTCATCCGCATGCGGCGGCCCTCGGCCTCCGACAGCTGCACCAAGACCTCGTAATCGTCGAACGTGATCGAGGCGTCCCGCTTGAGCAGGCCGTCGAGCAACTGGATCACACCACCGCTCGATTCCACGAAGGCCCGCCAGGAGCGCTGCTCACGCTCGCTGAGCCAGCGTGGCGCCTCGCTCGCCTCGTCGGTTCCCTCACCCGCTGCTTCCACCCTGTTCATCCTAGGCGACAGGGCCCCGGGGGGAGCGATACGCTTGCAAGATGAAGGACTCCGCAGCCGTCCCCAGCGATCGCAGCACTGAGTGGGAGGACCTGCGGCAACGGCATCTCAAGCCCCGGGCCGAGCGACCGGCCAGCACCGCCGGCGGCGTGCATCACGTCGCTCTGCTGTGCTCCGACGTGGAGCGCACGATCCACTTCTACCAGGATCTGCTCGGCTTCCCCCTCACCGCCCTGTTCGAGAACCGGGACTACAAGGGCTCCACCCACCTGTTCTTCGACATCGGCAACGGGAACTCGCTCGCCTTCTTCGACTTCCCGGGGCTCGGCCTCGGCCCGTACGCCGAGGTGCTGGCCGGTCTCCATCACCTGGCCATCTCGGTGTCGCCCGAGACGTGGGAGGCGGCCCGGGCCCGGTTGGAGGAAGCCGGCATCGCCTACGACAACCGCAGCGGTTCCTCGATGTACTTCAGCGGCCCCGACGGCGAGCGCCTCGAGCTGCTGGCCGAGCCCCTGGGCCGGATGTACGGCGACGAGGTCGGCTGAGCCGCCTCACCAGCCTCGATCAGCTCGTGGGCAACTCCATGATCCGGGGGTCGAGGGCCACGCCGTGCTTGGCCAGCTTCTCGGCGAACACAGGCTGTACTCCGCTCGACTGCAGGTAGGAGCCCTCGGGTCGGCTGGGATCCGGCGTCCGGCCCGGGTCCTCGTCGCCGTAGACCCGGGTGAACAGCGGGTTCATCATCACCCGGTCGCCGTCGACCCCCAGCACCTCGCTGATCGAGCCCACCACCCGGGCCCCGGTGCGCAGCCGCTCCAGCTGCACGATCACGTCCACGGCCGACGCCAACTGCTCGCGGATGGCCTTGGCCGGGATCTCGAGACCGGCCATCATCACCATCGTCTCCAGCCGGGTGATGGCGTCGGCCGGGGTGTTGGCGTGGAGGGTGCCGAGGGAGCCGTCGTGGCCGGTGCTCATGGCCTGCAGCATGTCGAGGGCCTCAGCGCCCCGGCACTCGCCAACGATGATCCGGTCGGGCCGCATGCGAAGGCTGTTGCGGACCAGGTCCCGGATCGTGATCGCCCCCTTGCCTTCGATGTTGGCCACCCGGGTCTCGAGGCGGATCACGTGGCGCTGGCGCAGCTTGAGCTCCACCGCGTCCTCGATGGTGACGATCCGATCGCCGGCCGGGATGAACGTCGACAGCACGTTGAGGAAGGTCGTCTTGCCCGTGCCGGTACCCCCCGACACCAGGATGTTCAGCTTGCCCTTCACCGCCGCCGCCACCAGGGCCAGGGCCGGCCGGCTGAGCGAGCCCCGGGTGACGAGGTCGTCGGCCGTCATCGTGTCGGCCGCGAACTTCCGGATGGTGAGCACCGGCCCGTCGACGGCGAGCGGGGGGATCACGGCGTTCACCCGGGAACCGTCGGCCAGCCGGGCGTCCACCATGGGCGACGACTCGTCGATCCGGCGACCCATGGAGGCGGCGATCCGCACGATCACCTGCTTGAGATGGTCGGCGCTGCGGAACCGGTACGGGGTCAGCTCGATGCGGCCCCGCCGCTCCACATAGATGGCGTCGGTGCCGTTGACCATCACCTCGCTCACCGTCGGGTCGGCCAACAGGGGCTCGATCGGGCCGTAGCCGAGCACGTCGTCGATGATGAGCGACACCAGGCGCTGGCGCTCCGACCCGTCGAGCAGGGCGCTGGCGTCCACGATCAGCCGCTCCAGCTCGTCGGCCACCAGCGCTTTGAGCGCCATGGGATCGCGCTCGTTGCCCAGCTTCTTCGAGACGTCCTTCATGAGCGACTCGCGGGTCCGGTCCCGCAGCTCCTCCAACGGGTCGCGCCGGCTCCGGCGGGCCGGTAGCCCCCGCTCCCGCTGCTCCCGCTCGGCCAGCAGGTGGCCCAGGGTGGCGGCCGTCATCGGTCGGCCGTTCTCGTCGCACCGGGCGTCATCACGCCGCCCCCAGGTGACGGCGGGGCAGCGCCGCCGGCGCCGCGGTTGCTCCCGTCGCCGGGGTGGCAGCGGGGCGCAGGGCGGCGGCCAGCTCACGGATCACCCGCACGGCGTCGGCCTTGGGATACGCCTCCACCAGGGGCAGGCTCTGGTTGGCGGCCACCGGGATCTCCCGGCTTTCGGGGATGGCGTGGCTCACCGGCAGCTCCACGGTGCTCTCGATGGCCTGGGTCGACAGGCCCGTGCGGAGGTCGGCCCGGTTCAGCACGAGGCGACGGTGGGCCCGGGTGAAACCGAGCTGGTCGAGCCCGTCGAGGTTGCGGCGCAGCGACCGAAGCCCGCCCAGGTCGGGGGTGGCGATGGCGAGCAGTTCGTCGGCCACCTCGGCCGCCACCGCCAGCGGGGCCCCGGCGCCGGGTGCGGTGTCGACCACCACGGTGCGGAACGCCCCCTTCAGCATGGTGAGGATCTCGGCCAGGCGGTCGGGATCGACAGCGTCGGCATCGACCAGGTTGTCGGGCGCGGCCAGCACCAGCAGCCCGGAGGGGTGGGGGCACAGGCTCAACTTGAGCACGGTGAGATCGAGCGGGACGCCGGGCACGGCCACGGTGGCCACAGTGGAGCGGTGCTCCAAGCCGAGCAGCTGGTCGACCTCGCCCGCCACCAGATCCAGGTCCACCAGGACGACCTCGTTGGGGGCGCCCCGGCTCAGTTCCAGGGCCAGGTTCACCGCCACCGTGGTCCGGCCTACCCCGCCTTTGGCCGCCATCACCGTGATCAGACGGCCCTGCCGGTCGGGTGCCGCCGGCGCCTCCGACCCGGCGGGCCCGCCGACGGCGGCCGGCCCGGCCAGGCGGGCCCGGCGCAGGGCGGAGGCCGCCGCCAGATGGGCCACGGTTTCGGCGATCACCGGGGTGGCGGTCTCGGGGGCGATGACCTGACGGATCCCGGCGGCCATGGCGTCGCCCAGGAGGCTGGGCGTCGGCTGGTGTACCAGCACCACGTCGACCTCGGGGAACGACTCCACCATGTCCTTGGCCGTGGCCATGATCACGTCGAGCGACAACCCGGGCCCGAACACCACCAGGTCACCGCCGATGCCGGCCAGGTACTGGGCGATACGGGTGGGTCCGTCGGGCAGGTCGGCCGGGTTGATCGTGGTGACGGGCAGGTCCTTCAACGCTGAGATCATCGACCCCGGCGTCGTCACCAACGTGACGCGACCATGCCCAGCCTGCACCGCAACACCTCCCTCCGGCTCACCGACTTCCAGCCTGGGTTGGCGTCGGCCCCGTTGAGGGGGCCAGGCATCCGGCCTCGGCCAACCCCGTTCTTCGGTTCGTTCGGCCCAGATCTTTAGGCCCTTCGGACCCGACGAGGCCGGCGGGGGCGGTCCGCCCCAGCACTGTGCACTAGGGTCCGCCCCATGGCGTCATACGAGGACATCACCGTCACCACCCATGATCACGTGGAGGTGCTGACGATCAACCGCCCCGAGGCCCGTAACTCGCTTACCTTCCGGGCCTACGCCGAGATGGAGGACGCCGTCCGTTCCACCGGGGCCCGGTGCCTGGTGATAACGGGCGCCGATCCCGGCGGGTTCTGCGCCGGCGACGACGTGAAGCAGATCATGGCCAACCCGGCCGCCAAGCCGGCCGAGCGCCTGGCCCGGGAGCCCCGCACCACCCCGCTGGCCGCCGCCCTGCTCGCCACCGACGTGCCCGTGATCGCCGCCGTCAACGGCCCGGCTGTGGGCTGGGGGATGGAGCTCGCCCTGATGGCCGACATCCGGGTGGCGTCCGACCGGGCCCGATTCGGCGAGCTGTTCGTGCTGCGGGGCCTGAACTGCGACGTGGCCGGTCTGGGCCGCCTGGCGGGGGCCGTGGGCCGGGAGCGTGCGGCCGAGCTGCTGTTCACCGGTGACATGATCGACGCCGCCGAGGCCAAGGCTGCCGGCCTGGTGGGCCGGGTGGTACCTCACGACGACCTGCTGCCCACCGCCCTGGGACTGGCGGCCCGGATCGCGGCCAACCCGCCTCTGGCCGTGCAGGCCATCAAGCAGGGCCTGCGCACCGCTCTCGATCCCGACTGGGACAGCCTCGGAGTGTGGGTGGCCACCAACCTGGCCCACCTGTTCACCACCGCCGATCACAAAGAGGGTGTTGCCAGCTTCCTCGAGAAGCGGCCGCCGGTGTTCACCGGCCGCTGACCACCTCGGGGCGGCCGTCGGCGCTGATCTCCAGGCGCACGACGGTTTGGCGGTCCTGGCTGAACGTGGGGTTCACCAGGCGGACCAGCGACACCTCGAGGGCGCTGATCGGCTCTTGGTAGCGGTAGGCCGGACCCTGGCCCGAGATCCAGAAATGTTCGGGTGGGCCCAGCCGGGAGGCCAGGCGGGAGGGCAGGGAGCGGTGGGGTCGGCTGGCGTAGGCCAGGTAGTCGGCCAGGAACTGCTGCGACGGCTCCACCAGCGTGGGCCGGCCCAGCGTCGCCTCATGGGCGCCGAGCTCCTCGAAGGTCTCGATCTGGTCGAGGGCGTCGACATCGGCCGCGGTGGCTGCCGCGCCGTAGGCGCCGCTGGCTGGCACCGTGTCGCCGAGCTGAAGGCGGCCGAACGCCACGTGGTGGCTGAGCGGGGCCAGCGCGCCGGAGCCGACCGAGTACTCGGCGCCGCTCTCGCCGGTGGCCGTGATCCGGTAGCCGTACGACACGGGGGCGTCGAGCCAGGCCAGCCCGGGCGGATGGAACAGCACCGGGGCGCCGAGCACGGCAGCCACCGCCACCAGGCCGCGGGCCGGGGTGGCGTTGGCCGCCGCCCAGGCCCGCAGCGACGGCGCGCTCAGCAGCACGAGCAGGCCGCCCTCCACCGCGATCCACGACAGGAACCAGAACCCGGTGATAGCGAACACGGCCAGGTGGAACCCGACGGCGGCTGGCAGCCACCAGCGCAATAGCCGGGGCCGGGTCACCGCCACGATCGAGCCGAGTTCCACGGCCAGGATGGCCGCCATCGCCGGTAGCCGGACGCCGTGCAGCAGGTCCGACAGGCTGCGGGCCCAGCTCCCGTCGCCCCCGCCTCGCCATCCGGCGGCATAGCTGCTGATCGGCAGATCTCCCAGGTCGCCGTGGGAGAGCCAGCCGATGACCACCTTGCCCTTGCCGGGAATGAAGAAATGGGCGGTCAGGGCCGCACCGGCCACCAGCAGCACCGGGGCCGTGCGGTTGCGGCCGGTGACCACGTACACCAGGTGACCCGCCGCCACTGCCAGCACCACCAGGACGAGCAGGTCGTCGATGTTGCGACCGGCCGGGGTGTCGAACGGGAGCACGAACTGCTCGGCCATGATCCGCACGACCAGGGCGAAGGGAACGAGGAAGGCCGGCCGGGCCACGGCAGCGGCGGCCAGCACCACCACGGCCAGGCGGTCGACCCCGTGGAGCCGGCCAGCCAACCAGTTGTAGGGGTAGCACGACGCCTGCCAGGCCAGCAGCACCACCAGGACGCCGGTGAACCAACGCAGAGCCCGCCCCTGCTCCAGCTCGCCCCAGGGGGCCAGCAGGCGTCGGGGGCGGAGCACAGCGGCGGCCGCGGCGCCGGCGGCCAGGGGGGCCAGCGCCCACCACCGCTGGCCGGCCGCCGCCACCAGCAGCGAGGGCCGCCCCAGATCGGCGGCTGTCACCACGGCGGCGGCCCGGGCCAGGTGCTCCACCACGGTGAACAGGGTGAACGTGGCCAACACGAGGGCCAGATCGGCCGGGGTGTCGGAGCCCAGGACGGCCCTCGGCCAGCCTCTGACCGTGCCGGCGGGCCGGACCACCTGGTCTTCCATCGGTCGAGCTTCGCGCGCGGCGGCCGTCTGTGCTGGGCGCGGGATGGGCAAATCGGTGGGCCGACCTCAACCCCGGGGGCCTTCCAACCGACGGTGATGGGGGCGATCCGCGCCCCGTCTTCGGAGAGACCGTGGCCAAGCACCCACCAGCTAAGATGTCGGCCGTGCTCGGCCGGTGCCGGCGCACCGGTCGGTGGCGGCTCGGCGCCCGGTCGAACGCGCTGGCCGTCCTCGGCTCGGTACGCCTCGACATGCGCCACTCGTTCGTGGAGGGCGACGAGCCCGCCGAGCTGAAGATGAAGGTGATGGTGCTGTTCGGGTCGGCCGTGCTGATCCTGCCTGAGGGGGCGGAGGTGCGGCCCTCCGGGATGTCGTTCCTGAGCGCCGAGTGGGTCGACGTACCCGACCACCCTGTGCCGTCCGGCCTACCGACGCTAGAGGTCGAGTGGACGTGTGTGCTGGGCCGGGTGCATGTGGTCACCGGCTCGGTGCTGGAGGAGGCGGCCGCGAAGAGGGCCGAGAGGAAGGCCGAGAAGAAGGTCCGGGAAAAAGCCCGGGAGGCGACCAAGGAAGCGGCCGAGGGCGGAGCGGACGACAGGATCGACGTCGAACCCGCTGCCAACGACGCACCCAAGGACTGGTCGGCCGAACCGGTGGCCGAGATCGTGGTCGATATGGGCATGGTGGACTCCGAACCCTTCTCCATGTCGAGCTTCGCCGA
>CADEDH010000056.1:8079-20727 GCA_902826025.1 uncultured Actinomycetes bacterium
GCCCGAGCCCGAGCCCGAGCCCGAGCCCGAGCCCGAGCCCGAGCCCGAGCCCGAGCCCGAGGTGGAGGACTCGGCCACCCCCTTGGTGGAGGCCTGGCGCAGCCATGACTGGGGGCCGGGAATCATGCAGCGGGACGACAACGACGAGGACGGGGTCGGGGACGGGGACGGCTCCGCCACCGAAGCCCCGGCGACCGAGACCGAGACGGCGGCGGGCGAGGCGGCACATCAGTTGGTGGAGGCCTGGCGCTCCCACGACTGGGGGCCGGGGATCGTGCATCGGGACGACGAAGACGAGGACGACGACGCATCGGCCACCGCCGGCGCTTCGGCCTGACGGGATGACGGGATGACGACCATGACGAGGCAGCGATGAGCTCACCTTCAGCCCCGGCCGACCCCACACTCGCCGACGCGGTGTCGGAGGCCGACTTCCTGGCCCTTCAGCGCCTCATGCTGGAACAGAGCGCCATCCTGCTCGACCGCCGCCGGTCGTATTTGGTCGACGTCCGACTCCGACCGGTGGCCCGCCGCTACCAACTCCCCGGGATCACCGAGCTGGTCCGGGCCCTGCGTCCTGGCGACCACCCCCAGCTGATGGCCGACACGGTCGATGCCCTCACCACCAACGAGACCTCGTTCCTCCTCACCCCGGCGACGATGGAGGCTCTGGTGGAGGAGGTGCTGCCGGCGATGGTGGCCGGCCGGGACCCGGGTCAGCCCCTCACCGTATGGAGCGCCGCCTGCTCCAGCGGCCAGGAGCCCTACTCGTTCGCCGTGCTGCTCCGGGAGCACCACCGGGCCCTGGCCGAGGCCGGCCAGGTACGCATCCTTGCTTCCGACCTGTCGCCCACCATGGTCATGCGCTGCGCCGCCGGTCGGTTCAGCCGGATCGAGGTTCGCCGTGGGCTCCCCTCGGAGTTCCTCGACCGGTACTTCCAGCGCGACGGGCGCGACCACGTGGCCGTCGACGAGCTGCGGGCCATGCTGTCGCCCCTGGTCATCAACCTGGTACAGCCGTGGCCCGGCATTCCCCGCTGTCATCTGGTGATTCTGCGCAACGTCCTGCGGTTCTTCCCCGAGCCGGTCCGCTACCAGGTGATCGAGCGGGTGCGCCGCACCGCGCTGGCCCCCGGAGGGCGGCTCCTGCTGGGCTCCGACGACCCGATCCTGGGGCCGTCCGACGGGTTCGAGCCCGTCGGCCCGGCTCCCCTGGCCTGCTACCGACTGGCGGAGGCGGAGTGATGTATCACAGCTCGAATCTCGACTTCCACCACCACCTGCTCAGCCTGGCCGAGGCGATGAAGCCGCTGCCGACCACGGTGTGCCGGCTGGCCGCCCTGATCGCCGACGAGCACAGCCAGATGGCCGACGTGGTCGGCATCCTCCGGGAAGACCCGTCTCTGGTGGCGGCCCTGCTCCGCCAGTCGAACTCGGCGTCGTCGGCCCCCGCCTCGGAGATCGTCACGGTGGAGGCGGCCATCGTACGCCTCGGCCTGGCCCGGGTGCTGGCCATCGCCACCCACACCGCCATCGGGGCTCAGCCCCAGGATGCGCTGGCGGCCTACGACCTCGCCCCCGGCCGGTTGTGGGACCACTCGGTTCGGGTGTCGTACGTGGCCGAGGCCATCTTCCGCCGCACCCCCCGCAAGCTCGGACCCGAGGTGGTCACCGCCGCGCTGCTGCACGACATCGGCCAGATCGTGTTGGACAAGGTGCTCGACCCGGCTCACTTCCACCTGGCCCGCAACGCCCACGTGCTGGTGACCACGGCCGAGCGGGAGCTGGTGGAGGTCGACCACGCCGAGCTAGGCGCCATGCTGTTGGAGCTGTGGGAGATCCCGGCCACCATCGCCGACGCCGTCCGCTATCACCACGACCCGAGCAGCGACGACGACATGGCGGCCCACGTGGTGCAGGCCTCCAACCTCCTGATCCACGCCCTCGACGACGATCCCGACAAGGTCAGCCGGTTCGAGCGCGAGGCCGACGAGGAACGTCTGCGCCAGTCGCTGGCCCTACTCGAGGTCGACCGGCGCGACATCGTCGACCGCTCGCTGGAGCTGCTGCGGCGAGCTGGCCTGCTGTCCGACGGCGACAGCCCGATCGAGTTGTGATTCCCGGCGGGCGGCTGCGCCGCCGGGAGTTTCCGCGAAGCGAAACTCCAGGTCCCGAAGGGACACTCAGGCGTTGGCCGTGGTGGGGTCGATCATCTTGCCCACCTCGGTGACGATCGAGGCCGGGAACCCGCTGCGCTCGGCGTGCTCGTCGATCAGGGCGGCATCGTCGGCCACGTAGACACAGAAGGTCTTGTTGCCGGCCACGTAGCTGTGCTCCCACTGGATGTGCTTGCCCTCGCCCTGCATGGCGCTGAGCACACCGTTGGACTGCTGGGCGGCGGCCCGCAGCTGGTCCCGCTCGGCCGAGCCGATCTCCGGGATGTCGCGTTCGATCATGAAGCGGCGCATGGCGTGTCCCCCTGTGCTTGTGTCATGTGATGTCGGACGGGCTGAGCTTACAGGACAAGGCGTTCGGGGCCCAGACGCGGCAGGACCCAGCCTGACGCGCTCAGGCTGGGACCTGCCGTGCTCACCTCACACCCAGGGAAGGGGGGTGCGAGAGATCAGGTACCTCGGACGATCATCGCTTCAGGGCCACGATCTCCTGCAGGAGCTCGTCAGATGAGGTCACGACCCGGGAGTTGGCCTGAAAGCCGCGCTGGGCCCGGATGAGGGCCGTGAACTCCTCGGCCAGGTCGACGTTGGACATCTCCAGCGTGCCCGGCGCCACCGACCCGCGGCCGCCCGACCCGGCGGTACCGATCTGGGCCAGACCCGAGTTGGTGGTGACCCGCCAATTCGATCCGGTGATCCGCTCCAGGCCTTCGGGGTTGGAGAAGGCGGCCATCGCCACCTGGCCGATCGGCTTCACCAGACCGTTGGAGTAGGCGCCGACGATCACGCCGTCGGTCCCCACCCGCAGCGACTGGAGCATGCCGGCGGCCGAGCCGTCCTGGGTCACGGCGGCAACTGACGAAGCGCCCCCGTACTGGGTGATCCGGCGCTCGCCGGCCCCGCCGATGGTGAACGTGACGGCACCCAGGCCGGGGATGCCGCCAGCGGCGACGTCGATCTGGAGGTCGGCCGGCGAGGTCAGCTCGCCGTTGGCCCCGAACGTGAGCACGTTGTCGGCCAGGACCACTGGGATCTGGGTGGGACCGTAGGTGGCCGACACCGTCCACTCGTCGTCGCTGGTCTTCTCCATCGTGAGGTCGAGGTCGATCGGGTTGCCTTGCTCGTCGAAGACGCTCATGCCGGTGAAGTACTGGGTACCGACGGCAGCGTCGGCGCTGAGGTTGCCGCCGAACTTCACGTCGCTCGTGACCACCGGTGGGTTCTGCTCGCCGATCGGGACACGCATCACGCCGGGTGCGCCGCCGGCGTCGATCCGGCCGTTGGTGTCGGCGTTCCATCCCTGGATCAGGCCGCCGTCGCTGTTCACCAACCGGCCGTTGGCGTCGAGGAAGAACGACCCGGACCGAGTGAACATCTGCTCGCCGCCGTGATCGACCACGAAGAAGCCGTCGCCCTGGATGGCCAGATCGAGGTCCCGGTTCGTCACTTGCAGCGAACCCTGGCTCAGGTTCTGAGCGATTCCGGCCACCATCACACCCAGGCCGATCTGGGCCGGGTTGGTGCCGCCCAGACTGGCGGTGGGGGTACCGGCGCCGTGGATGGTCTGGCTCAGCACGTCCTGGAACATGGCCTCGCTCCGCTTGAAGCCGGTCGTGTTGACGTTGGCGATGTTGTTGCCGACGACGTCCATCATCGTCTGATGGCTGCGCAGGCCCGACACCGCGGCGTACATGGAACGGATCATGGCTGGGGGGTCTCCTGGGTTTCGGTGGCGGGGGTGGATGCTGGGGGGCTGGCAGGCGGGGTGGTCGCAGGCGGGGTGGCTGCGGGGTTGGCGGTCAGCGCCGGGGCGCCGACCGCGACGATCTCGTTGAGGTGGACCACGCCCTTGTCGGTGTCGAGGACGACCTCGCCCGACACGAGCTTGCTCCGCAGCACCACGGCCTCGACCGGGGCGCCGTCCTGGATGGCCGAGACCGACCGGCCGACCATGGCCGACGCCGTGGTGAGCGACGACACCAAGGCCGTCGACTTACCCTGCTCGGTCAGCTGGTCGAGCTTCTCCACCATGGTGAACTGGGCCGTGGTGGCGATGAACTCCTCGGAGCTGCTGGGCTGCATGGGGTCCTGGTATTTGAGCTGAGCCACCAGCAGCTTGAGGAAAGCGTCCTTGTCGAGCGTGTTCGACTGGGCGTCGGCGGCTTTGGCCCCCGACGAGCCGGCGAAGTTCGCGGCGTCGAGGCGCGAGCTGCCGGCAGTCTGCCGGGCGCCGGCGGCGGGCGCGGTCTGGTAGGCCATCGGTACGGTGGCGCCGGCGCGTGCGGTCACGAGATCAGCCATGGTGCTGCGCTCCTTGTCGTGAGACTCGAGGGGAGTCGGTGTGGGGGTGGGGGGTCACAGGGCCAGATCCACGGTGGCGGCCGATCGGCGGCGGGCGGCGGCCCGGAGGGCCTCGGTCCGGCTGGCGTCGAGCCGTTGGTCGGTCGATCCCAGGGTGGAGCGGCCCGGTGCTGGGGACTGGCGGCCGGTGCCGGTGGTGGCGCCGGCCCCGTCCCGGCCCGACCCGCCGTCGGGGGAGGCGCCCGAGCCGAGGCCGATGTCGATGGCGGCGCCCCGCAGGCCGCCGCCGGTGAGCTCGTCGGCCAGTTGGTGACGCTGCTGCTCGAGCTGCTGGGCGGCGGCACGGCTCTCGGCCACCAGGGCCACGGTGGTGCCGGCTTCACCGGTGGTGACCTTCACGGTGAGCGAGCCGAGGTGGTCGGGCCGCAGCCGGATGGTCATCTCGTGGTTCCCCTCGGCCGTGAGGCGCACGGCATTGAGGGCCCGCTGGACCTGGCGCCACAGGGGGTCGGCTCCCGCCGATCGCGAGGTGCCGGCGGCCGGGGCCGAGGCGGGAGCGGGACTGGAGGCGGGGTCGCCGTTGAGGGTGGCGGCCAGCCGGCCGTCGAGCGGGTTGGGCTGGCCTTCGGCCCGGTCGCCCGGGCCGGGGCGGGAACCGGTGTCCCCTGCGCCCTCGATCCGGTCGGCGGCGCCACCGGGGGAGCCGGCCGGTGGGGCCGGGGCAAGGACGGTGGGGGTGACGGGCACGGCGGGGGAGGCGGCGGCCGCCGCCAGAGCGCTCAGCGGACCGCCGGTCGGGGCTGCCGGTTGGGCCGGCTGGCCGACGCCGGTGCCGGTCCGGTCCGGGTTCGCCCCGGCGCCGGAGCCGGGCGCCGTTCCCATCTCGGCTGCGGTGTCGCCCTCGCTGGTGCCGTCGGTTGTGCTGTCCGTGGTGCTCTCGCCGGGATCGGTGCCGGGTGGTTTGGTGCCGGAGGGAGTGGGGACGCTGTCGGCGGTGCCCCCGCCGCCCGTGCCAGCCGGAGGGTCGCCGGCCCCGGCAGTCGTGGTCGGGACCTCGATTACGCCGCCGGTGGCACCGTCGACCGGCGGGCTGCCGGCGCCGGCCGGGCTCGTGGCCCCGGACGCGGCGGTGGCTCCGGGGAGGGTCGCGTCGGGCAGGGGCGTCGTGCCCGGTTGTACGGCGGGAGACAGGGGTGAGGCGGCGAGGGCGGAGCCCCCAGCGGTGTCGGCCGGGCCGACCGCCGGGGCCAGGGTCGAGGGCTCGCCCCCGTCGGGGCCGGTCCCGGTACCGGCTGCCGGATCGGAGGTGGCGTTCAGGGCCACAGCTGAAGCGGCCACCTGGGCGCTCGCAGCGGTGGCGGTGGCGGCCGGGTCGGTGGCGGCTGCCTCGGTGGTCGGCCGCTCGGTGGGAGTGGCATCGGTGGCGGCAGGGCCCGCCCCGTCGGGGCCGGGCCGGGGCCCGGTCGGGCCCTCCGGCGTCGTCTCTCCGGCCCGGGAGTCTGGGGCCGGTCGAAGCGGGGCGGGGCGCCGGGCGGCCGCCGGTCCGGCCGGTCGGCGACCATGCTCGAGGCGCCGGTCCCGGGCCGTGGTGCGCTCGACCTCAGCCCGGTCCGGCCGGGCGGCCTGGTCGGTCCGGGCAGTGCGGTCGGGCCGGTCGGGCCGGTCGGGCCGGGTGGCCTGATCCAGTGCGTCGTGGAACCGGCGGGACCGGTCGGCGCCGGCCTGATCGGTCGGGCTGCCGGCGCCGGGCCGGGGCCGGCCGGAGCCGGGGCGGGTGGCGGGGCCCGGGGCCGGAGCCGCCAGCGCGGCCAGGGAGGTGGCGTCGGAGCTCATGAGCGGTCCTTCCAGGCCTCGAGGACCTTGTGCACGTAGGCCTTGGTCTCCCGGTAGGGGGGCACGCCGCCGTAGCGGGCCACGGCCCCCCGGCCGGCGTTGTAGGAGGCGACGGCCAGCTCGGTGGAGCCGAACCGGTCGAGCGAGGCGCGCAGATACCGGGCGGCGCCATCGATGGCCGACGCCGGGTCCCACGGGTCGACGCCGAGCTCGGCGGCGGTGGCCGGCATGAACTGCATCAGGCCCTGGGCCCCGGCCGGGCTCTTGGCGTTCGGGTTGAATCCCGATTCGGCCTGGGCGATGGCGGCCAGCAGCTTGGGGTCCACGTTCCACCGGCGCCCGGCGTCGGCGAACAGGGCCTGATACCGCTGCTCGGCCGGCCCGGCCGCCCACGGCGGCGGGTTCGAGGGAGCAGGCTCCACCGAGACCGCCGGGGTGTCGGCGGGAGCGGCCACGGCGGCGCCGGTGGGGGTGATGATGCGGCGGATCGAACCGATCGGCCGGTCGATGGCCTCGATCTTCACCACCTCGCCCCGCTTGGGGGCGTGAAGCATCTTGCCGTCGCCCACGTACAGGGCCACGTGGGTGACGGGGCGGCCGAAGGTGAGGATGTCGCCGGGGAGGGCCTGATCGATCGAGTCGACCGGCACGCCCATCGTGGCCTGGTTGCGGCTCCATTTCGGCATGTCGACCCCCGCCTGGCGGTAGGCGAGCTGGATCAGTCCCGAGCAGTCGAGCCCCTTGTCGGGGTCGGTGCCACCCCACAGGTAGGGGACGCCGAGGTACTTCTCGGCCGCCGCCACCACGGCCTCGGCCGAGCTTCCAGGAACGTCGAGAGAGACGGCGACGCCACCCGCTGCACCGAGATCGATGGACGGCCCAGCGGGGCTGGAGGTGTCGGTGCCCAGCGCCCCGAGCAGACCGGCCGGCAGGGTGGCCCCGGCCAGCAGCGGCCAACCGCCGGCGGCGTCCACGCCCAGAGCTTCGGCCAGCAGAGCTTCGGGCGACGTGGCCGCCCCGTTGGTGGCGCTCGCCCGGGCATCGGCTAACACCGTGTCGAACGAGGATCGGGACGCCGGGCCGCCGGGGCCGGCGACCGGACGGGCGGCGCTCAGGCCGAAGCGGGCCTGGATGGCGGCCAACCGTTCAGGCATGTACGCCGCCGGCATGGTCGCCGCTCCGGAGGAAGGGCCGAAACTGAACGGGCCGCTCATCGGACCGCGCCCTTCACCGCCGGCTGATCGGGGCTCTGCCGGTTCGCGGCGGAAGGCCGGCCGGCCCGGCTCGTCACCAGGTCCTGCCAATCGGCGTTCTCGGCCAACCGGCGCCGGGTCCGTAGGCCCGTATCGAGCCGCTCCACCAGCTTCTCCAACGACTTCACCCGGAGCCGGGCGTCGTGCCAGGTGGCCTCGGCCCGGGCGGCGTCGACCTCCAGCCGGTCGCGGGTCGCATCGAGCATCCGCTGGTGGCGGAGCCCGGCCTGGGCCAGCAGGCCCCGCAGGGCCGGATCGACGGTGGCAGCCAGCAGCTCGCCGGTCCGCTCGCGCTCAGCCGCCATGGCCGCCTCGGTCTCCCTCACCTGCTGGCGGGCCTGGAAGGCGGCCAGCTTCAGCCCGTCCTCCACCTGCTGGGCGGCCCGGGAGGCCCGCACGGCGCGGGACTTGCGGGCAGCGCTCACAGGGCACCCCCGGCCGTGACCCCGTCGGCGCCGGCGGCACCGTCGCCCAACACGGCGGCCAGCAGGCGCCAGGCATCGCCGGCCGTGGTGAGCTCGTGCAGGGGCTGGCGGGTGAAGTCGTCGAGCTGGCCGTGGAGGGCGACGGCCCGGTCGATCTCGGCGTCGGCCCCGGTGGCGTAGGCCCCGATCTCGATCAGGTCCCGGGCCCGGTCGTAGGTGGCCAGCAGCCGGCGGGCCTGGGCCGCCAGCGCCCGTTGCTCGGCCGTGCACACCGAGCTCACCACCCGGGAGGCGGAGCGGAGCACGTCGATCGAGGGGAAGTGGCCGGCGTTGGCCAGATCCCGACTAAGCGAGATGTGGCCGTCGGTGATCGAGCGCACGGTGTCGCCCACCGGGTCGTTCAGGTCGTCGCCCTCCACCAGCACGGTGTAGAAGCCGGTGATCGAGCCCGAGGCCGACGTGCCGGCCCGCTCCAGCAGCCCGGGCAGCAGGCCCAGGGCCGAGGGCGGGAAGCCCCGGGTGGTCGGCACCTCGCCGGCGGCCAGGCCGATCTCCCGCTGGGCGATGGCGAAGCGGGTGACGCTGTCCATCAGCAGGTTGACGTCCATGCCCTCGTCGCGGAAGCCCTCGGCCACCCGGGTGGCGAGGTAGGCGGCGTTGCGGCGCACCAGGGCCGGCTGGTCGGAGGTGGCCACCACCACCACGGAGCGGGCCAGGCCCTCGGGGCCCAGGTCGTTCTCGATGAACTCCCGCACCTCACGACCGCGTTCGCCAACCAGACACAGCACGCTGCACTCGGCCTCGGTGCCCCGCACCAGCATCGACAGCAGGCTCGACTTGCCCACCCCGGAGCCGGCCAGGATGGCGACGCGCTGGCCCCGGCCCGACGTGAGCAGGGTGTCGAGCACCCGCACCCCCACCTGGAGGGGCTGGGTGATGCGGGGGCGTTCGAGGGCGGCCGGCGGTGTGTGGTGGATGGGCACCGCGGTGCTGGTGTCGAGCGGAGGGCCGTCGTCGAGGGGACGGCCCAGACCGTCGAGCACCCGGCCGAGGAGCTGTCGGCCGGTCGCCACCTGCATCTGGCGACCGGCCGACAGAACGGGCTCTCCCACCCGGCGCCCACGGAGGTCGCCGTAGGGGAGAACCGTGGTACGGGAACCGGCGGCCGCCACCACCTCGGCCAACACCGGTTCCGTCGCCCCGATCATGACGAGATCTCCCACACCCACGGGGAGCCCCACCACATCGGCCTGTGATTCGAGGAGTCGTTCCACCCGGCCCACCAGCCGGGGGCGGGCCGCGGCCACTATGCCGGCCAGCACCGCCGGCGACACGGGCCCCGGGGCCAGCACCGGGCTCATCGCCCGGCTCCCGGTGCCGGCTCGCCCAGCAGTTCGGCCACCCGAGCCAGCGCCTCGTCGAGGCGGCCGTCGACCAGGGTGTCGGCCACCGTCACCCGCGCCTCGCCCGAGGCCAGCGCCGGGTCGGGCACCACCGTGAACGGGCGCCCTTCGAGCTGGGGCAGGGGGCCGAGCCGGTCGGCGTCCCCCGGGTTCACGTGGGCCACCACCGCCCCCGGCAGGGGGGCCATGGCCAGGCAGCGGGCGATGGCCTCGGCTCCCGGGTCGAGGGCGGTACGCACCTCGCGGGCCACGATGGCCTCGGCGATGACCAGAGCCAACCCGGTGGTCCGGTCGATCAGCTCGGCGATGGCAGCCGCCACCCGAGCCTCCACCTCGGCTCCCAGGATGTCCACGGCATCGGCCATGCGGTCCACCTCGGCCTGGGCCTCGGCCCAGGCCGAGGCCGTGCCGTCGGCGAAACCCTGGCGCAGGCCGGCGGCGTGTCCCGCCTGGCGGGCCTGCTCGAAGGCCTTGGCCGCCTCGGCGGCCCAGGGGCCGGTGGGGGCGAGCGCGCTCGAGTCCTCCGCCGGGCCGACGAGGTCGATCCGGCGGGCCCGGGCCGCCTCGGCCCCGGTGAGCACCGGGCAGGTGACGAGCTCAGCTGACAAAGTCGTTCCCTCCGCGGTTGATGACCAGCTCGCCCGACTCTTCCAGTGCCCGCACCGAGTCGAGGATCTCGTTCTGGGCCGCCTCCACGTCCACCGTGCGCACGGCCCCCATGAGCTGCATCTCGTCCATCAGGTTCTCCCGGGCCCGGCTCGACAGGTTGTTGAGCACCTTGTCCCGCACGCCGTCGGCCACGCCCTTGAGGGCCAGGGGCAGGCGGCTGGAATCGACCGAGCGCAGCACCAGCTGCATCTGGCGGTCGTCGAGCAGCTGCAGGTCGGCGAACACGAACATCTTCGCCCGGACCTCGATCGCCAGCTCGGCGTCGATCTCGGTCAGGCCCTTCATCACCATGTCCTTCACCGCCGGATCAGCCAGCGTGAGGAGCTCCACCAGGGAGTCGATGCCGCCGGTGGCCTCCAGGAACTTATTCTCCAGCACCGATGCGAACCGTTGACGCAGGCCCGCCTCCACCGCCTGCAGGGCGTCGGCCGTGACCCGGTCCATCGTCCCCAGCCGCAGGCCCACCTGCACCACCACCTCGGGCGGCAGGTAGGAGATGATCTCAGCCGACTGGTCGGGCCGCAGGTGCGACAGGACCAGGGCGATCACCTGGGGCAGCTCGCCCTGCAGGTTCTCGGCCACCACCTCGGCTTCGAGGTTATCGATGAACTTGAACGGGATCTCGGACACCCCGCCGGTGACCTCGCCCATGACGTCGCGGGCCATACGGTCGCCGAACGTCGATTGGATGTAGTTGAAGGCCAGGTCGTAATCGCCCGAGGGCAGGATGTCCTGCTCGGCCGACTCCAGGAACTCCTTGACCACGGCGTCGGCCAGGCTCTGGGGCACCTTGCCCAGGTGGGCTACCTCGTCGGCGATGGCGCTGAGCTCGGGCCGGCGCAGGCCCCGCAGCAGCGGCGCTCCCTGCTCGGCGCCCAGCTTCACCAGCAGGATGGCGGCCTTGCGGCGGGGGCTGAGGGAGCTGATATCGGCCGGGGTGCTCACTTGACCAGCTCCTCGTCGTTCAGCCAGGAGCGCAGCACGCCGGCCACGTCATCGGGCTGGTTGGCGATGAGCGACTGGAGCCGCTGCTCCACCGGCTCGGCCACGCTCATCGCGCCCAGGCCACCGGCCGACAGGGCGGGCAGGCTGTCCTGCAGCTCGCTGAGGGGCACAGAGTCGATGACCTTGCGGCCCCCGTTGCGCTTCAGGCTCTTCAGCCCGAACAGGATGACCACCAGGGCCACGATCACGGTGCCGATCGTGCGGATCAGGCCGATCAGGTCGAGCCCGCCGCCTTCCACCTCTTCGGGGGTATTGGCCGCTTCGATCGTCGCCCGGACCTGCTCGTTGATGGGCAGCAGCGACACGGCCAGGGTGTCGCCCCGGTCGGTGTTGATCCCGGCCGCGGCCGACACCAGGTTCTGGATGTCGGTGACCCGGGCGGCGTCCACCGCCGTCTCGTCCAGCAGGACGGCAACCGACAGCTGCGTGACCTGGCCCGGCGCCCTGTCGGCTGTCGTGACCACCTTGTTCATGGCGTAGTCGGCGGCCTGCTCGTCGAGGCTGTACTTCACCGAGGTGTCGGCGGCCCCGGCGGTGGTGGTGGAGGTGACGGCCCCGGTGGCGTCGGTGCCGGGGGTCTCGGTGCCGAGCACGCCGGTCTCGCCGGCGGCGGCCGCGTCCCGGTACAGCTCCTGGCGGCTGGTCTGGTTGAGCAGGGTCTGCGACCCGTCCTCGCCCTTGATCGGCTCGTACTGCTCGCTCGTGGTCTGCACCGAGTCGAAGTCGAGGTCGGCCGTCACGTTGACCTGGGCCAGCCCGGGGCCCACCACGGTCGACAGCAGCGACTCCAGGTCGGTCTCCAGCTCGCTCTCGTACTCCCGCCGGGCCCGGAGCTGGCTGTCTCCCTGCAGCCCGGCCACGGCTCCGCTGTCGCCGGGAGCGGCCAGAATCCGGCCGCTCTGGTCGGTCACCGACACCTGGTCCGGTGTCATGCCCTCCACCGAGGACGCCACCAGGTTCACGATCGCCTGGACCTGCATGGGCGCCAGCTCCTGGTCGCTCTTCGTCACCAGCAGCACCGAGGCCGAAGCCTTCACGTCGTCGGCGGCGAACAGGTCGTCTTTGGGGATGACCAGGTGGACGCTGGCCTCCTGCACCCCGTCGATGGCGCCGATAGTGCGGGCCAGCTCGCCCTCCATCGCCCGCTGGTAGCCCACCCGCTGGTCGAACTCGGAGGTGGTGATGCCCTGCTGGTCGAGGATCGACCAGCCCTCGCCGCTGTCGGGCAGGCCCTGGGCCGAGAGATCGAGCCGCACCGAGTCGACCTGAGCCGCCGGGACCTTGATCACCCGGCCCCCGTCGAGCAGCTCGTAGGGGACGGCCTGGGAGTCGAGCTGTTCCACCACGGCGGCCGCCGACTCCGGCTCCAGGTCGGCGTAGAGGGTGGCCATGGGGGTACCGCCGGTGAGGCGGGTCACGGCGAACATGGCGGCCAGCGTGGCCACGAAGGCGAAGCCGAGGGTGAGGCGCTGGGGCCCGTTCATGCGGCTGACCGATCCGGTCACGCTGGAGCGGGCGGCCTGGAGGTTGAGGCCCGCCATCAGATCTGCATCCGCATGATGTCGTTGAAGGCGGAGATGGCCCG
>CADEDH010000056.1:20827-42944 GCA_902826025.1 uncultured Actinomycetes bacterium
GCGGCGCCCGCCCTGTCGAGGGCGCCCCGCAGGGCGTTGATGTTGCCGGCCATCTGGACCGGTCCGATCCCTGCCACCATCAGCGACCGATCTCCAGTGCCCGCTGGTAGGCGTCGCGGGCCGAGCGGAACGCCGTCACGTTGGCCTGGTAGGCCCGCTGGGCGATCACCATGTTGGTCATCTGGTCGCTGAGGTTCATGTCGGGGAGGCGCACCATGCCCTCGGCGTCAGCCAGCGGATGCTGGGGGTCGTAGACGATCCGACCCAGCGGGTTGCCGTAGCGGACCCCGGTCACCGCGGCGCCGTCGGGCCGGCCGCCCTGTCCGGTCTGGGAGCTGGCCACCACGTAGCGCTCCTGGAAGGCGGCGGTGTCGGTGGAGGTGACGTTGTTGATGTTGGCCACGTTGTCGGCGATGGCGTCCATCCAGGTCTGGTAGACGTCCATGCCGGATCCGGAGATCGACAGGCTGTGGAAGGGATCGGTCATGCCGGTCGCTCTCAGCCGTTGCCCAGCGAGGCCCGGAGGCGGCCGAAGTGGTCGTTCAAGGCCTGTGTCATCAACCTCTGCTGGAGGGCGTTCAGCTCCAGCGACGTCATCTCCTCGGCCACCTGGACGTTGTTGCCGTCGGGGCGGGTGGCGTCGGTGGACAGGGTGGTGGAGATGCCGGCGGCGGAGGGCCGCCCGGTGGCGGCGGCCCGGCGCAACGAGTCCTCGAACGAGACCTTCCGGGCCCGGAAGTCCGGGGTCTCGACGTTGGACAGGTTGAGCTCGTGGGCCTGACGCTGTGCCTCCAGGCCCCGCATGGCGGCGGCCAGGATCTGCGTGTGGGTTCCGCCGATTTCCACGTCGAGCGCGCTCCTGAGACTGGTGAAGCCCGGTCCCTGGGCGGCTACGTGGCGAGCGTCCGGCTCGCTACCCCTTAGGTATCGGGGGAAGTGCCCCCGTTCTTGAGTAGGCCCTCCGGCTCAACCCCGGCGCTCAGTTGCCGGGCGCCGGCACCGGCTGGGCGTTGGCCGGGGCCTCGATGGGGCCAACGGCATCCAGGTCGCTGTAGGTGGTCGTGACCACCACGTCGACCGGGACGGTCTCGGTGCCGGCGATCGTGTCGTCGACCCGGGCCACCACCTGGCTCAGCTTGCCCTGGCTGTCGACGAGGATCTCGATCGCCACCTGCTCGGAGTCGGGGACTTCGTCGCCGAGCTCGGGGTCGGGGACGAGGAAGCTCAGACCGGCGGGCAGCACGTCGAGTTGGCGAAGCTGGCCCACGGTGACCGTGGCCTGATAGCGACCCTCGCCGGTGCGTTCCACGTCGTCGGCCGCCTGGATCAGCTCCACCAGGCCCCTGCTGGCGTGGCGGGGATCGAGGGGCAGGGCCCACTCCTCGACGGCCTGGGCGGCGGGCAGGTCCGAGACGTACCACACGGGTTCGGTGCCGGCCGGTGCGGTCGGATCCTCGCTGGCCACGTAGGCCCTCCCGTCGACCAGGCGGGTCTGCGTGCCGCCGCCCTCCTCCGGGTTGGCCGGGTCCAGGAAGCGGATGGTGGTTGCGGCATCGTCGCCGTTGTAGACGATGCCGAGATCGAGCGTGCCGGCCTCGGAGCCTCCGATCTGGGTGGCCTCGATGGTTACCCGCCCCGATGTGGCGGCGCTGGTTTCGCGGGCCGCCTCGGTGAGGGCGGCGGCGGCGTTGTCGGCGCCCCGGGGCACCAGCACGAGGGCGGCCGAGATGGCGACGGCCAGCCCGGCGGCGGCCGAGACGGGCACCAGCCAACGCCGGGCACCGGAGGGACGCGAGGAACGCCGGGGGGCGGTGGGAGCGGGGGTGAGGGGGGTGGGGACGGCAGTGGCGGTAGGGGTGGGGGTGGACATGATGATCTCCTGGAACAGGGCCGCCTTGGCGGCCGGGTTGTGGGCCCGGGCCACCTCGTCGGCCGGCACCGGATTGGCGCCGGCCAGGAGATCGAGGGGATCGAAGCCACTGGAACGTTCGCTCCTGTCGGTCATCGATCCTCCTCCTTCCCCACCGTGGTGTCGGCCGGAGTGGCCCGTCGACCCCCCACCTGTCCGTCACCGTCCATCGATTTCATCTCCGCCGACAGTTTTCCCGAACTGTCGTCTGCAGCCGACACCCCGCCCGCCCGCAGGGCCTTGGCGAGGCGTTTGCGGGCCCGGTGGAGCCGGACCGCCACGTTGCCCGCCGAGCACGACAACACCACCGCCACCTCGGCGTTGTCCAGACCCTCCCAGGCCACCAGGCGCAGGAGCTCCTGGTCGTCGTCGCTCAGGGTGCCCAGGGCTTCCATCACCGTCGACAGGCCGACTCCCTGGTCGGCGGGGGTGGCCGCCACCCGCCGGCTCGAGTCGTGAACGAGACGGAGGTGCAGGCGCTGGCGGCGCTGATCGCCCCGGCGCTGATTGGCCAGCACCCGACGGGCCACCCCGAACAACCAGGGACGGGCCCCCGGGGGCGGAGGTACGTCGTCGAGTCGGCGCCAGGCCACCGTGAACGTCTCGGCCGCCGCATCCTCGGCCGCCGCGGCCGGTGCCCGACGCCGGCAGTAGGCCCACACGTCGTCGTAGGCCGCGTCGTAGATGATCCGGAACCGCTCGACCCGTCCGTTTGCGCCGTCATCCCCGCCCATAGAACGGGATCAGGCTGACACACCCCGCTCGCCGGGGGTCGGCCATTTTCCCTCAGGTGACGGTCGACACCGCTCAGAGGTCGGTCGACACCGTGGGGCGGCCGGGGAAGGTGCGGTGGTGGCGGTGACCGAAGGCGGCCCGCAGGTGCAGGTCCTCCCGGCGCAGGCGCATCGCCTCCTCCAGTTCGGCCGCCTGGCGGAGCAGGTCCCGGGCCCGGGGTGCCAGCTCGGCGGGCAGCGTCAGCCCGGCCACCTCGGGCGGCGGCCAGGGCGAGCCCACCGGCTCGGCGTCGTGCTCCAGCACCCGGCGGAACACCTCCAGGCGGCGTTCGAAGTCGGCGAGGGCCTCGTACCAGGGGTCGGTCGTGGTGGCTGGGGCTGTAGCTGAGGCGCTCATCTCAGTGCCCTGCCGCCACCGGGACCGCCGGGGCCGGCTTGGCCGGCAGTGCAGCCTCGCCCCGCTGGATCATCTGGTAGGCCTCGGTCCACGAGTCCCGCAGGGGGGCCACGATCTCGATGCAGCGCTGGACCTGCTCGGTCGACTTCTTCAGGTTCGCCGCCACCAGTAGCCCGAGCAGGTAGTCGTAGATGGCAGCCAGGTCCCGGGCGCCCTCCCACAGGTCGGCGTCGAGGGCCATCTGGAGCTCGAACACCAGGTCCTGGGCGTTCACCAGGGCCTTGTGGGCGCCTTCCACGTTGCGGGCCTCGATGGCGGCCAACGCCGTGTCGAGATCGCTCGCCAGCCGGTCGTAGATGAGCACCACGAGCTTCTGGGGCGACGACACCGCCATCCCGTCGGCCTTGTACCGGCTGGCCAGCAGAGCCTGTTGACTTGGGGTCACGCGCTATCTCCCGATCGAGCCGAGCTGGGCGGCGAGGTTCGACGACTGCGACTTCAGGTTGTTGAGCGCCACCTCGAGGTTGGCATAGGTGCGGCGCAGAGCGGCCTCCCGCTGGGTGAGGCGCGTCTCGTAGGCGTCGATCTGGCGGCCGTAGTCATCGATTCGCTTGTCGTTCGCCTCGGCCGCTGTGTAGAGGTAACCCTCGCCCACCTTGGTTGCGCCGTCGATGGCGGCCACCACCCGGTCCAGGGCCCCGGTTCCCCCGTTGGCGGCCCCGCTGGTGAACAGCTTGGCCATCTCGGCCGGGTTGCTCTTCAGGGCCTCGGTGAACTTGGCCTTGTCGAAGTTGATCGTGCCGTCTTTGGTGAGTTCCACCCCCACCACACCAACCGAGGTGAGCGACGACTCGTCGACCGGGGCTACCAGCGCCCCCCGGATGGCCTCGGCCGCCCGGCGGGTCTCCCGGCTGCCCTGGAGCACCGATCGGTCGGCCCCCGGCACGTTGGCCGTGGCCTTGGCGATCCGGGCGTTCACGTCGTTCAGCTTCTTGACCAGATCCTCGATCCTGGCGGCCACGGCGTCGTAGTCGTGCTCGGTGCTCACCGTCACCGCCGAGTCGGTGAGCGCGTTCACGGTCACATCGACGCCGGGCAGCAGGTTGGAGAAGGTGTTGGTGGACGAGCTGACCGTGTAGGGGTTGGCCCCGGTGATCGTGATCTGGGCGTCGGCGCCGGCCGACAGGGTGGTGAA
Source organism: uncultured Actinomycetes bacterium (assembly GCA_902826025.1). Classification (GTDB taxonomy): domain Bacteria; phylum Actinomycetota; class Acidimicrobiia; order Acidimicrobiales; family SZUA-35; genus CADEDH01. The sequence continues at coordinate 25,063 of CADEDH010000056.1, forward strand.
GGCGGTGGAGCCGAACAGCTGGGCGTCGGGAGTGAAGGCCGAGGCGGCGCCGGTGGTCTTCGCCGTGAGCTGCAGCCGGTAGCCGTTGCCGGTGTTCACCGCCGCCGCCGAGTACCCGAGGTTGGAGCGGTTCACGGCGTTGACCACGTCGGTCAGGCTTCCGGTGCCGGCGCCGACCTGCATCACGTTGGCGGTGCCCTCCCGCAGCCCGCCCGACAGGGTGGCCGAGATCGTGCCGCTGCCGCCGCTGGGCAGCGACACCACAGCGCCGGCGCTGGCGTCGGTCACCGTGGTGGAGGTGCCGTTGACCGAGACGATGCCGTCGATGCCGAAGGCGGTGAGCCCCGTCGACAGGCCGAGGTCGTTCACCCCGGTGCCCCCGGTGACGCTGACCGAGTGGGCGCTGCCCTCCCCGGTGGTGGTGAGCTGGATGCGGTCCTGGTCGTTGAGCGAAGCGGTCACCTTGCCGGCAGCACCCGAGGCCTGGATGGCGTCGTCGAGGGCGGCGGCCAGGTCGGCCTTGGTGGTGTAGGTGTCGCTGGCCAACTGCACCGAGAACGAGAAGCCGTCGACCGAGATGTCGATCCCGTCGTTGGTGCCGTCGATGGTGATGGGCACGGCCGGGATGTCGACCACGCTGTCGAGCTTGGCCGCCGTGCTGGCCTGCATCACCTCGAAGGCGACGTCGCCCGGGCTGAACCCGGTGCCGGTCATCGAGGAGATCCCGAGCGCCTGGTGACCCGACGACGTGAACACGTCGCCCGACGGGCCGACGGGCGAGTCGAGCGAGGCGAAGGTGTTGGTGGAGTAGACCGAGGCGGCCGAGGCGAGCGAGGTCACCTGGAACGTGTAGGCCCCGGTGGTGGCGGCCGAACCGGCCGACAGCGAGACAGCGGAGGTGTTGGTGGAGGTCGCCTTCAACGGGTTCCAGGCGGTGGTCAGCCGGAGGTCCTTGGCCAGGCTGCCCAGGGCGTTCACGTCGGAGCGGATGCCGGTGAGCTCGGTGCGGGCCTTCTCGGCCTGGCTCTTGCGGCTGGTGAGGGCGTCCTGTGGCTTCCGCTCGATCGCCATCAACTGCTTGATGATGGCCGTGGTGTCGAGCCCGGTGGCGAGTCCGTCTATCGATGACATGGTGACTCCTCAGTGGAAGGGGGTGCGCCCGGGGCCGGCATGGGAGCCGGTCCCGGGCGCACCTCCATCTCCCGGTGGTTCAGGCCAGCAGTCGGAGCACCGACTGGGGGATGGCGTTGGCCTGGCCCAGCATGGCGGTGCCCGCCTGCTGGAGGATCTGGCTCTTGGTGAACGCCACCATCTCGGTGGCCATGTCGGTGTCCCGGATCCGGGACTCCGACGCTGCCAGGTTCTCCGTGGTGACCTGGAGGTTGTTGACCACCGACTCGAAGCGGTTCTGGACGGCGCCGAGCGTGCCTCGTGAGGTCGACACGGCCTCGATGGCGTCGTCGATGGCCTCGATCGAGGTCCGGGCGTTAGCCGCCGTGTCGACCTCCAGGGCCGTCAGGTCGGACCCACCGAGATCGGTGTTGTCGAGCACCCCCACTGTGGTGGAGATCTGGTTCCCCGAGGCCCCCTCGGAGCCGACCTGGAAGTTCAGGGCGGTAGAGGAGAACACGGAGCTGCCGCTGAAGGTGGTGTCATCACCGATGCGGCCGATCTCGCTGGCCAGGGCGTCGACCTCGGACTTGATAGCGTCGCGTGCCGCCGTGTCGTTGGTGTCGTTGGCCGCCTGCACCGCCAGGTCCCGCATGCGGTTGAGCATGTTGTGGACCTCGCTGAGTGCCCCTTCCGCCGTCTGGGCGAAGCTGATGCCATCCTGCGCGTTTCGGGTGGCCTGCCTCAGACCCGAGACCTCGGCTCGGAGCTTTTGTGAGATGACCAGGCCGGCGGCGTCGTCACCGGCCCGGTTGATGCGGTACCCCGAGCTCAATTTCTCGAGGCTTTTTCCCAACTGGGCGTTTGATGTGCCCAGGTTGCGGCTGGCGTTGAACGCCATCACGTTGTTGTTTATTCGCATTTGATGCTCCCGATGTCCTTCCCTGTGAGAGCTTGGTGATGCGGTCCGGTCTGATCCTTCAGGCCTCCGCCCCGGTCCCTTGCGGGACCGGTGATCGCAGGCTCGGCCGGCTCAGCGGTGGTATTAGCAAAAGGTGGATCAATAGCTGTGGATCAATAGCTGTGGATCAATAGCACGGTGGATCAACATGCGTTGGGGGGCGGTTGCACCCCGCTGGATCCGCATCGGCAGGTTGGGGCCGGGATTTGAGCCGCCCTACAGGATCGGAGCGCGCGCCAGCGCCCGATCCACGATCGCTCCCCTGGTAGGGGGAGCGATCGCGGTATCGGGCGCGTGCTGCAGATCGGCGCAGGAGGCGTAACCAAGGAACCCGAAGGGTTCCCCGTCAGCCGTTGAGCAGACGCAGGATGCCCTGCGGGATGCTGTTGGCCTGGCCCAACATGGCCGTGCCGGCCTGCTGGAGGATCTGGCTCTTGGTGAACGCCACCATCTCCGACGCCATGTCGGTGTCCCGGATCCGGGACTCCGAGGCGGCCAGGTTCTCCGTGGTGACCTGGAGGTTGTTGATGACCGACTCGAAGCGGTTCTGGGCGGCACCCAGATTGCCCCGGCTCTCCGACACGAAGGCGATGGCCGTGTCGATCGACTCGATCGAGACCCGGGCGTTGGTCGCCGAGTCGACATCCAGCGCGGTCAGGTCCTCACCGTCCATATCGGTGGCGTCGAGGACGCCCACCGTGACCTGGATCTGGTTGCCCGAGGCGCCTTCGGAACCAACCTGGAAGTTCAGCGCCGTGGCGCTGAACACGGTGGCGCCACTGAACGTGGTGTCGTCGCCGATCCGGTTGATCTCGTCGGCCAGGGCATCCACCTCGGACTTGATGGCATCGCGTGCCGCCGAGTCGTTGGTGTCGTTGGCGGCCTGCACGGCCAGGTCCCGCATGCGTCCCAGCATGTTGTGGACCTCGCTCAGCGCACCTTCCGCCGTCTGGGCGAAGCTGATGCCGTCCTGGGCGTTGCGTGTGGCCTGCCGGAGCCCCGAGACCTCGGCCCGGAGCTTCTGGGAGATCACCAGGCCGGCGGCGTCGTCGCCGGCTCGGTTGATCCGGTAACCGGAGCTCAACTTCTCCAGGCTCTTACCCAGGTTCGTGTTCGAGATTCCCAGGTTTCGACTGGCGTTGAACGCCATGATGTTGGTGTTTACGCGCATGCTCCCTTTCGTCCTTCCATGTGAGAGCGGTAGCTGACGACCCCTTGCCAATCCGTTGGTTCGGGATCACCGGGTTTCCCCGGTCTTCGGAGTCTCGACCGCCGGGCCCCGGGTATGAGGGGGCCGGATGGGCCAATCGGCGAACCGCTGGGCGCGCCTACTGCATCACCAACTCGGTGATCAACACCCGGAGGACGTGCTCATCGTGGTACGCCTCTCTCAGCCGCGCCGTCAGCTCCTCTTTTACGTGCTCCCGGCCCTCTGCGGAGCGGAACTCCTCGGGCCCGAGCGACGACAGGTAGTGCACGGCCACGTCCTGGGCAATCGGCAAGTCGAGCTGGAACTCCTCGGCCACGGTCAGAGTGTCGAGGACCAGGGCCAAGCGGATCTTGAGGTAGGTCTCCTCCGAGCCGGCCAGGTTGAGGATCATCACCTCCATCTGGACGATCTCGCCCTCCGGCGGCTCGAGTAGGGCGGCCTTCTCCTCCGGCGTCATCATGGCCGCCAGTTCCTCGGGGGTGAGCGAGCTGGCCGGCTCGGCCGGCTTGGCCAGCACGAACTTGTAGACGCCGCCCAGGAGGGCCAGAACGCCCACGATCATGATGATCTTCTTCTTGCCGCCGCCGGACTCTTCCTCTTCGCCCTCGTCCTTCTTGCCCTTGTCTTTGGCCATGGGTCGCCCTTTCTCAGCGGTCTTCGTGGTGTGCGGGGTGGGTGTCGCCGGGGACGAGGTGGAGGGCCGGGCGGGTGGCCTCTGACACGTCGATCGTGTTCTCGTCGTTGAGGGTGATGACCGTGTCGGGGGTCGATTCCACCCGTTGGATCTGGTCCGGGTTGAGCCCGATCTCGGTCCGGTTCAACCGGGTGAAGACGATCATGATGCGGTAGCTCCGAGGTGGTCGGGAGTGTCGGCGCGGAAAAACGGCGCAGCGCTCTCCCCGTTCGGCATCCGGGTGGCGGTACTTGAGGGCACCCCGGCCTCATGCTCGGCCGTTGCCGGCCGCAGTGCTCATGCTCGGCCGTTGCCGGCCGCAGTGCTCATGCTCGGCCGTTGCCGGCCGACGGGCTCCGGGTGGCAGAAGGACCTGTCGTGAGCGAAGGCAATCCGTTTCAGCAGGCTCGGCCGTTGACGGCCGAGCGGGCTCAGCTGTTCTCGCGCTCTACCGAGGCGATGTGCGAGCGGCTCCAGGAGGAGCTGGGCCGCTGGCTGGGGGAGACCCGTGTCCATGCGGACCCGGTCGAGACGACCATGATCCCGGCCGTGGCCGCTCAGCCCGACCACCATCTCACGCTCATCAAAGCCCGCTTCCACATGTCGCACGGCATCACTGCCATCGAGCTGAAGCTGGCGCTGACCCTGGTGTCGATGTTGTGCGGTGGGATCGCCACCCCGGTGATCGACATCCGGCCCCTAACCCGCCTGGAGATGGGGGTGCTCGACCTGGTGCTGGGCCCGATGCTCGCCGTGGTGTCCGAGACCTTCGACACCGGGCCCCTCGAGGTCGGGGCCCACCTGTCGCACGTCACCTCCCTACCCGACTCGAAGCCCGAGCCGGCGGTGTCGGTGCCTCTCGAGGTGAAGGTGGGCAACGTGGTGGGCCGGCTGGTGCTGGCGCTCACGATGGGCCAGCTCCAGACGTACTCCGAGGAGATGGACCGGCGCATCGCCGGGCGGGTGCCGGCCCGAACCAACACCGTCAACGCCCGGGCGGCCCGGGCCGTGGCCCCGGTGCCGGTGGAGCTTGCTGTTGGGTTCGACCTGTTCCGGGTGCCCGCCGGGCAGCTCGCCGGGCTGCGGGTGGGCGACGTGGTACGCACCGGCCAGTCGGTCACGCGGCCCCTGGTGGGCCGGATCGGGACCGAGCGCCTGTTCCACGTGCGGGCGGCCCAGCGGGGCCAGCGGCTGGTGGCCGAAGTCACGGGCAAGCTGGACCCGGGCAAGGCGACCACCCAGTGACCGGCACGTCAGCGATCAGCACCGCAGTGACAGATTCAACCAGGAGAGAGGCACGGGTGTGACCACACTGACCGACACCGAGGTCCGATCGGCGCTGGCGGCGGTGGCCTCGGCCGCCGGGCTGCAGCTGGGTCAGCCGGTGGGCGCGTCGGCTGTGGCCGCCGCTCCCGGGCCGTTCATCACCCGGGAGGTGGCCGGCCCCGGAGGCTCGCCGTCGTTGGTGGTCGCCGTGCGCGACGCCATGAGCGAAGGCTCCGAGGACCTCTGTCTGGCACTGATCCAGGCCGTCACCGACGGTCTCGACGGGGCCGAGGGCAGCCCGGTGGCCACCGGATCTGAGTTGGTGGGCCGCTTCGCCACCCCTTTCGACGCCGTGGCCCTGAGCGACGGCGACGTGGTGCACGCCCTCGTGCTCAGGGGCCAGGACCGCCGGGGCGGTGCCGTGGCGGCCTCCGGGCCCGGCGGCGCCGGAGCCAGCGGCCTCGAGCAGCTGGAGGCGGCCCAGGCCATGGCCGGCTTCGACAAGCTGGTGAACGTGGCGCTGGAGGTGTCGGTGGAGCTGGGCCGCACTCGGGTCACGCTGGCCGACGTGTTGGAGTACGACGTGGGCTCGGTGGTCGAGCTCGAGCAGGCGGCCGGGGCGCCGGTGGACATCCGGGTCAACGGCACTCTGCTGGCTCACGGCGAGGTGGTCCTGATCGACGATGAGTACGCGGTACGCATCACCGCCATTGTCGACAACGGCGGCTCGTGAGCACCTCCGCCCTTCTCCTGGGTGCCTCCACCGGCGAGCTTACGCTGCGGATGGTGGTGTCGCTGGTGGTGATGGGCCTGGCCGCGCTGGCCGTGACGAAGCTGGCCCGGAGCCGGCTCCGTCTGGGCGGGGAGCGGGCGGGTATCGCCGTGCACGCCCGCCACCAGCTCACCCGCAGCGCCTCGGTGGCCGTCATCCGGGCCGGCGACCGGTGGCTGCTGGTGGGGGTGACCGACGCCAACGTGACCGTGCTGGCCGAGGGCGCCGACCTGGCGGACGAGCCTGCCGCCGCTGGGCCGGCCTCGGACGAGCGGGCCCCCCGGTCTCCTCATCATCGGGCCCGGGCGGCCGATGGAACGGCCAGGCGTGGCGCAGGGAAGCGTCACCAGCGGGCCCCTGACGGCGGCCCTGGAAGGTCACGGACGAGCCTGATCGAGGCGCTCCGGGAGAAGACCGTTCGGCGCTGACCCCAGGGCGGAGGAGCCCCACCGATGCTCGCACGGTTGCAGAACAGCATCGCCGTTGTCGCTCTGGTGCTCGCCCTGCTCCTCGTCGCTCTGATGCTGCTGGGGAGCACCGCCCGCCCCGCCGGGGCCCAGGACGGCCCCCAGCCGCCCCCGGTGCCGCCGATCACCACACCGACGGCCCCCGTGCCCACCACCGCGGTGCCCGACGCCCCGCCCGCCCCCGATGCCACCGGGCCGGTGGTCACGATCGCCCCCGTCACCGGGCCGGGCTCGGCGGGCGACGGCGCCTCCGGCGACGGGTCGATCAACATCGACATCGGCACTCCCGGCAACGGGCCGTCGCAGTCGGTCCTGCTGATCGTGGGCCTGGCCGTGCTGTCGCTGGCCCCTTCGCTGGTGCTGATGCTGTCGAGCTTCACCCGCATCGTGATCGTGCTGTCGCTCACCCGCAACGCCCTGGGCCTGCAGGGCATCCCGCCCAACCAGGTGCTGGTGGGCCTGGCCCTGTTCCTCAGCTTGTTCGTGATGGGCCCCACCCTCAACGAGGTGAACGAGCAGGCCCTCCAGCCCTATCTCGACGGCGCCATCACCCAAGAGGTGGCCTACGACCGGGCGTCGGCCCCCATGCACGCCTTCATGCTGGGCCAGACCCGGTCCTCGGAGCTCGACCTGATGATCGGGGCCAGCGGCGCCGAACGGCCCGACAACCCCGACGACATCCCCATGTCCACCCTGATCCCGGCGTTCCTGCTGTCGGAGCTGAAGACGGCGTTCATCATGGGCTTCGTCATCTTCATCCCGTTCCTGGTCATCGACATCGTGGTGGCCTCGGTGCTCATGTCGCTGGGGATGATGATGCTTCCGCCGGTGTTCGTGTCGCTGCCGTTCAAGCTGCTCCTGTTCGTGATGGTCGGCGGCTGGTCGCTGATCGTCCAGACCCTGCTGGCCAGCTTCTGATGGGCGGCTGGCCAGCTTCTGATGCCCGGCCCCGGACGAAAGGTTTCCGATGACCGAGACGACCGTGATCGAGATCGTGACGTCGGCCATGTGGACCGCCACCAAGGTGTCGGCCCCCATCCTGGTGACGGCGATCGTGGTGGGTGTGCTGATGGGCCTGCTCCAATCGGTGACCCAGATCCAGGAACAGACCCTGGCCTTCGTACCCAAGTTCGCGGCGGTGGGCCTGGTCATCGTGATCTCGGGCCAGTGGATGCTCCACCTGCTGGTGGACTTCACCAGCGAGCTCATCGGGCGCATCCCTTCGATGCTGTGAGCGGCCGGCCCGTGGTGACCGTGCGATGAACCTGGCCATCGATCCGTCCACCCTGGTGGCCTTCCTGCTGGTGATGACCCGGCTGCTGGCCGCCTTCGTGTCGGCCCCGCCCTTCGCCGGCGTGCTGGTGCCGTTCCGGGTGCGGGTGGCGCTGGCGGTGTCGGTGGCGCTGGTGGTTGCTCCCACCCAGCACAGCGACGTGCGCCTGGCCGTCGGCCCCCTCATGGTGGCCCTGGTGTACCAGGTGGTGGTGGGCGGCCTGTTCGGCTACCTGGTCCAGCTCGTGCTGAGCGCCCCCCTGGTGGCCGGTGCCCTGATCGACAACCTGTCGGGCTTCTCGGCGGCCAGCCTGTTCGACCCGTTCTCCGCCTCCAGTACCACCCCCGCCGCCCGGCTCAACCAGTTGGTGGCCACGATGATCCTGATCCTGCTGGAAGGCCACCTGCTCGTGATCCGGGGGGTCCTGCGGACCTACGAGGCGGCTCCCCTGGGCGGCCTGCGGGTCGACTCGCTGCGCGCCGTGCTGGCCGACGGGGTGGGGCAGCTCATGCTGGCCGCCATCGAGGTGGGCCTGCCCCTGCTGGTCGCCCTGCTGATGGCCGAGCTGGTGATGGCCATGGCGGCCCGGGCCGCCCCCCAGCTCAACGTGATGGTGGTGGGCTTCGCCATCAAGAGCCTGGTGTTCACGGTCGGCTTCGCCATCGGCCTGCCCCTGCTGGTGAACGCCAGCTCGGGGTTGCTGGATCGGGGCCTCCGGTGGGCCGTCCTGGTGGGCGGGGGCTGAGGGCGGGCCAATGGCGGACGACAACGGCCAGAAGACGGAGAAGCCGACACCGAAGCGTCTGCAGGAGGCCCGGCGCCAGGGCCAGATCCCCCGGTCGCCCGACCTGACCGGGTGGCTGGTGGTGCTCGTGTCCACCTGGCTGCTGCCGGCCCTGGTGGGCGGGCTGGCCCGCGAGCTGCGCACCTACATGGCGGAGATGGCGGCTGCGGTGGAGGCCCACGAGACCGAGGCGTTCATGATGGGGACGGGGCGGCTGATCCCCCGGCTGGTGGTGGCCATGGGGCCCTACCTGGCGTTGGTGATGGTGATCACCGCCGCGTCGCTGGCGGCCCAGGGCGGGGTGACCCTCACCGGCGAGGCCATGAAGCCCAAGCTCGAGCGGTTGTCGCTGCGCCAGGGAGTGAAGCGGCTGGTGTCGACGCAGAGCGCCGTGGACACGGTGAAGGCGGTGGTGCGCCTGAGCGTGCTGGCGGCCCTGGTGGCCAACGCCTCCCGGGGGTTGATCGCCGACTACCTCAACGGCACCACCCGCGACCTCTCGGCCGTGGGCCCCCACCTGGCGGCCAGCTTGCTGCTGGTCATGCGGGCCGCCGCCTTCGCCGGGGTGGTGGTGGGGCTGGCCGACTACATCTACCAGCGGCGCAAGATCTCCAAGAAGTTGAAGATGTCGAAGGAGGAGATCAAGCAGGAGGCCCGCACCACCGAAGGCGACCCGATGATCAAGAGCCGGCGGCGGGCCATCCACGCCCGGCTCAGCCGCAACCAGATGCTGGCCGCCGTGTCCGACGCCTCGGTGGTGGTGGTCAACCCGACCCACGTGGCGGTGGCCCTGGCCTACGCTCCGGGCCGGGTGCCCACGGTGGTGGCCAAGGGCGGCGACCTGCTGGCCGAGCGGATCCGGGAACGGGCCTTCGAGGCCGGGGTGCCGGTGGTGGAGGTTCGGCCCCTGGCCCGCGTGCTGTTCGACACGCTCGACGTGGGGGCCGAGATCCCGGCCCCGATGTACGAAGCGGTGGCCATCGTCATCGCCTTCGTGATGCGCACCCCCCGCAACCGTTTCGGCCGCAGCATCCGGCGGGTCAACGTCCCGCCGTCGAAGGTCCCCGCAGCCCCGTCCTCGTCGCCGTCCCCGGCTCCCGAACGGCCGATGGCCGACTCGGTGGCCTGATTTCCCGGGTTCCTCACATCGGGGCGGCGACAGCCGACGGGAGAGCCGCAACGTTTCGGCCCGCTGACCCGCGGCGGGTAGGAGGTTCGGCCCCGTGCGCGGAGGCGCCAGACAACCAGAGGGCCAGCCCGACGGGCCCCCGCCCCGCTATCGACGCTTCGTCGGTCCCGAGCTGTCGGCCGTGCTGGCCGAGGTGCAGAAGGCCCACGGCTCCCAGGCCGCCATCGTCAGCGTCGACCGGGTGCGGGAGGGCGGCGTGGCCGGATTCTTCGCCAAGGAGACGTTCGAGGTGACGGTGGACGGAGCGACCGGGGACCGGGCGGCCGCCGAGTTTGCGGCGCCGGAGATCGACCGGGGCCCCTCGGCCGGCCCCCCGGCGGCGCTGAGCTTCACCGACCTGCTGGCCCGCCGCATTGAGGAGGAGGAGCGCCAGGAGCTCCTCGACGAGATGGGTTCCCATCGGTTGGGCGCCGTCCACCACCCCGATCCAGACGACTGGTTCGACCCGGAGCCGTTCGACGACGACCACGACCCGGAGTCCGGGGGCGTCACCGGCGACGCCCCCGGACACCACATCGAGGAGTTGGCCGTTACCTCGGTGCCCGTGCCGGCGCCGCGGTTGGGTTCGCTCGATTGCTGGGCCCCGGGGCAGCGCCTGCTGCCGCCGCCGGCCCTGTCGGAGGCGCCGAGGCGCGACGGGGCGCCGTGGTCGGGGTCGGGGTCGGGGTCGGCTTATGAGTTCTGGGCCGGGTACGACCGGGCCCGCCGGGAGGCTGAGCTGCTCGACCTTCCGCCGGTGGCCCTCAACGCCATCGTCGGCTCCCTACCGGCCGCCGCTCCGGTGGTGGAGCGGTGCCGGAGCAGCCACTGGGCCGGCGACTGCGACGTCTACGTGCTCACCGCCCGGCCCGAGGTGGCCGGCGCCGACTGGACCGTGGTGGCCGACGGCCGTGAGCTGGCGGCCGTCGTTGCCGACCGCCAGGCCGAGTTCCCTCTGGTGGTGGTCGACGTGCCCCCCGTGCTCCCGGCCTGGGTGCGACCCTTGGTCGACGAGCTGCGCTCGGCCGGCCTGGGCCGGATCCATTACGTCCTCGACGGCGACCCCACCGACGAGGACCTCGCCACCTGGCACGGCGAGATCGGCCGCCCGGCCGTGCTCGACCTGGTGGGGGCGCCGCCACCCCATCGGGTGCTGGAGCTCGTCGACCGGGGAGAGCCCATTGCCAGCATCGCCGGGGTGGCGATGTCGGCCGACCTGTTGTTCGCGCTGCGCATAGAGGTGACAACCAGTGCCCGCTGAAGCCCCGCCGACACCATCGGATCCGCTAGGCTCCGAAACGATGCTGATCGAGTCCACTCGGTTCGGCTCGTTCGAGGTCGAGGCCTCCCGCTCCCTCTCGTTCGACGACCCACTGTTGGGTTTCCCGGACTCCTCGACCTACGTGGTGGTGGAGGTGGTCGACACCCCCTATGTGTGGCTGCAGAGCGCCGACGAGCCCGAGGTGGCGTTCCTCGCCACCTCCCCGTTCCTGTTCTTCCCCGACTACGACCTGGAGCTGCCCGAGCAGGCCCGGGAGTCGCTGGCCGTCGACGACCCGTCGCAGGTGGAGGTCATGGCCCTCCTCACCGTGCACCGGATGGGCGACGATCCGGTGAACATCACCGCCAACCTGCTCGGCCCGATCGTGGTGAACGTCGAGACCCGCAAGGCCCGCCAAGTGGTGCTGGACCGCAGTGGCTACTCGACCCGAGAACCGTTGGTGGCGTGATGCTGGTCCTGTCGCGACGGGAGTCGCAGTCCATCATGATCGGCAAGGACATCGTGATCACCGTGATCTCGATCCGCGGCGATCAGGTCCGGATCGGCATCGAGGCCCCCCGCTCGGTCACGGTGCATCGCCAGGAGGTGGCGCTGGCCATCGAAGCCGCCAACCGGGAGGCGGCCGCCCCGGTGGACTTCGATCCCACATCGCTTCCGGCCGGTCTTCCGGCCGGGCTGCCCCCGGCACCGCGCACCCCGCCGGCCCGGCCGGCACCGAAGAAGGGCGGCGCGCCGGTGCGATCGGCGTCGGCCCCCCCGGTCAGGCGGACCGACCGGGCCGCCGGGTCGGGGGCCGATCCTCCAGATCCAGGTTGACGGTGTCGGGCCGGGCGAACCCGGTCCGCCGCAACATGAGCTCCACCGCCACCAGCGCAGTGCCGGCTGCCACGGTGAGCGAGGTGGTGTCGGCCAGAAGGGCCCGAAGCAGTGATCCGAAGGTCATGTCCAGGCATCGGCCGTACGGCCTACAGTCTTGACATGGAACTGAGCGACGTCGTCCGCACCGCGGTCACCACCCGGTACTTCACCGAGGAGCCGGTGACCGATAGCCAGCTCGAGCGGGCCTTCGATTACGCCCGCTTCGCCCCTCAGGGGGGCAACCGTCAGCCCGTGCGGTTCGTGGTGGTGCGGGACGAGGCCAAGCGCCGCCAGCTGGCCGAGTGGTACCTCGTGCCGTGGAAGGCCTACCTGTCCGGAGCTCAGAGCGGCGAGATCGGCATCGGGGCCGAAAAGGCGGAGAAGGCCCTGCGCAACGCCGACCACATGGCCGAGAACCTGCACAAGGTGCCGGTCATGGTCGTGGCGTGTGCCCACCTCGACGGCGTGCATCCCACCGACACCGAGCTCGGCCGGCTGTCGGTGGTGGGCGGCGGCTCGATCTACCCCGCCGTGCAGAACTTCGTCCTCGGGTGCCGGGAGGCCGGCCTGGGCGCCGCCCTCACCACCCTGTTGTGTCTGTTCGAGCCGCAGGTGAAGGAGCTGCTCGGCATCCCAGACGAGGTGATCACGGCGGCCCACATCGCCGTCGGCCACCGGTCGGCTCCGTTCCCGACCAAGCTCGACCGGCTGCCGCTGTCGGAGATGGTGTTCACCGACTCCTACGGGTCGGCCACCTACGCCTGACCGGCGGGCACCGCTGATGGCTGCGCAGCCGGCCGTTGACGTCGAGCGCTATCTGGCCCGCATCGGTTACGACGGCCCGCGGGTCGTCAACCGCGACACGCTGGAGGCCCTCCAGCGGGCGCACATGACGGCGGTGCCGTTCGAGAACGTGGACGTCTACACCGGCGTCCCGGTGCGCACCGGCACCAACTGGTCGGTGCCCAAGGTGGTGGACCAGGGCCGGGGGGGCTGGTGCTTCGAGCTCAACGGAGCCTTCGGGGCGCTGCTGTCGGCGCTCGGCTTCCGGGTGCTCCACCTGGCCGCCGCCGTGGTGCTGCGCGGCCCCACCGACGTGGTGGACCACCTGACCCTCGAGGTCGTGCTCGACGACGGGCCCTGGCTGGTGGACGTGGGGTTCGGCGACGGCCCGTGCCGGCCCCTGGCCCTCAACCGGTCGGGCCTCCAGGACGGTCTGGTGGCGAGCTTCGAGCTGGTGCGCGGTCCCCAGGCCACCACCCTGGTGCGCCACGACGGGGGAACACCCACCGCCCAGTACCGGTTCCGGCGGGTGGCGGTGACCCTGGACGACCTGGAGCCGGCGTCGCAGCGTCTGCAGGCCGACCGCACGATGATCTGGCACACCCGGGCCTTCGCTTCCCGTCTGGTCGACGGCGGGCCGGGCCGGATCAGCCTCCTGGGTAGCACCCTGCGCCGGACCGCGCCCGACGGCGCCGTCACCGATGCCCTGGTGGCCGACGGCGAATGGTCCGACGTGCTGAAGACCCACTTCGGCATCCAGGTGACGCTGGACGAACCGCCCGAGCGCGGGAACACTATCGTTCGGTAGCGAACGAACTGAGGGAGGGTGCAATGGCCGGCTCGGTAGCGGGTGACACGTGGGTGGAGCCCTACCTGCAGGATCTGGGCGACGCCCACGCCGACCTGAACGACCACGACGCCTTCACCACCGTGGTGCCCCACGCCACCCTGGCCCGTCTCCGTCGCGACGAACCGGTGTCGTGGTGGGACGAGCCTGACGGCACCGGCTTCTGGGCCGTCACCCGCTACGCCGACTGCCTCCGGGTGAGCCACGACGTGGCCGTGTTCAGCTCGGCCCGCGGCATCCGGCTGGAGGACATGGCCGACGACGAGCTGGAGGCCCGCCGCACGCTGATGGAGCTCGACCCGCCCGACCACACCCGGCTCCGCCGGCTCGTCAGCCGGGGCTTCACCCGGCGCTCGGTCGAGGGCTACGAGGCCTCCATCCGGCAGCTGGCAGTGGAGGTGGTGGAATCGGCCTTGGCCGACGACACGTTCGACTTCGTGGCTGCCGTGGCCAAAGAGCTGCCGATGCGGATGCTCGGCCGGTTGCTGGGCATCCCCGACACCGACGGCCACCGGCTGGTGGAGCTGGGCGATGCCCTGCTGGGCAACACCGACCCCGAATTCACCGACACCCCGGTGGGTCTCACCGACACCGACGCCTTCCGCCTCCTGCCGTTCCGCAGCCCGGCCTCCCTCGAGCTGTTCGCCTACGCCGAGCGCCTGGCGGCCGAGCGCCGGGCCCACCCCGGCCCCGACCTGGTCACCCAGCTGCTCGCCCCCACCACCGACGGCGAGCCGATCACCAGCCACGACTTCAACAACTTCTTCACCCTGTTGGTGGCGGCGGGCAACGACACCACCCGCTACAGCATCGCCGCCGGGCTGCTCACCCTGATCACCAACCCTGCCCTGTGGAAGCGGTGGCAGGCCGACCGGTCGCTCACGGGCCCGGCGGTGGAGGAGCTGCTGCGGACATCGGCCGTCACCATGCACTTCCGCCGCACCGCCATCGTCGACACCGAGCTGGGGGGCCGGCGGATCAAGGCGGGCGACAAGGTGGTGATGTGGCTCAACTCGGCCAACCACGACGAGGCGGCGTTCCCTCACCCGTTCCGTTTCGATCTCGCCCGCGAACCCAACGACCACATGACGTTCGGGCGCAACGGGCCCCACCTGTGCCTGGGGGCGTGGCTGGCCCGGATGGAGCTGCGGGTGGTGTTCGAGACCCTGCTCGACCGGGTGGACCACTTCGAGCTGGCCGGCCCCACCAGCCGGCTCCGGTCGAACTTCATCAGCGGCGTCAAGTCGCTCCCGGTGCACGTTCACTGACCGACTACGGGGATACTGGAGGGGTGAGGTTCGGGATCCTCGGGCCCTTGGAGGTGAGCGACGGCGGCAGCCGTCCGGTGGTGATCCGCCACCCGGTCGAACGCTGCATCCTCCTGCGCCTGCTCGTGGCGGACGGCGAGCCGGTTCCGGTTCACCGGCTGGCCGCCGACCTGGCCCTGACGGGCACCGCCCGGTCGGAACTGTTCGACCGGGTCCGAACCCTGCGCCGGCGGCTGGAGCCTGGCCTGGCGCCGGGGGTGGCGGCCCGGGTGGTCGTCACCGCCTCGGACGGGTACGCGGTGCGGGGGGCGGGCCTGACCCGAGACGACCGGGAGGCCGCCCGTCTGGTGGCCGGGGCCCGGGACGAGCTGGCGGCCGGTCGGGCCGGGGCGGCAGGGGAGCGGGCGGCCGCGGCGTTGGCCCTGTGGCGGGGCCGGGCCCTGGCCGACGCCGGTGACGACGCCCTGTGGGTGGGGGCCGAGCGCCAGCGGCTGGCCGTCCTGGCTGACGGGGCCAGGCTGGTGGTGGCGGCCACCCAGGCCATCGAGCAGCCAGCCCACGCCGGGCCGGCGCTGGACGAGGCCCAGGCCCACCAGCCCCTCGACGGCCGGCTGTGGGCCCTGCGGGCCGCCGCCGAACTGGCCCTGGAGCGCGACGTGGAGGCGTTGCGGGTGCTGCGCCGGGCCCGGCTCGCCGTCGAGGCGACCGGTCGCGACCGGGGGCCGGCCCTGCGGGCCATGGAGGCCGCCGTGCTCCGGGCCGACCATCGCCGAGCAAGGGCGCTGTGCCGCCGCCTGGCTCTCGACGATGCCCTCGTTGATCCCGTCGAAGACGTCGGCACCGACGCCGTTCCCGATCTGGAGTCCTGGGCCGTCACCGGTGACGCTGTCGGACACCAGATCCAGTGGTTGCCGGGCCGCAGCCGCCGGTTGGTGGCCCTCGTGGCCACGATCGAGCACGCCGGGGCCCGGGGGCCCGGCGCCGGCTGGGTGGAACCGGCGCTGCTGGCCCGAGCGGCGGGGCTGACCCCTGAGTTGGTCACCGAGCACCTCGATCCGGCGGTGGCGGTGGGCCTGGTGACGGTGCCGGCCGGTGCCGGCGGCGTCCGCCTGCGTGATCGGCGGGCCGGCCCGGCGGTGCTGGCCGGGCTGACGCCGTTCGAGCGGCGCTGCCTGCGCCGCCTGGTCGGCCAGGCCGCACTCGCCATGGCCGAGCCGAGGCGCCCCCGCCGGGTGGGCCACCAGGGATAGACTGCCGGGCATTGGCGCCCAACCCTTCTGCCCCCTCTCCGTTCCCCGTTCCCGGCGCCGCTTCGGCGGCCCCGTCGCCCCCGCCCCCGGTGGTCGGCGATCCGCTGACGGTTCTGGAGCGACATGAGACGTCCCTCGCCGGCCTGAGGGCCGGTCTCGTCGATCTCGAGGCGTCCCCGTCCTACCTCATGCTGGTGGGCGACGAGGTGGGTCCATCCACCCAGTCCCGGGTGGGTGCCGCCCCGCGGCAGGCCGCCGACCTCTGGCCCCTGCTCCATGCGGTGGAGGCGGCCCTGGGTGAGATGCGGAGCTATGTCGACGTCAACGGCACCGGCGGACGGCAGAAGGCCGAGCTGACCCGGCTGCTGGGCGAACGGTGGCCGGCCGACCTGCGCTGGCCCGACGGCGGCTCGGGCACCACGCCGGCCACGGTCCCCAGCATGCTGTCGGTGGCGGAGGCCCTCGACACCTTCCGCCGCCGCTTCGATGCCATCCGGGCCTGGGTAAGCGAGGTGAACGCCCTGTTCCTGGACCTGCTGCCCCGGGTCGACGCCGCCCGCACCACGCTCACTCGGCTCGACGGTGAGGTGCAGGCGCTGGGGGTGCCCGAGCCGCTCATCGGCCGGGCCCGGTCGCTGGCCGACGACATAGAGCGACGCCTGGTGGCCGATCCCCTGGCTCTCACCACCGACGGTGACGGGGCTCAGCTCGACGCCGCAGTGGCGGCGGCCGCCGCCCAGGTCGCCACCCTCCGTTCCGGCCACGATCGGCTCGACGCCGACCTCGGTGTGGCCGAGGAGCTTCTGGCCGCTCTGCGGTCATTGCGGGCCCGGGTTCAGGCCTCGGCTTCGGAAGCTATGGCCAAGGTTGTCGATCCTGAGGGTCTTATCCGGGTACCCTCAACCGCCGTGCTCGATGGGCCCGGGGGCCTGGCTGACCGCCTCGACGACATCGTCCGCAACGCGGACGCCAGCTGGGACCAGCGCCGGACTCTGGTCGACGGCTGGCTGTCCCCCGCGCGCAAGCTCGAGGCCCAGCTCCAACGGGCCGATGCGGCCAATCGGGCCCCGCTGGCCCGCCGCGACGAGCTGCGCGGACTCCTCCGGGCCTACCAGGCCAAGATCTCGGCCGTCGGGCGGGCCGAGGATCTGGAGCTCACTGCCTTGGCCGACCAGGCGCGCGTCGACCTCTACACCGCTCCCACCGACCTCTCACGCGCCGCCGCCACGATCGAGGAACTAGCGAGGAGACTCCGATCATGAGCTCGTGCACCCAGCCCGGCTGCAATGGCACGATCGCCGCTGACGGATACTGCGACACCTGTGGTGTCAAGGCTCCGGCCGCTGCCGCCTCACGCCCCGGGCCGGCCCCCGGGCCCCTGGCCGGCAGCCGCCTGGCCCCGGGCCCACCCAGCGGACCCACGGGGCCGACCGGCCCCGCTGCTCCCGTCAGCCCGGCCGCTCCCGTGGGCCCGGCGGCGCCCGCCAGCCCGGGCGTTCCACCGCCCCCCGTGGCCACCGCCGCCCCCACCGCCCTGGGCGGTCCGGCGCCCACCGTCGCCCCGGGCCGGGTGTGTGGCCGCGATGGCTGCGCCGGCACGATCTCGGCCGACGGCTACTGCGATACGTGCGGCCTGTCGGCCGCCCCCACCAGCCATCGTTCGTCGCCCACCGCCAGCCCCGACGCCGGTACCGGCAACGGGGGCGGTGCCGGCGGCAGCGCCAGCCCGCCGGCCGTACCCGGACTGTCGGGCAACGGTGGCCGGGGATCGGGCCGCACCGGGCCCGGTGGACCCTCGGCCCGCGGTACCCGGCCCACGATCGCCGCCCCCGAGGCCCCCGACACCTCGTCGCGTCTGCAGAAGACGGCGGGTCAGCCCACCAGCCGGCGCACCCACTCGTCGTCCCGCA
>CADEDH010000057.1:0-5891 GCA_902826025.1 uncultured Actinomycetes bacterium
GCTGCCAGTGCTGGCCATTGCATGCGAGGATCCAGCAGCGCGCCAAAGGCGCGCCGGTGATGGCTATGTCCACCTGGGCCCCGGCTGGTCGTTGATGGGGGTTGAGCCGGAAGGGGTATGCCCATCGCAGGGGGTCGAGGACGGGTTCGGCCTGATCGGCCAGGAGGTCAGCCGATTCGCCGATCGCCTCGCGGATCTGTTGCCGGCGGATCCACCTCTCGCTCAGCTCTCTTCCGTGGTCAAGCCACCTTGGCACCAGTCGTTCTGAGGCCAGGAGATGGCGTGTCCAGGGGAATGGTGCCGTGGCAATCTTCGCATGGCGACGCCGTCGTCCTCACGCAAGAGCCGCCACCCGGCCTGTCGGTTCCAGAAGGCGCAGGTATCGGCTTCAGAACCAGCTGGCCCTGAGCGACCTCCATCCCAGCATCGGCGGGCCAGACCCTCAGCGGAGCTTGTCCAACTCGACCATCTCCGGCGACCGGCGGGCCTTCGGTTTTCGGTGCCAGGCCCTCACGGGCCCCGGCCTCACGGGCCTTGCGCCACCCGGCCAAATGGGACGAAAACAGGCCCTCCCGGCGCAGCAACGCTCCCCGCTCGCTCGACCCGACCGGCAGGCCGTCGTACTCGGCAAGGTTCCGTTCCGCGACCAGGGAACGGACGCAACCCTACCATTACGTAAGAGTAGAGTCTTCCAGGATCCCCCGCACCGGCAGCGAACGCCGCCGTTGCGTCCCGGGTGACGTCCCTCATCTGGCAGCGAACGCGGTGGGAGGCGTGTCAGGATGCCAACCATGGAACCGATGTACGAGGTGGTCTGGCCCAAATCCCCGCTCGGCATGCAGGCCCGCCGCCCCGCTCCCCGTCTCGACTCACTGACCGGCAAGCGGATCGGATTCGCCTGGGACTACCTGTTCCGGGGCGAGGAGTTGTTCCCGGTGTTGGCGGCCGAGCTGCAGCGCCGTTTCGAGGGGGTGGAGATCATCGACTACGACGTGTTCGGCAACCTCCACGGTCCGCAGGAGTACGAGCTGGTGGGGGCCCTGCCGCACGGCCTCACCCGGCATCGGGTGGACGCCGTGGTGTCGGGCAACGGCTGTTGAGGCAGCTGCACGCCCGCCGTGCTGCGGGCATCAGTGGCCTGTGAGGCCGCCGGCGTACCGACGGTCTCGTTGGTGTGCGAAGGGTTCGAACGACAGGCGTCGGCCACCGGCCGGGGTCTCGGGTTCGACGGGTTGCCGCTGGCCGTGCTGCGGGGCCACGTCGACGCCCAGTCCCACGAGGAGATGGTGCAGTCATTCCTGGCGTCCACCGTCGACCAGGTGATCGCCGGGCTCACCACCCCCCTCGAGCATGACGGGGCGGCCACCGCCGAGCCCACCGCACTCGACGTCGTGGCCCGGGGCACGATCGACGAGATCCACCGCCTCTTCGCCGCCCGGGGATGGTCCGACGGCCTGGCCATCATTCCTCCCACTCGGGAGCGCGTCGAAGCGTTCGTGGCCGCCGGCGGCCACGACCCGTGGCGGGTGTTGGGCCTGGCCCGCCCCTCGGGCCGGGACGTGACCATCTGGTCGATCGCCGTCAACGCCGTGATGGCCGGCTGCGAGCCGGCCCAACTCCCGGTGCTGATCGCCATCGCCGAGGTCCTGCTCGACCCCCATTACGGGGTGGAGCACTCGGGCAATACCACCGGGGCCGACGCCCTGGTGGTACTGAACGGCCCCGTCATCGCCGAGCTGGGGTTCAACCACGGCCCCGGGGCCATGCGCGACGGAGCCGGCGCTCCCAACACGGTGGTGGCCCGCTGGCTCCGCCTCCACCTACGCAACATCCACGGTTTCACCGCCGATGAGCACGACAAGGCGACCTTCGGCAACGCCAGCCGGGTGGTCCTGGCCGAGGACGAGGCGGCCCTGGCCGAGATCGGATGGGAACCCTTCGCTGCCGCCTTCGGCCACCGCGCCGGCACCGACGCCGTCACCCTGGCCCGGATGAACAGCGGGATCATCGTCGGCAGCGTCGTGGGCGCCACCCCGGAACAGATCCTGCCCTACCTGGCCGACGGCCTGGCCCGGGTCACCGGGTGGGACCTCACCCACGTGTACGGGCTGGGCCAGGGCCAGCACCGACCGCTGCTCGTGCTGTCGCCTGTGCTGGCCCGGGTCTTCGGCCGGGCCGGGTGGACCAGAACCGACGTGCAGGAGGCCCTCTTCGCCCAGGCCCGCATCCCGGCCTGGAGGTTCGAGAAGCTGATCGGCGAGTGGTCGAACCTCACCGCGGGGCGCCGCACACTGGTGGAGCTGGCCACTGACGGTCTGGTGCCGCCGGTGTTCGGCCAGTCGGACGACCCCGACCGACTCGTCCCGATCGTGTCGTCACCCGACAAGATCCTGATAGCGGTGGCCGGCGACCCCAACCGCACCAACGCCTACGTGCTCAGCCACGACGGCCCCCACGGCGACTGGACCAGCCGGCCCATCGACCGGAGCTACAGCACCGACCTCGTCTGCAACATCGACGACCCCGACGCCTGCCGCTGACGGTGCCGTAGCTCGGCGCAGTCAGGCTTCGGGGTCGGTGGCGTAGCGCTGGCGCTGGTCCTCGACGGCGGGCAGGCCGAGGAGCGTGTTGAGCTGGTCGAACAGGCCGCCGACACCGTTGATGTCGACCCGGCCGGTGGTGGCCAGCTCGCCGTAGATCGCCCGCAGGGCGGCGAAGCCGGCCATCAGGGTCGCCGAGTTCAGGTTCAGCCGGAACCCGAGGGCGGCCATGTCGGCCACCGGCAGCATGCCGTTGTAGACCAGGGGTAGGTCGCCCAGGCGGGTGGCGCAGGTCTCGGCGTCGGCCCGGGTGCGGAGCCCGTCGACGAAGATCAGCTCGGCGCCGACCCCGGCGAAGGCCCGGGCCCGGGCCTCCACCTCGTCCCAACCGTGGGGGGCCAGGGCATCGGTGCGGGCGATGATCACCGGGCCGTCGGGGCCGGCCGCCTCCACTGCCGCCCGCACCTTCTGGGTGGCCTCGGCGGCGGGGATGACCTCCTTGCCGGCCATGAACCCGCAGCGCTTGGGCCACACCTGATCCTCGATATGGAGCCCGGCGATGCCGGCGGCGGCGTACTCGGCCACCGTGCGGGCCACGTTGACGGCGTTGCCGAAGCCGGTGTCGGCGTCGCAGATCACCGGCACGCCCACCGCCGCCGCGATCCGCCGCCCGTTGCCCGCCATCTCGGCCAGGCCGAGCAGGCCAACGTCGGGCAGCCCGTGGCTGGCAGCCGTGCCGAAACCGGTGCAGTACACGGCGGAGAAGCCGGCGTCCTCCGCCACCTTGGCCTGGAGCCCGTCGTAGACGAAGGGGGCCACCGCCATGGCCCCGCCAGGCTCCCCCGCCGCCGCCAGCAGGGCCCGCAACCGGGCCGGGTTGGTGCTCATGGGGTGCTCCTCGGGCTGGTGGGCGGCGGCACCGGTGTGCCCGGTACCGATGGCTCGCCGTCGCCCAGCTCGCCGGCGGCCACCTTCTGGCGTAGCACCTCGAGCAGGCCGCCGGACTCGATGATGGACAGCATCTCGGAGGTGTAGGGCTGCCCGACCAGCACGGCGCCGGTACGCCGGTTGCTGACGGTGGCGGTGGCCAGATCGAGCTCCAGCTCGTCGCCGTCCTCCGTCGCCTCCCAGATGCCGGGGCAGGCGACGTTGGGAAACGCCTGGGCGATGGCGTTGCGGAAGTAGATCCGGCCGAAGCTCTCGGCCACCACGGCCGCCACGCCGAGCAGGGCCAGGTTCTCCGGCGCCTGTTCCCGGGACGAACCACACCCCCAATTGCGCCCGGCCACGATCAGGTCGCCCGGTGCCACCTCCGCTGCGAACTCGGGGCGGATCTTCAGCACATGGCCCCGGCGCTCCTCGAACGGCCTGGCGATCACGCCCCAGGGGGCCATCACGTCGGTGTCGACGTCGTGGCCGAACTTCCACACCCGCCCCCGGAGTACGCCGCCTTCCTCGGCCACCGGCGCGCTCACAGAGTCGTCCCCGTCCACAGCTCCCGGGGGTCGACCAGCTCGCCGGCGACGGCGGCGGCAGCCACCACCGCCGGGGACCCGAGGTACACCTCGGCTTCCTGCGACCCCATGCGGCCCAGGAAGTTCCGGTTGGTGGAGCTGATGCACCGCTCCCCGGGGCCCAGCAGGCCCTGATGGCCGCCAGGGCAGGCACCACACCCGGAGGCCGTGATGTGGGCGCCGGCCTCTGCCAGCACGGCCACGTGGCCGGCGTGGACGGCGTCGAGGAACACCTGCTGGGAGGCCGGCGTGACCAGCAACCGCACCCGGGGGTGGACCCGGCGGCCCCGCAGGATTTCGGCCGCCACCGCCAGATCCTCCAGCCGGGCATTGGTGCACGACCCGAGGAACGCCTGGTGCACCGCAGTGCCGGCCACGGCCGAGATCCCGGCCACATTGCCCGGGTTGTGGGGCCGGGCCACCTGCGGCTCGAGATCGGTGGTGTCGAGCGTGATCGTCCGGTTGTACGAGGCACCGGGTTGGGGCCCGAACGGCTCAGCCGCTGCGCCCCGCCCGGCCAGGTAGGCGGCGGTGACACCGTCGGCCGGGAACATGGCGAACTTGGCGCCGAGCTCGGCTCCCATGTTGGCCATCGTCATCCGCCCGGCGATGCTCATGGCCGCCGCCCGGGGGCCGTGGTATTCGATGGCCGCGTACTGGGCCACGTCGGTGCCGTGACGGCCCCCGATGGCCAGCACCAGATCCTTGGCCATCAGCCCAGGCCCGCCGGTGCCGGTCAGCTCCACCCGCACCGTGGGCGGCACCTGGAACCACAACTCGCCGGTGGCCAGCACGTAGGTCATCTCGGTGACCCCGATCCCGGCCCCGGCCGCTCCCAGCGCCCCGTAGGTGGTGGAGTGGGAGTCGGTGCCCAGCACGAGTCGGCCCGGGGCGACTGCGCCCCGCTCCACCAGCACCTGGTGGCAGATGCCGGCGTGCCCGTGGAAGTTCGTGATCCCGTACCGCTCCACCAGATCCCGGGCCCGGGTGTGGTCCCGGGCGTTGGCCGCGGTGGGGGCGGGGAAGAAGTGGTCGAGCACCACGTGGACCCGGTCGGGGTGGGCCAGCCGGCTGATCCCCACCCGGCGCAGCTGGGAGCCGCACATGGTGAGCGCCTCGTGGCACATGAGCACGTCGGCGCTGGCCGTCACGAACTCCCCGGCGGCCACCGCCCGTCGGCCCGACGTGCGGGCCAGCACCTGCTCGGCCATCGTCATGCCGACCGGGGTCGTCGTCGTGCCGGTCCCCTCAGCCACCGCCGCACGCTACCCCGCCGCTCCGACCACGGGCCACCCCTCCCACCACGCAAGGGCGGCCGCCCCGTTTGCTGTGCCGGTGCCACGGGTACCTCCGCCTCGGGACCGACCCGCAGCGAACACTCTGAGGAGGACCGAACGATGGCCATCGTGCGTTGGGATCCATGGCGGGATCTGGCCGCCTTCGAGCGTCAACTCGACCAGATGATGGGCCGCCTGGGTGGCGGCATCGGTTCGGGCAGCCGGGAGCAGCGGGCGTGGTCGCCGTCGCTCGACGTCCACCAGGAGGGTGACACGATGGTGATCTGCGCCGAGGTGGCGGGACTGGATCCGGAGCAGGTCGACATCTCGGTGGAAGACGACGTGCTCACCATCTCCGGATCCCGGGAGGACCACGACGAGGTGGAGGCGGGCCAATGGATCCGCCGGGAGCGGTATTCGGGCCAGTTCCACCGCTCGGTCAGCCTGCCCCCGGGGGTGGACCCCGAGCAGATCCAGGCGTCGGCCCGTCATGGGCTCATCGAAATCAGGGTGCCCCGCCCGGCTCCGGTGGGCGCCCGCCGGGTGCCGTTGCAGACCGG
>CADEDH010000057.1:5991-19010 GCA_902826025.1 uncultured Actinomycetes bacterium
GCGAACGGCGGCACGGCAGCCAACGGGGGGCAGCCCATCGACGTCACATCGAACGCCGGGGCCAACGCCGCCTCGTCGGACGAGGGGACGGTAGCGGCCGGGATCGTTCCCGGCACCGAGGAGCAGGCGGCCACCACCGGTATCAGCCCGGGCGAGGCCGGCCCGGAATCGAGCAGCTCGCGCCCGGCCGACACCGGGTCTGGCGCCCCGGCCACGTCGGGCGGTGGCAACCCGTGAGCCAGCATCACCACGACCCCCAGCGCACCGACCGGGAACCGGGCGGCACCGAAGGCGAGGACCTGATCGTCGAACCGGAGAACTCCACGGTCGAGGACTGGTTCGGCCAGGACGCCGAGCGCGACCGCCAGGCGGCCGAGGAGGCCCTGGCCGAGGCCGGTGGCGACGAGGAACGGGCCGAGGAGCTGTTCGAGGAACAGCGCCCGGAGCACCAGGCCGACCGGTACAACGTGCCGTCCGACGAGCGCCCGGCCTGAGCCGGCACCCGTCACCCATGGAACCGGACACGAGCGCCACCGCGGGAACCGCCACCGCCGCCCCGGAGGCGGCGCTCGTGCCCGACCGCGTCCACGCCTTCTGGCGGGCCGCCAACTACATCTCGGCGGCCGAGATCTACCTGCTGGACAATCCCCTGCTGACCGAGCCCCTGGCCGTCGAGCATCTGAAGCCCCGCCTCCTCGGCCACTGGGGCACCACCCCCGGGCTGAACCTGATCTACGCCCACCTCGACCGCCTGATCGTCACCCGCGACCTGGACATGCTGTGCGTCACGGGGCCCGGCCACGGCGGGCCGGCCACCATCGCCTCGTCGTGGCTGGAGGGGAGTTTCAGCGAGCACTATCCCGACGTGCCCCGCGACGGCACGGGCCTGGCCCGCCTGGTGAAGCGGTTCTCGTTCCCTCGAGGGCTTCCGAGCCACGCCGGGGCGGCCGTGCCCGGCTCGATCAACGAGGGCGGTGAGCTGGGCTACTCACTGGTCCACGCCTTCGGCGCCGCCTTCGACAACCCCGACCTCGTGGTGGCCTGCATCGTGGGCGACGGCGAGGCGGAGACCGGCGCCCTCGCCGCCAGCTGGAACAGCACCGCCTTCCTCGACCCGGTGGGCGACGGCGCCGTGCTGCCCATCCTCCACCTCAACGGCTGGAAGATCGCCAACCCCACGATCCTGTCCCGGGCCAGCGACACCGAGCTGCACCAGCTGTTCGAAGCCCAGGGATGGGCGGTGGAGGTGGTGGACGCCCGGGCCTGGAGCGACGACCCGGCCCAGGTCCACGAGCCCCTGGCCGAAGCCTTTGACCGGGCCGCCACCACCATCGCCCGCATACAGCGCCAGGCCCGCTCGGGGCCCGGCGACGACAACCGCCTCCGCCAACCGGGTGACCGGACGCGGTGGCCCATGATCGTCCTCCGCTCCCCGAAGGGCTGGACCGGCCCCGACGAAGTCGACGGGCTGCCGGTAACCGGCACCTGGCGCTCGCACCAGGTGCCGCTGGACGGCGTGCGAACAAACCCGGAGCACCGCCGGGCCCTGGAAGCCTGGCTCCGCAGCTACCGACCCGAGGAGCTGTTCGGCGTCGACGGGGCCCCGCTCCCCCACGTGGTCGGGTGGCTACCCCAGGGACAGCGCCGGCTGGGAGCCACGCCCCACGCCAACGGCGGTCGGTTGCGGCGCTCGCTGCGGCTGCCCCCGGTGGCCCCCTTCGCCGCCCCCTGCCCGGCCCCGGGCCAGATCGACGCCGAGCCCACCCGCGCTGTGGGCCGGTGGCTGGCCGAGGTCTTCCGGGCCAACGCCGGTGCCCGCAACATCCGACTGTTCGGTCCCGACGAGACCGCATCCAACCGCCTCGACGACGTCTACGACGTGACCGGCAAGGCGTGGCAGCTGGCCACCGAGCCGGTCGACGAGCACCTCGACCGCCACGGCCGGGTGATGGAGGTGCTGTCGGAGCAGCTGTGCCAGGGCTGGCTGGAGGGCTACCTGCTCACCGGACGCCACGGGCTGTTCTCGTGCTACGAGGCCTTCGTCCACGTGGTCGACTCCATGTTCAACCAGCACGCCAAATGGCTGGAGGAGTGCCGCACGATCCGGTGGCGGGCGCCGGTGTCATCGCTCAACTACCTGCTCACCTCGCATGTGTGGCGCCAGGACCACAACGGCTTCTCCCACCAGGACCCCGGCTTCGTGGACCTGGTGGCCAACAAGAAGCCGGAGGTCGTGCGGGTCTACTTCCCGCCCGATGCCAACTGCCTGCTGGTGACGGCCGAGCGCTGCCTGGCCAGCCAGGATCTGGTCAACGTGATCGTGTCGGGCAAGCAGCCCACCCCGGTGTGGCTCGACCTCGACGAGGCCCGGGCCCACTGCCACCGGGGGATGAGCATATGGCCGTGGGCCGGCCGGGGTGGCGCCGACCCCCAGGTGGTGCTGGCGGCAGCGGGCGACGTGCCCACCATGGAGGCCCTGGCCGCAGTGGACCTCCTGGCCACCCTGCTGCCCGAGGTGCGGGTGCGGTTCGTCAACGTGGTGGACCTGCTCCGCCTCCAGGACGAGAACCAGCATCCCCACGGGCTGAGCGACGAGGCGTTCGACGCTGTCTTCGGCACCGACGTACCGGTGATCTTCGCTTATCACGGCTACCCGTGGCTGATCCACCGTCTGACGTACCGGCGGCGGTTCCACGACCAGCTCCACGTGCGGGGGTACATCGAGGAGGGGTCGACCACCACCCCGTTCGACATGGTGGTCCGCAACCGGCTCGACCGGTACCACCTGGTGCTCGACGTCATCGAGCGGGTGCCGGGGTTGGCCGCCAGCGACCGGGGGCGCGCCGTGCGCCAGCACCTGACCGACCAACTCGTGCGACACGTGAAGTACATCACGACCCACGGCGAGGATCTCCCCGAGATCCGGGACTGGCGGTGGCCCCGCCCGTGAGCGGGCCGGCCGGCGCCGGTGACCCCGTCCTCGTGGTCAACGTGGGCGGCGCCACCCTGGCCCTCTCGTTGGTGGCGGCCGACGGCACCCGCCTGGCCTCCCACACCGTCGAGCCGTGGGACGGGCACGATCCGGTGCCGCTGCGGGAGTTCCTGGCCGAGGCGCCGCCGGTGGGGGCGGTGGGCCACCGGGTGGTACACGGCGGTGATCTCGACCGTCCGGTGGTGATCGACGCCAGCGTGGTGGAGATGATCCGGGCTGCCGGGGCCCTGTCGCCGGTGCATCAGGAGCGGGCTCTGGCCGGGATCGAGGCGGCCACCGGTGAGTTGCCCGCCGTCCCCCATGTGGCCTGCTTTGATACCGCCTTCCATCGCACGGTGCCCGAGCGGGCCGCGGTGTACGCCCTACCGGCCGAATGGCGGCGACGCTGGCCCCGCCTGCGGCGACGGGGCTTCCACGGCCTCTCCCACGGCTACGTGGCCGAGGTGGCGCCGACCGTGCTGACCGGGGAGCGGGCGGGCCGGCCGGTGGCCCGGATCGTGAGCTGCCACCTGGGGTCGGGGGCATCGCTGTGCGCCATCGAGCGGGGTCGCTCGATCGACACGACCATGGGCGCCACCCCACTGGAAGGCCTGGTGATGGCGAAGCGGTCGGGCTCGGTGGATCCCGGGATCATGTTGTGGCTGTTGGACGAGGGCGGGCTCGGGGTCGACGAGGTTCGGCGCGGGCTGTCCGCCGAAGGCGGCCTGGCCGGCCTGGCGGGTGGTGACGGCGATCTGCGGGAGGTTCTGGCCCGGCGGGCCACCGGCGACGCCGAGGCCGCACTGGCCTTCGACGTGTACGTCCACCGGCTCCACAGCGGCATCGCCGCCATGGCCGCCGCCCTGGGCGGGCTCGACCTGCTCGCCTTCACCGGCGGGGTCGGAGAGCACCTGCCCGAGGTCCGCACAGCCGCCCTGGCCGGCCTCGGGTTCCTGGGCCTCGACACCATGGCCGAAGGTCCGGAGCCCACTGTCGGTCACCGGGACCTCACCACCCCCTGGGCCACTGCCGCCTGTGTCGTCGTGGCCACGGGAGAGGACATCGCCATCGCCGCCGCCACCCGTACCCTCCTTTCGGGTTCTGGTGTCTCCAGCCGTCACCGGTGACGGCCCCGGACACCAGGTCGGGTCTCGTCGGGCTAGGCCGGATAGACCTCGATCTCGGTGGCTTTGGCCGCGGCCAGGACCGGATCGCCCGGGCGCAGCTCGAGCGCCTCGAGGGCGGCAACTGTGATCTCCGCCGTCAGGGGCAGGGGACCATCGAGCGCCACCCGGACCCTGTCGCCCAGGCGTTCGACCCCGATGATCGTTCCCGGCCACTGGTTGCGGACGCTGGTGGCGGCCCCCGGCCCATCGCCGCCCGCCCGGGCCAGCACGATCGAGTGGGGCCGGATCAGGGCGTACGACGGCCCCGGGTCGGCGTCGGCCACCACCACCCGCACCCCGCCCGGCGTCCGCAGCTCGCCCCCCTCCACCTGCCCCGACACCAGGTTCACCCCCACCAGGTCGGCCACGTAGCGGGACCGGGGGCGGGCCGTCACCTCGGCCAGGGTGCCGGCCTGGACGGCTCGCCCGTCCTCCATGATCACCACCCGATCGGCCAGGGCGAAGGCGTCGAGCGGGTCATGGGTGACGAGCAGCCGCATCCCCTCGAACGAGGCCAGATGGTGGTGCAGGTCCCGCCGGACGGTGGTTCGGGTGCCGGCATCGAGGGCGGCCAGGGGCTCATCGAGCAGGAGAAGCCGGGGGTCGGTGGCCAGGGCCCGGGCCAGCGCCACCCGCTGGGCCTGCCCGCCCGACAGGCTGGTCGGTCGGCGCTCGGCCAGCTCGGCCAGGCCCAGACGGTCGAGCCAGGTCCCGGCCTGCCGGCGGGCCTCGGCCTTGGGCCGACCCCGGGCCCGCAGCCCGTAGGCCACGTTCTCGGTCACCGACATCCGGTCGAACAGGAGGTAGCTCTGGAACACGAACCCCACCGGCCGCTGCTCGGGCCCCACCAGCACCCCGGCCGACGGGTCGTCGAGCACCGCGCCGTCCACCGTGATCCGGCCGCCGTCCAGGGGGGCCAGCCCGGCCAGGCAGCGCAGGACCGTGGTCTTGCCCGCCCCGTTCGGCCCCAGCAGGGCCACCAGCTCCCCGGGAGCCACTGCCAGCTCCAGGTCGAGGTCGAGGTCACCCAGGCGGAGCTGGAGGTGTGCGTCCAATCCGGCCCGCGGGCTTCTCACCGGTGGCGCCCCCCGGCCCCCGCTCCCCCGGCCCCCACTCCCCCGCCCGTCGCCGCCCCCAGCCACCGGTCGCGCAGGCTCACCAACACGGTGAACGAGACGCCCATCAGCACGAGGGCCAGGATGATGGCCGACTCCGGGTTGCTCCCCTCCAGCGCCAGGTAGACGGCCAGCGGCATGGTCTGGGTGGTGCCCGGGAAGTTGCCGGCGAACGTGATCGTGGCCCCGAACTCGCCCAGGGCCCGGGCCCAGGTGAGCACGGCCCCGGCCACCAGGGCGGGCCGGATGGCAGGCAGTGTCACCCGCCGGAACGTGTACCAGGGCGAGGCGCCGAGGGTCCGCGACGCCTCCTCGTAGCGGGCGTCGAGCTGCCGCAACGCCGCCTCCACCGTGATCACCAGGAACGGCATGGCCACGAACGTCTGGGCCACGATCACCCCGGTGGTGGTGAACGGGAGCCGGAAGCCGAACCACCGGTCGAGGTACTGGCCCACCAGACCCCGCCGCCCCAGGGCGAAGAACAGGGCGACACCGCCCACCACCGGCGGCAGCACCATCGACAGTGTGCACAGGGCCCTCACCGCCCCTCGCCCGGGGAACTCGACCCGGGCCAGCACCCAGGCCAGAGGCACACCGAACAGGACCGACAGCGCCGTGGCCCACAGCGAACACCACAGTGAGAGCCGCAGGGCGGTGGTGGCAGCGGGGGCGGTGAGATAGGTCCAGGCATTGGACCAGGGGGCCCGCCACAGCAGGCCCAGCAGGGGCAAAGCAAAGAAGGTCCCGGCCACAGCGGCCAGGGCCAACACCGGACCCGGCACGGCGGCGCCGCCCCCGGAGCGGCCTCGGAACCGACCCCGGGCCCGCGCCTGCTGGGCACGCTCCGCCGTGCCGGTACGGGTCACGGCCTCAGGAAACCGTAGGAATCGAGGATCTTCTGGCCCGGCTCCGACGCCACGAACTCGATGAAGGCGGCGGCCGCATCGGGGTTGGCCGAGGCCTTGGTGGCCACGATCGGGTACTCAGCGATCACGTTGACGTCGGCCGGGATGTCGACCCCCTCGGCCTTGTCTCCGGCGGCGAGCACGTCGGTGGCGTACACGATGCCGGCGTCGGCCTCACCGGCCGTCACCTTCGACACGACGGCTTTGACGTTCTGCTCCTGCGACTTGGGGGTCACCGTGACCTTGGCGTTGGTGAGGATGGTGGCTGCGTACTTGCCGCAGGGTACCTCAGGGGCGCACAGCACCACGATCGTGTCGGGCTCGGCCAGGTCGGCCAGGGTGGCGATGGCCTTCGGGTTGCCCTCGCCCACGATGATCCGGGGGGTGTTCTTCACGAACACCGCAGGCTCGGTGGCGTTGCCGCCGGCCTCGGTCAGCCTGGTCATGCTGGCCAGATCGGCCGAGGCGAACACGTCGACCGGGGCGCCTTCGTTGATCTGGGACACGAGCTCCGATGAGCCGGCGTAGTTGAAGGTGACGGTCACATCGGAGTTCTCGGTCATGAAGGCGGCGCCGATCTCGTCGAAGGCGGCGGCGAGGGAGGCGGCGGCGAACACGGTGAGGCCGCCCTCCAGGCCTGCCGGGTCGGTTGTGGGACCGGTGGCACCACCGGAGCCGCACGCCGACATCACCAGGACCGCCGCCAGCGAACCGACCACCTTGCCCAGAGACCTCGTCATCGGCCGACACTATAGTCAGGACGGAACTAAATAGATCAACAACTGACCATTGAGGACGGTGGGTGGCCATGGCCACCTCGATCTATCGTCTGTGCGATGGCCTCCTCCTCCCTCACGCCCACCCCGTTCACCGACGACCAGGTGCTGGCCGCCCGCCGGCAGTTCGCCGACCGGAACCCGGCCAGCCGCCGCCACTACGACGACGCCCGCCGCCACCTCCCCGGCGGCCACACCCGCACCGTGCTCACCCACCCGCCGTTCCCCCTGACGTTCGTGGCCGGTGAGGGAGCCACGCTCACCGACGCCGACGGCCATCTCTACCTCGACTTCCTGGGCGACTACACCGCTGGGCTGTTCGGCCACAGCGAGCGCCGGGTGCTCGACCCGGTGATCGCCGCTCTGGGCCACAACGTCAGCGTGGGCGGTATCCACCCGGCCGAGGCCCAGCTGGCCGGCCTCATGTGCGAGCGGTTCGGGATCGACCGGGTGCGGTTCACCAATTCCGGCACCGAGGCCAACCTGCTGGCCATCACCACCGCGCTCCAGGCCACCGGGCGGCCCACAGTCATGGCCTTCCACGGCGGCTACCACGGCGGGGTGCTCTACTTCGCCACCGGGGCCGCCCCGTGGAACGCCCCCTACGATTTCGTGCTCGCCCCCTACAACGACGCCGCCAGCACCGTGGCCCTCATCGAGGAGCACGGACCGAATCTGGCCGCGGTGATCGTCGAGCCCATGCTCGGCTCCGGGGGCTGCGTGCCGGCCGATCCCGGGTTCCTCGCCACCACCTTCGCCGCCGCCCGGGCCGGCGGGGCCGTGTGCATCGCCGACGAGGTGATGACGTCCCGCCACGGGCGCCAGGGTCTCGTGCGCCTCATGGGAGCCGAGGCCGACATCACCACGTTCGGCAAGTACATCGGGGGCGGCTTCTCCTTCGGTGCCTTCGGGGGCCGGGCCGACCTCCTCGACCAGTTCGACACCAGCCCCGAGGCCGGCCGGGCCCAGGCCGGTCAGCGGGTGATCGCCCACGCCGGCACGTTCAACAACAACGTGGCCACGATGACAGCCGGTTGCGCCGTGCTGGGACAGGTGTTCACCGCCGAAGTGGCCGAGGCCCATACTGCCCGGGGCGACGAGCTCCGGTCGGCGGTGGCGGCCGTGCTGGCCCGCCACCCCCTGCCGGTGTCGGTCAGCGGCTACGGCTCGATGATGGCCCTCCATGCCCTGCCCGCCCCGCCGGCCACCGTTGCCGACCTGGCCGGCCGCGACAACGAGCTACAGGAACTCCTGTTCCTCGGGCTGCTCAGCCGGGGCATCTACACCGCAGCCCGGGGCATGGTGAACCTGGGCCTGGCCCATACCGACGACCAGCTGGCCGCTCTCCTCGACGCCCTCGACGACACCCTGACCGACCTCGCCTCGGCCTGACCAGGGGCCGCCCCCCGGCGGCGCCCCCATCTGCGCGACGCAAACCGCGTCACGCCCGCATTCTGCGTCGCGCAAACCCCGTCTGGCGGTGGTTTCGCGACGCAGAACGGCCGGTGGGCGCGTTTCCGTCGCGCAGTTCGGCTGGGGGTCGGGGGGCCCGGGTCGGGGGCCGGGTCAGGGGGTGACGACGGAGGCGGCGTAGTGGGGGTCGAACAGGGCGTGGTAGCCACCGGTGTGCCAGAACACGACGGGGCGGCCGTCGTCGCCGAGGCGGCCGGCCCGGAGAAGACGCAACAGCCCGGCCAGGCCCTTCCCCGAGTACACGGGGTCGGTGACGATGGCTTCGGTGCGGGCCAGCAGGTGGATCGCAGCGGTGGCCTCGGCCGACGGCAGGCCGTAGCGATCGCCCGGAGGGGGCGGCTCCACCTCCACCTCGGCGGCCGTGAGTGCCAGATCCAGACCGATGAGGGCGGCCGCCTCCCGGGCCAGCACCAGACACCCGGTGGCGTGATCGGCGAAGGAGGAGCCGGCGTCGACCGCCACCAGCCGCACCGCCCGATCGGCGGCGGCCCGGCCCACCAGCAGGCCGGCGTGGGTGCCGCCCGAGGTGGAGGTGTGCACCACGGCCGACGGCTCCAACCCGGCCGCCGCCAGCTGGGCGTCGAGCTCGCCGAAGGCCCGGGTGAACCCCAGCGTGCCCAGGGCCGACGAGCACCCCACGGGCGCCGCCACCGGCCGGCGACCCTCGGCCGCCAGCTCGGCCACCACCCGCTCCACCTCCCGGTTCAACTCGGGCCAGCTCAGGTCGCCCACGAAGCGCAGCTCGGCCCCCAGCAGCCCGTCGAGCAGGAGGTTCCCGGTGAGATCGGCCGGCCGCTCCCGCGACAGCACGAGCACCGACGCCATCCCCAGCGCGGTGGCCACGGCCGCCCCGGTACGGGCCGAGTTCGACTGGCCGGCACCGGTGGTGACCAGGGTGTCGCACCCGTCGGCCACCGCCTGCCCCAGCACCAGGTCGAACTTGCGCAGCTTGTTGCCGGCCAGGGCCACGCCCTGGACGTCGTCCCGCTTGATCCAGATCTCCCGACCGACCTCCCGGCTGAAGCGTTCGAGCCGGTGGAGGGGGGTGGGCCAGTGACCGGCGCCGGCCGACGGCAGGGCGGCCAACCGCTCGAGGGGGGACGGCGAGTGTTGAGGGGCCATGAGCGCACCATAGAACTTGAGGCCACCCCCACCCGGTCTCCTAGGGTGACGCCATGCAGTTCGGCTACCTGTCCCTCAACGACATCAACGGCATCCGGCCCGACGTGCTGGCCCGGGAGCTCGACCAGCGGGGCTTCGACTCCCTGTGGGTGCCGGAGCACAGCCACATCCCCACCTCCCGCCAGACCCCGTATCCCGCCGGCGGCGACCTGCCCGAGGGCTACTGGCGGATGATGGATCCGTTCGTGTCCCTCGCCCTGGCCGCCAACGCCGCCCCGAACCTGCTCTTGTGCACCGGAGTGTGCCTCCTGCTGGAGCACGACCTGCTCGACCTGGCCTGCACCACCGCCACCCTCGACGCGCTCTCCGGCGGGCGGCTCCGGCTCGGCATCGGAGTGGGCTGGAACGAGGAGGAGCTGGTCAACCACCGGCCCGACCTCCCGTTCAAGCAGCGCTACTCGGCCATGCGGGAGCGGGTGGCCGCCCTGCGCGCCGCCTGGAGCCAGGAAGAGGCGTCGTTCGAGGGGCGTTGGGACTCCTTCACCGAGAGCTGGGTGTACCCCAAGCCGGCCAACGGCACGATTCCCATCGCCCTGGGCAACGCCGGCCCGGTGGGCATCGAGCACGCCGCCACCTATGCCGACGAGTGGTGCCCGATCGACGCCTCCATGCTCAACGACGGCCACAAGCCCGACGTACCGGGTGCCATCGAGCTGTTCCGCACCAAGGCGGCCGAGGCCGGGCGCAACCCCGACGACATCCCCATCTCCATCTTCACCATGGGCAACCGGGTCGACCGGATCGAGCGCTACGCCCAGCTGGGGGTCTCCCGGGTGGTGATCATGCCCCCGACCATGCAGCTCCACAGCGCGGACGACGCCCTGCGCCACCTCGACAGTCTGGCCAGCACCGTCGACGCGTTGGTCTGACCCGGCGGGCCGTGCCCCCGGGGCGGTGCCCCCGGGCTGCGCGGTCAGTTCAGGAGGAACAGGGCGGCGGTGAGGGCGACAGCCAGCATCAGCAGAGCCCCGAGCAGGAAGTCCGACACGTGGAATCCTCCGCCGTCGAGGCTGGTGGGCTGGGGCGAGAACTTCTCGATCCCGGCCAGGTCGTCACGGGGCGGCTGGACCACGCGGGGCTCGGGCCGCTGGGGCGCCCACTGCACCGGGTCGTGCTCGAAGCCCCGGTGCTCCGGGGGCCAGACCGCTCCCGGCTGACGTCGCAGTTTGTAGGTGACCGTGTCGTCGTACTGATCTCCGAAGCCGAACTCGCCGCCTTCGAGCCCGTCCCAGCCGTTGCCCCGCGGCCGCTGCTCGGGCCCGCCGGGCATGCCCTGGCCCGGCGCCGGGCCAGGGACGACGGGGGCCGGGGCCGTGGCCATGAAGTCGTCGGCCACATCCCACCGGTTGCTGGGGCCCGACACCGGTCGGTCTGCCGGGGCCAGCGGGGCCGGCACCGTACGGGACGACTCGAGGCGGGGAAACGGACCCGACACGGGCGACGGGGCCTGGTTGCCCACCAGCTGACCGTCGAGCAGGTTGGCGAACGGGCTGTCGTGCAGAGCCACCGCCACTCCCACCGCCGGAGCCAACGACCCGACGGTGAGGCCCCGGTTACGGCACAACTCCTCGTCGACGAAAACCCCTTCGAGGTGTTCCACCGGGTGGGCGACGCCGTTCGACACGACCTGCATCACCTCGTCGAACGAGCCGTCGATGATCTCGAACGCCTCCAGAACGTCACGATCGAGGATGCGGGCCGACCAGGCGACACCAGAGCCCAGCGTGACCGCTCCCGAGCGCAGGGACTCCAACATCCTGCTGGCCGACACCGGCGCCAACTCGATCCGGTCGAGGTGGAGCGGGATCGGCTCGAACACCCGGCGCACGAAGTCGATGCAGTGGATCGGGGCGTACGACACCCCGTGGTCGCCGACGTGGACGATCGGCTCGCCCAGCTCGACGCTCAGATCGGCCAGCCAGTCCCGTAGAGCCGGGCCGCTGCCCACCCCGCAGTGGGGAAACCCGATCGTGACCCCCACCACGAGGGGCACGGCGGTGGTGAGGCCCAGGCGATCGAATCCGGCCTCGATGGCCGCCCTGGTGGACGACTCCTCCTCGATCGGATCCCGGGGGCCGCCGCCCTTGACGATCGGCCGCTCCACGGCGTCGTCGACCACCTTGGCATCGGGGTCGAGCAGGGCCATACGCACCTTGCTCCGGCCGATCTCGATGCCGAGCAGGCCCACGCCCACGCCCTGCGATATACGCCCTCCACTCATATCTCCGCCAACCACCAATCGCTGCCCCGCCGCCCGCGCCCTGATGTGCCCTCGGGCTGGCCGACCCGTGGCTTCATCATAGTGGTCGTCGCCGGGTGGGATAGAACGCGTCGCAACGCAAAGGCCTCCGCCAGTTGGCCGAAATTTCGCTGCGCGAACCATAGCTCGAATTGGCCTGGTTTGAAGAGGAACTGAACGATTCTTCCCGCACGCTGGTGGGGTGAGCCCCGCCGACCTCGCCGACGACGTCCTTGACGCCCTGGTGGTCCCGAGCTTCAGCCGGATCGGCCCCGCTCTGCGGCGCCGGGCCTTCCGCTGGGAGCCGGTGGATCTGAGCGGGCGCCGGATCGCCGTCACCGGGCCCACCAGTGGATTGGGACTGGCCGCCGTGCACCAGATGGCGGCGGCCGGCGCCGAGCTGGTGCTGCTGGCCCGCAACCGGGCCAAGGCCGAGGAGGTGGCGTGGGACCTGGTGGCCGCCGGCGCCGCCGGCGCCTCTGTTGTGGACCTCGACCTGGCCAGCTTGGCGTCGGCCGGCCGGGCCGGCGAGGAGTTGGCCGCCCTCGACCGCCTCGACGCCCTGGTCCACAACGGCGGCGGCCTCCACGCCACCCGCCAACTCAGCGCCGACGGCATCGAGCTGACCTTCGCCACCCACGTGGTGGCCCCCTTCGTGCTCACCGGCGCCGCCCTCCCCGCCCTGGAGCGGTCCCCGGCGGGCCGGGTCGTCACCGTGACCAGCGGCGGGATGTACACCCAGGCCCTCCACCTCGACGACCTCCAGAGCGAGCAGGGCTACCGGGGCCCCGTGGCCTACGGGCGGGCCAAGCGGGCCCAGGTCGACCTCACCGCCCTGTGGGGCAAGCGGCTGGCCTCCCGGGGCGTGCTGGTGCACGCCATGCACCCCGGTTGGGCCGACACCCCGGGCCTGGCCGAGGCCCTCCCTCGGTTCCGGCGGGTCCTCCAACCCCTGCTGCGCACCCCCGACGAAGGGGCCGACACGATCACCTGGCTGTGTGGGGCCCCATCGGCTGAGCTCGGCACCGGCCGCCTGTGGCTCGACCGCCGGCCCCGCCCCACCGTCTACCGGCCCGGCACCCGTACCTCGTCCTCCGATGCCAACCGCCTGTGGCAGGCCGTGGTGGAACTGTCGGGCCGACCCGACCCGCTGGACGCGAGCTCGTAGAGCTCGCCGTCAGGGGTGGGGGCC
>CADEDH010000057.1:19110-30890 GCA_902826025.1 uncultured Actinomycetes bacterium
CGAAGTTGTACCGAGGCCGCTGATCTGTGATCGTGGCGGCGATGAACTACGAGACCATCCGCTACGAGGTGGCCGACGGCGTCGCCACCATCACCCTCAACCGGCCCGATCGGCTCAACGCCTTCAACGAGCAGATGATGCACGACATGATCGCGGCGTGCGATGCCATCGATGCCGACGACGCAGTACGGGCCGTGATCGTCACCGGCGAGGGTCGGGGATTCTGCGCCGGGGCCGATCTGGGCAGCGGCGGCTCCACGTTCGATGCCGGGGCCCGTGGCCGGCCGGTGGACCGGGTGAACCGCGACGGCGGCGGCCTCGTCAGCCTGCGGATCTTCGCCCTCACCAAGCCGATCATCGCCGCCATCAACGGCCCCGCAGTGGGCGTGGGCATCACCATGACGCTGCCCATGGACGTCCGACTGGCCGGTGAGAGCGCCAAGGTCGGCTTCGTGTTCGCCCGGCGGGGCATCGTGCCCGAAGCGTGCTCCTCGTGGTTCCTGCCCCGCCTGGTTGGCATCAGCCAGGCCACCCAGTGGTGCTACTCGGGCCGGGTGTTCGGAGCGGCCGAAGCCGCCGCCGGCGGCCTGGTGCAACTGGTACCCGACGATCAACTGCTGGCCCGGGCCAACGAGATCGCCCGGGAGATCGCG
This sequence comes from uncultured Actinomycetes bacterium, assembly GCA_902826025.1. Classification (GTDB taxonomy): domain Bacteria; phylum Actinomycetota; class Acidimicrobiia; order Acidimicrobiales; family SZUA-35; genus CADEDH01. Next base: position 19,764 of record CADEDH010000057.1, read on the forward strand.
GTGCACGCCGCCCCGGTGTCGGTGGCCCTCACCCGTCAGATGCTGTGGCGGGGCCTGACGTTCGACCATCCCATGCAGGCCCACCAGGCCGACTCCCGGGCCATCCAGGCCCTGGGCCGGATGGCCGACGCCAAGGAGGGTGTCACCAGCTTCCTGGAGAAACGGGACCCCCAGTGGAGCCTCCGCCCCAGCACCGACACCCCCGACATCTTCCCCTTCTGGGACGAGCCCGATTTCTCTTGACTTGCGGGGGCTCGTGCCCCCGACGGTCGGCTACGCCTCGCTCCCCCATCAACCGGTGGGGACCCCAACCCCACCGGTGGCGGAAGGCTGCGCCTTCCGCCAGGCGGGGTCGTAGCCGAACTGGTCCCACAGGGCGACCACCTTGGTGCCGTCGACGAGGACGTCGACGGCTTCGCCTCCCACCAGCGAGGGATGGGGTTGGCCGCAGGCGTGGGCCAGGGCCAGCAGGTCGTGGCGTAGCGCCATCACGTAGTTGGCCGCCCGGGCCGCCTTGTCCGTGGGGTCGAGGCCGCGCATCAGCCACTTCGACTGGGTGGCCACGCCCGTGGGGCAGTGGCCGGTGTGGCATTTCTGGGCCTGCACGCAACCGATGGAGAGCATCGCCTCCCGGGCCACGTTGATCATGTCGACCCCCAGCACCATGGCCAGCAGGGCGTCGCCGGGGAAGCCGAGCTTGCCCGAGCCGATCCAGGTCACCTTGTCGTGCATGTGGCGGGTGGCGAAGGTGCGGTAGACCTCGGCGAAACCCTGACGGAACGGCAACGACACGTTGTCGCTGAACACCAGCGGGGCGGCGCCCGTGCCGCCCTCCCCTCCGTCGATGGTGATGAAGTCGGGCCCATGGCCGGTGCGCTTCATCTCGTCGGCCAACTCGGCCCAGAATGCCCGCTGGCCCACGGCCGACTTGATGCCCACCGGCAAGCCGGTGGCGTCGGCCAGCCGCTCGACGAAGGCCACCATCGAAGGCACCGAGTCGAACTCCCGGTGCCGGGACGGACTGGCCACCGTCACCCCCACCTCCACACCCCGGATGGCGGCGATCTCGGGTGTCACCTTGGCCGCCGGCAGCACCCCGCCCAGGCCCGGCTTGGCCCCCTGGCTCAGCTTGATCTCGATGGCCCGGATCGGGAGCTGCTCGGCCTTCTGCACCAGCAGGTCGAGGTCGAAACGGCCGGCTGCGTTGCGGGCCCCGAAGTAGCCGGTGCCGAGCTGGAAGATCAGCTCCCCACCCTTCAGGTGGAACGGGCTGATCCCACCCTCACCCGTGTTCTGGAGGCACCCGGCCAGGGCCGCCCCCCGGTTGAGGGCCTCCACCGCGTGCGACGACAGCGAGCCGAAGCTCATGGCCGAGATGTTCACGATCGAGGCCGGCCGGAAGGCCTGGCGTCGCTGGCGCCACTCCCCCAGCACCTTGGCCGACGGGATCGCCGCCAGGTCCTGGCCGTCGGTGGCGTGATGGGGGCCGGGGCCGGTGCCGTTGGTGGCCGCCGACGGGGGCTCGTACGGAAACGGAGAGTGGCGGATAAGGACGTACTGGGGCGAGGTCATCGTGTTGTCGGTACCGAACCCGAAGTACGGGTTCTCCCGCTTGGACGAGGCGTACACCCAACGCCGCTGGTCACGGCTGAACGGACGCTCGGAGTCGTTGTCGGTGACGATGTACTGGCGAAGCTCGGGCCCGATACGTTCCAGCACGTAGCGGAGGCGTCCGACCACCGGGAAGTTGCGGCGAATGGCGTGACGGGTCTGCACCAGGTCGATCACGGCCAGGACCACGAGGACCGCCACCACCACCGCCAGCACGACGAGCCAGATCATGGCTTAGGCGTCGAGGTAGCGGGTGACGGCGATGCCGGCGCCGAGCGAGCCCAGGGCCGCCCCCACCAGCAACAGGATGACGGCCACCACTGCCACCTGGCCATTGTCGAGGGCGAAGCTGGAGAACAGCTTCAGATTCTCCCGGCCACTCACCGAGCTGGCGATCAGCTTGTTGAGCCCGAACACGGCGATGCCGGAGAACACCGCACCGATCAGCCCCTGGAGCAGGCCCTCCAACATGAACGGGATGCGGATGAACCACTTGGTCGCCCCCACCAGCCGCATCACCTCGATCTCCCGGCGGCGGGCGAACAGGCCGGTGCGGATCGTGTTGTACATGAGCAGACCGGAGGCGACGGCCGACAGCACGGCGGCCACGATCATCACCCGGGATGCCGAGTTCGTCATGTCGTTGAGCTGCTTGATGTACTCCTCGGCGTAGGAGACCTGGCTCACGCCGGGCAGGGCCTCGATCTCCTGGCCCAACGACCGGATCAGGGCCAGGTCGGGCACCTCGGGCACCACCCGGAACGAGGTTGGTAGGTCGTTCGGATCGACCAGATCGAGCACCTCGGGCTGGTCGGCGTAGTACGTCTGGAACTCGGCGAACGTGGCCTCGTGGTTGACGTAGTTCGAGCTGCGCACCACCAGCGACTCGTCGAGGAAGCCCTTGACGGCGTCGACGTTCTCCTGGGGGGCGTCGGCCGTCATCCACACGATGAACTCGACGTCGTCCTTGTAGCGGGTGTTGAAGTGGTCCACCCCCCGCTGGATCAGCAGAGATGCACCGAGGAGGGCCAGCGACACCGCCACCGTGAGCACGGTGGCCACGGTGAGAGTGGGATTGCGGACGAGGTTGTTGCCCGTCTCCTTGGCCAGGTAGTCGATACGCAGCGCCATCTAGCGGTTCACCTCGTTGTTCGCTGTCGCCCGGTTGTTCGCACTCGCCCGGTTGTTCGCAGCTGCCCGGTTCGCAGCTGGCCGGCGGTCACTCGTAGACGCCACGGGCCTCGTCACGCACGATCTCGCCCTCGGCCAGCTCGATCACCCGACGGCGCATGGTGTCGACGATGCCGCGGTCGTGGCTGGCCATCACCACGGTGGTACCGGTCTTGTTGATCCGGTCCAGCAGGCGCATGATGCCGATCGACGTCTGGGGGTCGAGGTTGCCGGTGGGCTCGTCGGCCAGCAGGATCAGCGGCCGGTTGACGAAGGCCCGGGCGATCGACACCCGCTGCTGCTCGCCACCCGACAGCTGGTTGGGGTACTTCGTCATCTTGTCGCCCAGGCCCACCAGCTCACAAATCGCCGGGACCTGGGTCTTGATGACGCTCCGGGGCCGGCCGATGACCTCCAGGGCGAACGCCACGTTCTCGGCCACGGTCTTGGTGGGCAGGAGCTTGAAGTCCTGGAAGATGGCCCCGATGTTGCGCCGCAGCATGGGAACCTTCCAGCTCGACATCTGCCCGATGTCCTTGCCGGCCACGAAGATCCGGCCAGCATCGGGCTCCTCCGACTTGTTGAGCAGTCGGAGGAAGGTGGACTTGCCCGAGCCCGACGGGCCCACCAGGAAGACGAACTCGCCCTTGCCGATGTCGACGTTGGCGTCGACGAGGGCGGTGGAGTGCCCGGGGTACTCCTTCGTGACGTTTTCCAGCTTGATCATCGATCACCTCGTTGCAAGAGGTCCCCGCCCCTCGGCCGACAGGCCGGTCGGACCTCACTACGATACCGCCGGGCCCGGCTCAGTTGTTCGACTCCCCGCCGGCCCGGCGCCACCGGAGCCAGGCCTCCATGAACTGGCCGACCCCGCCGTCGAACACACCCTCGGGATTGCCCGACACCTCGCCCGACCGTTCGTCCTTCACCTGCTGGTACGGCTGGAGCACATACGAGCGGATCTGGCTGCCCCACTCCACCTTCTTGGCCTCGCCGGCCTCGCTGGCCAGCTTCTCCTCGCGCTTCGAGCGCTCCAGGTCCACCAGCTTCATGGCCAGCACGGCCATGGCCCGGGCCTTGTTCTGGTGCTGGCTCCGCTCGGTCTGGCACGACACCACGAACCCGGTGGGCAGGTGGGTGATGCGCACGGCGGAATCGGTGGTGTTCACGTGCTGGCCACCGGCCCCCGACGAGCGGAACACGTCGACCCGGAGGTCCTTGTCGTCGATCTCCACCTGATTGGCGGCGTCTTCGATGTAAGGAACCACGCTGAACGAGGCGAAGGCCGTGTGACGGCGGGCCTGGGAATCGAACGGCGAAATCCGCACCAGGCGGTGCACCCCGCGCTCGGCCTGGAGCCAGCCGTAGGCGTAGCGACCCCGGATCACGAACTCAGCGGTGGTGACACCGGCCTCCTGGCCCTGCTGCACTGCGGTGAGCTCGAAGTCGTACCCCTTCACCTGGGCCCACTTGCGGTACATGTTGAGCAGCATCTCGGCCCAGTCCTGGGAGTCGGTGCCGCCGGCCCCGGAGTGGACCTCACACACGGCGTCGCCCTCGTCGTACTGGCCGGTGAACAGGGCCCGCAGCTCCAGCTCGGTGAACTGGTGCTCCAAGTCGTCGATCAGGCCCCGGGCTTCGCGCTCCGACGACTCGTCGCTCTCCTCCCGGGACAACTCCCACAGGGTCTCGGCGTCCTCCACCTTGCGCAGCAGGCGCTCGTAGAGGTCGAGGTCGTCGCGCACGGCGGTGAACTCGGTCTGGACCGCCCGGGCCCGCTCGGCGTCGTCCCACAGGTCGGGGCGGGCCATCTCCGTCTCGAGCTGGGGCAGGCGGTCACGGAGCACCTCGATGCGGAGGTACTGCTCGGCCTCGCCCAGCTCCACCCGCAGCTTGCGCAGATCGTCGGTCAAATCAGCCACCCGGAATCACCGCCCGTGGCACAGCTTGAACTTCTTGCCGCTCCCGCAGGGGCACGGGGCGTTGCGGGGGGTCTTGTCCCAATCTTCCCCGCCAGCCGCCGGGCCGACCCCGGGCCGGGCCTCGACCGACGAGGAGTCGGCGGCGCCCTCCTTGGAGGCGACGATGTCGGTGGCGGTGACGCCGGGGCCCAACAGCGAACGGCCCAGGTTGGCGCCCGGCGCCGCAGCGGCGGCCCGATCGGCCTCGGCCCGGGCCGCACCGCGACGTGCCGCCGGGGTGCCGTCTCCCGACGCGCCGTTTGCCTTGCCGTCTCCGTCTCCGTCGCCGTTCCCGTTGGCCGGTGCTGGCGAGCCGTCTCCGGTGTCGATCCCGTCCTCGGTCTCCACCCCTCCGCCCTCGGCCGGGCCGCTGGCCACAGTGTCGGTGACGTCGCTGGCCGGCGCCGGCACGGTCTGGATGGCCACCTCGACGTGCATCAGATAGCGGATGTAGTCGACCGTGAGGGCGGTCATCATCGCCGAGAACAGGTCGTACCCTTCCCGCTGCCATTCGGTGAGGGGATCCCGCTGGCCCATGGCCCGAAGGTTGATGCCCTCCCGCAGGTAGTCCATCTCGGTGAGATGCTCCCGCCAGCGCTGGTCGATCAGCTGCAGCATGATCTGGCGCTCGATCTGGCGCATGATGTCGGCGCTCAGCTGCTCCTCACGGGCCTCATACCGGGTGACCCCGTCTTCCCGGATGAGATCCTGCAGCTCTTTGCGGCCGTCGGGCTCGCCCAGTTGCTCGAGGGTGAGATCGGTGGGCCAGAACGTGCGCAGCTCGGTGTGCAGGGCCTCCAGATCCCAGGAGTCGTCGAGGTCCTCCACGCAGTGGGTGTCGACCAGGGTCACGGCCACCGTCCCGATCGCCTCGACCGTCTCGTCCCGCAAGTCCCCCTGCTCCAGGATCTGCTGGCGGCGCTTGTAGATCACCTTGCGCTGCTGGTTGAACACCTCGTCGTACTTGAGGACGTTCTTGCGCACCTCGGCGTTGCGCTGCTCAACCGTGTTCTGGGCCCGCTCCACCGACTTCGTGACCATCTTCGACTCGATCGGCACGTCCTCGGGCAGGGCCCGGTCCATCACCCAGCTCATGGCGCCGGTGGCGAAGATCCGCATCAGGTCGTCTTCCAGCGACAGGTAGAACCGGCTCTCACCTGGGTCTCCCTGGCGGCCCGACCGGCCCCGGAGCTGGTCGTCGATTCGGCGGCTCTCGTGCCGTTCGGTGGCCAGCACGTACAGACCGCCCACGTCACGGACCTTCTTGCCGTTCTCTTCGCAGATCGGCGTCCAGTAGTCGAGGCGCTTCTGGAAGTAGGCGGCGCCCTCGTCGGAGGCGGGATCGAGGCCCTCGGCCTTGGTGTCGCGCTCGGCCAGCTTCTCGGCGTTGCCGCCGAGGATGATGTCGACACCGCGGCCGGCCATGTTGGTGGCCACCGTGACCGCTCCGGGCTGGCCGGCCTGGGCCACGATCTCGGCCTCCCGGAAGTGCTGCTTGGCGTTCAGGATCTCGTGGCGCACGCCCCGCTGCTCCAGCAGGCGACCCAGCTTCTCCGACTTCTCCACCGAGGCGGTGCCCACCAGAACGGGCTGGCCCTGGGCCACCCGCTCCTCCAGGTCGTCGACGACGGCGGCGAACTTGGAATCCTCGCTCTTGTAGATGAGGTCGGGCGCGTCGTTCCGCACCATGGGCCGGTTGGTCGGGATCTGGACCACGGCCAGGCTGTAGGTGGTCTCCAGCTCGGCGGCGTCGGCCAGGGCCGTACCCGTCATCCCGGCCAGCTTGTCGTACATGCGGAAGTAGTTCTGCAGCGTCACCGTGGCCAGGGTCTGCTGCTCCTCCTTGATCTTCACCCGCTCCTTGGCCTCCACCGCCTGATGCAGGCCGTCGGACCAGCGCCGGCCCTCGAGGATGCGGCCGGTGAACTCGTCGACGATCTTCACTTCGCCGTCGGCCACCAGGTAGTCCTTGTCCCGGTGGAACAGCTCCTTGGCCCGCAGGGCGGCCTGGAGCTGGTGCACGAGGTCGCCCTGCACCCCGTCGTAGAGGTTCTCGACGCCGAGGATCTCCTCCACCTTGTCGACACCCTCATCGGTCGGGGCGACCAGGCGCTTTTCCTCGTCGACGTCGTAGTGGACATCCCGTTCGAGCTGGCGGACCACGTCGGAGAAGCGGTAGTAGAGGTCGGCCGCGCCCCGGGCCCGGCCGCTGATGATCAGCGGAGTACGGGCCTCGTCGATGAGGATCGAGTCGATCTCGTCGACGATGGCGTAGAAATGGCCCCGCTGGGTCATCCCGTCGAGGCTGCGGGCCATGTTGTCCCGCAGGTAGTCGAACCCGAACTCGTTGTTCGTGCCGTAGGTGATGTCGCAGCCATACTGGGCCTGCTTGAAGGCGGTGTCGGTGTTGCCCGGGATCACGAGGCCGACGGTGAGGCCGAGCCAGCGGTAGATCTGACCCATCCACTCGGCGTGGAACGAGGCGAGGTAGTCGTTCACCGTCACCAGGTGCACGCCCTTGCCGGCCAGGGCGTTCACATAGACCGGGAGGGTGGACACGAGCGTTTTGCCCTCCCCGGTCTTCATCTCGGCCACCGAACCCCAGTGGAGCGCGGCACCGCCGATCAGCTGGACATCGAAGTGGCGCTGGCCGATGACCCGGCTGGCCGCCTCCCGGACCACGGCGAAGGCCTCGGGCATGATGTCGTCGAGGGTGGCCCCGTTGGCCAGCCGCTCCTTGAAGGTGGCGGTCATGCCCTGGAGCTCGCGGTCGGAGAGTTTCTTGATCTCCGGTTCCAGGGCGTTGATCGGCGCCACCAGGGCCTGGGCGGCCTTGAGGCGCTTGCCTTCGCCGGCGCGCAGGAGTTTGTCGAGAAGCTTCATCTGCTCCCACTCTACTGGCCGGGGCCCGGGGCTCAGCGGCACCAGGTGCGGGCCGCCCCCGCCGGGGCTCTCAGCCCACGTCGATGAGGCCGACGTCGCCGTCGGTGCGGCGGTAGACGACGGCCGCCCGGCTCGTCTCCACGTTGGTGAAGACGTAGAAGTCGTGGTTGAGGAGGTCCATCTGGAGCGCCGCCACCTGGGGATCCATGGCCGTGAGCTCGAAGGTCTTGGTCTTGACGATGCGGTAGACCGGCTCCTGCTCCGGCTCGTTGGGCACCAGGGTCTCGGGCACCAGCTCGGGAGCGATCTCGGGCCGGACGTGATGACGCCGATCGACCCGGTTCTTGAGCTTGCGCAGCTGGGGCTCGAGCTTCTCCACCGCCAGGTCGATGGCGGTGAAGCCGTCGGGGGCCGAGACCTTGCACCGCACATGGTGCCCGTGGCCCTCCATCGTGACCTCGCAGAACTCCCTGGCGTCGGCCCTTGCGTTGTGCTCCTCCCAGAAATGCACCTCGGCCCGGTCCATGCCGACGAGGAACTTGTCGAGCCGGCCGATCTTCTCGACCGCCTGGCGGCGCAGGGTCTCCGAGACCGTGGTGTGGCGACCGCTGACCGAGACGTCCATGGTGCTGCTCTCCTTCGCGCTGCGGGATGGCACGCATGGTAGAGCACGCCAGGTGACCACCGGGCAGGACCAAGGGCCTTCTCTCGCCGCCTCGGCCTGCTCATGGCACCGCCGCCACCACCGCGGCGTGGACCGATCGGGTGCCGGCGGCACGCAACGAAGCTGCCGCCCGGGCCAGGGAGGCCCCGGTGGTGGCTACGTCGTCGACCAGGAGCACCCGGGCCGGGGCGTGCCGACAGCGGACCTGGACGCTCGGACCGACCAGCCGGTCGACCCGGTTGCGCCCGGCCTGCGCCTCCCGGCCGGTCCGCCGCAGCAGGGGCCGGGCCCGCAGCCCGAGTGGGCGGGCCACGGCCAGCGCCAGCTCCCGCCCCTGGTCGTAGCCCCGGCGCCGGGCGTGACGGCGGCTCGCCGGCACCCACGCCACCACGTCGATCCCCGATCCCGCTCCGTTCTGGTGTCGGGTGCGGCCGCCGGTGACGCCTCCCGACAGCAGATCATGGGCCAGGGCCTGGCCGAGGACGGCGAGCAGGTCGTGGCGGCCACCGTTCTTGGCCGCCAGGATCAGCCGGGCCACGGGGGGCTCGTAGGCGTAGAGGGCGGAGAACCGGTCGAGCCCGAGCTCGGCCACCCGGGGCCCGGACCACGCCCCCTGCGGGGCCCACCGCGGCAGTGCCGCCAGGCACGGCCCGCAGACGGAGCGGGCCGGCCGGCGGCACACCGGGCAATGACGGGACAGGAGCATCCTCCGACCCTACGCAGGGGGTGTGACGGCCTCCCCCGGCCGCCGTCACCCCGAGATCGGTGACGTCAGCGCGCAGAATCCAGCACCTGGCGCCACAGATCGCAGGGAGGTGTCAGTACCGGTAGTGGTCGGGCTTGAACGGCCCGTTCACCGGGATGCCCAGGTAGTCGGCCTGGGACTGGCTGAGCTGGGTGAGCTTCACCCCGAGGGCGTCGAGGTGGAGGCGGGCCACCTTCTCGTCGAGCACCTTGGGCAGGGTCACCACCTGGCCGGCGTAGGCCTCGGCGTTCTTGTGGAGCTCGATCTGGGCCAGCACCTGGTTGGTGAAGCTGGCCGACATCACGAAGCTGGGGTGCCCGGTGGCGTTGCCCAGGTTGAGCAGGCGACCCTCCGACAGCACGATGATCGAATGCCCGTCGGGGAAGCGGAACTCGTCGACCTGGGGCTTCACGTTGATCCGCTGGATGTCGCTGGCCCGGAAGAGGCCGGCCATGTCGATCTCGTTGTCGAAGTGGCCGATGTTGCCCACGATGGCCCCGTGCTTCATCTTGGCCATCATTCCGGCCGAGATGATGTCCTTGTTGCCGGTGGCGGTAACGAAGATGTCGGCGGTGTCGATGACCCGCTCGATGGTGGTGACCTCGTAGCCGTCCATGGCCGCCTGGAGGGCGCAGATCGGGTCGATCTCGGTGATCACCACCCGGGCGCCCTGACCCCGCAGGGCCTCAGCGCAGCCCTTGCCCACGTCGCCGTAGCCGAACACGACGCAGAGCTTGCCGCCGATCATCACGTCGGTGCCCCGGTTGATGCCGTCGAGCAGGCTGTGGCGGGTGCCGTACTTGTTGTCGAACTTCGACTTGGTGACGGCGTCGTTGACGTTGATGCCGGGGAACCGCAGGGTGCCGGCATCGCGCATCTCGTACAGTCGGTGCACGCCGGTGGTGGTCTCCTCCGACACCCCCCGGATGGCGGCCGCCATACGCGTGAACAGGGTGTTGTCTTCGGCCTGGAGCTTCTTCAGCAGATCGACGATGACCGCCCACTCCTCGGGATCGTCGTCGGTGGCGTCGGGCACGGCGCCGGCCGCCTCGAAGTCGGCCCCCTTGTGCACCAGCAGGGTGGCGTCGCCCCCGTCGTCGAGGATCAGGTTGGGGCCGCCGTCGGCGTCGGGCCAGCGCAGGGCCTTCTCCGTACACCACCAGTACTCCTCCAGGGTCTCGCCCTTCCAGGCGTAGACGGGGATGCCGGTGGGGTGCTCAGTGGTGCCGTCGGGCCCCACCACCACGGCAGCGGCCGCTTCGTCCTGGGTGGAGAAGATGTTGCAGCTGGCCCAGCGGACCTGGGCTCCCAGCGCGGTGAGGGTCTCGATCAGCACCGCCGTCTGCACGGTCATGTGAAGACTGCCCGTGATCCGGGCCCCCTTCAGGGGCTGCTCGTCGAAGTATTCGGCCCGCAGGGCCATGAGCCCGGGCATCTCGTGCTCGGCCAGCTCGATCTGCTTGCGGCCCCGTCCGGCGAGGTCGAGATCGGCGACCTTGTAGTCGCCTTCAGCCACGGTGCGGGGACGCGACTCGGTAGCGGTCATAGTTCGGAGGTACTCCCTGGTTTCGGTTGACGGTCTCGGCTGGGAGGCTGAGGCCCACTGGCCCTGATCACGGCAGCCCCGGAACCGCAGTCAAGACTAGCTGTGGTTTGCCGTAGCTCCGGCACCGGCCATATCGGCCCGACCGGTCAGGCCGAGGGATCGAACGTGGGCCGGAGCTCCTCGTCACCCACCCGGGCCATAAGTCGGTCGTGCTCGGCGTCGGTCACCGTCTCGGCCTCGTCGACCAGCATCACCGGGATGTCGTCGTCGATCCGGTACCGGCGCTTCAGCCGCGGGTTGTAGAGACTGTTCTCGCTCTCGAAGTAGTACAGCGGGCCCTTGTCGTCGGGGCAGGCCAGGATGTCGAGCAGCAGCGGGTCGAGGGCCACGGGGGCGGTCTCCTTCTTAGGCTTCGGCGTCAGGCTAACGGGAACCCTTCGGGTTCCTGGGGTACGCCTACGGCCTACCCGCTCGCCTCCGGCGAACTCCAAAAACGGGAACCCTTCGGGTTCCTGGGGTACGCCTACGGCCTACCCGCTCGCCTCCG
>CADEDH010000057.1:30990-42112 GCA_902826025.1 uncultured Actinomycetes bacterium
GCGAACTCCCGAACGGGAACCCTTCGGGTTCCTGGGGTACGCCTCCGGCCTACCCGCTCGCCTCCGGCGAACTCCCCGACGGGCCTACGCCGACCCGCCACCACAGGCCGGGCTCCCGGGCCTCGATCCGGTAAGCACCGTCTCCCGGGGTGACCAGGGCGGCCTCGCCCGGCCCCACCTCCAGCGGCGGGCCACCGACGGACGACAGGACCGCCCGGCCCTCGGTGACGAGCACGATCTCGGGCCCGGCGGGGGTGTCGACCGCTTCGACGGCATCGGGGCCTCCCACCGGCGCCACCATGCGGGTGAGGGCGAACTCGGGAGCCGGCACCCGGTAGCGGTGATGGCGCCCTGAGGCGATCTGCACCGGGGCCGGCGCTGGCGCCGTGTCGAGGATCGACACGAGCTCGGCCACGTCGACGTGCTTGGCGGTGAGCCCGCCCCGGACCACGTTGTCGCTGTTGGCCATGACCTCCACCCCCGCCCCCCGGAGGTAGGCGTGGAGGTTCCCGGCCTCCAGGTAGACGGCCTCCCCCGGGGCCAGCACGACGTGGTTCAGCAACAGGGCCACCACCACCCCGGCGTCACCCGGGTACTGATGGTCGAGACGCCCGGTCCAGCGGAGCTCGGCCTCGTACGGCTCGACCTCCGCCGGCACCGCCCCGGCCAGCAGCTTCTCGCACGCCGCCACCACATCGGCCACCAGCGGGCCGGCGGCGTCGGGTGCCAGGCCGAGCAGCCAGCCCACCACGGCCGCCACCACCGCCCGGTCTCCGGTGCCGGACGCGCCGGAGCCGGTGCCGCTGCCATCGAGTCGGGAGCGCAGGTCGACCAGCGCCGAGGTCGGCCCGGCCGAGACCACGAGATCGACCAGGCGCCGGGTGTCGGCCAGCGGCCGGAAGCCGCACTTGGCCTCGAACGGGGTGAGGGCGGCCAGCAGTTCGGGCTTGTGGTTGTCGTCCCGGTAGGTGCGCCGGGGGCTGTCCCAGGCGATCCCCGCCGCCTCCTCCCGCCGGTGACCGGCCCGGGCCTGGGCCAGGCTCGGGTGGGCCTGGATCGACAGCGGCCCGGCCGCCGCCAGGACCTTGACCAGGAATGGGAACCGGCCGTAGCGGCGGGCCACGTCGGGCCCCAGCACGTCGTCGGGGTGGGCCGCCACCAGATCGTCGAGCGCCTCACCCGACCGGGCCAGGCGCGACGGGGACACCGGATGGGCCCCGAACCACAGCTCGGCCTCGGGAGCGCCGCTGGCGACCCGCCCCTGGAGCCGGGGGATGAACGCCGGATCTCCCCAGGGGTAACGCTGGACCGAGCCGACCAGGCGGTCCATCAACCGGCGTTGGCCATGACCGTCTGCACCTCCGCCACCCGCTCCGACACGGCGGAGGCGTCGGGGGCCTCCAGGTTCAGCCGCAGCAGGGGTTCGGTGTTGGACGGACGGAGGTTGAACCACCAGCTCCCGCCGTCGACCGTGAGCCCGTCGAGCCGGTCGGTCTTCAGGTGGGCGTAGTGGGAAGCCACCGCCTCGATCACAGCGGCAGCGTCGCTCACCCTGGTGTTGATCTCGCCCGAGGCGGCGTATCGCTCCAGCGGGGCCAGGAGCTCCGACAGCGGACCGCCGGAGCGGGACAGCTGGTCGAGCACCATGACAGCGGCAATCAGGCCCGAGTCGGCCCGCCAGTTGTCGCGGAAGTAGTAGTGGGCCGAGTGTTCGCCGCCGAAGGCGGCGCCCGTCTCGGCCATCATCTGCTTGATGAACGAGTGCCCGACCCGGGACCGGATCGGGTTGCCGCCGTTCTCGGCCACCACCTCGGCCACCGACTTCGAGCAGATCAGGTTGTAGATGATGCTCGACCCAGGGTTGGCGGCCAGGATCGCCTTGGCCAGCAGGGCGGTGGTGGTGGAACCCGAAACCGGCTCGGCCCGCTCGTCGACCAGGAACACCCGGTCGGCATCGCCGTCGAAGGCGAGGCCGATGTCGGCCCCCGTCTCCAGCACCCGGGCCCGCAGATCGGCCAGGTTCTTGATCTCGATGGGGTTGGCCTCGTGGTTGGGGAAGGTGCCGTCGAGCTCGGCGTACATGACCTCCAGGTCGAAGGGCAGCGCCTCGAACACGGCCGGCACCACCAGGCCTCCCATGCCGTTCGCTGTGTCGGCCACGACCTTCAGCGGACGCAGGCCGTCGGTGTTGATGAAGCCCCGCACATGGTCGGCGAACGCCGCCAGCAGGTTCTGCTCGCTGCGGCTCCCTGGCCGGCCGGCGGGGGCGGGCGCCGGCGCCGAGGCCAGGCGCTTGATCTCGTCGAGCCCGGTGTCCTCGCCGATGGGGGCGGCCCCGGTGCGGCACAGCTTGATCCCGTTGTACTCGGCCGGGTTGTGGGAGGCGGTGAACATGACCCCGGGCCGCCCCAGCGAGCCGGAGGCGAAGTACAGCAGATCGGTTGAGGCCAGGCCGATGTCGACCACATCGAGCCCCTGGGCCATCACGCCCTCGGCGAAGGCGGCCGACAACTCGGGCCCCGAGGGCCGCATGTCACGGGCCACGATCACGCCGGTGGTGCCCGGCTCGGCCGAGGCCAGGAAGCCGGCGAACCCGGTGCCCAGCGCCCGGCACAGCTCGGCATCGAGCTGGTCGGGGTACGTGCCCCGGATGTCGTACGCTTTGACGATGCTGTCGAACCGGCTGGCGGGAGAGTCGCTCACGTTCGCCCAGGGTAACGGGCCGTCGGGGCCGCTCCCTCTGATCGGGCTGCCCGGCCGACGCCGTACTGCGGCCGAGGTGGGCGGGTTCCCCCCGACCCTGCACCACCTGACGCTCGACGTCTATCTCAGCGGCTACTCCCAGAGCGTGGTGACCGCCGGCGGGCTGCCGGTGTACGTGCCGCTCGATGTCGATCCCCGTCCCTACCTGGACCATCTCGACGGCCTGGTGCTCACCGGCGGGGCCGACGTGGACCCCGGCCACTACGGTGAGGCCCCCGACGGCAACGGCCACTACGAGCCCGAGCGCGACGAGCTGGAGCTCGCCCTGTTGGCCGGGGCGGTGGACCACCAGGTACCGGTGCTCGGTATCTGCCGGGGCCTGCAGGTGCTGAACGTGCACACCGGGGGCACGCTGCTCCAGGACGTGCCGCCCCACGCCCGCTACGACGTCGACCCCGGCGAGGCCGTCCACCGGGTCGTGTTCGAGCCGGGTACGGTGCTGCACGGCCTCTACGGGCCCGGCACCGAGGTCAATTCGCTCCACCATCAATGCGTCGACCGGTTGGGTGCCGGCCTCGTGGTGGCGGCCCGGGCCGACGACGGCACAGTGGAAGCGCTGGAGCTGCCGGGGGCCGACGTGCTGGCCGTCCAGTGGCACCCCGAGATGCGCCCGGTGGCCGAGCCGGTGTTCACCTGGCTGGTGGAACGGGCCCGGGCCCGGCGGGCCACGATCAGCTGATGGGGGAACCGGTGTGCAGGATCTCGGCCTGGGCGGCGGTGGGCCGGTAGCGGCCCTCCCCAGCCCAGCGCCGGATGCGGAACAGGTCTACCAGCAGCTCGGCGGTATCGCCCACGATCCGCACCGAGGACCCGGCCCGATTGGTGACCGACACCGGGATCTCCGTCAGCGACAGCTGATCCTGCTCGGCGATGAGGAAGATCTCGACGTCGAAGGCGAACCCGTTGATCCGGGTCCGTTCGAACACGGCACGGGCGATGTCGCCCCGGAAACCCTTGAGGCCGCACTGGGTGTCGTGGAAGTTCCCGAGTAGCACCAGCTGGGTGAGCACGTTGATCACCCTGCCTCCGAGCTCCCGCAGGTGCCGGGCCCGCACCAGGGTGTTGGTGTCGTCGTGGCGGCGGCTGCCGACCACCACGTCCCACCCCTGCTCCACCCGTTCCAGCACCTCCAGCACGAGGCGGGGCGAGTAGGCAAGATCGGCGTCGGTGAAGACAACGGCCCGACCTTCGGCGGCCAGCATCCCGGCCCGCACCGCTCCCCCCTTGCCCTGGTTGGCGGCCAGGCGGAGCACGGTGGCTCCGGCCGCCGCCGCCCGCTCGGCCGTGTCATCGGACGAGCCGTCGTCGACCACCACGATCTCGTAGCTGCCAGGTTCCAGATCGGTGTCGAGCTCAGCGGTGATGGCGCCGAGGGTGGCCTCGATCAGCTCCGCCTCGTTGTAGGCCGGCACCACGACGCTCAGCCGCTTGGCACCGGCGGCCGGGGGCCGGTCGAGCCGCTGGGCCATCTCCTGGCGCACCTGGTGGAAGAGGATGCGGCGGTACGCCACCCAGCGCACGGTGGCGGCGGTGGCCACGGCCAGCACCTTGGCCACCACGACGGCTGCCCCGAGTTGGTCCAGCAGCAGCAGCACGGCCACGTCCACCAGCCCGGCGGCCAGGGCCGTCGCCCCGAACAGGGTGGGCCGGCGTACCCATCGGGCCAGGGGCCGGCGCCGGAACGTGATGTGGCGATTGAGCAGGTAGGCCACGGTGGCGGCCAGAGCCAGCGCCACCACGTCGGCCGCCAGCAGGCCCCGCCGGTGCAGGGCCAGAAGCGTGCCGACATCGATGGCGGTGGCCGCCAACCCCACCAGCAGGAACAGCCGGAGCCTGCTCCTCACAGCGCCGGCGGCTCGTCCCGGGCGGGCTCGCCCGACGAACCCACGTCGGCCGGAGCCGACCGCGGCTCCGCCTGGTGGTTGCCGTTCTCGCCGAACGCCTCGTGGTCGGGCCCGGGGCCGGCGGTCGGATCGTGGACGGTCGGCTCCTCGAGGGAGGATCCATTGCCGTTGTGCCCGTCGGCGGGAGGGCCGACGTCACTCCACGATGACACCGGGCCGGCCTGCGTGGTCGCCCGATCCGGATCCACCAGCACGCCGGGAGCGGCGCCCACCAGCACAGCGGGAGCGCCGGCCGGTCCGACCGGCCGGCGGCGATCCAGTCGGGCCAGGCCCACCACACCGGCCAGGCCGCCCAGGGTGAGGAGGGTGGCCAACCAGTCGACACCGGTGCGGCCGTAACCCAGCTCGACGTGGTTGGCGGTGGGGACCACCACCATCAGATTGGGACCCACCTGCCACGGGCCCTCGGCCCCGTCGGCCTTCCAGTTCGGGAAGTACGACGCCTTCACCAGCACCGGTGTTCCCACCTGGTCCACATCGAACGAGATGGTGGACGTGCCGGCCTCGATGTTGGACACGGTGGCCCGCTCCGCCGGCACACCATCGCTCGGGAGCAGGGTGTCGACCCGCTTCCACGAGTCGGGGCCGTCCTCGGCCGGCATGGCGTTGTAGCCCGACGGGTTGTTGAAGTAGGCGACAGCCTGGCTCACCCAGCCGATGTCGAACTTGTTGGCCGCCGGCCCCGCCTCCTCCTCGGTCTGGCCCGCCGCCACCACCGGCTCCACCGGAAGGGCCTCCACCAGGTCCGAGCCCTTCACCTGGAAGATCACGAACGGCGGGGCGGCGGCCACCTCGGTGAGCAGGTCGCTGGCCCGGGCGGCGGCGATGGCGTTGTCGGATTGGGCCATGTAGTACCGCACGCCCATGACCTGGAGCTGCTCGGCCCCCCGGGAAATGTCGAAGCTCTGGTAAGGCAGGTCCCGCTGAGCCCGGGACGGTGCGTCCGACAACGAGCTCTGGTTCAGGAAATGGAACGGGGTGGTGGCCGACGACTCGAAATACAGGCCTTCCATCGAGCCGATGCAGCCGTCGGTCCAGAACGGAAGCAGCATGAGGGCCATCGGCGTGCCGTAGCGGTCGAGGTCCTTCGAGTACTCCCACATGGCCCGGCCGCAGCCGTCATCCCGGCCGACCTGGGCCATAGCGGCCACGATGTCGTGGTACTCCCGGTAGGCCGGCTTGCGCTCGTAGCCCGAGTAGTTCCAGGCGGTCCAGCTGGGCACGAAGCTCCGGGCGTTCGACGTGAGGCCCATCCAGCGCCAGGTGCCGTCTGTGCGGTCCTGGCCCAGGGGCAGCACCCGCAGGGGGAGACCAACGGCGGTCAACGTGAACAGCAGGCCGACCACGCTGGCCGACAGGATCGTGACCATGTGGGGCCGGGCGAAGTCCTCGGCCACGGCGACGGCGGCGTAGCGCGCCACCAGCGCCACCCCAACGGCGGCGGTGAGGTACACCGAGAGGTAGTAGAACGGGAGCAACCGCTCGTTCCACAGGGCGCCCGGCGGCAGGTTGGTGACGGCAGCCGCCGCCACCAGGGCCGTGGTGGAGAAGACCAGGCCGATCCGTTCCCGGGTGGCCAGCGACAGCAGCAGCCCCACGCCGGCCAACGGCAGGGCTACCCGCATCGGGACCGTGAGCATCTTCGGGCCGAACTCGGTGAGGGGTTCCCAACCCATGTCGTTGAAGTACGGGTGTCGGGCCACGAAGGGCAGCAACCAGAACGCCGATACCAGGATGGACACCGGCCCCACGGTCAACATCCACAGGGCGCGGTGCCGCACCGCGTCCTCCGTGATGACGGCCGCCGCCAGCACACCCACCGCCGCCAGCAGGGCCAGGGCCCGCACCGGGGCAGAGGTGTCTTCGGCCATGGCCACCGGCACCAGGGCCAGGCCGATCCCCACCGCCACCGGCCACAGCCGGGGGATGGTGGGCGCCAGCGGCACCAGGGCGATGAGGGCCACCATGCCGAAGAACACGGGGATGATGTGGCACAGGGCCGTGAGGCCGATCACGACCGCGGCCAGCGCCCGACCCCGGCCGGTGTCGAGACCCCGGGCCACCAGGCCGACGGCCAGCAGGGTGAGGGCGAGGCTGATCGAGAAGGCGAACTCGCCAGCCAGGGTGGACGCGATGTTGCCGCCCGTGATCGAGAAGTTCGTGTCGAACAGGAAGATGGTGACGGCGAGGGCGGCGAAGGCCGGCACCGGCTCAGGCGAGCGGGCGAGGCGGGCCATGGCCCATCCGACGACGGGGAAGGCGACCAGGCCCGACACCGTGACCAGCTTGAAGGCGATGCCGTAGGGCACCGAGATCAGCAACACGGCGGCCAGCGGCGCCGCCAACCGGGCCGCCCGCCGCCAGAGGTCGCCGGCCGGCCGGCTGCGGGTGTAGCGCCAGGCGAGACCGATCACGAGGGCGGCCAGGGGGATGCCGATGAAGGGCCGGAAGCCGGCGTTCACCGCCACGATCAGCAGCGACGGGACCACCATGTAGAAGTGGTAGGCGGGGAAGCCGGCGTACCAGTCGGGCGTCCAGCCGGTGAGGCGACCCGACGGCAGGAGGTGATCACGCAGGAAGGCCGGACCCCACACGTGGGCCCCCATGTCGCCGCCGGCCGGGGTGGTGTTGGCGAACAGCAGGTCAGGGCGCATCTGCACGAACACGAACAGGGCGCAGGCCACCGCCACCGCCAGGCTGACGAAGGCGGGCGGGGTCCACCCCCGCCAGGCCCAGGGCTCACCTCGGTCACGGTGCCGGTCCGCCGGGCGGGCGGGGCCGAGGGTGGCCGGGGGGCTGGGCAGCAGCTCGATCTCGCCGTCGTCGGCCGGGGGCGGCGGCGCAACCTCAGGGCTTGGGTCGAGTGGAGGTGGCGCCACAGCGCCGTCGGGGGTCATGGCCGTCACGACAGAACCACCCGTGGACGCGTCAGATCAGTTGGCGTGTCGCGCCTCGTCGGCGTCGCCCGACCATTTCCCCGACATCCAGTCACTGCCCTCCAGAGTATTGACCTTTGGCCGCTCAGCGGCGTCGCCCCACGTGTTCTCCCACCTGGGCCAGCGCTTCGGGCAGCTCGATCTCCCGACCGGCGAGATGCCAACGCCGCACATCGCACCGTTGGCACGACTCCATGATCAGGTCATTGCCGTCCACCGTCATGCGAATGGCCACCATCTCCTGGGCGCAGCGATCGCATCGACGGGGGGTCGTGGCCCCCGGGAATCCGCTTTCCTCGGTACCGCTCATCTGGCTAGACACCTCCTGTCCGCCATCGCCGGTCGGCGCCGCCGCACGGCGTCTGAGCCAGCCCGGCCCATTTGAGCCGTTCGGCCCTGCTTTTCGGGGGCTACGCGCCCCCGACGCTCGGCTGGCGCCTCGCTCCCCCATCGCCGCTGGGGCCCCCACCCCATCGGGCGGCGCACAGCGCCGCTTTCGGGGGCTACGCGCCCCCGACGCTCGGCTGGCGGGAACCCTTCGGGTTCCTCGAGTACGCCTCCGGCGTACACGCTCGCCGTCGGCGAGCTTCCGGCCTCGCTCCCCCATCGCCGCTGGGGCCCCCGACCCTGGGCGGGTCAGAACAGGCCGAGCATGACCAGGGTCGTGAGGTTGAAACCGACGTGGAAGGCCCAGCAGGGTCCGAGCCGGCCGGTGACCAGGGCCAGGGCCGCCGCCAGCAGGCCGAACACGAACAGTCCGGGGGCTGCCATGGCGTCGAGGTGGACGGCGGCGAACACGGCGGCCGACACCGACGCCGCCGCCACGGGCCCGAACCGGCGCTGGAGGCCCCGCAGGAACAGGCCGCGAAAGAACAGTTCCTCGGTGAGCGGGGCCATCACCGCCGTGGCCACCACCAGCACCAGCACCGGTACCACCCCGTGGGCCGAGCCCACCAGCTCCCGGGCTGAGGCGCTGGGATCACCGTCGACCAGACGCTGGATGGGCCAGTACAGAACGGGCATGAGAACGGCCTGGGCCACCACCCCGGCCACCAGGCCGGCCGGCACGTCGAAGCGGGCCAGACAGGCACCGAGGTCGGAGCGCAGGCCAACGCCCTTGCGGCGCACCACGAGCACCGGGCCGAGACCGTACCCGGCCCACAGACCGATGTTCAGCAGGAACAGCGCCACCGCCGACAGAGGGCTGGGGGCGCCCTCACTCCCGTAGGCCAGCGCCACCCCGCCACCGGCCCACAGCAAGCTCAGCAGCTGTGCCCCGAGCAGCACCGCGACTGCATCGGCGGTCGTCCAGCGCACCGGCCGCGACGGCACGGCCGGCAGCCCGCCCTGCCACCGGCCCATCAGCCGGGACCGGATCGAACCGGGCGCTGTGATCCGCTCTGCCACTGCCGCTCGACGGTACCCGGCCCTGGCTGCGCCCAGCTCACAACCACGTCCTCCCGACCGACGAAGTACAGGGCATGACTACCGTCACCGGTGCCGGGCTTCGCCCGACCACGGCATCACGCCAAAGGGCATCTAGGCTGGATCCATGAGCAAGCAAGGATCGAACCCGCCGCCGGGTCCGCCCGGGCGGAACCAGCGGATCCCGGGCCGGGACAGTGGTTGGCCGCGCTGGTCGGCATGGATCGTCGTGGGCATTCTTGTCACCCTGCTGGTGGCAGCTCAGACGTTCAAGTCCGGCGACAGCAACCAACTCGCCTACACCGAGTTCATGAACCAGGTGCGAGCCGATCAGATCAAGTCGATCGAGTACGACAACTCGACGGCCAAGATCACCGGGACCAGGCAGAACGGCGAGACGTTCACCACCACCGGTTTCAACCCGATCCCGGAGAAGGATCTGGCCGTGCTCGAGGAGCACGAGGTGGAGATCAAGGCCGTCACCCCCACCAGCAACGTCTTCGTGAGCGTGCTGTTGTCCCTGGTGCTCCCGTTCGTGCTGATCGGCGTGATCCTGTGGTGGCTGGCCCGCCGCCAGCAGTCCCAGATGGGCGGCATCATGTCCATCGGGCGGAGCCGGGCCAAGACCTACTCGTCCGAGCGGCCGGGCACCACGTTCAACGACGTCGCCGGCTACGCCAGCGTGAAGAAGGAGATCACCGAGGTGGTCGACTTCCTCAAGAACCCGTCGAAGTTCGCCGAGATCGGGGCCCGCATCCCCAAGGGCGTGCTGCTGGTGGGCCCTCCCGGCACCGGGAAGACCCTCATCGCCCGGGCGGTGGCCGGCGAGGCCGGCGTGCCGTTCCTGTCGGTCACCGGCTCCGATTTCATGGAGATGTTCGTCGGCGTCGGTGCCAGCCGGGTGCGCGACCTGTTCCAGGAGGCCCGCAAGATGGGCCGGGCCATCATCTTCGTCGACGAGATCGACTCGATCGGCCGCAAGCGGGGCGCCGGTCTCGGCGGCGGCCACGACGAGCGGGAGCAGACGCTCAACCAGATGCTGTCGGAGATGGACGGCTTCGAGGCCACTGAAGGCATCGTGATGATGGCCGCCACCAACCGGCCCGACATCCTCGACCCGGCCCTGCTCCGCCCCGGCCGGTTCGACCGCCAGGTCGTGGTCCCCCTCCCCGAGCTGGAAGACCGGCGCCAGATCCTCACCGTCCACGTGAAGCACAAGCGCATCGACGAGGACGTCGACATCGACCTCATCGCCCGGGGTACGCCCGGTATGAGTGGCGCCGACCTGTCCAACCTGGTCAACGAGGCCGCCCTGTTCGCCGTGCGGGGCGGCGACACCCGTATCCACGCCCATCACTTCGACATGGCCCGGGACCGGGTGATCATGGGCGTCAAGCGCGACTCGCTCGTGATGAGCGAGGAGGAGCGGGAGATGACGGCCTACCACGAGGCCGGTCACGCCCTGTGCGCCTCGCTCCTGCCCGACTACGACCCCCTGCACAAGGTCACGATCATCCCCACCGGCATGGCCTTGGGCGTCACCATGACACTGCCCGAGGAAGACCGGCACTCGGTGCGCAAGAGCCACGCCGAGAACATGATCGTGATGATGCTGGGCGGCCGTAACGCCGAGGATCTCGTGTTCGGGGTGACGTCATCAGGGGCCGGCGACGACCTGAAGAAGGCCACGAACCTGGCCCGCCATATGGTGCGGGAATGGGGCATGTCGGAGAAGATCGGGCCCATGGCCTTCGGCGGCGGCGGTCCGGTGTTCCTGGGCGACGACATGATGCAGTCTCGGGAGTACTCCGAAGACGTGGCCAACCTCATCGACTCCGAGACCCAGCGGGTCCTGCTCGAGCAGGAAGCCCGTTGCAAGGAGATGCTGTCCACCCATCGCAAGGCGCTCAACCTGGTGGCCCGCGGCCTCCTGGAGCACGAGACGCTGAGCGGCGACGAGGTCCGGCGGTTGATCAACGTGGCCAGCGGCAACGAGACGGTGGCCCCGGCCCCGGCTCCGGCCTCAGCGCCCGCCGCTCCCGGCCCCGCCCCGACCGACCCGGTCGACACCGTCAGCGGGCCCTGGGGCGGCAC
>CADEDH010000058.1 GCA_902826025.1 uncultured Actinomycetes bacterium
TGGAAGTTCAACGCCTCCGCAGCATGGTGCCGGGCCAGCGACTCCCGATCCTTCTGCACGAGGAAGAGGATGAGCGGCAGGATGAAACCCCCGGCGAACGGACCGAGGTGGGCCACTGCGGCCAACGCCGTCTGATTGTCGGCCGGTGCCGTCGGCGGCGGCGGTGCGGAGGGGCCCCAGGCGGTGCCGTCCCACCAACGCACGCCGGTGCTGTCGCCGTACCAACCGGGCGGTACCGCAGGAGGATCGAGTCCCACGTTGCGCAGCGTACGTTGTGGAAATCCCCGCCGGGGAACGGCCGGCGGTCATAGGCTCCTGGGCATGACAGCTGACGAGGTGGTTGCCTTCCGCCCTGGTGGGGAGGGTCGACCGTGCTCGGGCTTGGGCTTCCGGCTGAGGTGACGGCGATCGCCTCGGTGCTCACCGACGCATTCGCCGCCGATCCGGTGGTGGGTTGGATGTTCCCCGAGCCCGAACGCCGCGCCGGGCAGCTGGGCCGGCTGGCTCTGGTGACAGCGCATCGAGGGGTGGCCCACGGGCACGGCTACGTCTGGCGTGGTGCCGGCGTCATCGACGGTGCTGCGATGTGGGCACCCGCCGGAGTGAGCTTCTACGCCGCCGACGACGTGCTCCGCATCACCGACCTGATCACGGCCGCCGATCCGGGGCGAGCGCCGACGGTCCTGGCGGGGCTGGCGCAGATGGTCAGCCATAAACCATCTGAGCCGCATTTCGTGCTGCCGATGATCGGTGTGCGCCCCGACGCCCAGGGCGCCGGCATCGGCCCGGGGCTGATGGCCGGTGTGCTGGAGCACATCGATCGCCTGGGGTGCCTGGCGTACCTCGAATCGTCGAACCCTCGCAACGTCTCCCTGTACCTCCGCCACGGTTTCGAGGTCCTGGCCGAGATCGAGTTGCCCGACGGCGGACCGACGGTCCGGCCGATGCTGCGCCACCCGAGGCGCTAGCGACCTACGGCGGATCGACCGGGCCGGTCCGTCGCCGAGGACAGGGCCGGGCCACACTGGGGAGATGGCCCGACCCGCCGACCGCAATCCCGACAACGTGCCGGGCGACTGGTACGTCGACCTCCGATGCATCGACTGCGGTGCCTCGCCCCATGTGGCGCCCGGCCTCATCGACCACGTCGGTAACCGTTGCGTCTTCGTCCGCCAGCCGGTCACCGACAGCGAGATAGTGCAGGCCTGGCGAGCGGTCGACGTCTGCCCCACCTCGTCGGTCGGAGCCCCCGTGTCGCTGACCCGCCCGCCTCACATCTTCCCGATCGAGGTGGCATCCGGCGTCTACCTGTGCGGCCACAACAGCCCCGACTCCTACGGGGCCCACTCCTGGCTGGTGACCCGCCCTGGCGGCAACCTCCTGATCGACTCGCCCCGCTACACCCGACGCCTGCTACCCGCAATCGACGAGCTGGGCGGCGTGAGCCTGGTCCTGCTCACCCACCGCGACGATGTGGCCGATGCCGAGAAGTGGGCCGACCGCTACGGCGCGGAGGTCGTGATCCATCGGGCCGACGCCAGCGCCGCCCCGTTCGCCACCCGCATCGTGGAGGGAACCGAGCCGAGCCAACTGGCCGACGACGTGACGGTGGTGCCGGTACCGGGTCACACCCGGGGCTCGGTGGTGTACCTCGTCGACAGCCGGGCCTTCACCGGCGACAGCCTGGCCTGGGACCCGGCGGCCGGCGATCTCTACGCCTTTCGGGACGCCTGCTGGTACTCGTGGCCCGAGCAGGCCGCCTCACTCCACCGCCTGTCCCGCCACCGCTTCACTCAGTTCTTCGCCGGCCACGGCCGGTGGAGCCCGCCGTCGACGGCCGACGACATGGCCCGGCGCCTGGCCGCCTACTCCGCCCGCATGTGACGGGCCCGTAGACGCCCGAGAGGGCGACATGGTCGTCGGCCACCAGTTGTCGCCGATGTCGGAAAGCAGCTCACCCGGGGCAAGTCACCATTGCCGGGCGTAGTCGGAGTCGCTCCACCAGTTGTCGCCGATGTAACTGTGCGTCACGCCACGGCGAGCAGGCGCAGCGTGAGGCCGGCGCCGATATTCGCCGGGGCCTTCTCCTGACGACCTGTACTGTCGGTCCGGGGGAAGTTAGGGGACGTGCTCATGAGCGAACACGATGTCTTCGCGGTGCCGGCGGTGCCGGCCGAGCGCCGGTGCCGGGCCGCCGAGGCCGGCTGGCCCGACGGACTGATCGACCGGATGGCGGCCCGGCGCTGGCCCGAGTGGCGCCAGGAGCTGTATCTGGGCCTACCCGACGTGGAGCAGATCCAGCGGGAAATGGCCGACCTGGAGCGGCTCGACTGGGGCCTTCAGGTGCGGGAGGCCACCTGGGACGACGACGAGCGCATCGCCGATCTGTTCGCCCAGTCAACCGAGCGCCTCGGAGACTGGGACCTCACGGTGGAGCGGGGGCCCAACCCCTTCGCCCAGATGCGGCTGCACGAGAACGGCCACGTGAAGGTGGTCGTCGACCGGGGGGTGGCGGTGGCGGCGTCGATGTACAGCGGTCGCAGCTCCTGCGTCGGGGGCCAGAAGCTCTCGGTGGGCTGGATCGGGGGGTGGCGGGTACGCAACGGGATGCACCGCAGCGGCTACGGCAACCTCCTGCTCTGCGCCCCCGAGGCGGCACTGCAGCCGTTCCCGGCCATCCGCTACTGGTACGTGCGCACGGAGAACGTGAACGCTCTGGGTTTCGTTCAGCACGCCGTGCAGGATCGGATGCCGGAGCCGATCGACAAGCTGACCGCCGCGGTGCACCACTACGACGCGGTGGCCGCTGCCCGGCCCGACTCCCGGGTCCGGCCGGTAGAGCCCACCGACATCGCACGGTGTGTGGAGCTGGTGAACCGCACCCACCACGGTCTCGACCTGTTCCGGCCCTACACGGTCGGTTTCCTCGAGGGCCGCCTCGACGACGGGTACTGGGGTCCCAAGCCGTCGTTCGTGGCCCCGGTCTACGGCTGGCCCGATCTGCACGTGCTGGAGGACGGGGGCGAGGTGGTGGCCTGCGCCGGCCTGTGGGACCGGGGCCGCGACCTGCGGGAGCAATGGCGGCACCGCACCACGGGCGAGGAACGGGAGGTCACATCGGCCTGCGTGCTCGATCTCGGGTTCGCCGAAGGTAGAGCCGATGCCATGGCCGCCCTGTTGGGCGACCTGGCGGCCCGGACCGCGGCCCTGGGCCGGACCACCCTGGTGGTCGCCCTCGAGTTCCTGCCCGATGTGCAGGGAGCGGTGGCGTGGGCCGAGCCGACGGTCGAGCGACGCCACCTGGAGACGATCGTGTTCGGCGAACCCGGCTTCGAGGTCTCGGCCGCAGTCACCCGGCCCTACACCGACCTGGTGTACTGGTGACCGCCACCTACCGCCGGATCTGGGGGTTCATGGGTGAGTTCCGGGGGCCGATCGCCGGGGCGGTGGCCACGTCGCTCGGGGCGTCGGTGGCCTTCGCCCTGCTGCCGTGGCCGGTGCGCTACCTGATCGACGACGTGCTGCTGGCCGACCGCAGCGCCCGCCGGGGGGCCGCCGCCGCCCTGGCCTACCTGGGCCTGCAGGCGGTGGCGGCGGTGCTGATGTCGTGGAGCTTCTACCTGTTCGCCAGGGTGGCGCTGCGGATGATCCACACCCTGCGGGGCCGCATGCTCACCCACCTGCGCACCCTGTCGCTCGGCTACCACGCCAGCCATTCCACCGGGGAGATGATCTTCCGGTCGATCAACGACGCCCGGTCGATCCAGGACGTGATGATCTTCGGGGTGCAGGCCTGGATCATGCCGGTGTTCCAGATAGCCGTGATGGTGGGCCTGATGCTGGCGCTCGACCCGATGCTGACCGTGGTGGCGGTGGCCATCACCCCCCTGCTGTGGTG
Source organism: uncultured Actinomycetes bacterium (assembly GCA_902826025.1). Taxonomy (GTDB): domain Bacteria; phylum Actinomycetota; class Acidimicrobiia; order Acidimicrobiales; family SZUA-35; genus CADEDH01. The sequence goes on from CADEDH010000058.1 coordinate 3,899, forward strand.
GACGATCAGGCGGCTGACCGGCCGGATCCAGGCCGCCTCGGGGCAGTCCCGGGGCCACCTGGCCGAGCTGACGAGCCTGATCGAGCAGACGTTGGGGTCGATGCGGGCGGTCCAGGTGTTCGGGAAGGAGACCGACGAGCACGGCCGGTTCGAGGCCACCAGCAACCGGTTCATCGCCGCCCAGCTGCGGTTCCGGCTGGCCGAGCAGTCGCTGACCGTGGCCACCATGCTGATCACCGGGATCGGCACGGCCGCCGTGCTGTGGGTGGCGGTGCAGCGGGTGCTGAGTGGGGCGGTGACGGTGGGCGCGCTGTGGATCTTCCTGTCGTACATGCAGCGGATCTACGAGCTGCTACAGCGCAACCTGGCCACCTTCGGCCTCCTGCAGGACAGCGTGGTGGGGGTGGGGCGGGCCTTCGCCGTGCTCGACACGCCGCCGGCCATCGCCGACCGGGACGGGGCCGTGGCCCTCGACGGCTTCCACCACTCGATCGACCTCGACGACGTGTCGTTGGCCTACGACACGGGCCCTGCCGTGCTCCAGGGAGTGTCGCTGACCGTGCCCCGGGGGGCCACTGTGGCGTTGGTGGGGCCGACCGGGGCGGGCAAGACGTCGCTGCTCAACGTCGTGCCCCGCCTGTACGACGTGACCGGCGGGGCGGTGCGGATCGACGGGTGCGACGTGCGCGACGTGCAGCTCTCGTCGCTGCGCGACCTCGTGAGCGTGGTGCCCCAGGAGCCTCTGCTGTTCTCGGGCACGGTGCGCCAGAACATCCGTTACGGGCGCCTCGACGCCAGCGACGAGGAGGTGGTGGAGGCCGCCGGCCGGGCCCGGGCCCACGAGTTCATCACGGGCCTGGCCGACGGCTACGACACCGAGGTCGGTGACCGGGGTGGCCGGCTGTCGCTCGGGCAGCAGCAGCGGATCGCCCTGGCCCGGGCGTTCCTGAAGGACGCGCCGATCCTGTTGCTCGACGAGCCGACGGCGGCGCTCGACGTGGCCACCGAGGCCGAGCTGATCGCCGGGATGCGCACGCTGATGGAGGGGCGCACGGTGGTGATCGTGGCCCATCGGCTGTCGACCATCCGCCACGCCGACTGCATCCACGTCATCGAGGACGGGCGGGTGGTGGAGCAGGGCCGGCACCACGAGCTGCTGGCCCAGGCCGGCGCCTACGCCCGCCTCCACCACGCCCTGACCGGCGCCTGAGACTCGCTCCCCCCCAGGGATGCCGTCGAACTGTGGCGCGACGTGCTGGATTTTGCGCACTGGTGCCACAGATCCCGGGTTCGTTCGGGGGACCGCCGGTACTCTGGCAGGCATGGACACCCCGGCCGATGGCGAGCCGAAGAACCAGATAGGTGGGGAGCTGACCGCCTTGCGCTCGGTGGTGCGAGAGCCGATGGACCACGTGGAGTGCTTCCCGGCCCCGCCGTCGTGCAAGCGGGTGACGTTCACCACCGACGAGGTCACCTCGATGTGCCCCGTCACGGGCCAGCCCGACTGGTCGACAGTGGCCATCACCTACGAGCCCGACCAGCGTTGCGTGGAGTCGAAGTCGCTCAAGCTGTTCCTGTGGTCGTTCCGTGACCAGCAGATCTTCGCCGAGGCCCTGGCCGCCGCCATCGCCGCCGAGATCCACCGGGCCGCCGCCCCCCACCGCACCACCGTGATCGTCACCCAGCATGTGCGGGGCGGGATCGTCACGGAAGCGACCGCCGAACTGCCGTAGGCAGTGCGGCCCCTGTAACAGCCGAGCTGCCCTGACCCCTACCAGCGGCAGTCGCCCTGGTAGGGGACCTGAACGACGGGGTGGCCGTCACTCTCGATGAACGTGGGCACGAGGCAGGCGGTGATCGTCCCGTCGGGTTCGACGATCACCTGGGCCACCGCCGTGGTGGCACCGGCATCGCTCAGGCGGGGCCACACGAAGTTGCCGAGGCCCCACGCCACGGGCTTTCCGGCGATCGTGTCGAGCGGGTTCAGGCGATGGGAGTGGTGGCCGAAGATCACGTCGGCCCCGGCGTCGATCATGGCCCGGGCCCGCTCCACGTCGTCGGCCCGGGGCGTGGTGTCGAGCTCCACGCCCCAGTGGATGGCCACCACAACCAGGTCGGCCTGGGCCTTGGCCCGTTTCACCGCCTCCACCATGCGCTGGGTGTTGTCGCCGTCGGCCATGCCCGGCCGGCCCGCCCCTGCCACCCACGACGGGTCAGGGATCACACCCCCGAATCCGAGCACGGCGATCTTCCAGCCCTTCACCGTGAACAGCGCCGGGGCCTCGGCCTCGGCGTCGTCGCGGCCCACTCCCACTGGAGCCAGGCCGGCGGCCACCACGTTGGCCCGGGTGTCGACGAGGGCGGCGGGGCCGTAGTCGCCGCTGTGGTTGTTGGCCAGGTTGGCCACCTCCACCCCGGCCCCCTTCATCACCGGGAGCCCGGCCGGGTCACAGTTGAAGTTGAACTCCTTTGGCACCTCGGCCCCCAGCGCCGACGACGCACATTCCAGGTTGACCACCGTCAGGTCGTCCTTGGTGAACAGATCCTGCAGGCCGGTGAAGGCATAGCCGTACCCCTCGGAGCGGAACGCCGGAATGTAGTTGGGGTCGAGGTTGGTATCACCGGCCCCGCTGATCACCAGCCGCTGGCGGGCCGCAGCCGCCTCGGTGGCGGGGACCGCTGTGGTCTCAACCGGCGAAGCGGCCAGATTCTTAACCGGCGCCGTGGCCGCGGGAGCAGAGGCGACCGCGGCGGAGTGGTTCCCGCTCGCCCCTGCCCAGGCGACGACCAGACCCCCGCACAACGCCAGGAGTAGGAGCACCTGTCTGTGCATCGGAGGGAGTATGCCCCGACTCCCCCACGATCTGGTGTCCCCGCCGTCGTAGGTGACGGGCCTGGGCCCCCGATCGGAATGAGCGGGACGAGCAGGGCGCCCTACAGGGGGTTGCCGTCGGGGTCGCGGTAGCCGTCGGCCAGGTGACCTTCGGCGGCGAGGGCGGCCATGGCGGCGTCGTCCTTGCCCAGCACGGTTCGGTACACGTAGTCGTTGTCCCGCCCCATCATGTTGATTGGCCCCCACGCCATCGGGGGCCCGTCCCACCGCCACTGGTGGCCGGGGAACAGCACCTCGGGCACGTCGTCGCTCGAGTTGGGACGGAACCACTGCCGGTCGGCCAGATGGGGGTCGGCGTAGAGGCCAGGTTCGTCGAGCACGGGGGCGGCGGCCACTCCGGCCCGGTGGCACGCCGCCAGCACCTCGTTCACTGGGCGGGCCGAGGTCCACCCCTGGATCGCCCGATCCAGGCCGTCGTGCCGCTCCCGCCTCCCGTTCTCGGTGGCCAACGCCGGGTCGTCGACCGCCCACCCCGGCCGGCCCAGCGCTTCGACCAGCCGGGCCCACTGGCCGTCGTCGGCCACGCTGAGGGCCACCCAGGCGTCGTCGCCGTCGCACCGGTACACGCCCTGGGGTGCCCGGTGGGGGTGGCGGTTGCCATGGGTCTCGTGGGGCTGGCCCGTCATCGACGCGTCGATCAGGTACTCCCCGATGTACTGCAGCAGGTTCTCGGCCTGGGCCACTTCCACCAGCTCGCCCACCCCGGTGGCGGCCCGTCGGCGCAGTGCGGCCAAGGTGGCGAACGCCCCCACCACGCCGGTGGCGGGGTCCATGTAGTAGGTGGGGTCGAGCGACGTGGGGTCGAGGTCGGGATACCCCCGCAGCGACGAGTAACCGCACAGGGCCTCCATGTGTGCCCCGAATCCGACGTAGCCGGCGTACGGCCCGTCGAGCCCGAGGAGGGGCAGCCGCAGCATCACCAGCTCCGGGTTGCGCTCGTGGAGCACGTCCCACCCGAGGCCGAGCGACGGCAGCACCCGGATGGAGTTGTTCTCCACCACGATGTCGGCCCGGTCCACCAGCTCGAGGAACGTGTCCCGGCCCAGGTCGGTGCGGAGGTCCACCGTCATGCCCAGCTTGGTGCGGGCGTGGGAGACGAAGGCCGCTGGCTGGTTCCATGGCCGCTCGCCGGCCCGACCTCCGGGGAAGCGGCCCCACAGCTGGCCCAAGTCGGACTCGTGGCCGGGGCGGGGTCGGGGGACGGCGCCTCGGGTGGCCGTGGGGAACAGGTTGGGGTTGTCGAGCCGGATCACCTCTGCCCCCAGGTCGGCCAGCAGGGTGGTGGTGAGGGGGCCGGCCCACACCACGGTGAGGTCGATCACTCGGATTCCGGCCAGCGGCAGGCGGCGGGGATCCGCCCCGTCGGCCGTGGCTCCGGCCGCAGCACGGCCCGCCAGCTCCTCGCGGACTTCGGCCGTGTGCTGGCCCAGCAGGGGAGCGGGACGACGGGCCCGCCAACCGTTTGCCATGCGGATCTGGGGGCCGGGCGCCTCGAACACCCCTGCGGCCGGGTGGTCCCACCGCTGCCAGAAGTCCCGCTGGCGGAAGTGGCGGTCGGCCAGCACGTCGGTGGTGGAGTTGACCGGGGTGATGGCCAGCCGCTCCTGCTGGGCGTCTTCCATCGTCTCCTGTTTGGTCCGCTGCATGGTCCAGCCGAAGATGGCGGCGTTGAGTTGCTCGGGGAAGTCGTCGTCGTCGAACCAGTCGGGCTTCGACACGGTGCGGATCAGATCCTCGTCGCCCAGCAGGTCGGCCACCCGGGGAATCCAGTTGGGGGTGAACACGATCTGGCAGTAGCCGTCGCCGGTGGGGTAGATGCCGGCCGGGATGGCGCCCATCCGACCGCCGCCGGCCCGGTAGCCGGTGCGGCCGTCGAACTGCCAGCCGACGAACATGGCGGCCCGCCGGTCGATCGAGGCGGCCTGGGTCTCCACGTTCGACACGTCGACGTGGGCGCCCCGGCCCGACGCTTCGGCCATCGTCACCGCGGCCAGGGCGGCCAGCGCCCCCACCGCCCCGCAGTGGTACTCCACGATGCGGCCGGCCAGCTTCATCGGCTCGCGCTCGGGGTCGCCGGTGGCCAGCATGGGCCCGCCCAGGGCGTAGGCCGTGAGGTCGTTGCCGGCCAGCTCGGCGTAGGGGCCGGTCTGGCCGTAGGGGGTGACGCTGGCCACCACCAGCCGGGGGTTGGCCGCCCGCAGCGCCTGCGGTCCGAGGCCGAGGGCGTCGAGGGCACCGGGAGTGGACGACTCGATCACGAGGTCGGCCCGGGCGGCCAGGGCCCGGACCAGCTCGCCTCCGTCCGGGGTGGCCAGGTCGGCCACCACCGACCGCTTGTTCGTGTTGAGGTGGAGGAACAGGGGGCTGCGTTCGGGGTCGGGCCGGGGGCCGGGACGGGCCCCCTCCCGGCGGGCCGGGTCGCCGCCCGGGGGCTCCACCTTCACCACATCGGCCCCGAAATCGGCCAGGAGCTTGGCGGCGTAGGGGCCGGACACGCCGGTGGCCAGCTCCACCACCCGCAGCCCGGCCAGGGGTTGGGGCGGCTGGGGCGCAGCGTCGTCAGGGGTTGCTCCGGTCATCCCGACACTGGACCACACCGACCTGGCCGGCGCCAGAATCCCTGGTGGGCGCCTCGCTCAGGCGAAGGGGGCGACCCCGAACAGCAGGGCCAGGTAGCGGCGGAGGTGGCCCAGGCTCTCGACCGCCACCAGCGGGTCGTCGGCCGCCTTGGCCACCACGAACGCCCCCTGGACCACCACGATCATGTGGCGGGCCAGCGACGGGGCGTCCACTCCGGCCGGGTTACCGGCATCGGCCAGGGCTTCGGCCAGATCGGCCTCCAGGGTGCTGGCGTGGTCGAGCATGGCGGCCCCGCAGGCGTCGCGCACCGCCGGGCTCGACCTGTACGCCTCCTGCACCATGGTGCCGACCAGGCAGGTGACGGCCTCCAGCGGCCGGCCTCCGATCAGCTCGGACCGCAGATCGACGTAGGCCAGCACCCGCTCGGCCGCCGTGGCTTCCCGGTGGTACGCGGCGGCGGCGAACACGGCGCCGGTGGTGGTGTTCCAGTGCTGGGCCGCCGCCACCGCCAGCGCCTCCTTCGACTCGAAGTGGTGGAAGAAGGCGCCCTTGGTCACGCCGGCGGCGGCGCACAGGTCGTCGACCGTGGTGGCGCTCAGGCCCTGGGCCCGGATGAGGTCAACGGCGGCTTCGAGCAGCCGCCCCCGGGCCTCGCCCCGCGCTACCCGGGTGCCGCCGGCCGGTGTCGCCGCCATGGCCCGATCAGGCCCCGGCGCCGTCGGCCGCCGCCTCGAGGGCGGCCACGTCGAGCTTGACCATCTCCATCATGGCGTCCATCGTCCGCCGCACCCGGGCCGGGTCGGGGTCACTGATCAGCTCGAAGAAGCGCTGGGGCACGATCTGCCAGGAGAAGCCCCAAGGGTCCTTGAGCCACCCGCACTGCACCTCGGTGCCGCCGTTCTCGGCCAGCATCGACCAGTAGTGGTCGACCTCCGCCTGGTCGGCGCACACGACGCTGAACGACACGGCATCGTTGGGTGACTGGTGAGGGCCGCCGTTGAGCGCCGTGAAGTGCTGACCGTCGAGCGTGAAGTCGACGGTGATGACCGAGCCGTCCCCCATCCGGTTCACGTTGGTGATGGCGGAGTTGGGGAACACCTTGGTGTAGAGCTCGGCTGCTTCCAGGCCGTCCTTGTTTTCGAACCACAGGTTGGGGGTGATGGTGGGCATCGTTGCCTCCTTCGATCGGCGTATCGCCGTAACATACCAACTGGTCGGTTTGTTTGTCGAGGGGCGTCGCCACCGGACCCGGGGCTACGGTGGGGTATGGACGCCGTCCTGCCCTTCACCGTCGACCTTCCGCCGGGCACCACCTTCGGTGCCGTCGTCACCGGGATCGATCTGCGGGAGCCCACCCCCGGCCAGCTCATGGCCTTGCTCGACCTGTGGCACGAGCGGGCGGTGCTGGTGTTCCCCGGCCAGCACCTCACCGACGCCGAGCAGATCGCCTTCTCCGCCCACTTCGGCCGTTTCGAGCGGGGCCTGCGCCAGGCGTCGGACTCCAAGCTGGCTGTGCTGTCCAACGTCGGGCGCGACGGTGAGGTGGTGGCGCCCACCGAACTCCAGGCCCGGTTCCTGGTGGGCAACACCTACTGGCATGCCGACAGCTCCTATAAGCGGGTGGGGGCCAAGGCCTCGCTGTTGTCGGCCCGGGTGGTGCCGACCACCGGGGGCGAGACCGAGTGGGCCGACATGCGGGCCGGCTACGACGCCCTCGCCCCCGACATGAAGGAACGGCTGGAAGGGGCCGTGGCCGTGCACAGCTACGCCTTCAGCCACTCCTGGCACGGGGGTCAGGAGATGCTCGGCGCCAGCGACCTGGCCCACCTGGGCCCGGTGGAGCATCCGGTGGTGTACACCCACCCAGCCACCGGGCGGCGCAACCTCTACGTCGGCCGCCACGCCAGCCACCTGGTGGGAGAGGACGTGGAGGTCAGCCGGATACTGCTGGCCCTGCTGGCCGAGGAGGCGTGCCAGCCGCCCCGGGTGTGGGCCCACCGCTGGGAGCGGGGCGACCTGGCCATGTGGGACAACCGGTGCGTGCTGCACCGGGGCCACCGCTGGCCCGACGACCAGGCCCGCACCATGGTCCGCACCACGCTGGCCGGCGACGATCCCACCAACGAGTGGGTCCTCCCGGAGAGTTGACGTCCGAGCTATGGCGACCGAACGGTTGGGGATCGTGCTGTCGACGGCCACGGCGGCACCGCCGAAGGAGTTCGTTGAGCTGGGCCGGATGGCCGAGGGCAACGGGTTCGAGGCCCTGCTCGTGAACGAGGGTCGGGGCGACGCTCTGGCCTGCGCCGAGGCGATCGCCCTGGGCACCTCCACCATCAAGGTCGGCACGAACATCGCCAACATCTATTTCCGCCACCCGTTCCTGGCCGCCATGAGCGCCTGGACGATCTCCGAGCTGTCCGACGGCCGCCTGATCCTGGGCCTCGGTATCAGCCACCGGCGGATGGTGGAGTCGCTCGGCATCGAGATGCACGAGCCCCGGGAGTACCTGCGGTCCTACGTGCAGGCGGTGAAGCAGGGGCTGGCCGGCGAATCGGCCGAGGGGCTGTTCCGGCCCCGCCGTGCCGGGCACGCCGTTCCCGTGCTGGCCGCCGCCCTGACGGCCGAGACGGCCCGGGTGGGCGGCGAGGTGGGCGACGGAATCATGCCCTTCCTGCCGTCACGGTCGTACCTCACCGAGCTGGTGGCTGAGGCTCGCGATGCCGCCACCGAGGTGGGTCGGGACCCCGACGAGCTCGACTGCATCATCAGCATCCCCACCTTCGTGTCCGACGATGTCGACCAGGCCCGCTCGGCCGCCCGCTACAACATCGCCGCTTTCGCCCGCCTGCCCAACTATCGCCGCCAGTGGCGCCGTAGCGGTTTCGCCGAGGAGGTCGATGCCATGCAGGAGTCGTGGCGGGGGAAGGACCGGCGGGCGGTGGCGGCGCTGGTGAGCGATCGGATGGTGGAGCAGGTCTGCGTGTTCGGCCCGCCCGGCCAGTGTCGGGAGCAGCTCGACGCGTTCCGGGAAGCGGGGGCTGGCATGCCGGTGCTGGCTGTCAGCCCGGTGAACGCCGACCGTCTCGACGCCACCCGGGCGGCCCTCACCGTCCTCGCCCCCCGCTGATCGACGGAACGATCGGCCGGGCCGGGTGGCTCAGGTGTTGCTCTGGCGGAGCACGCCGGCTTCGGTGAGCTCGGCCACCCGCTCGGCCGACATTCCCAGCCGGTCGCCCAGGATCTCGGCGTTGTGCTGGCCCAGGGTGGGGGCGGTGAGGTCGGGCAGCTTGGGCTGGTCGCCGAACTTGAAGGGATAGCCGGGGATCGGCACCTTGCCTGCCAGGGGGTCGTCCACCCAGCGCACCATGTCCCGGGCCTCGTAGTGGGGGTGACCAATGGCGTCGAGGGGCGACAGCACCGGCGAGCACGGCACCCGGAACGACTCCAGGTGGGCGATGAGGTCGGCATCGGTGGCGAAGGTGGCCATCCACTGTTCGGTCAGCTCGATCAGCTCGTGGCGGCGGGCCGCCCGCTCCGGCATCGTCTTGTAGCGGGGGTCGTCGATCAGATCGGGGCGGCCCAGGGCGTTGCAGAAGTTGGGCCACTGGAGGTCGAGGCACAGCACCACCACCCAGCCCTGGGGGCCCTTGAACGTGCCCACGGGGAAGACCAGCTCGTGGTGGGCCCCCATCCGCTTGGGCTCGTAGTCGCCGAAGTGGGCGCATTGGAGGTGGCCCTCGTGCATGTGGAACATGCAGTCGACCATGGCGATGTCGATGTGCTGGCCCCGGCCGGTGCGCTCCCGGTGGTAGAGGGCGTAGCCCAGCGAGGCGAAGGCGTGCACCGCGGTGCCGGTGTCGGCGATCGACGAGCCCACGAAGTAGGGCGGGCCATCAGGGTCGCCGGTCATGTGCATGAGGCCGGAGAAGGCCTGGACGATGAAGTCGTAGCCCGTCTTGTTGGCGTACGGGCTGGTCCGACCGAAGGCCGAGACCGAGGCCATGATCAGGTTGGGGTTGAGCTGGCGCAGGCTCTCGTAGTCGAGGCCCCGTTTGGCCAGGATCTCGGGGGTACCGGTGTTCTCGGCCACCACGTCCACCTGGGGCACGAGATCCTTGATGATCTGCAGACCTTCGGGGGTGTTCCAGTCGACGCAGAGGCTCTTCTTGCCCCGGTTGTGCTGCACGAACCAGGCCGATCGACCGTTGTCGAGCACGACGGGCAGGAAGCGGGCGCCGTCGCCGGTGTCGGGCAGTTCGATCTTGATGATGTCGGCCCCCAGCTCGGCCATCATGCGGGTGATCCCGGCCCCGGCCAGGTACTGGGTCAGGTCGAGAACGGTGACACCTTCGAGGATCAGATCCCGGTCGGTCGTCGCGGTCATGGCGGTCCCCCTTGCCCGGGGATCCGAACCCCGGCGTGCGTGCCTGCCGTCGCCGTTGACGTGTCCGTCGAGCTTAGGTGCCGCCGAACCTTGTAGAGAAATGCCGCCTCTGCCGGCATTTCTCTACAAGGTTCGAACCGTGTCGGGGTATGTGACGCCCGAGCCGGGCCGGCCCTACCGTCGGCCGGCCCTACCGCCTCAGGAACGAGGCGACGGCAGCCAGGTAGGCCTCGGGCTCCTCCAGGTGGGCGGTGTGCGAGCTGTGCTCGAACACGGCCCGCTCCGCCCCCGGGATCCCCGCCACCAGCGGCTCGGCGCACGGTGGGCCCATCTCGTCGTGGTGGCCGCAGGTGACGAGGGTGGGTACGTCGATCCGACCCAGGTCGGCCGAGCGGTCCCAGGTACGGAGGTTGCCGGTGATCACCAGCTCGTTGGGGCCCTGCATGACCTCGTAACTCTGGTTGTTCTCCAGGTTGTCGATCGTGCGCAGCATGGGCTCGGGCCAGTCGGACAGGCGGCACACATGCCGGGCGTAGAACTGATCGGCCGCCCGCTGGTAGGTGTCGCTCGTGACGTCGCCGGTGGCGTCGCCCTCGTCGAGCGCGGCCCGGGCGTCGGCCGGTAACAGCGTGCGCAGGCGCCGGGTTTCGGCCTCGAAGGCGGCCAGGCTGGCCGACGTCGACGCCAGCACCGCCCGCTCCACCCCAGCGGCGGCCGCTCCGGCCGGACGGGTGGTGAGGTACTCGATGGCCAACCACCCGCCCCAGGAGTGGCCGAGCAGGTGGACCCGGTCGAGCCCGAGGGCCGAGCGCACCAGATCGATCTCCCGCACGAAACGGTCGATCACCCAGCGGCCGGGGCGGTCGACGGGTCGGTCGGAGCGGCCCGAGCCCAACTGGTCGTAGAACACCAGCGGCCGGTGGGCGGCCAGGGCCTCCAGCGGCTCCAGGTAGTCGTGCCCGCACCCGGGCCCACCGTGGAGCACGAGGAGCGGCACCTCGTCGGCCCCCGGATCGGTGGGTCCGCCGCCCACGATCCGGTACCACACCGAGTTCCCGTCCTCGACCTCGATCCGCCCCTCCACGATTCCCTCCCGGTAGCTACGTCGAGCCTACGACGCCGCCGGACCACGACGGGTCAGGATGTAGGCCCTGGCCGCTCGGCGATCGGCATGCTTTCATGGTGGGGCATGGCCACTCTGTTGGCGAAGGTGGTCAACACGCTGGTGGGTGGCGTCCTCCGGTCGCCCCTGCATCGGCTCATGTCGGGTTCGACCCTGTTGATTCGCTACCGCGGCCGACGCAGCGGGCGGGAGGTCACCAGCCCGGCCCAGTACGTGGAGCACGGCGACGAGCTGATCATCCTGGTCGGCCGACCCGACGGCAAGGTCTGGTGGCGCAACTTCCGCCGTGGCCACCCGATCGAGCTGCTGGTCCGAGGATCGTGGCGGCCGATGACAGCGCTGGCCGTCGTCGGTGCCGATCAACCCGGGATGGTCGAGCCGCTGCTCGCTGCCTATCTGGGCCGCTTCCCCCGGGCGGCCAAGATGCTCGACGTCGACGCGGACACCCGGCTCCGGCACACCGTCGTCGTGAGGTGCACCCCGCGCTGAGATCACTACTGCGGGTTCACACCACTGGTTTCCGGCGGCGGACCTCGGGCAGGGTCGACGCCGTGGCCATGGTCTGGAGGTGTGTGGTGTACATCTCGGCCGTCCATCCGTGGGTGTCGACGAGACGTCGGTAGTTCATCGGGTCGATGAGCATGTCGAGCATGGCCGCGGCCACGGCGACCGTGAGGCCCGACCGTAGGCCGCCCAGTTCGGCGAGTCGGGCGACGACCTGGCGGGCGCCGTCGAGACGATGCCCATCCGACGTGGCCAGCAGGGTGGCCACGTCGGCGTCGGCGTCGGCGGCGACGAGGAGCACCTGGTACAGCGGAGCGATCCGCTGGGAGATGCCGGCGTTCATGGCGATCCACGATTCGAGCGCCTCGACGGGATCCTCGGCCTGCATGAGCTGGCGCATCTCTGGTCGGTCGGCGATGGCGATCGGCTCATCGTCACCGGCCAGGGTCCAGTCGAACGCCAGCTTGAGGATGTCGGCCTTGCTCCCGACTGACGTGAAGACCGTCCGTCGGCTCACCTCGGCGCGCTCGGCGATGGCATCGATTGTCGTCGGCCCGTAGCCGCGTTCGACGAACAGCTGGGCACCGGCGTCGACGATCCGGCGACGGGTGATCCGTGACTGCTCGTCCCGCAGGGTCGACCGGTAGGCACGCGGGGCGCCGGTCACCGGCCACCCCGAAATTGGGTTGCCGCATTTGAATGCACTACTAGTGTGATCATTTAATCGACAGTGTAGGCAAAGGAGTAGGGCATGAGAGTGATCATCGTCGGGGCCGGCCCGACCGGCATAACCCTTGGCGCCGCGCTCGCCCGGCGCCGCCATCGTGTGGTGGCATTCGACCGGGACCCGGGGCCGTCATCCGACGGCTCCTGGCGGCGCCGTGGTGTGATGCAGTTCGAGCAGGCGCACGGCTTCCGTCAGCAGGTGCACGATCTCCTCGGGGCCGAGTGGCCCGAGGCGTGGCAGGTGTGGCGGGACCTCGGGGCCGAATTGGTCGTCGCGGTTCCCTCGGTGGGCGGCGCGCCCGGGGCGCTCGGGGTCAGGTCCCGCCGTTCGACCTACGAGCGGGCGTTGCGGCTCGCCGCCGCCGAGGTGGACGGTCTCACCCTCGCCACCGGTCGCGTCGATGGTCTCATCGAGGAAGCGGGGCAGGTCATCGGCGTCATCGTCGACGGCCAACCGCACCACGCCGACCTCGTGATCGACGCCGGCGGCCGGCTGTCCCGGTTGGCGCCACCTTCGCAACTCGGGGGCGACACCGGCATGGCGTACGTCTCCCGCACCTTCCGCCGGCGCCGCGGAGCGCCTCCGGGGCCGATCGTCAGCCCGTTGGCCTGGAGCGGCCAGTTCCACGGGTACGACGGCTACGTCTTCCCCCACGAGCACGGCCACATCTCCGTGGTGCTCATCCGCCCCACGGCCGACATCGGGTTCGGCGTGCTCCGTCATCTCGACGCCTTCGAGGCGGCCTGTCGGGCGATCCCGGCGCTGGCGGAATGGACCGACCCGGAGCTCACCACCCCGACCAGCGGTGTGCTGGCGGGGGGTGGCCTGATGAACCTGTACCGGCCGCAGTCCGGCCGGCCGGGCCTGGTGGCGGTCGGCGATGCCGTGGCCACCACCGCCCCCACCGCCGGTCGGGGCCTGGCCATGGCCAGCATGCAGATCGGCGCCCTGCTCGGGTGCCTGGATGCAGGAGCCGACCCGTCAACCATCGCCCGGCCCTTCGGGATGTGGTGTGACACCTGGATGCGCCCGTGGGTGGAGGACCATCTGGCGTTCGACGCCGAATCGGTCCGGCGCTGGAAGGGGTACGACATCGATCTGGCCCAGCCGCTGACGTCGGCCGCCATCGCCGCCGCCGCCCAGGCCGACCCGTCCATCGGGCCCCTGATTGCGCCCTTCCACGCCATGGCCGCCCTACCGGTGTCCCTGGCCGACGCCGAGCACCTGGCGCGCGCCGTCTACGAAACGGGCTGGTGCCCGCCCACCGCCGACGGCCCGACGCGCGACGAGCTCGTGGCGCTCGCCGCCCGGGCCCACGTCCGGTCGCCGATGGCCGTCGCCGCCCGACCCCGGCACCCAGGGAACCGGCCGCGCACCCCGGCCGCCCACCAGCAGTAGGAGGCTCCGATGATCCCTTCCCACCCTGTTACCGCCACACCCCACCCCATCCAGACCCACACCCAGGAACGAGCCCACCGTGACCAGCTCCGACCGAACGGCGGACGCTCTGGCGCTTAGGTGTCAGCTGCCGCCGTAGAGTCGCTCCAGATCTGCCAGTTCCACGTCGGGCCGCTGGCGAGCCACCCGCCGAAGCTCGGCCGTGAACCCACCCCGGCCCACCAGCAGCCGACGGAGCCCGGTGCTGGCCCGGTCTCCGAGCGCCGCCGCGATCTTGTCGAGGCGGGCGAGCTCGCCCACGCCCACCGGGCTCAGGCCTGCCTTGGTCTCACCGATCAGGATCACCTGGTCCTTGCCGTGGCGATCGGGCTCTACAGCCACCAGATCGATCTGGTGGCGGACCCTCCCCGCCGACAAGGTGGACGGGCCGACCAGCCGGGGGGAGCCCCCGACGGTCTCAGGGCTGGCGTGGGTGAGCAGCCACTCGGCTGCCATCCACTCCAGATGGGGGCCGTAGATGAGCGACGCGACGCGGTGGGCGGCGTCATCCCACACCGCTGCGGCCTGGCCCCGGTTGAGGCGTAACTCGTCCGGCTCGATCAGCACCCGATGGGTGCGCACGATGGGTTCAGCCAGGAGGAGGATAGAGCGGTTCCGGTGGAGAGGATCGGGACGCTGCTCGATCCAGCCGCTCTCGGTCAGAACGCGGAGGGGGAATGTGAGCGATGCGTCAGCTCGACCGACCGCTGCCGCCACGTCGCCGCGTCGGCGGTTGCCGTCGGCCACGGCGGCGAGGAGGCCCCAATACAGGGCCCGGCTCCCGAGCGCCGGATCCTCGGACAGGACGACCTGGCCCTCGCGGTGCAGGGGCGACGTCGGTGTCAGCAGGTGATCCACCGCCCATCGCCCCACGGCGCCCCGGCGCGGCCCCGTGCCGGCGAGCACCAGGTAGCCAGGTGTGCCACCGACCAAGGCATGGAGCTGGAAAGCGGCATCGGGGTTGTCGTCGACACCCCAGTAGGCGGCTGCCGTCCGGAAGTCGAACGGGCCGACCACGAGCTCCAGCGACGCCCGGCCCCGGAGGGCGGCGTCGGGGCCGATCAGTGCCTTCATCTGGGAAAAGGCCGATCCGCACAGCACAAGCCGGGTCTGTCCCTGCCGGAGTGCCCCCGGCGTGAGCTGCTCCTGCACCACCGAGGCGACCTCCGGGGCGGCGTCGAGGAGATAGCCGAACTCGTCGATCAGCACCACCCCCGGCTGTCCGTCGGGGCCGGGAAGGGAGAACGTCGCCTCGAATGCGGCATCCCACGATGCGAACCGGCGCCGGTCGGTCGAGCCGGACCACCGGGAGAACTGCTGGGAGAAGAGATCGAGGTTCTGCTGGGATGAGAGCTGCCGGGCCTGCCAGTAGTGCGCTCCGGCTTCCTCGACCAACGCCTCCAGCAGGGTGGTCTTTCCCTGCCGGCGTCGGCCGTAGACGATGCCCAACCCGGCGCCTGCCGCCTCCGGGTGCGAGAACGACCACAGCCGGTCCCACTCACCTGTGCGATCGAACAACCAATCGGGACGGGACATGGCCTCTAGTGTAACTCGATCTATTGTAAGTGCACTTACAATAGATCGAGTTACACTAGACTGTGAAGTATCTGACCGGATCAGGCATCGGGCCCGGGGGCCTACAGGTTCACCAGGAAGTCGTTGAGCTCCCGCATGAAGGGGCTGAGGGTGGCGGGGGCGTGGACGCTGTGAGCGGCGCCGGGCACCATCGTCACCTCGGCGTCGGGGTTGGCGGCCAGGAACGGCTCGACGTCACCCGGCTCGAACACGGCTCCCACCTCGGGGTCGGCCCGCACCACGGTGACCGGGCACCGCAGCGGCACCGACGGGTCGTAGCCCCGCCACACGACGCCCTGGATGGCCGCCTCCATCGTGGCGGGATCCCAGGCGTGCAACGTGCGGCACCGGTCTTCCACCTCATCGGGCGGGGTCATGGCCGACGCTATGGCCCGGTACTCCTCCACCGGGGCGTCACGGGCCTGCAGATCCCGCACCGCCGCCACCAGGCGGGGGAAGAACTGGGCAACCGGGCTGGCCTCCCGCCGGGCGGTGTCGCCCTCGTAGAGCGGCGGGTCCTCCAGGAACACGCCGAGCAGCAGCTCGGGCCGGGCGGCGGCCAGCGCAGCCGCCACCACCCCGCCCAGTGAGTGACCCGCCACCGCCGCCGGGCCGGCGCCGAGGAACTCGATCACCGCTCCGAGGTCGGCGGCGTAGCTGAGCGCGTCGTACCCGTCGACCGACCCGGCCCGGCTCGACTCGCCGTGACCACGCTGGTCCACCGCCAGCAGCTGGAGCTGGCCGTTGTCGACGTAGCGGGGTAGGAGCTGCTCCACCACGGGATCCCACGTCTGGCGCCGACCTGAGAGGCCGTGCAGCAGGATCAGGGGCGGGGCCGACTCGTCGCCGTGGTGCTCCACGGCCAGCGTCATGCCGGTGCTGAGGCTCAGCTCGATGGCCATCAGCGGCCGGTGTAGCTGGGGGCCCGCTTCTCCATGAACGCCTTCGGCCCCTCCACCGCATCCTGGCTGCGGAAGACTGGGGCGCTCATCTCCAGCTCCACGTCCATGGCCTGGCGCTCGGGCAGTCCCAGGCAGGCCTTGGCCGACCGCTTGATGGCCCGCACCGCCAGCGGCCCGTTGGCCGCGATGCGCTCGGCGATCTTCATGGCCTCCGGTACCACCTGATCGGGCTCCACCACCCGGTTGACGAAGCCCAGCTCGTAGGCCCGGGCGGCATCCACCAGCTCCCCGGTGAGCAGCCACTCCATGGCCACGGCGTAGGGGAGCTGCACCGGCAGGCGCACGCTGGAGCCGCCGGCCGGGAACAGGGCCCGCTGCACCTCCTGCACCCCGAAGCGGGCCACGGTGGAGGCGACCCGGATGTCGGTGCCCTGCACCAGCTCGCACCCGCCGGCCACGGCCGTGCCGTTGACGGCGGCGATGATCGGCTTGTCGAGGTCGATCACCCGGAGCAGGGCCCGGTCGGTGATCGATTTGTCGGCCAGCACCCGATTGTCGTATTCGTCCTCCGGCTGGCGGGTCTTGGTCATCAGGGGGATGAGGCGGCCCAGGTCTGCTCCGGCGGAAAACACCGTGCCGTTGCCGGTGACCACGATCACCCGGATCCCGTCGTCGGCCTGCGCCTCGTCCCATGCATCGGCCAGGCGGCACGCCACCTCGGGGCTGATGGCGTTGCGGGCCTCGGGGCGGTTCAGGGTGACAAGGGCGACGTGGCCCTGCTTCTCGTACTCGACTACAGCCATGGCCGGGAGCATAGGTGGGCCGTGTGACAGTGCGCCTCCCTGCGCCCGCCGCTGCTTCACTCGGTGCCGAACCTTGTCACCTTGTGCCGCCAGAGGCGGCACAAGGTGACAAAGAACGGCGGGATGGCGCGATTGATCTCCACCAGGGAGCTCGTCGCGACGTTCCGCGTTTCAGCCGGTCTGGCTGGCGACGCCGACGATCTGGCCGTGGGGGTCGGCGAACAGACCGAAGATGACACCGGGCACCTCGGTTGCGGGCTGGACGATTCGGCCCCCCAACCCGGCGGCCTGGTCGAGGGCGGCGGTCACATCGGCCACCCCGACGAACACCGTCACCATGGGGGCTCCACCCTGGGTCGGGCTGATGCCGCCGGCGATGGTGCCCTCGGGCACGCCGCTGTCGACGTAGGTGTAGCCATCGATGCCCCCGGGCGGGTAGCTCCAGCCGAACATCTCGGCGTAGAAGGCGCGGCTGGCGTCGGGATCCTGGCTGCGGATCTCGAAGTGGACGACGGGGTTGCCCATTGAAAGGTTCTCCTTCGGTTCGGTTGACGGCAGTCCTACGAACGGCAGACCGGCCGAATCGACCCTCAGGCCAACTTTTCTCGAGCCTGGCGCAGCGATTGCTGCGCCGGCTCGTCGTCGGTGGTGGCGATGGCCCGGTCGTACGCCTCTCGGGCCTCGTCGGGCCGGCCGGCCCGGGCCAGGCAGTCGGCCCGAGCGCCGTGGTAGGGCCCATAGGCGGCCAGGCGGTCGGCGAGGCCGTCGAGCAGCGGCACCGCCGCCTCCGGGCCCTCGCTCATCGACACGGCGATGGCGTGGTTCAGGCGGGCCACCGGCGACGCCCCGGTGTGGGCCACCAGCCGCTCGTGGAGCCGGGCGATCCGCGTCCAGTCCCGGGCGTCGGCCGACGGCGGGCGCAGGTGCTCGGCGGCGATGGCGGCCTGGAGCCAGTACTGGCCGACCGGCCCCAGCTGCGGTGCCTGCTCTACCAGGCTCAGGCCCTCGGATATCTCTGACCGCACCCAGCGGGAGCGGTCCTGGTCGTCGAACAGGACCATCCCGGCGTCGTCCGTCCGGGCGTGGCGGCGGGAATGGTGGAGCAGCATCAGGGCCAGCAGCCCGGCCACCTCAGCCTCCCGGGGCATGAGCAGCCGCAGGAGTCGACCGAGGCGGATGGCCTCGTCGCACAGACGGCTCCGGTCGGCGACCCCAGCCGCCCCGGGATCAGAGCCCGAGGCTACGGCGTTGTGGCCCGACGCTACCGCGTTGTAGCCCGAGGTGAACACGGTGTAGACGACGGCCAGCACGGCGCTCAGGCGGGGCCCCAGCTCGTCGCCCGCGGGGACGGCGAACGGGATTCTGGCCACCGTGATCTTGCGCTGGGCCCGCACCAGGCGCTGGGCCATCGTGGGCTCGCTGACGATGAAGAGGGCCGCCACCTCAGCGGTCGAGAGGCCGCACACCGCCCGCAGGGCCAGTGCCACCCTGGCTTCGAGGGCCAAAGCCGGGTGACAGCAGGTGAAGATAAGGCGGAGCCGGTCGTCCTCGCTCACGTCCACCTCGACCGGCTCGGCGTTCAGCTGGCTCAGCAGTTCCTTGTCGCCCCGGCGGGCCTCCCGGCGCAGCCGGTCGATCAGGCGACGCTTGGCCGTGGTTGCGATCCAGCCGCCGGGGCGGGGCGGGGTGCCCTGCTCGGCCCACAGCCGGGCCGCCACGGCGAACGCCTCCTGCACCGCGTCCTCGGCCTGGTCGACGGTGGCCCCCCGCCGGATGAGGGCGGCCACCACCGGGCGCGCCTCGCGGCGGAACACCGCCTCGATATCCGTCGGCTGCCTGTCCACCGCCCGGCCTGGGCCGCTCAGTGCTCGATCATGACCGGCCGTACCTCGATCGCCCCGTGGCGGGCCCCCGGGATCCGGGCCGCCCATTGGATGGCCTGGTCGAGGTCGTCACAGTCGAACAGGTAGAAGCCACTGAGCTGCTCCTTGGACTCGATGAACGGGCCGTCGGTGAGCAGCACCTCCTCGTTGCGGAGGCGGATCGTGGTGGCCGAGGACACCGGGTGGAGGGCCAGGCCCCCGGCCCGCACACCGGCCTCGGCCGAGACCTGGTTGAGCTCCTGGTAACGAGCGAACTCGGCCGGGTCCAGATCCTCGTCGCTGTCCCACCTGGTCCAGATCAACGCCGCGTACAACATGGGTAGCTGGTCCTCCTCCGATGCCGGCTGGCAGTGCCTCACTGTACCGACGAACGACAAGGCGCCCGGATCGACAGCTGTCGGCGGGGATGTGGGCGATCGGGGGTCGGCGATCCAGGGGCACGGAATCACCTGAGGTTCACAGGTCGATCTCAGCTTGCTCCCAGCTTTCGGGCGCAGGGTTGAGGATGACCCAAAAGGAGATGGTCATGGACCACACGAACTCCCGCCCCGCACGCCCCGCCCGCACCGGCGCCCGCCGGCCCCATCCGGCGGCCCGGGCCCGCACCACCGTGGCCGCCGCCGCCGTGAGCGCCACCCTCGCCCTGGCCGGCGTCTTCGCCATCAAGGCCTCGGCCGACGCCGGCACCTCGTCCGAGGACGCCTCGGGCTCGCTAACCAGCTCGTCCTCGTCGGGCAGCACGGCCACCGAGAGCAGCACAGCCGCCAGCACCCCGTCGAACAGCAGCTCGGCCGGCGCCGCGTCGGCCACCTCCTCGGCCGCCGCTTCGACCTCGAGCCACGGGAGCTGATCGATGGCAGCCGAACGCCACACCCGGGCCATGGGCACCGATCTCCACCTGATCGTGGTGGGGTCCGGCGGCACCGCCGGCGACCGGGAGCACGAGCTGATCGAGCGTGCCCTCACCCGGGTGGCCCAACTCGAAGCCCGCTGGAGCCGCTTCATCCCCCAGAGCGAGGTGTCCCGCCTCAACGGTGCGGTGGGCACCCCGCTGGTGGTGTCCGACGACACCGCCGCCCTGGTGGCCCGGGCCATCGACGCCTGGCATCTCACCGAGGGCCTGGTCGACTGCACCCTTCTCGACGACCTGATACGGGCCGGCTACGACCGCCCCTTCGAAGAGCTCCCGGCCGACCGGCCGGCCCCCGGCCCCACGCTCCGCCGGATCTACGGCGGCGACCCAGGCGACATCGAGATCCACGGCAACACCGTCACCCTGCCCCTGGGCCTGGGCATCGACCCCGGCGGCATCGGCAAGGGCCTGGCCGCCGACCTGGTGACGGGCGAGCTGCTGGCCGCCGGCGCCGCCGGGGCCTGCGTGAACCTGGGCGGTGACCTCCGGGTGCGGCGGCTCGGCCCCGACGGCGGAGCGTGGACGATCTCGATCGACCATCCCGAGCACCACGGGCCGGTCGCCCTGATCGGCCTCCACGACGGGGCCGTGGCCAGCTCGACCGTGCTGCGCCGCCAGTGGCGGGTCGACGGCGAACATCGTCACCACCTGCTCGACCCCCACACCGGCCAGCCCACCCGGTCGGCGCTGGCCTTCGCCTCGGCCGTCGCCGCCGAGGGATGGCAGGCCGAAGCCATGGCCAAGGCCTTCATTCTCCGCGGCGCCGATGCCGGCGTTGTGTTCACGGCCGCCGATGCCGGAGCTGAGGGCCTCGTCGTCGATCACGCCGGGGCGGTCACGGTTTCGCCCGGGTTCACCCGATTCACCGGCGGCCTCCGGCCCGCTCCGATCCTGGCGCTGGAGGTTCCGGCATGACCTCGCAACTGTGGTGGTATCTCGCCCGCTCGAGTGGCATCGTGGCCTGGGCCCTGGTCGCCGCCAGCGTGGTGTGGGGTCTGTTCCTGTCGACCAAGATCCTCGGCACGAGGCCCCGGCCGGCCTGGCTGCTCGACCTCCACCGATACCTCGGTGGCCTGGCCCTTACCTTCACCGGTATCCACCTGGTGTCGCTGGTGCTCGACTCCTACGTCCACTTCGGCCTGGTGCAGCTGCTGGTACCGCTCACCAGCTCCTACCGGCCGGGCGCCGTGGCCTGGGGCATCGTGGGCTTCTATCTGCTGCTGGCGGTGGAGCTGACGTCGCTGGCCCGCAAGCGCCTGTCGAAACGGGTGTGGCGGGCCGCCCACCTGCTCAGCTTCCCCCTGTTCGCTTTCAGTACCGTGCACGGCCTGCTGGCCGGCGCCGACGGCACCAGCCGCCCCCTGTTCGCCGCCATGGCCGGCTCCTCGGCGTTGGTGGCAGTGCTCACCGTGGCCAGCGTCGACGCCCACCGCACCAGGGACCCCAAGCGGGTGCCGGCCGTCGCCCGCTCGACGGCCGCCACCGTCCGGCCCGTCCCATCCCCCCAACCCCAGCGGCAACGCTGATCCCCCAGCCGTCAAGGAGACGACGACGATGAGCACCGCCCCCGCTCAGCCCAACTTCCCCCGCCCGCCGGGCCCCGAGCGCGCCGGCGCCGGGGCCGACCACCCCGCCCGCCGGGCCCGGCAGGTGGCAGGCATCGCCGCCGCCGGCACCGTGGCTGCCCTCACCGGCTTCTTCGCCGTCCGGGCCGCCCAGGCCGACGACACCTCGGCCCCCACCTCGGCCACCCCCACGGACACCGCCGGCAGCGACACCGGCATCCCCGGCGAGGCCGCCCCCGGCGGCGGCGACGCGTCGACCAACCCCTGGGCCGGCGTCGACCACGACAATGGCGCCGGTTACGACCGGGGCTTCGACATTGACGGCGATGGCGACCGCCCCGCCCCGCCCGACGGCGGCTTCGGCCGGGGCGGCCAGCCGGGCTCGGGCGCCGCCGCCACCCCGGCCCTGCCCGGCGGGGGGTCGAACAGCGGCAGCGGCGGCAGCTGACCCTGCCCGGCCGGCCCCACGGATCTGGGGACGGAGGGACGCAAGAACGACCGCCCTGGTCCCCAGAATCCGAGGCAACCTCCCCGGCCCCCGGTCTCGACCCGGGGGCCGGCTGCTGCCTAACCTCGCCGGTGAGCGCCAACCCGGGGGAGCCGATGCCGCACACGACCAGCCAGGTCCAGGTCCACGACCACACGGTGGCCGTCCAACGGGGCGGCCAGGGTCCGGACCTCCTGTTCCTCCACGCCGAGGCCAACACGTCGGCCTGGGGGCCCGTGCACGACGCCCTGGCCGAGCACTTCACCGTCACCGCCCCCGTCCACCCCGGCTTCGGCGGTGACCCCCTGCCCCCCTGGTTGCACGACGTGTCCGACCTCGCCTTCCACTATGTCGACGCCATCACCGCTCTCGGCCTGCGCCAACCGCTTGTGGTGGGGGCCAGCCTCGGCGGCTGGATCGGGCTCGACCTGGCCATCCACCGCCCCGACCTGCTGTCGGGCCTGGTGCTGGTGGGGGCGCTCGGCCTCCGGCCCCACGAGCCCATGCCCGACCTGTTCATCAAGGCCGCCCCCGAGGCCTTCACCTATCTGGCCCGCACCATCGACGCCGACGGGGTCGATCCGATGACGGGCGACGTCGACCTGGTGACCGCCCTGTGGGTGGAGCAGGCCACCCAGGCCCGCCTCATGTGGGAGCGGCCCTACGACCGTCGACTGGAACGGCGGGCCCACCTCGCCGACGCCGTGCCCACCACCGTGGTGTGGGGGGCCGACGACAGGCTGCTCCCGGTGGAGCACGGCCGTCGCCTGGCCGAGCTGCTGGGCGCCGGTCTCGACGTCGTGCCCGACGCCGGCCACCTCGTGACCCTCGACAACCCGGCGGCCGTGGCCGCCGCCGCCCGCCGCCTGGCCGGCGTCTGACGATCGACCCCAGGAGCACCCGATGCAGATCTACTCCTTCCACCTGATGCCGTGGCCCAACATCGATCCCGAGGTGCTGGCCAAGAGCGGCGGGTCGGCCTGGGTCACCTACCCCAACTCCGAATACGACCCCGTGCTAGGCCACAAGCTGTACGGGGAGTACCTCGACCAGCTCGTGTACGCCGACGAGGTCGGCTTCGACGCCATCTGCGTCAACGAGCACCACCAGAATGCCTACGGGTTGATGCCGGCGCCCAACATCATGGCCGCCGCCCTCATCAGCCGCACGAAGCAGGCCCGCATCGCCATCCTGGGCAACGGGATCGCCCTGCGCCACAACCCGCTACGGGTGGCGGAGGAGGTGGCCATGCTCGACGTGATGTCGGGTGGGCGGATCATCTCCGGCTTCGTGCGGGGCATCGGGGCCGAGTACCACTCGCTCAACCTCGACCCCACGAAGTCGCGCGACACCTTCTTCGAGGCCCATGACCTGATCGTCAAGGCCTGGACCGAGCCCGGCCCGTTCGCCTGGGACGGCGAGCACTTCGCCTTCCGCAACGTGAACGTGTGGCCCCGTCCGCTGCAGCAGCCCCACCCCCCGATCTTCGTGCCGTCGCAGGGGTCGGCCGAGACGCTGGAGTGGGCGGCCGAGCGCCGCTATCCGCTGGCCTGCGTGTTCGTGCCGATGGAGCGGCTGAAGCAGTTCTACGACGGCTACCGGGGCTATGCGTCCGACAAGTTCGGCTACGAGGCCGGGCCCGAGCAGTTCGCCTTCAACTCGATCGTCTACGTCCACCCCGAGGGGGAGGCCAAGGCCACCGAGGAGATGGAGCCCCACATCCGGTACTTCCGGGAGCGGTGTTTCACCCTGCCTCTGCCCATGTTCTTCCCGCCCGGTTACACGGGGGAGAGCTCGTACCGGACCCGGATCGAGATCGCCCGTCAGCTCCAGGCCTCCGGGGGGCCGGTGCTGTCGGCCGGCGAGCCGTTGATGGGGACACCGGAGCAGGTGGTGGAGCGGATCCACCGCAACATGGCGGCCTGCGGGGCGGGGACCCTGATGGTGCAGTTCCAGGTGGGCGACATGCCGCACGACAAGGTCATGCGCTCCATGGAGCTCTTCGCCGACCAGGTGCTGCCCCACCTCCCCCGGGGCTGACCCCCACCCCGAGGCCCAGCCGAAATTAGGAGTCTGAGCCGCGCCCAGCGCGGCTCAGACTCCTCAGAATCGCTTCAGCGCAGGGCGCGACGGGCGATGGCCATGCGGTGGACCTCGCTGGGGCCGTCGTAGATGCGGAAGGCCCGGATGTCCTCGTAGACCTGGCGAACCACGGTGCGGTTGGTGATGCCCCGGCCGCCCAGGATCTGCACGCAGCGGTCGACCACCCGGCTCGTCGCCTCCGACACGTAGAGCTTGGCCATCGACGACTCCTCCCGGGCCTGGCTGCCCGAGTCGAGCACCCAGGCGCAGTGCTGGATCAGCAGGCGGGAGGTCTGCATGTCGGTCAGGTTGTCGGCGATGGGGAACCCGATGCCCTGGTGCTCGCCGATCGGGCGGCCGAAGGCGTGGCGGGTTCGGGCGTAGTCGACGGCGGTGTCGTGGCAGCGGCGGGCGGCGCCCAGCCAGCGCATGCAGTGGGTGAGACGGGCCGGGCCGAGGCGCACCTGGGCGTAGCGGAAGCCGGCGCCCACCTCGCCCAGCACCGACTCAGCCGGCAGGTGCACGTCGTTCAGCTTGATCACGGCGTGGCCGCCCACGGCGTTGTGGTCCATCGTGCCCAGCACCTCGGCGATCTCGATGCCGGGGGCGTCGGACTCGGTGAGGAACATGGTGGCGCCCACGTCGGTGCCGGCCCGGTCGAAGGTGCGGGCCATGATGATGCACACCGTGGCCCCCAGGGCCGAGGTGATCAGCCACTTGAGGCCATTGATCTTGTAGCTACCGTCGGGCTGCTCGTCGGCCCGGGTCTTCATCATCGACGGGTCCGACCCGGCGCCGCCGTCGGGCTCGGTCATCATGAACATCGAGCGGTGCTGGCCGGAGGTGACCGGCTTGAGGAACCGCTCCTTCTGGTCGGCGCTGGCCACCACCTCCAGCAGGTGCATGTTGCCCTCGTCGGGGGCGGCGATGTGCATGGCCACCGGGCCCAGGAGCGAGTAGCCCGACTCCTCGAACACCAGGGCCTTGCCCACGTGGCTGAGGCCCAGGCCGCCGAATTCCTTCGACACGTGGGGCACGAGCAGCCCGGCGTCGCGGGCCAGGCCCACCAGGTGGAGGCGGAACTCCTCGGTGGGGCCGTGATGGTCCCGGGGCTGGTCGGCCTCCAGCGGGATGATCTGCTCGCGGACGAACGTGGCGGTGCGTTCCTGCAGCTCGGCCAGGTCGGAGGGAATCTCGAAGTCGATCACGCCTGCACAGTACGACGTCAGGGCGCTCGGTGGGTACTGGAGCCCAGCACGGCCTCCAGGAGCGCCAGCAGCTGAGCCTGGGCCGGATGCTGGTCGGCCAGGGCGAACGCCGGTCGGGCATCGTCGAGTCGCTGCCGGAGCGGGCCGAGGTCGGCCGGCAGCGTGGTGTAGCCCCGGTTCCAGGCGACGGTGGCCCGCTGCAGGGCCTCGAAGCCCATCCGCCGGACGTCGGGATCACCGGAGGCGACCGCCTGGAGCGCGAGGTCGATCCGCGGCCAGCGGCCCGCGAGGGGGAGGGCCTGGAACAGCACGCGCTCCGCCGGCCGGAGATCGCCGGCGGCCAGCGCCCGGGCCTGCGCCTCGGCCCACAGGTCATCGACGAGACCGCCGGCACCGACCCGGCGGAGGCCCGCCAGCGCGTACCGGCGCTCGGTCGCCGTGCCGGCCATGAACCGATGGGCGAAGAGCGGCCGGTCGGTGCTGTCGCCGAGGCCGGCCAGCAGCCGGAGGGCGGCGGCCCGGACCGATCCATCGCCGTGGTCGACGAACCGCCGGGCGGTGTCGGCGTCTCGGGGATCGGGACGATCGCCCAGCCCCCGGAGGGCGACCAGCGGGTGCTCAGCGAGCATCGAGCGGTACTCGGCCGCGGTGTCCACGCCGTGCTGCTCCAGCCACCGCTGGGCGACCTCGCGCACCGACGGGGCGGCGTCGGCCAGCGCGGCGCGGACGAGGGCTTCACCGTCGGGCCCGTCGTCCCTGGTCAGCCGCCACAGGCCTTCGGAACGGAACCGGGCCATCGGCGACCGGAGCAGGATCTCGCCGGTGGGTCGGTTGAGTGGGCCGGTGGTGGGCAGGGCCGCCGCCACCAGGGCGATGGCCGCCACGTCGTCGGTGGCGATGACCCGTTCCAGCAGGGCGACATCAGGGCCGGCGGCGGCCAGGAGTCTGACGCAGGCCCGCCGGACCGAGGGGCTCGTCGACCCTACGCCCCGCTCGACGGCCGGTCGGGAGGCGGGATCGCTCACCACGGCGACGACCGCCGGCCGCAGGTCGGCTGCCGGGCGCCGGGCCCCGAAGCGGGCCCCGTCGATGAGCGGGAGCGCGTCGACGAGATCGTCGGCGAACGTGGGGTTCAGCCACGGGCCGAGGGCCTGCCGGGCGGCGTCGCGCACTGGAGGCACCCAGTCGCCGCAGCGCAACAGCAGCCAGCGGATGGAGCGGGGGCTGCCGGCCCGGTCGAGCTCCTCGACGGCGAGCTCCCGGATGTGGCCGTCGCCGTGCAGTGAGAGGCTGGCGGCCACCGTGACCAGGTCGGCCGCCTCGGCTATGAGGCGCCGAGCGTCGTCGACCGTCAGTGACTCCCACGACCAGGTGCCTCCGGACGGGCTCCACCGCACGTCGTAGTCGAGGCGGGGCAGGGCAGTGGTGGGCAGGGCGTCGAGCCGGGCCTGGAGCGCTGCCTCCCGCTGGCGCCGGGCCGGGGCCGCTGGCGTGAGGGCCCGTATCCGGGTGATCAGGTCGTCGGGCTCGGCCGTCATCGCTCCACCATGAAGGTCCGACTGTAGAAGTGGGCCGCCAGCTATGAGGCGAATTCGGCTTGGCTGTGGTTAGCGACCTCCGAGGACGTCCCGCCAGCTGTCCAGGAGACCCTTGACCACCGGCGCGGGCTGGTGCCGGCGACGCCAACCCCCGAGCGGCGAGCGGCGGCCCGACCCGGTGGCCGACCCGGCCGGCTCGAACGACGGGCCGAGCGCCGCCAGGGCCTCCCAGGCCAGCGCTTCCTGCCCGTCGGGGGCCTGGGCCCGCACCAGCATGATCTGCCGCTCGTCGAGCGGGGCGTACTGGTGGCGCTGGCGCCAGGTGGCACCGTCGTGGACGTAGCTGACGTCCACCCACATCTGGTCGGTGGCGCTGTCGTAGTCCATGTCCACCACCTCATGATCGGGCGGCGCCAGGTCGCCGGGGAGCGGGACCCCATCCGGATCGGCCACCAGCGGGCCCTGTACGTGGATCGTGGCCGAGTCGGCAGCCAAGCGGAGCACGTTCGCCTTCCACGGGGCGAGAGGGCTACCGGCAACCAGAAGCAGGCCGTCGGGCCACCGGCAGCTCACGCCGGCGTGCACCAACCGCCAGCCGAGCTGGCCGGCCGCCGGGTCGGCCCGGAGCTGGAGGCCGCCGAGCGGCGACGCGCCAGGCGCCGTTGCGCCCAGGCGGGCCTTGGTCCCGTCACCGGCCAGCACCATCTGGTTGCCGACACCGCCCCGTCCGTCCAGGAGCGAGGACAAGAAGCCGTCTCCCGCCTTCGGGCCACCGCCGCCGGTGGTGTCCCGGAACCGCAGCACGCTGGTTCCCTCCGCCAATGCGATCCGCGCCCAGTACCCCACGATCTCCACGCCGCCGCCCTCCTGCCGCTCCACTTCTACCGTCGCCCTGCCCCTCCGGTCGACGCCGACGCCGGGCCGTCACCCCCATCGGAACGGGCAAGGGTAGTGCTGCGGGAACGGCCGTGTGGGGCGGGCGACGCCGTGGCCACGGGCGCCGGTTCCAACTCGGCGGGCGACAGGGCGTCAGCGCAGCAGGGCGCGGGCCAGGGTGTCGGCCAGCCAGGCGGTGAACTCGTCGGCCGACCAGCCGCGATCGGTCAGGAGCCAGCGGGGTTCGTAGGAGTTCAACGCCCACAGGATGTCGGCGGCACGCTCGACGTCGAGGTCCTCCCGCAACCAGCCGGCCTCATGCAAACGTCCGACCCAGAAGGCGCTTCCCGTCCGACGCTCCTGGTGGATCGTGTCGACGAACGATCGCAGGTTGGCGTCGGTGTCACGCGACCCCATGATCATGCGCACGAGCGGATCGGTGCGGGCGCCGATGGTCTGGGCCAGCTTGGCGTAGGCGGCGACCGCCTCCTCGCCCGTTTGCGCCTGGAACACGGCCAGCGCCTCGGGGCGCTGGGCCAGAGGTACATCGTCGTCGTCGCCGGCCAGGGTGACGTCGTACACCGCCTTCAGCAGCGCCGCCTTGCTGCCAAAGGCCTTGTAGATGGTCTCCTGCGACACCGCCGCCTCGTCGGCCACGAGCCCGATGGTCGTGCCGGCGAACCCGCGGGTCAGGAAGGAGTGGCCGGCGGCGGCGAGGACGCGGGCGCGGGTGGCCTGGGCCCGGGCGGCGCGGGCGCTGTTGTCGTAGGCCATGTCAGCTCAGGTGGGAATCCGGTTGCGCCATAGTTCGATACATCTTACTGTACCGAGTAATTCCAGTTCACTGTATCGAAAGGCTTCCCATGTCTGCCACACTCTCGCCCGCCGACCTGGCCGGCATCGCCGAACGGGCGATCCGGGCCACCCTTGGCGGGTCCCTCGCCGACCTGGCGGCGCTCGTCCATCCCGACGCGGTCAACCGCGAGGCCATCGCTGAGCCGCCGGCCACCCGGGGCACCGGCCCCGCCGCCTTCCACGCCACCGGCGAGTGGATCCGCGCCGGCTTCAGCGATCTGGTCTGGACCACCGGGACCGAAGCCGTCGACGGCGACCTGACCGTCATCTACGGGACGCTGTCGGGCCGCCACACCGGCGACTTCGTGGTCTGGACACCGGACGGCTCGGTGGAGCGGGCGTTCGTGGCCACCGGCAAGACGTTCACCGTCCGTCAGGCCCATTTCCAGCGGGTCGTCGACGGGCTCGTGGTCGAGCACTGGGCGGTCCGCGACGACCAGGGCATGGCGATGCAGCTCGGCTGGATCCCGCCCACCCCAGCCTTCCTGTTCCGTTGCCACCGGGCCACGAAGCGGGCCCGCCGGGCCGCCAGATCGCTATGAAGCGGCTCAGCAGCGGGAGCGCAAGGTGGCCACGCCGTCGCCGTGCCCCACCGCTCCTGGGGAATCTGCTTCCGATACTCGAGCAACGTCTCGCCCTCGGCCCGGGAGCACCGCCGTGGGGGCTAGTTCAAAACAAATCGAGAGGCGGCGTCGATGGGCCGGGCGGGAAACGCCCGCCGTGGCCCCAGTAGAACGGCCCCGGGGTCGCCGAGACGGTGATGCTCCAGCCCAATTCCCGAAGGCGGCATTCCAGGGCCGCCGCCTGGTAGGGGACCTTGACCAGGCGGAACGGGCGGCCGTCGTTCAGGCGGCGTTCCACGATCGGCGAATCCGGCCCCTCAGTGAGCTCCCGGTGGGTGCGGTGGTTGTCGTCGAAGAAGAACACGCTCCCTCCCGGGGCCAGGGCCCGATCGACCATCGACCAGAACGCCTCGAACCGGTCTTCGGGCACATGGGAGATCCAGAAACCGAACCAGACGAGGTCGTAAGTCCGGTCCGGTTTCCACGTGAAGAGGTCGGCCTGGATGAAGCGCACCGGCGCCCGGCGCCCCACCCGCTCCGCTGCCAGCTCCAGCATCTCGGGTGCGCCGTCGACGGCGGTGACGCTGGCCGCCGTGCTGGCCAGCCGCTTGGTCCACAGGCCCGATCCGCACGCTAGCTCCAGGACATCGCCCGTCGGCGACTGGGCGGTGATGGCGGCCAGCAGCTCCTGCTGGCCGGGCACGTCGAGGGTATGGGTGTGGTACTCGCCGGCCACCGCCCGGTAGTAGGCGAGCTGTTCCTCGATTATCGAACGCTGTCCGGTCAACTCGCGGCCGCTGTCCAATGGCTGTCCCTACGGTGTCTCGTAGTCCGGTGGGTACTGGATGAACTCGAACAGGATCCCGAGGAACGACGCCGGATGGGAGAAGGTGAAGGTGATGTCGCCCTCGATGTGGCGGCCGGCGTAGTCGACCATCGGGAAGTTGTTGGTCATCGGTGGGTCGGTCACGAACCGCACGCCCTTGGCCCCCAGCGTGCCCATCGTGTCGTTCACGTCGTCGACGGCGAAGGCGATGTGGTGCAGCCCTTCGCCCCGCTTCACCAGGAAGTCGTGGATCACGCCCTTCTCGGCCGTGGGCTCCATCACCTCGAAGTCCACCTTGCCCACCCGGCACATGCGGAACCGCATGTCGTACAGGGGCACGTCGATCACCGGCCCCACGTCGGCGTTGAACAAGTCGGTGAACAGGGCCACCGCCTGGTCGAGGCTCCGCACCGCAATGCCGACCTCGGTGATCCGTCGTACATCCATCCCGGCAGTCTGCTCGCGCTCGACCCCCGGGGGCGAGCGAACCGTGTCACGGATTTCGCGCCCGTCAACCGAACTGCGTCGCGTTCTCTACGGATTCCGCAGGTTCCGCGACGCAGTTCGCCGCCGAGGCGCGGTTTTCGTAGCACGGTTCGGCCCGGCGGCCTCGGCGCCGGTCATGGCCCCAGCGTGATGGCGAGCACCACGCCCTCGCCGGGGACGACCCGCACCGCCCGCAGGTCGGGCACCCGGGCCGCCGGCTCGAACGGCCACGGCTGCTGGCCGACAGCCACCACGGTGGCCCCGGCGGCCCGCGCCGCCTGGCCACCGGAGGCCGAGTCCTCGAACACCACGCACCGGGCGGGGTCGACGCCGAGCACCCGGGCGGCGGCCAGGAACGGCTGAGGGTCGGGCTTGCCGGCGGTCACGTCGTCGGCGGTGACCAGGCGATCGGGTACCGGCAGGCCGGCGCCCCGCCAGCGGGCCGTGCCGAGGCGACGGGTGGCTGAGGTGACGATCGTCCACCGGCCGACCGGCAGCGAGCAGAGGAGCTCGACGGCCCCGGCAATCGGCACGGTGCCGCCCGCCGTCTCCACCTCCAGATCCTCCAACCGGTCGCAGGCCGCAACCAGGCGGTCGTCGGTCAGGTACCGCCCCAACGTGTCGACCGCCCGCACCCCCACCAACTCGGTGAGCAACCGGTCGATGTCGAGCCCGAACTCACCGGCCAGCCGGGTCCAGCTCTCCACCACCTGGACGTGCGAGTCGACCAACACGCCGTCGCTGTCGAACAGCACGGCGTCGCCGGTCAGGGTGAGCTCGGCGGGAGAGCCGGGGGCGGCAGAGGGCACCGGCCGAGGATAGACCTGGCCTCCCGCCGCCCCGGCTCAGCGGCCGATCCGCCCGCCGTCTTCCCTGGTGATCACCACGGTGGCGGCGCGGGGCCGGCCGCCGTAGGGCCAGCTGCTCACGGTCGACGGGTTGGCCGGGCTGGGCGCTCCGAACTGGTTGTTCCAGAACGTGCTCGACTCGCCCGGGTGCTGGATGTTCACGAACATCGTGCGCCGGTCGGGCGTGATCGTGATGCCGGTGATCTCGCAGCCCCGGGGCCCGGTGAGGAACCGCTTCAGCTCGCCCGTCCTCGGGTCCGACACCACCATGGCGCAGTTCCCGATCCGGTCGTAGCCCCGGTCGGCCCGGTTCTGGGAGCTGTTGGAGATGTCGGTCTGCACCCACACCAACCCGTCGGGATCGGCCCAGACGCCGTCGGGCGACCCGAACAGGGGCTGGCCGGCCGGGACGGTCGGGTCGTAGCCGGGGTCGCCGGCCCGGAGGTAGATGTCCCAGGCGAAGGTGGCGGCGGCGTTGTCGCCGCCCTGCTCCCGGATCCGCAGCACATGACCGTAGGGGTTCGGGTCGCGGTTCGAGTTGACCGGGGCCGGGTTGCCGCTGCCGTTGGTGAGGCTGACGTAAACGTCGTTCGTGCGCTCGTCGACGGCCACCCACTCCGGCCGGTGGAGGCGGGTGGCGCCGACGGCGTCGGCTGCCTGGCGCGTCCGGATCAGCACGTCGGCCTGGTCGGCCCAACCGTTGGCCGCCGTCAGCGGCCCGGTGCCGTGCACCAGCGGCGCCCAGCTCCCGCCGCCCTCCCCGTCGAACACACCCACGTAGAGGATGCCGTGGTCGAGCGGGCTCCGCCCGGCCCGGCGGTGGCGGGCCCACGACCCGTCGCCCACGAACTTGTACAGGTAATCGCCGTTCTCGTCGTCGCCCGTGTACACGACCACCCGGCCGTCGGCCTCTGTGCAGGTGGCCCCCTCGTGCTTGATCCGGCCCAGGGCGCTGCGCTTCACCGGCGTGGAGCGGGGGTTCTGGGGGTCGATCTCCACCACCCACCCGAAGTGGTTCAGCTCGTTGCGGTTCACGGCCAGGTCGAACCGGGGCTCGGCCAGGTGCCAGTTGTAGGCGAAGCCGGCGGCCGTCACCCCGTAGCGGCGCTCCAGCGCGCTCGGCGTCCAGGCGGGATCGGCCGTGCCGAAGTAGCCGTTCCAGTTCTCCTCGCCGGTGAGGTAGGTACCCCAGGGGGTGACGCCCATCGAGCAGTTGTTGATCGTGCCCAGCGGCGACGGCGTGATCGACGACGCCAGCATCGGGTGGCTGGCCGCCACCGGCCCGGAGAACGCCATCGGGGTGGTGGCCGTGATCCGGCGGTTGCGGCGGGCGCCCACCACGTGCTCCCACGAGCCGTCCCGCTTGCGGCGGATCTCGACCACGGTGACGCCGTGGCCGGCCAGGGCCTTGGCCACCTTCTCCCGGCCGGCAGCGTCGGGCGTGATGGCCAGCCCCTGGGCCGCGGTGTAGATCTGGTTGGCGTCGGTGTACTCGTGGTTGAGCACGAGCACGCCCCCGCTCGACGGGTTGCGGCCATCGGGGAAGAAGTGCATCCCGTCGTGGTTGAAGCCCACCTGGCCCCGCTGGTCGGCCGCCGAGTTCGAGGCGTCCTCCCGGAACGGTGCGCTGTCGGCGAACAGCCCGGTACCCCACGGGATCAACACCTGCCAGCGGTAGCCGGCCGGCACCACCACCGTGTCGGCGTCGGTGGTCGGCACCTCGGTGAAACGGAGACGGCTGCCCTTGCGATCGTCGTCACCGCGCTCTGCCGTCGGGCTGTCGTCGCTCGGGTCATCGGCGGCGGTCGCCGGGCCGGCCCCGATGACCGTGACCATGGCCGTGGCCGCCGCCCCCATGAGGAGCTGGCGCCGGCTGAGGCGGGCGTCGATCAGGTCGCCGAGGCGGGGGTTGGCGGTCGGGTTGGAACCCTCGGGGTGTTCGTCGATCACGGCGGTTGGTCCCTCCTACGTGGGGATCGATGTGATCGCAGACGCTAGGGCGAAGGCGCCCCTCGATCCAGCACAACGGAATGGCGGCGAGTAACCGTCTGCCGCTGGCCGTGCCTCAGGCCGGTGCACCAAGATGGCGGGCGATGGACGTCGCCTCCTTCCTCGGCCTCGAGCCGACCACCGACCCCGCCCGTTTCCGCCTGCCTGTCACCCGCGAGATCTGCGGCGGGAGGGACTCGATCTACGGAGGCTGTGCGCTGGCCACCGCCATCGAGGCGGCGGAGGCCCACACCGGCCGACCCACGGCCTGGGCCACGTGCCAGTTCCTCCGCCCGGCCCACCTCGATTCGGTGGTCGACCTGGAGGTGCTGGTGCCGGCGGCCGGCCGGGCTGTCAGCCACACGAGGGTGATCGCCCGCGTTGG
Organism: uncultured Actinomycetes bacterium; assembly: GCA_902826025.1. Taxonomy (GTDB): domain Bacteria; phylum Actinomycetota; class Acidimicrobiia; order Acidimicrobiales; family SZUA-35; genus CADEDH01. Next base: position 37,331 of record CADEDH010000058.1, read on the forward strand.
CGACGCCGAGGTGTTCGCGGCGCTGGTGTCGGTGGGGGAGCGGGACTTCCCGGCCGAAGGCGTGTGGCAGACCATGCCCGACGTGCCCGGCCCCGAAGGACTCCCGGTCCGCTACATCCGGGCCCAGAACAAGGGAGGTATCCGGGAGCGGATCACCGAGCTGGCCGTCACCGACGATCCCGACGGGGTGATGACCAACCCCGACGGCCGCTGTGCGGTGTGGATCACGATGCCGGGCGGGGTGCCGGGCACCGCCGCCGCCCTGGCCGTGATCGGCGACGAGGTGTCAACCGGTACGTCGGCCGTGATCGAAAAGGACATGCAGGCCCCCAGCATCGACAACACCCTGCGGGTGGTGCGGCCCAAGGCCACCCCATGGGTATTGGCTGATATCGAGCTGCGGGCCGTGGCCCGCGGCTTCGCCCACGGCGTGGTCAACCTGTGGAGCCAGGACGGCGAGCTGCTGGCCATCGCCGAGCAGACCGGCGTCATCCGGATCCGCGGCACCTGACCGGGCGGCGGGCCCGGGGTCGATCGGCTAGTCGCGCAGGATCGAGCGGAGCATCCAGAGGGCGAAGGCGAAGAGGGCCATACCGCTGAGCACGATCCGCTCGGCGTTCACCGCCGGCCGCCATCGCACGTCGTCGCCGTTCACCACGTAGACCCCGGCGGGTGACGCCACCAGCCCGAAGCCGCCTCCGGAAGCCGGGCTGGTACCGGTACCGGTACCGGTACCGGTACCGATGCCGTCGGGGTCGGGGTCGCTGGCCTGGGGCCCGCCGCCACTGCCGCCGCCGCCCCGCACCCGCACTGCCGGGATCACCTGGATCCCGTTGTGGGCGATCGGGTCGCCGAACACCCGGCGCACACTGAACGTGTCCTTGGCCGTTTCCATCATCGTCGACACGTCGAACTGCTCGGTCATCGTGGCCTCCCTCGTAGTGCGCCAGACGGAGATTGCCCGGCCCGCCTCCGGGGTAATCCTGAGAGCGCAGGACGACCGAAGGATGTGCAGCCATGGCTGGATCGAATACGTACGCCATCACCGAGGTGGTGGGCACCTCGCCCGATGGGATCAGTGAGGCCATCACCAACGCACTGGCCACGGCGACCAAGACGCTGCGCAACCTCGACTGGTTCGAGATGACCTCGGTGCGGGGCGCCATCGGCGGCGACGGGAAGGTGGGCGAGTTCCAGGTGTCGCTCAAGATCGGCTTCCGCTACGACGAGTAGCGAGACGAGCAGCCGGTAGCCGCACCCGTTCGCCCGAAGGGCGGGCGGCGCCTAGCGTTGGCTCCATGGGACTGACGCTCGACGACCTGCTGGCCAAGGAGGAGATCCGGGAGGTTCTCTTCCGCTACTGCCGGGGCATCGACCGGCTCGACTTCGATCTGGTCGAGAGCTGTTATCACCCCGGGGCCTACGACGACCACGGCACCTACCAGGGCGACGTCCCGGGCTTCATCGCCATGTGCCGGGGCTTCCTGCCCCGCTTCGTGTGCACCCAACACTTCCTGGGCAACATGCTCATCGAGGTCGACGGCGACAAGGCCCGGGCCGAGACCTATGCCGTCGCCTACCACCGCAAGGAACTGGCCGATGGCTCGGGCCACGACGACGTCTTCGGTATCCGCTACGTCGACCGGTTCGAGAAGCAGAGCGGCGATTGGAAGATCGCTCACCGGGTGGTGGCCACGGAGTGGCGTCGGGTCGACCCCGTCCCGGCGGGCAAGTTGCGGGGCAGCCTCGGCGTGTGGGGCACCCGGGACGAGACCGACGTGGTCAACTGGATCATGACGGCGAGCGCCTGATGCCACCCGGCAACGCTGCTTCCAGCCCGGCCGAGGCCGCCGTGATCCACGACCTGATCCGCTACATCGATCCCGACGCCACCGAGTGGAAGGAGAACGAGGCCGGCTCCCGCCGCCGCACCCTTCACTACGACCCCGTCACCAAACGGCGGATCCTGCTGGTGCAGTGGGATCCCGGTTACACGATCTCCTACCTCGACACCCACGAGCACGACGAGTTCCTCTACATCCTGTCGGGCACCTTCGTCGACCAGAACCGGGCGTGCGGGCCCGGCACGTTCGTCCACAACGAGCCCGGGTCGTCGCACCGGCCGACCACGCCCGACGGCTGCACCTACCTGGCCGTGATCTCCCCCCGGTTCACGGGGGAAGCGCCGGCCGACAACGGGGAGGGCTGACGCATGGCCGACGACGGAGCCGACATCAGCCCCGATATCCGGTACGAGAAGGCGGGCCGCATCGCCCGCATCACCATGGACCGCCCCCGCTACCGCAACGCCCAGAGCCGCAAGCTGCTGGAGGAGCTGGACGCAGCCTTCGCCGAGGCCATGGCCGACCACGACGTGCGGGTGTGCGTGCTGTTCGGCGAGGGCGACCACTGGTCGTCGGGGCACGACATCGGCACCCCCGAGGAGAAGGCCGACCGGGAGGCCCGGCCCTACCCCGAGGGCGGCGTGGGACACCACCAGCGGTCGTGGGACTGGAACGTCGAGAACACCATGCGGTGGCGCGACCTGCCCAAGCCGACCCTGGCCGCGGTGCAGGGCCTGTGCATCTACGGCGGGTGGATGATCGCAGCGGCCATGGATCTGATCGTGGCCGCTGACGACGCCCAGTTCATCCCCTGGATGTTCCAGTACCAATCGACCCCGTGGGACATCGGGTTCCGTCGGGCCAAGGACATCATGTGGGAGCAGGGCCTGCTCACGGCGGGCGAGGCCAAAGAGCTGGGGTTCGTGTCCGAGGTGTGGCCCCGGGCCGAGCTCGATGACCGGGCCATGGCCAAGGCCGAGCGGATCGCCAAGCTCAACCCGCTGGCGGCCCAGATGATCAAGCGCCAGGTCAACGACGCCCAGGACGCCCAGGGCTTCCGCTCGGCCATCGCCGCCGGCCACTCGGCCTACATGATCGCCTCGCTGGGCGGCGCCATCTTCTCCAAGGACAAGCCCTACGGCTCGATCAAGAAGATGCCCGGAATCGAACGGGCCCGTCAGGCCGCCGCCGGCGAGATGGACTGATCAGCGCCCAGCGCCGTTTCGGCGCGTCAGAACGGGCACCACAGCTATCCTCGCCGGCCATGGAGCCGGCGGAGTACTCGACCCTGGATGCTGTGG
>CADEDH010000059.1:0-34655 GCA_902826025.1 uncultured Actinomycetes bacterium
GCCGGAGCATCACGCCACCAAGGCCTTGACCGCAAGCCCCACACAGGTAACGACGCCGTCGTCCGCACGGGATCGATGGGAGCCCGAGCCTTGAGCGATCTCGAAGCCGGCGTGCCCGCTCGGTTGGACTGCGCCCGTGGCCGGCGCCGCCCGTGGCAAGATCGAGGGGATGGAGCGGGTGGTGATCCTCGGGCGAGGCGGCGCCGGCAAGTCCACGCTGGCCCGTGAACTGGGAGCCGAACTGGGGCTGCCAGTGATCGAACTCGACCTGGAGTTCTGGAGTGAGCGCCTGGAGCCACTCGCGCCGACCGAGTGGGTGACCCGGCAGCGTCAGCTTGCCGAACAAGACCGAATGGACGGCGACCTTGGGCCGTACGACAACATCGAGCCCCGGCTTCGACGGGCAGACACCGTGATCGTCCTCGACGTACCCTTGTGGCGTTCTGCGTATCGGGCGTGGCGGCGAGGTCGCGAGCGCTGGGACTTCTGGGTCTGGACGGCGAACTGGCGGCGGAATGACCGCCCAGGCCTGCTTTGCGCCATCGTGAAGTTCGCCCCCGACGCAGATGTCGTTGTGCTCAGGACTCCCACAGACGTACGCAGCTGGCGCTCGTCCGTTCGCAGGTAGGACGCCGCTCGGCCGTCGGCCCGTCCTGATTCCGGCATTCACGCGAGGCCGAGTGCCCGGTATCAACGTCGTCGGGCCGCCCGGATCGATGGGGCCTTAAGCCGAGCGCCATGCCTACCGTGAGGAACGCTGCACGTGTCGCTCTCCGCCCGGCAAGTACCTTGTGCGAATGACGAGCTGAAGGATCGTCCTCTTGCTGGGCCCGAAAGCAATCTCGGCCTGCACTCTCGGATCGACGGACGTGAATCGGTGCGAGGATAGCTCCATGAGCAGCGACTCGTTCCCTATCCTGAGTGTGGAGGACCTCCCGGCGACTGCAGCGTTCTACGGGCGCCTCGGGTTCTCGCAGTCGTACGTGTTCCCGGTCGATGGACCCCCAGCGTTCGTTACGCTTGAACGCCACGGGCGCACCATAGGGATCGCTACACGGCAACAGGCGAGCGACGCCCGGTTCAGCTATTGGGTCTACGTCGACGACGTCGACGGCACCTTTGCGGATCTGACGACAGCAGGAGCCGCCATCGATGCTGCGCCGAAGAACGAGTCGTGGGGCGAGCGTGTCGCTAGCGTCCGTGATCCGGATGGGAACGTGGTCCACCTCGGGATGGCAGCCGAGACGGACGCTTGATCGAGGTCCGCCACCCGACGGCGTGTCCGAGGACATCCTCGCGTGTCCCGAGACCCGACGGTGAGGCTCATATCGCTCGCCGGCCTCATCGTCGCCGTCCTGGGTCACCGGCAGCCCGTCGTAGTACCGCAAGACCAACGCCGAACGCTGCGACGGATTGAGCCGCGCCATCACCTCTGCCGCACGGCCGGGCTCCACGGGATGGTCCCAGGTGACGTCGACCAGGTCGCCGGCGACCGCAGTCAGCTTGCGCTCCTCGCGGCTCTGGCGCCGCCAGTGATCGACCAGCTTGTGCCGGGCAATCCCGATCAACCAGGCGACCGACCAGCCCTCCACCAAACCCTGGCGCCGGCTGGCGTCGATCGCCCCCAGCACCGTCTCCGAAGTGAGGTCCTCAGCCAGCGGCACATCGCCAACCCGGCGCAGCAGGTAGTGGTAGACCTCAGGTACGGCGTGATCGACGAAGGCGACGAACGCCCCCTCTTTGATCACCGCTCCTTCCTTCACCGGTCGCACATCCCTTACGTCGCATCTGGGGTCCAATCCCTGAGCACGCACGCTGCGATATTCTCCGGGCCGACTCAACGACGGTTCACCGCAGCGGGCATGACCACTCGCCGTGACGATGCGGTAGTCGATCTGGCGGCGTCACCGCCACCCGAGAACCCGTTGCCACCGCCGGCCGCTCGGTATCACGGCCCGGCCGAACAAGATCGACGAGGGCCAGGCGGTCAGCGCTCCGGCCAAGGACCGACTGCGCCGGCGTTCTACTGCACTTGATCGATACAAGGCTCCCTGGGGCAGCGGGGATGACGGGTTGTGGGCGGTGATCACGGTCTGTGAGGAGATTTCCCGCGGGAAAATCGGGCTCGGGACATGGGCAGGGCGCCCGGGTGATCGGGGCGGCTTCGATCCAGAGCGCGGCCCGAACGCAGTCGAGAACGTCGACGACCCGGGGCCGTTCAGACCAGGGAGACCTCGACGGTGCCGAGGCCGGCATAGTCTGCGACCCAGCGGTCGCCGGCCTGGAAGTCCATGCGGCAGAACGCGCCGGTGATGACCCGGTGCCCGGCCTCGATCCGCTGCCCGTGACGGTGCAGCAGGGCGGCCAGGCGGGCCAGCGACGCCCAGTGGTCGTCGAGGACGTCGCGGCTCACGTGGCGCGCCCGCTCCTCGCCGTTGCAGCTCATCGTCACCTCGACGGCGTCGAGGTCGCCCACCTCGCTCGTTCCCTCCCCCACCACGATCCCCCACTGGGCCATGCCGTCGGCCACCATCAGCGGGAAGTCGAAGGAGGTGGCGGAGCCGGGGCGACGCTCGTTCAGCTCGAAGCCGGCCGACACCCGGCTGACGGCTGCCCGCAACTGGGCCTCGGTGGGCTCGGCGGCGTCGACCGTCTCGCCGAAGGTGAACACCATCTCCGGCTCAACCCCGCCCTTGGTCAGCAGGGCGGCGTCGACCTCGGCCCCCGACTCGAAGATGCGCCCCGCCAGGATGTGGCCGAATGGCCGCTCGTCGAAACCGATCATGGCCCGGGCCCGGGGTGAGGTGAGCCCCACCTTCCACCCGCCCAGGCGCTCGCCGGCGTCGAGCTTGCGGTGCAGCAGGCCCAGCTGCACCTGCAGCCCGGCCTCGTAGCCGAGCGTGCCCACCAGTCCGGCCGGGAAGTAGTCGCCAGCCTGGCCCGACGACCACAGCTGCTCGGTGACGGCTTCGATGTCCATGGCGGGGACCTTAGGTGGTTGTCGCTGACGAACCCAAGGGGAGGGCAGTCAGCGATCCGAGGGCGGCTGGAGGCGCTGGCCGATCCCCTGGGTGAGCCGGTCGAGCACCATGGCCATGAGGGCGATGATCGCCCCCACCTCGAACCCGTCGCCCACCTCGCCCCGGGTCACGGCGTTGATCACCTGGAACCCCAGGGCGCCCCCTCCCACCAGGCCGGCGATGATCACCATGGCCAGCACCATCATGATCACCTGGTTGACGGCGGCCATGATCGTGGGGGCGGCCAGGGGGATACGCACCCCGAGCAGGGTCTGGGCCGGGGTGGCCCCGAAGGCCTGCGACGCCTCCAGGCTCTCGGTGGGCACCTGACGGATCCCGAGGGCCGTGATCCGGATCCCGGGCACCACGGCGTACAGCACCGAGGCGATCATGCCGGGGACGATCCCCACCGTGAACCAGTTGACCACCGGGATCATGTAGACGAACGAGGGCAGGGTCTGGAGGGTGTCGAGCACCGGGCCCAGCACCGCCTCCACCCTCGTGCTGGTGCCGGCCCACACACCGAGGGGCAGGGCGACGGCCAGCGACAGCACCACGGCCGCCGCCACCTGGGTGAGGGTGTCGATCGAGTCGGCCCACCAACCCAGCAGGCCCATCGTGACCACGGCGGCGGCGGTGAACACCGCCAGGCGCCACCCCTTCACCCGCCACGCCAGCCAGGCCGGCACCGCCACCAGCACCGGCCAGGCCACGGTGCCGGTGAGGAAGTCCCGCACCGGCACGTAGACGTCGCCCACAATGGTGTCGTTGACCGGGCGGGTGAACCACGACAGGTTGTCGCGCACCCAGACCACACCGGAGTCGACCGGGTCGAACAAGGTGGTCTCGGCCACCCCGGGAAAGGCCACCGACCCGGCCAGGCGCCCGGCCACGGCCGCCGCCACCAGCGCCCCCAGTGCGATCAGGGCCGGCCGGCGCCCCAGCCAGCGGGTGCGGTCGGTCTGGGCCACGGCCCGGGCCGCCCGGTCGAGCACGGTGGCCACGGCCACGATGGCCAGGCCGGCGGCTAGGCCCCGACCGGTGGCCCGCTGCCGCAGGGCCTCCAGGATCACCTGGCCCAGCCCGCCGGAGGCCAGCAGGGCGGCCAGCACCACGATGCCCAGCGCCATCATGATGCTCTGGCTGATCCCGGTCATGATGGCGGGTAGGGCCATGGGGAGCCGGACCTTCAGCAGCGTCTGGCGCCCGCTGGCCCCGAACATGGTGGACGCCTCCACCGCCTCACCCGGCACCTGGCGGATGCCGAGGGTGGTGAGGCGCACCATCGGGGGCAGGGCGTAGATGACGGTGGCGAAGGCCCCGGCCACCGGCCCAACGCCGAAGAACAGCAGCATGGGCAGGAAGTAGATGGGGGCAGGCACGGTCTGCATGGCGTCGAGCACCGGCCGCACCACCCGCTCCACCCCGGGACGGAAGGCACACCACACGCCGAGCGGGGCCCCGATCACCACGCACAGCACCACCGACACCGTCATCAGGGCCAGCGTGGCCATCGTCTCGGGCCACAGCCCCACCAGCCCCGGATAGAGGGTCACGGCGACGGCTACCGCCGCCTGACCCCGGCTCCGGGTGCGGACCAGGATCAGCAGGCCGACGGCGGCCGGCAGCACGAACCAGGGCAGCCATTCGAGCAGCCCCTGCACCGAATCGAGGGCCCAGGTGAGGGCCCGGGTGAGGGGCGAGAAGAAGCCGGTGAACAGGGGATGGGTGCGCCGGTTGCTCTGGGCCCAGCGGGCCAGGCGGTCGAGCGGGTCGGAGAACGTGGTGTCGAGCCGGGCGGGAAAGGTGGCCGAGGCGAACGCCGCCTGGAGGGCCAGGACGCCCACTACCAGAACGGCCCAAGGGGCCAGGCGCCGGGCCCGGCTCACCGGTGCGGCCGGTGCCGTATCGACGGCGGCCGGGGCCGGGACGGGCTCGCCGGTATCGGCAACCGGCTCGGCGGCGACGGTCATCCCAGGGCCCGGGCCACGTCGGTGCGGGCCAGCACACCCACCGCCCGGCCGTCGGCGTCGACCACGGTGAGGGTGTCGGCCCCGTCGAGCAGGACGGGCAGGAACGTCTCCACGGCGGCACCGGCCGCCACGGTCCGCGCTCCGCCGGGGCCGGCCCCGGTTGGATCGTGGGGCACCTCGGCGCCGGGGGCCATCGGGGTCATCAGGGCGGCGGCGGTGAGGACTTTGGCCTTGGGGATGTCTTCGGTGAATTCCCGCACATAGTCGGTGGCGGGGTTGGTGATCAGCTCGGTGGCCGTGCCCACCTGGTCGAAGGCGCCGTCTTTCATGATGGCGATGCGGTCGCCCAGCTTGATGGCCTCGGCGAAGTCGTGGGTGATGAAAACGATCGTGCGGGGCATGGCCCGCTGGAGCCGCAGCAACTCGTCCTGCATGTCGCGCCGGATGAGGGGGTCGAGGGCCGAGAAGGGCTCGTCGAAGAACAGCACCTTGGGATCGACGGCCAAGGCCCGGGCCAGGCCCACCCGCTGCTGCATCCCGCCCGACAGCTGCTGGGGATAGTGCTGGGCCCATCCCCCCAGGCCCACCACCTCGATCACCTCTGCCGCCCGGGCCTGGCGATCGGCCTTGGCCACGCCCTGCACCTCGAGCCCGTAGGCCACGTTGTCGATCACCCGGCGGTGGGGAAACAGCCCGAAGTGCTGAAACACCATCGACATGGTGCGGCGCCGGATCCGGCGCAGATCGGCGTCGCCCATCGCCGTCAGGTCTTGGCCGTCGAGGGTCACCCGGCCCCGGGTGACGTCGGTCAGCCGGGCCACACACCGCACCAGGGTGGACTTGCCCGACCCCGACAGGCCCATCACCACGAACGTCTCACCGGGGGCCACGGTGAACGAGACGTCCCGCACTCCGATCGTGCAGCCGGTGGCGGCCTGGATCTCGGCCCGGGTCGCCCCGTCGGCCGCCAGGGTCAGCGCCCGGTCGGGTCGGGGGCCGAAGACCTTCCACAGGCCGTCCACCGCCAGCGGCACACCGGCACCCGACCCGGCGACATCAGTTGACATGCTTCGATAATGTACCCATTCGAGGCGCTGACGTCCGGCGAGGGACGGGCGAGGGCTCCTCGTGGCGAGCCGGCGACGGCTCCTAGCTGGGAGAGACACATCTATGAGCAGGACGTACCGGGGCCTCTTGGCCCTGCTGGCCGCGACCACCCTGGCCCTCGCCGCCTGTGGCAGCAGTGGCGACGAGACCACCGCTGGCAGCGGCGGTGGCAGCGGCGGAACCACCGGCGGCAGCTCCTCCGAGGGCAAAGCCGACGGCGACAAGCCCACGATCACCCTCGTGGTCAACGCCTGGACGGCGTCGGCCCTCAACGTGGCCATCGCCAAGCAGATCATCGAGGACGAGCTCGGCTACCCGGTGGAGGCGGTGACGGTGGACGAGAACGACGCCATGTTCACCGGGCTGTCCGACGGCACGCTCGACGCCGTGCTCGAGGTGTGGCCGTCGGGCCTGTCCGACACCGAGAAGGCCTTCATCGACGACGGTAGCGTGGTGGAGGTGGGCGAACTCGGCGCCGTGGGCAAGATCGGCTGGTTCGTGCCGTCGTACGTGATCGACGAGCACCCGGAGCTGGCCACCTGGGAGGGCTACAAGACCCCGGAGGCGGCTGAGCTGTTCGCTACCGCCGCCACCGGCGACCAGGGCCGCTTCCTCGGCACCGACCCGTCGTACACGCAGTTCGACGAGGACATCATCGCCAACCTGGACCTGCCGTTCAAGGTTGAGTTCTCGGGGTCGGAGCCGGCCACCGTGGCCGAGCTCGATGCCCGGGTGGCGGCCAAGGAGCCGGTACTCATGTACTGGTGGACGCCCACGGCCGCAGTGTCGAAGTACGACCTGGTGAACGTGCCGCTGCCGGACTACAGCGAGGAGTGCGCCACCCACCAGGCGGCCAAGGACGGGGCGGTCGACTGCGACTACCCCGAGGACGTGCTGCTGAAGTACGCCTCGAGCCAGCTGGAGGAGAAGGCCCCCGACGTCTACGCCTTCCTCCAGAAGTTCACGATGACCAACGACGACCAGCTCGGCCTGCTCCCCTCGGCCGAGATCGACAAGAAGCCGGTGGACGACGTGGCCAAGGGCTGGCTCGATGCCAACACCGACGTGTGGAAGGCCTGGTTGGGCTGACGTGCCCCCTTCGGGGGCCTACCGGGGCCCAAACGGGCCCCGGTAGGCTCCGACGGTGAGCACGAGCGATCCGAACCCCGCGACCCTTCCGCCCCCGGTCTCCTCCCTCGTGCCGTCGTTCGTGCCTGTCAGCGGCCGGATCGCCTACCAGGGGGAACCGGGGGCCAACTCCGATGCCGCCTGCATCGAGGTGTTCCCTCAGCTCGAGACGCTCCCCTGCCCCACCTTCGAAGACGCGTTCGAGGCGGTGACGGCCGGCCGGGCCGATCTGGCCATGATCCCGGTGGAGAACTCGATCGCCGGTCGGGTGGCCGACATCCACCGCCTCCTGCCCGACTCCGGCCTCCACATCGTGGCCGAGCACTTCCTGCCTATCCACTTCCAGCTGGTGGCCCTGCCCGGCACCACCCTGGAGGAGATCACGGTGGTCCGCAGCCACGTGCACGCCCTGGGCCAATGCCGCAACATCATCCGGGAGCGGGGCTGGTCGGGCCAGGTGGCCGACGACACCGCCGGTGCCGCCCGCGAGGTGGCCGAGCGGGGTGAGCGCCACGTGGCCGCCCTAGCGCCCCGCCGGGCGGCCGAGCTGTACGGGCTCGACGTGCTGGCCACCGATGTGGAAGACGAGCACCACAACACCACCCGGTTCGTGGTGCTGGCGCGCCAACCCCACGACTTCCCGTCACAAGACGGGCCGATGATCACGTCGTTCGTGTTCCAGGTGCGCAACGTGCCGGCGGCGCTGTACAAGGCGCTGGGTGGGTTCGCCACCAACGGGGTGAACATGACGAAGCTGGAGAGCTACCAGCTCGGCGGCACGTTCTATGCCACCCGGTTCTACGCCGACGTGGAGGGCCACCCCAAGGACACGTCGCTGACGCTGGCCCTGGAGGAGCTGGCGTTCTTCTCGGTCCACCTGCGGATCCTCGGCACCTACCCGGCCAGCCCGTTCCGGGCCACGATCGCCGAGCCGGCGGCCAACCGGGCCCTGCGCCCCACGATTCCCACGCCCGACTGAGGGAGCCTCCGGGCCGCCGCTGGTTCTGCGCGACGGAAACGCGCCCTTGGGCCGTTCTGCGTCGCGAACTCGCTGAACGTCGGGGGTTTTCGTGACGCAGAACCGCTCGGTGACAGGGTTTCGTCGCGCAGATCAAGGCTCAGGGAGCGGCCAGCAGCGACCGGGCGACGGCCGCGTCGACCCGCTCGCCATCGCCGACGGGGACGAGCCCGGAGGCGGCGAGGCGATCGGCGGCGGCCAGTAACGCCCGGGCCGCCTCGGGGTCGACGCCGGCACGGTGGCGGGCCAGGGCGTCGAGGGCCACCAGCTCGGCCTCGTGCTCGCCCTCGCTCCTGGTCAGGGTGGCGAGACCGTCCAGGCGGGCGAGGGCTTCCCCGTCGCCGGCCTCGGCCGCCAGCGCTGCCACCAAGGCGCCGGCCAGCAGCGCCCCTTCCCCACCACCGGCCCGGGCGAACCAGGTGTCGGCGGCCGTGATCGCCTCCTCGGCCCCCGACCGGTCGCCCCGGGCCCGGAGCAGACGGCCGAGGCCGGTGCGGGCCAAGGCCACGATCCGCAGGTCTCGGGCCGCCAGCGCGGCCTCGACCGCCTCCCCGTACGTGCCGACGGCCGCCTCCCCATCGCCACCCAGTTCCAGGCTGCGAGCCAGGTTGGTCAGGTGGAGGGCCTGGGCCGCCCGGAAGCCGAGGCGACCCGACGCCTCGACGGCCGCCCGGAGGTGGCCCGTTGCCTCCCCGTACCGGCCCGCCGTCTGGGCCAGGACGCCGCGCAGGTTGGCCAGGTGGGCCAGGGCCCAGTCGTCGCCCACCCCGGCCAGCAGCTCCTCGGCTCGACCGCCGGCCTCCCCCGCCCGCCCGGCGTCGCCCAGTACGAGCCAGGCGTGAGCCGCCAGGCGCCACGCCGCCGCCCCGTACCAGGCGTCGTTCCGGTCCAGCCCGGCCGGGGCCGGAGCCGGTGCTGGTGTCGGTGGCACCGGCGGTTCCAGCAGGGGTTTCACGGTCTCCAACACGTCACCGGCCAGCCGCTGCTGGATCAGCACGAAGGCCAGCGCCACCCGGCACCGGCGTTCGACCGGCTCACCGATCGAACGGCCCAGCTCGAGCGCGGCGTCGGCCTCGACCCGGGCGGCGGCGATATCGTTAGCCGATCCGAGCCAGGCCGCCAGACACCGGTTGTCGGCGGTATCGACGGGGGCACCAGCGCCCCCCTGCTCCGCCGCCTCCCGGGCCCGACGGAGCCGCTCCACCCCGGCCGGCCCGTCCCCGAGGAGGAACCAGGCCCAGCCGAAGCCGTTGGCCATCGAGAGGGCCTGGGCCGGATCGTGGGCCGCCGCCCAGTCGAGCGCCTGGGTCAGGTTGGCCCGCTCCTGGCGGGCGATGGCCAGGAACCGCCCCTGGTCCGGGCCCCGAAGCCCGGCGGCGGCCGCCTCGGCCAGCTCGGCGTACCACGAAGCCTGGCCCCGAAGGACGCCGGCTTCCAGGGCTGAGCCCCGCAGCCGGTCGAGGGCGAAAGCCCGGACGCTGTCGAGCAGGTGGTAGCGGGTGTCACCGCTGTCGCCTCCCCCGATGGCGACCGACACGAGCGACCGGTCGACCAGCCGGCCCAAGCCATCGAGCACAGTGCCGTCGAGCGGCGCGCCCTCGGGTTGGGGACCGACTGAGGCGGCGACGGCCTCCACTCCCTCGAGCGGAGCCCCGCCCGGGAACGCAGCCAGCAGCTGGAGCAGCCGCTGGTCGTCGGGCTGAAGCAGGTCGTAGCTCCAGGCCAGCGCTGTGCCCAGTGCCTGGTGGCGGCCGGACCGGCGCCCGGTCGGGTCGTGGAGCAAGGCGAAACGGTCGTCGAGGCGGCGGTTTATCTCGGCCACCGGCAGCGTGGCGGCGCGGGCGGCGGCCAGCTCGATGGCCAACGGCAGGCCGTCCAGCGCCCGGCACAGAGCCACCACCTCGGCCTCAGCCTCGCCCCCGCTTCCTGTCCGGCGCCACCGGCGGGCCCGCTCCACGAAGAGGGCCGCCGCCTCGTCCACCCCCAGCGGCTTGACCGTGAGGGCCTCCTCACCCTCCACCCCGAGCGGGAGCTGGCTGGTGCAGAGCACCCGGGTGGCGGGGGCAGCATGGAGGAGCCGCCCCACCAGCAGGCCCACGGCCGCCGTCACCTGCTCGCAGTTGTCGAGGATCAGCAGCACCTCGTCGCCCCGCAGCCACTCGCCCAGAGCCGCCTCCGTGGCCTCTGTCACCCCCAGAGCCTCGGCCACGGCCTGGACCACGCCGGCCTCGTCGTGCACTGCTTCGAGGCGGGCCAGCCAGGCCCCGCCCGAAGCGGCCGACCGCCGTCCGACCTCCACCGCCAGGCGGGTCTTGCCCACCCCGGCCGGGCCCACCAGGGTCACCAGGGCGTGGCCGCCCCCGATGAGGTCCGCCACCTCCGCCACCTCCCGGTTCCGGCCCACCAGTGACGACACGAGGGCCGGCAGGTTGCCGCCGGGGGCCGCAGGCTGCGGCGTGGGCACCCGTCGGGCGGAGCCGGGATCGGGGAACCCGCTGCCCGGCGGGGAATCGAGGGCCGGGTCGTGACGGAGGATCTGCTGCTCCAACAGTGACGACTCGGGCGACGGCAGCAGCCCCAGCTCGTCACCGAGGTGGGTGCGGAGCCGGGTGTAGGCGGCGAGGGCGTCGGCCTGGCGGCCGTCGCGGTAGAGCGCCGTCATCAGCGAACGCCACAACCCTTCCCGGCCGGGGTGGAGGCGCACCAGCTCCTCCAGCGGGCCCACCACCTCGGCCCCCGCTCCCCCGCCGAGCCGAGCTTCGATCTGCCATTCGGCCAGCGTGAGCCGGAGCTCGTCGAGCCGCACCCGGTGGGCGACCAGCCAGGCGCCGTCGCCGGCGCCGGCCATCGGCTCCCCCCGGAACCGGGCCAGGGCGGCGGTGCAGATCTCGAGGACAGCGGCTGGCGAGCCGGCCCGCCGGGCCTCGGCCGCCCGGGCGGCGTCGGTCACCACCGCCAGGGCGTCGACGTCGGCCGGGGCCACGATGAGCCGGTAGCCGGTGGGCGAGCCGGTCACGGCGGCCGGGTCACCCAGCACCCGGCGCAGTCGGGAGACCGTGCTCTGCACCGTGTTACGGGCCTGCGCCCCGGCGGCGTCGCCCCACAGGTCGTCGATCAGACGCTCGGTGGTCACCGTCGCCCCGGCGTCGAGGGCGAGACGGCTCAACAGCTCGGCGGTACGCCCCGGCGGCACCGGTTGCCGCCCGGTGGGGCGCACCACCTCCACCGGACCCAGGAGCGATACGCCCACCACCGGCCAAGTCTAGGCGAGCACCCGCTGTGCGGCCGGTGTCAGCACGGTGTCAGGGCCCCGGCGCAGGGTGATCCCGAGGCCGGCTCCCCCGGCCCCGTCCCCGCCCGAGCGGGCGAAGCGAAGGAGAGAGCCATGGATCACCGACCTGACCACCTGACCACCACCGTCACCGCCGACCGCAACCGCCTCCGGAGGGCCGCCGGCCTGCTGGTGGCCGGCGCCGTGGGGGCCAATGCCGCCTTCCTCGGCCTGGGGTCCACCTTCGACTACCCCGACGTGCTCCAGCTCCCGGCGGCGGAAATCGTGGCCCGCTTCGACGCCACCCGCGCCACCACCATGGCCTGGTTCGCCCTGCTGGCCCTGAGCGCCGGCGCGCTGGGTCCGGCCGCGGTGCTGCTGCGCCGGGCCGGACGGGGCGGGGCCGCCCGGTGGTCGGCCCGGGTCGGGGTGGCGGCGGCGGTGGTCCAGGTGATCGGGCTGTCCCGATGGTTGGTGCTGGTCCCGGGCCTGGCCGATCGGGCCCTCGATCCCTCGGCCTCGGCCGGCCAGCGGGCCGACGCCCTCGACACGTTCCACACCGCCCACACCTGGCTGGGCACGGCCATGGGCGAGACCGCCGGCTACGCCCTCACAGCCACCTGGACGGTCCTGGTGCTGGCGGCGCTGGACCGGCTCCCGGGATGGGTGCGGGCCCTCGGGGCCGGTAGCGCGGCCCTGATCGCCTCGGGGGTGCTGATCCCGCTCGATGTGCCCGGCACCGACCTCGCCAACTTCGTTGGCTACATCCTGTGGAGCGTGTGGCTGGTGGCCCTGGCGGTGTGCCTGGTCCGCCGCCACTCGGCCCCGGGCGACGGCCGCCCAACCACACGGGCCGCGGGCGCCGCCGGCTGAGCGTAGATCCCAGCCCCGGCGTCGTTGTTCAGGACGAAGCCGGCGGGGTAGGCCCCGGCCGGGGCCTACCCTGAGTGGATGGAACTGCCTGTGAACCCGCCGGTGCGGCCGATGCTGGCCAAGGCCGTCGACGGTCTCCCCGACCGGGACGACCTCGTGTTCGAGCCCAAGTGGGACGGCTTCCGCTGTGTGGTGTTCCGTCACGGCGACGAGGTGATCCTGGGCTCCCGCAACGACCGGCCGCTCACCCGCTACTTCCCCGAGATGGTCGACCCGATCCGGGCCACGCTGCCCGAACGATGCGTGGTCGACGGGGAGTTGATCGTGGCCACAGGCGACAAGCTCGACTTCGACGGCCTCCAGCAGCGGATCCACCCGGCCGTGAGCCGGATCACGATGCTGTCGCAGGCCACCCCGGCCGCCTTCGTCGCCTTCGACCTGCTGGCCTTGGGCGACGACGACCTCCGCCCCCTCCCTTTCGCCCAGCGCCGGGCCAAGCTGGAGGAGATCCTGGCCGGAGCCGAGCCCCCGATCCACCTCACCCCGGCCACCGCCGACCGGGAGGTTGCGGCCCGCTGGTTCACCGTGTTCGAGGGGGCGGGGCTCGACGGCCTCATCGCCAAGCCCACCGGCGACCCCTACGTGGAAGACAAGCGGGTACAGCTCAAGATCAAGCACATCCGCTCGGCCGACGCCGTGGTTGCCGGGTTCCGCTGGCACAAGGACGGAGCCGGCGTCGGCTCCCTCCTGCTCGGCCTGTACCGCGACGACGGGATATTGCAGCACGTGGGCGTGGCCGCCAGCTTCACCGCCAAGGACCGGGCCGCCCTGGTGGAGGAACTGGCCCCGCTGCGGGAGGGAGCGGTGGAGAGCCACCCGTGGCGGGCGTGGGCCGACGCCCAGGCCCACGAGGAGGGCCGTATGCCCGGCGCCCGCCACCGCTGGAACGCCCAGAAGGAGAAGGACCACACCTGGGTGCCACTACGCATCGAACGGGTGGTGGAGGTCAAGTACGGCAGCACGCTCAACGGCCGCTTCCGGGAAGTGACCAAGGTATTGCGTTGGCGGCCCGACAAGACGCCGGCCGAGTGCACGTTCGAGCAGCTCGACGAACCGGAACCGGTGGGGTTGGGCACCGTTCTCGGTGCCCAACCCCACCGTACCTAGCTGATCCGCCGGGTTCGTCCCGATACTGGATCCGCACGCTTTTGCAGAGGCGTGCGTGTCGGTGGCACCTGGCGGCCGCTGTAACGCCAGCGCCTACCAGTTGTGTATGTCGCGTCCGAGGCCCGAAAAGTTCCCGTACATCGTCAGAAATTGTGGCGGCGGGGGCGCAGCCCCCGAGAGGAGTAGGTTGGGGGCGATGGCCAGCGACCACGTGACCCTCGAGCTGGCGGGCCGGGCGGTCCGTGTGACCAGCCCCGACAAGGTGATGTTCTCCCGCCACGGGGAGACCAAGCTCGACTTGATCCGATACTACGAGGCGGTGGAGGGTCCGATCATGGCGGCCATGGGGGGCCGGCCCACCCTGATGGAGCGCTATCCCGATGGGGCCTCGGGCAAGTCGTTCTTCCAGAAACGGGTGCCGGCCGGGGCGCCCGACTGGCTGCAGACCACGGTGGTGTCCACCCCCAACGGCACCACGTCGAACGCCATGGTGGCGGCCGACGTGGCCCACCTGGCCTGGGCCGCCAACCTGGGCTGCCTCGGCTTCCACCCCTGGCCGTTCCGGGCCGACAACCCCGGCGCCACCGACGAGCTGCGGATCGACCTCGACCCCTCGCCCGGCATCGAGTTCGCCGACATCAAGGCGGCCGGGCTGGAGGTGAAGGCTCTGCTCGATGAGCTCGGCCTGCGGTCGCATCCCAAGACCACGGGCAACCGGGGCCTGCACATCTTCGTGCGCCTGGAGCCCCGGTGGGACTCCTACGACGTGCGCCTGGGGGCGGTGGCCCTGGCCCGGGAGCTGGAACGCCGCCAGCCCGAACGGCTAACCGCCGCCTGGTGGAAGGAGGAGCGGGGCGCCCGGGTGTTCATCGACTTCAACCAGAACGCCCCCCACAAGACGGTGTTCGGCCCGTGGAGCGTGCGGGCCCGGGTGGGGGCCCAGGTGAGCACCCCGGTCCGGTGGGACGAGGTGCCCGACGTCGACCCCGAGGTGCTCACGATCCCCGCCGTGGTGGCCAAGCTGGCGGCCGAGGGTGACCCGTGGGAAGGGATGAACGAGCACCCCGGCTCGCTGGAGCCGCTGCTGGCCCTGCACCGGGGCGACGTGGAGCGGGGTCTGGGCGACGCCCCCTGGCCCCCCGTCTACCCCAAGATGCCCCACGAGCCGCCCCGGGTCGCCCCCAGCCGGGCCAAGAAGGATTGACCGCCGGTTCATCACCCGACCGCGAGGTCGGCCGGGCCGCCGCCGAGACGGACTTTTCGTATTCGGTTGTCGATTCGGGCCGGGCTGGCGCGTCATGTCGGTGCCGGCGGGACCTCGCCGGTGCCCGAGCGTGAGGAGATCGCTATGAAGTACTTCGTGTTGCTGGCCGGATACGGCGAGATGGCCCCCTGGGACGAGTCGACACCCGAGGAGCAGGAGGCTCAGATGGCGAGGCTCCAGGCCTTCAGCGAGGCCTGTGCCACCCGGTCCGGGGTCGACGTGCTGGCGGAGGAAGCGTTGAGCGACGGATCGATGGCCACGACGCTGCGCACACGCGGCGGCGAGACGACCGTCACCGACGGTCCCTTCGCCGAGGCCGCCGAGCAGATCGGCGGGTTCTACCTCATCGACGCGCCCGACCTGGATACCGTGATCGAGCTCTGCAAGGTGCTGCCCGCCTATGACATCGAGATCCGACCCGTCCCCGACATGTCCTGAGCGCACGATCGAGCAGGTCTACCGGGCTGAGTGGGGCCGCCTCCTGGCACTGCTGGTGCACCGCACCCGCCGGTTGGACCTGGTCGAGGACGCCCTGGGCGAAGCCTTCGCCCGGGCCGCGTCCCGCTGGCCCGTCGAGGGAACTCCCGCCAACGCTCCCGCCTGGCTGTACACCACCGCCTACCGGGTGGTGGTGGGCAAGCTCCGGGCCGAAGCGATCGCCGGCCGGAAGGCGCGGTTGCTGGCCGTGGGGCCCGACTGGGAGCCGACAGCTGACATCGGAGGTGACGAGCTCGACGACGAGCGGCTCCAGCTCATCCTCCTGTGCTGCCATCCAGCGTTGCCCGGAGAGGCCAGGTCGGCGCTGGCCCTCCGGCTGGTGATCGGCACACCGACCGACGAGATCGCCCGGTTGTTCCTGGTCCCGACGCCGACAATGGCGGCCCGGCTCACCCGGGCCAAGAAGAAGATCGTGGCCGCCGGGATCCCGCTCGTCTCCCCCGCCCGCGTCGAGTTGCGTTCGCGCCTCGACGAGGTCTGCCGAACCATCTACCTCGCGTTCACCGCCGGCTACACGCCCGGCACGGGAACCGACCTGCTCCGCACCGACCTGGCAGGCGAGGCCGTCCGGTTGGCGGTGGTACTGCACCAGCTGATCCCGGATGCTCCGCAAACCAGGGCCGTGCTCGCCCTACTGCTGTTGCAGCACGCTCGGCGGGATGCCCGGGTGCTGGCGGGCCGACTCGTGACCCTGCCCGATCAGGAGCGATCGCGGTGGCGGCACGACGAGCTGCAGGCCGGGCTGGCGCTGGCGGACGAGTTGCCGGCCGGCAGCGGCTACGCCGAGGAGCTGCGTCTTCAGGCCCTCATCGCGGCCGAGCACGCCCGGGCCCCCACCGCCGCCGACACCGATTGGGCCGCCATCGCCGACCTCTACGCATTGCTCGAAGCCGTCACCGGTTCGCCGATCGTGCGGCTCAACCGGGCCGTGGCCGTGGCCGAGGCCGAAGGCCCCGAGGCGGGCCTGGCCCTGCTCGCAGCCGTGCAGGAGCTCCTGCCCGCCAACCATCGGGTGGCCGCCGTCCGGGGCGAGCTGGCGCAGCGAGCGGGTCACCGCGAGGTCGCCCGCATGTCGTACCAGCGAGCCCTCGAACTGTGCGGCAACCAGGTCGAACGGGCCTTCCTCGCCGACCGCCTCCGCTCGCTCGACCAGCCGACACCGCCCGGGTAGGCGCCTCCCTACCCCTCGTCGGTCGAAGGCTCGGCTGTCGAACTGTCCCCGAGCGTGAGAAGCTCGCCGGGGGTGCAGCCGAGGGCATCGCACAGGGCGGTCAGGGTGGTGAAGCGGACCGCCCGGGCGTGCCCGTTCTTGAGGATCGAGAGATTGGCCACCGTCACCCCGACCTTGGCCGACAGATCGACCAGCGTCGTGTTCCGGGCCGCGATCAGCGCGTCGAGACGGACCTCGATCCGGTGCCCAGTCGGCTTGTCCATCAGATGACCCTGTCCAGCTCAGCCCGCATCGATACGCCCCGGGCGAGGATCTGGCCGAATCCGGCGATGATCAGCCCGGCGCCCAGCCATCCGGCCGGCGACTGGCGCAGGAGGCTGAGGTCACTACCCGACACCACCACGTGCGACGAGAGCAGCCAACGGCTCACGCCGGCAACGACCGAGGCGCCGATGCCGCCCAGGGCCGTGATGGCGGCGACACGGTTGAGGCCGTCGACCATCTCGGTGGTGAACGGATCGGCGTCGACGGCCGACCGCAGGAGGCGGCCCATCCGTCGCGCGATCTCCGCCACCAGAAGCAGGCCGGGCACGGGGGTGCCCAGGTTGAGCATCCGCAGCCGGAACGACGGCTCGGCGATCTCCACGGCGACTCGGCCGGTGGGGTCGACCTCCACTCCGGGGCTGACGCCGCCCAGCCCGCCGAGCCCGGACAACCGCTCCACCGCGAGATCGAGGCGCACGGGCGATCCCGGGGCGAGGCCGATCACGATCAGCGCCACGACGAGCGCCAGCGCCGTCCACTGCACGACCGCGGCGGCCCCCCGAGATACGGTCAGCCAGTCGGTACGGGACCGCGCCCCGGGGTTCGGCCCTGGTCCCCTACCCATTCCAGCTCCATCTCGATAAACGATATGCATATCGACAAACAATACGGATGGAGGGGCTGGAGCGCAAGCGGGATCTGTGGCGTCAGCGCACAGAATCCAGCCCCACGGGCCACAGTTCGCCCGGGGGTGGAGACCCCCAGCGGCCGCTCAGCGGAGGTGTTTCTCCATCATCCCGACCCGGTGCTCGTCGGTGCCGAACGGGCTGAACTGGGCCACCATGTCGAACCCGAACAGATCGTGGAACCGCAGCGAACGGGGGTTGGGTGGCTCGGTGTTGACCTCGGCGCACAACAGGCGCCGCCCATTCTCGCGGGCCCAGGCCTCGAACTCCCGGTACAGGGCCGGACCCCAGCCCGCGCCGCGCTGGCGCTCGTCGATCGCCACCCGGTCGATGTAGGCGAACGACGGGTGCCGCTCCTTGAACCAGCCGAAGTTGGGGCTCCCGTAGGGCGCCTCCTCGGTCAGGCCCACCAGCAACCCGACGATCTTGTCGCTCACGTCCACCACCCGCAGCACCGGGGCCCAGGCCTCGAACCCGGCCAGCTTGGCCGCGTCCATCGGGCCCACCTCGGGCAGGCAGGCGGCGTTGAGGGCCAGCACCTGATCGGCGTCGGCCGGCACGTAGGGGCGGATCACCCGGCACCTCCGGCCCCGCCGGCCCGGGCCGCCGCCAGTTTGGCCGTGCGGGGGATCAGGTCGGGGGCGTCGAGCAGGGTGGCCACGACGGCCAGCTCATCCGACGGGCCCGGCCCGGTCCAGCGCAGCTCGTCGACCGACGTGATCGTGGGGGCATCGAGGTCGAGCGTGGCCAGCCGACGGAACAGCAGGGCGTCGTTCAGGTTGTCGGCCAGGGTCTTGGCCAGGCGGGCCCCGTTGCGCACGGTGATGTCCCACTGGCCCGCGGCGAGGGGGATGTCCTCCAGGTGGCGATACCGCAACAGCACGGCCCCGGCCGACTTCGATCCCCACCCGGGCAGCCCGGGGAACCCGTCGGCCGAGTCGCCCACCAGGGCCAGGTAGTCGGGGATCGACTCGGGGTACACCCCGTGCTTCTCGATCACCTCGGCCACGTCGAGCAGCTTGTTGTTGCGCCGGTCGAACTGCACCACCCGACCCGACACCACACACTGGGCCAGGTCCTTGTCCGGCGTGCACAGCAGCACCTTCTCCACCCGCTCGTCGGCCGCCGCCACCGCCGCCACCGAGGCCATGGCGTCGTCGGCCTCGAACTCCACCATGGCGAAGGTGGCCACCCCGACGGCCCGCAGGGCGTCCTCCAGGGGCCAGAACTGGTTCCTGAGCAGGGGATCGATCCCGGAGCCGGTCTTGTAGCCGGGATAGAGATCGTTGCGGAACGACTCGATCACGTGGTCGGTGGCCACCCCCACGTGGGTGACCCCCTCCTCCAGCATGGCCAGGGTGTTGCGGACCACGGCCCGGGCCGCTCCCACCTCCAGGCCGTCGCCGTTCTGGTGCGAAGGGCGGGCGAAGAACTGGCGGAACAGCTCGTAGGTCCCGTCGACCACATGCACCTGCATCGCCATATCTTGCCCCCGCCGGGGGCGCTTTCCCCCGTTCAGGGCTCGCGGGTCATCTCGATCTCGGCCATGCCGTCGCGTTCGCGCACGTTCCGGCGCCCGGCGGGCACGAAACCGAGCTTGCGGTAGAGGGCGGTGGCCCGCTCGTTGCCCTCGGTCACCCACAGCCGCACCCGGGGCCGTTCCTGGGCCGACGCCCAGTCGAGCACCAGGTCCACCAGGGCCACGGCCAGGCCGCTGCCCCGGGCCTCCGGATCCACCCACATCCCCACCAGCTCGGCGCAGCCCGCTTCGTCGGGGTCGGGGATGCCGACGGCCATGCCGAGCAGCTGGCTGGCCAGCCCGAACCCGCCGTAGTGAGGGTTGGCCCCGGGGTGGAGGCGGTCGGCCCACGCCGACGAGGGAAACGCCAGCTCCCGCTCCAGGGTTGAGCCGAAGGCCGCAGGATCGGTGGCCAGGGCCCGTAGCCGCAGGGCCCGGAGCTGGGCGGCGTCGTCCACCACCAGGCGACGAACCTCGTACCTCATCGGCCCATACTCCCCTGACCGCCCCCGTCCTACAACGTGAAGCGCATGTCGGCGATCAGAGCCCCCGGTAGGCGGACGCTGGCCGTGGACCGGCCCTGGTAGGTGCTCGGATCGAGCAGCATCTCGGTCTCCGAGGTGAGGCCCACCAGGTTCGACCCCAGCAGGTGGTAGGCCGTGTCGTCGAAGCGGAGCACGTTGGCCGGGGCCACGATCTCGCCCCCCTCCACCCAGAACGTGGCGAACCGGGTCATGCCGGTGGTGCGGCAGGCCGCCCGGTCGGAGAAGTTGAGGTACCACAGGTTGCCCACGTAGAGGCCGGTGCCCAGCTCGTCGAGCACCGTGTCGGCCGCCAGGTCTCCCGGGGCCAACGACAGCGAGTCGGGAGACTCCCAGGCCGATGCCCCGTTGGTTGGCACCCCGTACTCCCGGGCCGAGCGGGGCGAGACCAGGCAGTCCCGGTACATGCCGCCCTCCACCAGCACCACCTCATCGGGCCGGGCGAACCCCTGCTCCTGGAAGTTGGGGGCCACCCCGCCGGCGGTGTGCTCGCTGAGGCGTACGCCGTCGGCCAGCGTTGCCCCCTCGGTGACCATCTTGAGCAGGGGGGTCTGCTTCGTGCGATGGGCCTTCAGGCTGAACCCGCCCCAGCTCATCATGTCCACCAGCTCCTGGAGGGCGGCGGGGGCCAGGTAGGTGCGGTACAGGTCGGGCTCGAGGTCCACCGGGGGGCGAGCCAGCACGTCGAGCTGACGGCTCGACCACTCGACCTTGGCCCCGAACGCCTCGTCGTCCCAGCCCCGGCCGGCGTAGGAGTTCTTCACCGCTTTGTCGGCCTGGAGGTAGAAGCTCCAGTCGAAGTTGAAGGTGGTGGACTGGAACCAGTTGCGCTGGCCCAGCGAGTTGGCGAACCCGGCGAAGGTGTCGCCGGCGGCGTAGATCCCCACCAGGTCCCGGCCGGTACCGGCGGCCTGGATGCGGCTGACGGCCCAGTCGGGCTCGGGCGGGGCACCGGCGTGGACCCGCTCACCCGACCGCCCGTCGTCGGTGGCGTACGACAGGTAAGGGTCGGCTGGCAGGAGACGCCGGGTCTCCCGCAGGTCTTCCAGCATGCGACCCAGGCGGGCCCGGTCGAGCTCGGGATCCTGGGCCAGCTGGATCGACCCCTGGGCGTGACGATCGCCCTCGATCAGGTCCACCAGCAGCTCCCGTTGGCGCACCGAGCCGGCCTGGCGGACCTCGCCGTGGTTGAAGCGGACGAAATCGGAGTCTTCGCCCC
This sequence comes from uncultured Actinomycetes bacterium, assembly GCA_902826025.1. GTDB lineage: Bacteria > Actinomycetota > Acidimicrobiia > Acidimicrobiales > SZUA-35 > CADEDH01. The sequence goes on from CADEDH010000059.1 coordinate 20,721, forward strand.
ACAGCGAGGCGGTGAGCACCTCCTCGCCCGTGAGGTGGGCTGTGGCCCAGTCGACCAGCTCGTCGAGGTAACCCCGCACCCCCGAGGCGCTCACTCCTCGCCTCCGAACACCTCGACGCCGGCGAAGCGGCACGGGGGTGAGGCGTGACCTGTGCCCACCTCCTGGTTGGGCTCACCCTTGCCACAGTTGGGCGTGCCCATCACGGTGAAGGTGTCGGCGTTGCCCACCCCGCTGAGGCTGCGCCAGAACGTGGCCGAGATGCCCCGATAGCCGGGGTTGCGGACCACCGGACCCAGCTCGCCGTCGGTGATGAGGCGGCCGTACTCGCAGCCGAACTGGAACTTGTTGCGGCTGTCGTCGATCGACCACGAGTTGTTGCTCTGGAGGTACACGCCCCGCTCCACCCCGGCGATCAGCTCCTCCAGCGTGGAGTCTCCCGGCTCCACGTTGAGGTTGGCCATCCTGTCGATCGGGGGTCGATTCCAGGAGCAGGCCCGGGAGTTGGCCACCCCCTCGATCGGGGTGCCGGCGGCCCGGGCCCGGGCCTGGCTGACGGCTCCGCCCAGCGGCCGCTCCAGGATCCCGTTGCGGATCAGGTACTGGCGGGTGGCCGGGGTGCCGTCGTCATCGAAGCCGTAGCTGGCCAGCTGGCCGCTCACCGTGGGGTCGAACGTGACGTTGAGCAGGTCGGAGCCGTAGCGGTAGGTGCCGAACATGTCGAGGGTGACGAAGCTGGTGCCGGCGTAGTTGCGCTCGTCGCCCAGGATCCGGTCGAGCTCCAGGGGGTGGCCGATCGACTCGTGGATCTGCAGGACCATCTGGTCGGGCGCCAGCACCAGGTCCATCACACCACTGGGGCAGTTGTCGGCCGCCAGCAGCTCCAGTGCCTCCCGGGGCACCCGATCGGCGGCGGCGGCGAAGCCGTAGCGGTCTAGCACCTCCCGGCCTCCCTGGCCCACGTAGGCCCCGGCCCCGTAGGTGCGGGTCTGGGTGTTTGAGCCATCGTTGGCTGTGACCCGCAGGCCGGGATAGCTGTTGCGGATGTGCTGGGCCACCCGGCCGCCGCCCGACGTGAGTACGAGGGAATCGGTGTCGACCCGGGACAGCCAGGCCGACCAGTCGACGATCCGGGGGTCGGGGCCGGCGGCACCGTCGGGCCGGTTGAGCCGGGCATCGGTGGCCCGCAGGAGCTCCACCCGGTCGGCCAGGGTGGTGGCGTCCCACGGGTCGGCCACGGGGGAGGCGTAGGTGCCCACCGGATGGTCGAGCGGCACCCCCTCGGCCAACACGTTGCGGCCGACGGTGACGGCAGCCCAGTGCCGGGCCCGTTCCACCGCGGCGGCCAGGCCGGCCGGCGACAGGTCGGACGTGGCGGCGTAGCCGTGGCCGCCACCGGCCCAGATCGACACCATGACCCCGGCGTCGAGACTGGTGGTCACCGGCTCCAGCACCCCCTGTCGAACCGTGAGGTACTCGCCCCGCCGCTCGCTGAAACGGATGGAGGCGTAATCGACATCGGCCGGTAGGGCGGCTCGGAACCGCTCCTCCAACGGATGGATGGCAGCATCAGCCACAGTCATGGCATCACTCTAGGAGAGGACCCGCCGGGCGAGCCGAGCCAGCCGGGCCGGCGGGTGAGAACAGGCCAGTAGCCTGCTGGCATGGCACGGAAACTGGCTACCGAGGACATCGTGGAGCGGAGCGAGCTGCTCGACTTCGTCCGCCCCCGCCACCAATGGGTGCTGGTGACCCTGCGGGCCGACGGCCGGCCCCAGACCTCACCCGTCACCGGCGGGGTGTCGCCGGCCGGCAAGCTCGTGATCTCCACCTATCCCGAGCGGGACAAGGTGGTGAACCTGGGGCGCGATCCGCGGGTGTCGGTGTGCGTGCTGAGCGATCACTTCGGCGGGGCCTGGGTGCAGGTCGACGGGCAGGCGGTGATCACCTACGCCCCCGAGGCGGTGGACGACATGGTCGCCTACTACCGGGCCGTGTCGGGCGAGCATCCCCACTGGAGCGAGTTCCGGGAGGCCATGGTCCGCCAGGGCAAGTGCCTGATCACGATCGACGTGGAGCGGTGGGGCCCCATCGCCACCGGCGGATTCCCGCCCAGCCTGGCCTCCATCGATGCCCTGTCCGAGCTGCTGACCAGCGACGAGGAGGACGACGAGGGCTCCGACGACGAGACCTGGCACGACGACGACGAGGAGTAGCCGAACCTTGTAGAGAAGTACGGCCTGGAGCCGCATTTCTCGACGAAGTTCGGCCGGCCTGCGCCGGAGGGTGTCAGAACGTGGGCCAGCGGGTGCCGTGACTGGTGGCGGCTTCCAGGGCCTTGGCCGCTTGGAGCACCACCAGGTCGCCGTGGGGCGGGCCGATGATCTGGGCCCCCACGGGCAGGCCGGCTTCGGTGAACCCGGCGGGGAGCGACAGGGTGGGCAGGCCGAAGGCCGAGATCCGGCAGTTCGACAGCATCCAGTCGATGTAGTGGTCGATCGGCTGGCCGGCCACCTCGGCGGGCCACTCCTGTTCCACGGGGAACGGCGAGATCTGGGTGACGGGGCCGATCATCACGTCGTAGCGCTCGAAGAACGTGCAGGCCCGACGCCACAGCTCGGCCGCCCGCGTCTGGGCCCGGCCCACCTCCATGGCCGTCATGGCCCGGCCCTGATCCACCTCGTGGCGCACCGTGGCCTTCACCCGGGCCAGGCGCTCGTCGCCCAGCCCTTCGCCGACTCCAGCGGCGAAGGCGAAGGCCCGGATGCCGAGGAACACCTCGTCGGCCCCGTCGAACGACGGCTCGTCCTCGGCAACGTGCCACCCCAGGCCGGTCTCCACCTGGCCGATGAACGCCTGGAGCACGCCGGCCACGTCGCTCTCCACCGGGAGCCCGCCCAGCGTCGGGCTCCAGGCCACCCGCAGCGGCCCGTCGGCCGGGGGCAGGGGGTCGGGCACGGACACATGACGGCTGAGCGGGTCGCGCTGGTCGGGCTGGCCGATCACCCGGAGCAGGAGGGCCAGGTCGTCGACCGAGCGGGCCATCGGGCCCTCGATCGACAACACCGACCAGGCGTTGCCCGGCCCCACCCGAGGCACCAGGCGGGACGAGGAGCGGAACCCCACCACGTTGTTCCAGGCCGCCGGGTTGCGCAGAGAGCCCCCGGCGTCGCTGCCGTCGGCCACGGCCACCATCCCGCACCGCAGGGCGGCGGCCGCCCCGCCGGAGGAGCCGCCAGCCGAGCGGCCCAGATCGAACGGGTTGCGGGTGACGCCGTACACGGGGTTGAAGCTGTGCGATCCGGCCCCGAACTCGGGGGTGTTGGTCTTGCCGATGGCCACCGCCCCCGCCGCCTTCACCCGGGCCACCAGCAGGCTGTCGACCGCCGGACGGTTGGCGGCGAACACCGGCGAGCCGAACGTGGTGACGAAATCGGCCGTCTCGGTCAGGTCCTTGTGGGCGGTGACCAACCCGGCCAACGGCCCGGGATCCTCTCCGGCCGCCAGGCGGCGGTCGACGTCGGCCGCCCTGGCCTGGGCCACCTCAGCGTCCATCCCCACCACGGCGTTGACGGCCGGGTTGACCGCTTCCACCACGGCCAGGTGGGCCTCCAGCAGTTCGGTGGCCGACACCGCCCGCTCGGCGATCAGGCGCCGTTGGTCGACGGCGGAGCGCCGGGTCAGCTCCAGAGCGGCCGCCGGTGGGGCAGCGATCGGAGGTGGGGCGGCGACGGGCACGGTGCTGGGCTCGACCATGGCCGCCATGTTGGCTGCCCCCGCCCGGCCGCTCAACCCCGGCGCCCGGCGGCCCACCCGCCCAACGGCCCGACGACGTCCACTCATCTGCGCGACGGAACCGCGCCGCCGCGCTGTTCTGCGTCACGAAAACCCCCGAAACTCGTCGAAAACGTGGCGCAGATCGGCGGCGGGGCGCGGTTCCGTCGCGCAGATCGGGTCGGGTCCTGGCGGCCTGGGGCGCCGGGAGGCGGCTGGGCTCAGGCGGGGGCGGGCGGCGACCAGGTGCCGTCGGCCACGGAGCGGAGCCAGGTGGTGATGGTGCGGACGCCGCCGTAGCGGGAGCCCCGCATGGCCAGCATCTCGGGTGACCAACCGTCGATGGCGTCGGCCAGACGTGCGGCCAGGTCCCGGTGCTCCCCCAGCGCCGTGGCCGGGGCCAGCTGCACCTTGATGGTGAACAGGATCGCTCCGGTGTCGGGCAGGGCCCGCAAGGTCTGGCGTTCGCTGCGAAGCCAAAGATCCTGGGGCAGGTACCGGTCGGAGGTGTCGAGCACGCCGATCTGGGGCACGAACAGCAGCGGATGGGCGGCGAAGCCCCAGTTGCGGCGACTCACGATGCGGCCGGGGCGGAGCCGATCGAAGAAGCGGGTGACGGTGCCGGCAAGGTCGTCGGCGTAGTGGGGCACCGGCCCGTGGATGGCCTCCTGGCGATGGCCCAGCTTCTCCAGGATCCGCCAGTAGCTGGGGAACAGGACCACCCCGGCTGTCAGGTCCCAGCCACCGGTGTGCGGCGAGCGCTCCATCAGACACAGGTCCTCCTGCACCGACAACGCCGCCCGCTCCAACGCCCCCAGCCCGTCGTCCGGATTCTGGTGATCGGAGGCGTCAGAAATGACGCCCTCCATCCCTGGATCGGCGGCGGCGGCGTCATACCGGTCGGGGTGGTGCTCGGCCAGCCAGGAGGCGACCAGGGCGGCGGCCTCCTCGCAGGCGGCCCCGCTGCCGGGGACGGCGGCCGACACCTCGGGGTGGGCCTCGGCCAGGATCCGGTGCCGCAGGGCCAGCTCCGGCTCCCGCAGGCCGTCGACCCGGAGCCAGTCGGCCCCGTCGACGGCCCGGGTGGCCATCCGCTGCTGGGGGGCACCGCGGTGCACGCTCAACCCGTCGAGCTCGGTCAGCCAGCCGTGGTCGGCCGCCCGGTATGTGCCGGCGTCGACGGCGAACCGGTGCGGCTCCCGCCCGTAGGGGCCGGTTCTGTCCTCCTGCATTCCCCCCGCCACCGTCATCCCCGCCTCCCGCTCAGCCCACCGGGCCGGCCTCGGTGAACTGCTCGTCCCGCACCAGCCGGTGGTAGAGGTCGGCGTACAGCCCGCCGCTGGCCAACAGCTCCCGGTGGGTGCCCCGCTGCACCACCTGGCCGGCCTCGACCACCAGGATCTGGTCGGCCTGGGTGATGGTGGACAGCCGGTGGGCGATCACCACCGCCGTGCGCCCGGCCAGGGCCTTGGCCAGAGCCTCCTGCACCTGGGCTTCGTTCTCCGAGTCGAGGTGGCTGGTGGCCTCGTCGAGGATCACCAGCGTGGGGTCTTTCAACAGCATCCTGGCGATCGACAGCCGCTGCTTCTCCCCGCCCGACATGCGGTAGCCCCGCTCCCCCACCACGGTGTCGAAACCCGACGGCAGGTGCTCGATCAGGTCGAGGATCTGGGCCGCCCGGCACGCCTCGACCAGTTCGGCGTCGGTGGCGCCCGGCTTGGCGTAGCGGAGGTTGGCGGCGATCGACTCGTGGAACAGGTGGGGGTCCTGGACCACCACCCCCATGGCCGCCCGCAGTGACTCCTGGGTGAGCTGGCGCACGTCGTGGTCGTCGAACAGGACGCCGCCGTCGCTGACGTCGTACAAGCGGGGGATGAGCGAGGTGATGGTGGTCTTGCCCGCCCCCGACGGCCCCACGATCGCCACCAGCTGGCCCGGCTCGATGGTGAAGCTGACGTCGTGTAGGACGGGAGGCATCTCCTCCTCGGAGACGGTGGAGCCGGGCGTCTCCAAGCCGGGCACGATCATCTCGTTCGACCGGGGGTAGTGGAAGCTGACGTTACGGAACTCCACCCGGCCCTTGGGCTCGGTGAGCTCCATGGCGTCGGGGGCGTCGACCAGGGGGCTGGGGGCGTCGAGCACCTCGAACACCCGGTCGAAGCTGACCAGGGCGGTGAGCACGTCGATCCGGGCGTTGGTGAGGCCGGTGAGCGGCATGTAGATCCGCCCCACCAGCAGGCCCATCGTGGCCAGCTGGCCGGCCGAGAACGTGCCGTTGATGGCGAACAGGCCACCGAGGCCGTAGATGAGCGCGGTGCCGATCGCCCCCAGGAGCGACAACATGGTCATGAAGCCCCGGGTGAACAGGGCGGAGCGGATGCCGATGTCGCGCACCCGGGCGGCCCGGCCGCCGAACGTCTCGATCTCGTCGTCGCCCCTACCGAACAGCTTCACCAGCAGCGCCCCCGAGACGTTGAACCGCTCGGTCATGGTGGTGTTCATCTTGGCGTTGAGGTCCATCGACTCACGGGTGATGGACTGCTGCACCTGGCCGATCCGCTTGTAGGGCCAGACGAAGAACGGGGTGAGGACGAGGGCCAGCAGGGTGAGCCGCCACTCCAGCACGAACATGGCGATCAGCGTGGTGATCAGCGTGATCACGTTGCCCACCACCGTGCCCAGGGTGCCGGTGAGGGCCCGCTGGGCCCCGATCACGTCGTTGTTGAGCCGGTTGGTGAGGGCGCCGGTCTGGGTGCGGGTGAAGAACACGAGCGGCAGCCCCTGCACGTGGCGGAACAGCGACACCCGTAGGTCGTAGATCACGCCTTCGCCGATCACCGACGACCAATAGCGCTCGAACATGCCGACCAGCCCGGACAGCAGGGCCGAGACCACGATGGCGGTGGCGTAGATACCGAGCAGGCCCCGATCCTGATTGGGGATGGCCTTGTCGATGATGCGGCCGAACAGCAGGGGCGGCACGAGACCGAGCACGGCCTCCACCACGATGGTGGCCAGGAAGCCGACGATGAGCCCCCGGTAGGGTCGGGCGAAGCGCCAGATCCGCCGAAGCGAGTTGCGGTCGAGTCGGGCCTCCTTCACCGAACTCGCATCGCGGGGCCACATCATGTGCATCGCCATCATCGCTTCCCAGGCTAGACCGCACCCCCGTTGGGGGGACGAGCCCGGCCCCGTCCGACGTTGGGGCCCTTTGCCCTGGTGGGAGACCGGGGGCCAGTTGGCGGTCTAGATTGGTGGGGTCGGGCGTGGAGCCCTCCGTGGGCCGGGCGGTCACGGCCGGCACTCCCCCCAGGACGACACCCGTGAAGCTGCACAACTCCCAGACGAGGTCCCTGCCCACCCGGTTCGACCCCTTCCTCGACGACGCGGCCCTCCGGCGCGGCTATCAGCTCCTGCTCGCCGCCGCCTGGGACGACTTCTTGCTTCCCCTGGACCGCGACCCGGCTTCCTGGCTGCTCACCTCGATCCTCACCTGCGACGACGCCGCGGTGGAGACGGTGGTGTTCCGCCGCCTGCACGAGGCCCGGCCCTCGGCCCGGACGCTCGCTCTGCTGGGCGGGGCGCTGGTCCGGGACGCCGAGTTGCTCCTGCTCGGCCTGCGGACCGACCCCCGCCGCCCCCACCGGGTGATCGACCTACCCCCGTCGGTTGACCACAACGAGGCCGAGGCCCTGCTGATCGACGCCGAGACCACGCTCCAGGAGGCGGTGCGGATGCGCCCAGGCCTGGTGGACCCGTGGGTGCACCTGCTGTCCAGCGGGCGGCTGCTGGGCCTCGACCTGCCCGAGCTGCGTACCCGGTTCGAGAACGCCCACAGCCGGGTGCCGTTCCGGCCCGACGCCTGCCGCCAGTACCTCCTGGGGTTGAGCGCCCGGGGTGGCGGTTCCGACGACGCCATGTTCGAGTTCGCCCGTTGGGTGGCGGCCGAAGCCCCGCCGGAGTCGGCGGCCCAGGTAGTGCTGCCCATGGCCCATCTGGAGCACGGGTTGGGGCCGATGGCCCACTCACTCACCGAGCATCTGGCCAACCCCGAGACCGTCCTCCAGCTCACGCCGGCCCTCGCCCGGTTCCTCGAGACCACCGATCCCCACGCCGGCCCGATGGAGCTGGGGCCGCTGAACGCCTTCGCCCTGGCCATGACGATCGACGACGACCTTCCGGCCCGCCTCGTCACCGAGACGTTCCGCCGGATCGACAACCGGCCCACGTCCTACCCGTGGTCGCTCTACGAGGACGAGCCGATCGCCGAGGTGTTCACCGAGGTCCAACGCACCCAGCTCCGCAGCGCCGGCCGCTATCTGTGACCAGCCGGTGGGTGGGCCCTCGTAGGGCTACCACGTCGCGGTCGACCGGACCTCGACCTACTCCGTCGGCATGAACAGAGGAGCGGATGACTTGCTAGTGCTGGCTGTGGTCAGGCCGTTGATGCTCGGTCTGATGCCGTTTGGCTGTGAGGCGTTGTTGGATCAGTCGTTCGCCCTCGGCCTCGAGTTCGGCCCGGAGTCGGTGGCCCTCATGGGTGATCTCCGACTCGTCGAGCATCCTGATGGCCATGACGCCAGCGTAACCTCCAGCGGTGACGACTGTCCTCCTTGCCGACTCAGCGGTGATCGACTTCCGCAACGTCTTGGCTGCCGGTGGGATCGATGCTGGTCCCGTCACCGATCTCCTGGTCGACGCCCTGCGACACGTCGCTGCCTTCTACACGGTCACCCCACCGGAACGGCCGGGCTCGCCCTGGCGGCGGATGAGCCTGGCCGACGACGAGATCGCTCCCGGTCTCACCATGCATCTCCGAGTCGGCGACGCCGGTGATCTCGACCTACTCGTCGACCAGGCACTGATCGTGTTGAACCTCCGAGTGGAGCAGACCTAGCCACGCTGCCGACCTCCTGCCCTACGACATCCCGTCGTTGGATGCTGCTGGCGTGCCACATCCGCTGTTGCGTAGCCCGGTCGCTCCGATCAACGTGCTCCCGGACCACAACCACGGCACCAAATCCGAGCGACCGCCAGGTAAGCCCGGGCGGAGCCCGGGGCCGGTGGGCGGGGCCCCCACCGGCGTTTGGGGAGGAGCCGCAGGCGACGGGGGCTTACAAGCCCCCCACTACGATGCTTGGCGTATGACGTCGACCGCCTACAACCTCGTGATCGTCGGAGGGACGGCCGGTGCCCTCTCCGTCGCCATCTCCTCTCAGCGTTCCGGCCTCGGTCTGGTCCGGGTCGTGGCGGCCGGCAACGAGGTGGCCTTCCCCGCTCTCGTGGGCTCCGAGCAGCTCGACATCGGCTACGGGGAGCCGGTCAGCTCGATCGACCTGGCCCCCGACGGTGAGCACCTGGTGGTCACCACGGCCAAGCAGACCTACGACACGAGGGCGGTGATGGTGGCCCAGCGGCCCCCCACCACCGACTGGCAGCCGCCGTTCGCGGTGACGTCGCAACGGGTCCACGTCGACCAGGTGCCCGACGACGTCGATGACCTCGACGTCCTGGTCATCGGCACCACCGACCACGCGGTGGAGGTGGCGACGGCCCAGTCGGACCGGGGCGCCCGGGTGGTCCTGGCCGCCGGAGGCATGGACCCGGCCCGGCTGTCGCCGTCGGCCGAGCGGATGTTGCGCCGCCTGGAGCGGGACCGTCGGGCCACGCTGCTGTACCGGGCCACGCCGAAGTCGATCGGCGAGGTCGACGGCTATCCCATGGTCTACTTCGGCGACCGACGCACTCCCGACCTGCAGTTCGACCATGTGGTCTTCGCCCCGCCCCGGCGCACGCTGGACCCGGCGGCACTGGGCATCACGGCGGCCGCCGTGGCCTCGGAGCGGGTGTGGTTCCAGGGCACGTCGGAGGGTGAGACCGGCCAGCAGGTCTCGCCCGGCTGGAGGATCGGGCTCGACATCGCCCGGTCCTGCTTCCCCGAGCTCGACCTGCCGGAGCCGACACCGCCCACCGAGCGCCTGCGCCGTCACAGCGGGGCGATCGATGAGTTGCGGTCCGAGCACTACAACGCCGTCATCACCCAATTCGAGCCGACCCACTCCGATCTGTGGGTGCTTCGGGTGAAGGCCGATCACGGCGACACCTCGCACATCCCGGGCCAGTACGCCTCGCTGGGGTTGGGCTACTGGGAAGACCGGATCGACGACGCCGAGGATCCCGGGCTCGACCAGCGGTGGGACAAGCTGATCCGCCGCAGCTACTCGATCTCCAACCGGATCTTCGATGAGCACGGCTACCTGGCCGACGACACCGCCGGCGACGAGCTCGAGTTCTACATCGTGCTCGTGCCCCCGACCGATGACAACATCCCCGCCCTAACCCCCCGCCTCGCTCTCAAGCGGCCAGGTGACCGGCTCTACCTGGGCCCCAAGGTGGCCGGGCGTTACACGCTGAACCACGTGCTCGACCCTGAGGCCACGGTGCTGCTGTTGAGCACCGGTACCGGCGAGGCACCCCACAATTCGATGGCGGTGGAGCTGCTGCGCAAGGGCCACGTGGGCCCGATCGTGGCCGCCGTGTCGGTGCGGCAGTGGGCCGACCTGGGGTATCTCGACAAGCACCGGTCACTGGAGCGGCGTTACCCCAACTACCACTATCTGCCGATGCCCACCCGGGAGGCCGACGTACCCAAGCGGTACATCCAGGATCTGTTGGTGCAGGGCACGCTGACCGAACAGTTCGGGGTCACGCTCGACCCGGCGACCACCCACGTGTTCCTGTGCGGCAACCCGGCCATGATCGGGCTGCCCACCGACGGCCCCGACGGCACCCCGGTGTTCCCCAAAACCACCGGCGTCGTCGAGTTGCTCGCCAAGCAGGGCTTCACCCTTGACCACCGCAACCACCCCGGCAACATCCACTACGAGGAGTACTGGTAAGCCTGGTAGTCCACGATTTGGCTCAATGGGGCTGCGCTGCATTCGAGGAACGATTAGACATGCGTTTGACCGATGGTCGGTGAACAGCTCAGCACCCCGCCGCCTGAGCTGTCCACCGCCCATCTTCCCCCGGGTAGTCGGCAAGCAGTCCTGCCGCACCCGATCCGCTGGTCCCCGAACCCGCCTGAGCGGGGACGGGGACGGCGGCGCGTCACGCCGCTGGTATCACCCGGTTCAGCTCGACAGCTTCCTCTGCAACGGCGTGGGAAAGGCGGGTCGAATGGGTGTGGGGCCCACCAGCCGGGCCAGCCGCTCGGCCTCGGCCTCGATCATCGCCTGGCGGTCGGCGCCGACGTCTTCCAGCAGGCCCACTGCGATTTCACCTCCGGGGCGCTGGCCCCAGCCACCCACGATCCGCCCGTCGGCCCACACGGTCGGGCCGATGTTGCCCGAGCGGTCGAACAGCGGCTCCCGGTGGGGCCCGAGATACCAACTCCGCTCCTTCCATCCCATGGGCGTGGGGTCGAGCGCCGGCAGGAGCGCCACCCACGGCTCGGCGCCGTCGCGGTCGACGACCGGCTCGAGATCATCGGCCAGGGCCAGGCCCACGGTGCCGCCGTCGAGGGCCACCTCGGCCACGTCGAGGCCGGTCAGCGCCGCCTTCAGCTGGCGCACGGTCCAGCCGGTCCACCACTTGAGGTCGTCGAACGGGGCCGGCCCGAAGGCCCGCAGCCACCGCCCCACCAGATCGACCGAAGCCGCCTGTATGGCTCCCTCGCCGGCTGGCCCGGCCGCCACCACGTCCACCGGGGCCGGCGGCGCGTCCGATCCCAGCCACTGTCGGCGGAGGTGCCACTGGTAGCGGCGGGTGGTCCACCCACCGGCCGTCCGCCCCCGCACCAGCCGACCCTCGGCGGCCAGTACGCCCAGCACCCGTGACGTGGCCCCGGTGGTGACCTCGTTTCGGCTCCCGGCCCCCATCGTCATCCGGGCCGCCAGTCGGGGCACCCGGGCCGTGATCTCCCGGGCCGACAGGCCGCCGTCGCCCACCTCCGCCAGCGCCGCCTCGATCTCGGCCGCCGCCGTCGCCAGCCAGGCCGCCGGGTCGTCGAGCCCGGCGTCGGCCAGGTAGCCGGTCAGCCGGCGCCGCTCGTTGGCCGCCACCGTCACCGCCGAAGACAACTCCACCGTGGCCAGGTACGAAGCCGGCGCCACGAACAGGGTGCGGCGCATGGCCAGCACCCGCACCACCGAACGGTCGTGGTGCAGAGCCCGGTCCATCGCCGCCAGCGCCGGCTCCTCCGTCCGGGCCAGGGCCGACAGGTGGACGGTGGCCGGGTCGGTGGCGTGGAGCACCACCATCGATGCCGTCGCCTCCTCAACCGACGGCGCGGCCCACGGGCCGAGCCGGTGGCGGCGGGCCAGCCGGCGCCGCCGTTCTGCAAGGTCGAACCGTCGCACGCCCCCACGCTACGGGCGGGCCGCCTGAGCTCGCCCGGCGTGCATCCTCCCTGGTCGTAGTACCGGCTGGCTCATAGTCCTACGACCATGGGCTACTTGACTTACCTACCTGGTTCAACAAGTTTGAAGCGTGACGTCACGCCAGGACGTCACGGGGGACACCCGCCGATCACACCGGCCGAGGAGAACAATGAACCGTCGCTTGCTTTCGTTCGCGGGCGCGGTGGCTGCCGCCACCGCACTGCTGGGGCTCACACCAGCCGGAGCCCTCGGGCCCCGGGTGCCCGATCCGATCCCGGCCCTGATCCCCACGGGCGACGTCACCGTCGCCCTCGACACCGTGGCCAGCGGGTTCGTCAACCCGGTGGGCGGCGTCACCGCCCCCGGCCAGGACGACACCCTGTTCGTGGTGGAGCAGCGAGGCCTGATCTGGGCCGTCGACACCGACGACGACGGCGACGATGACGACAAGGGCGCCGCCGCCCCCCGCCTGTTCGCCGACCTCAGCTCGATCGGGCTCAACCTCGGCTGCTTCGGGATCAACTACGACGAGCGAGGCCTGTTCGGCGTGGCTTTCAGCCCCGACTACAAGAAGTCGGGCCTGGTCTACACCTACCAGTCGGTCCCCCAGGCCGGCACCGCCGCTCCGCCGGCCAACCAGTGCAATGGCACCCAGCCCGACCACGACAACGTGGTGACCGAGTGGCGGGTCCGCAACCCCCGCTCCGGCAAGGCCACGATCGACCCGTCGAGCCGGCGCGAGGTGCTACGGGTGGCCCACCCCCAGTTCAACCACAACGGCGGTGAGCTGCGGTTCGGTCCCGACGGGCTGCTCTACATCGCCGTCGGCGACGGCGGCGCCGCCGACGACCAGGGCCCCGGCCACGTTGCCGGTGGCAACGCCCAGGACCCCGGCTCGCTGCTGGGCAAGATCCTGCGGATCAACCCCCGGGCCTCGGGCGGGAAGCCCTACACCGTGCCGACCGGCAACCCCTTCGTGGGCCAGGCCGGCGCACGGCCCGAGATCTGGGCCCTCGGGTTCCGCAACCCCTACAAGATGTCGTTCGACACCAAGACCGGCACCCTCTACGTGGCCGACGTGGGCCAGAACGACCTCGAAGAGGTCGACGTGGTGGTGAAGGGCGGGAACTACGGCTGGCCGGTGAAGGAAGGCTCGTTCGCCTTCGACCAGAACGGCGCAGCGAACGGCTTCGTCACGGCCGATGTCGTGGTCGGCGACTACATCGACCCGATCGCCCAGTACGACCACTGCAAGGGCCCGGTGACGCCCGACCTGGTGGGCCTGTGCCCCCAGCGGGAGGGCGTGGCCACGGTGGGCGGCTTCGTCTACCGGGGCGACGAGATCAAGGAGTTGCGGGGCCGCTACGTGTTCGGCGAGTACTCCACCAACTTCTTCTCCAGCGAGGGCCGCCTCTTCTACCTCGACGACCACAACCAGGTGACCGAGTTCCGCCTCGAGGGGCAGCCGAGCTTGGGGCTGGGGCTGCTGGGCATCGGCCAGGACAGCGACGGCGAGCTCTACGTGATGGGCAAGTCGGGCGCTGTGCTGGGCAACACCGGCATCACCGATCCCACCAACACCACCGGTGTGGTCCGCCGGCTGGTGGAGGCCGACGACCACGACTGAGGGAACCCTCCGGGTTCCTAGGGTTCGTCGGGCCCGGTCGTTGCGACCGGGCCCGACGACCCTCCACCGGGCAGCTCAGGTCTGCAGGGCAGCTCAGGTCTGCAGGGCCAGCACCGGAGCCACGGCTTCCACCGCCTGAGCCCACGACGGCGGGT
>CADEDH010000059.1:34755-39711 GCA_902826025.1 uncultured Actinomycetes bacterium
TGCAGGGCCAGCACCGGAGCCACGGCTTCCACCGCCTGAGCCCACGACGGCGGGTTGACGGCGGGCCGGATCACGAACTTGGAGACGCCGGCGTCGATGAAGGCCTCGATCCGCTCGGCCAGGCCGGTCGGCCCCACTCCCACCGTGATCCCCGGATCGAATCCCGGGCGGCGGGCCTCGATCGACGCCCGGACCTCATCGGTGATCCGATCGGGCACCCACGACAGGTTCATCCCGAAATGCTCCCGGTCGATCACCCGGCCGCTGGCCTCCGCCTCGGCCTGGATCCGACGCACACCGGCGCCGGCCTCCTCGGGGGTGCACAGGCCGGGCATCCAGCCGTCACCCACCTGCCCGCAGCGACGCAGGGCGGCCGGCACCTGGCCCCCCAGCCACACCTCCAGCGGCTCCTGAACCGGCCGGACGGCGAGCCGCACCGCCTCGTAGCGGCGGCCGTGGGCCCCGTCACGATGCACGGTCTCGCCGGCCCACAGCGCTCGCATGACCTCCAGCGACTCCTCCAGCATGGCGGTCCGCTCAGACGCCACCACGCCCTGGGCGTCGAGCTCGTCGGGCTGGTTCAGGCCGATCACGGCCAGCAGCAGGAGCCGCCCGGCCGACAGCTGATCGAGGGTGGCCAGCTGCTTGGCCAGCCACACCGGATCCCGGCCGGGCAGGATCAGGTGGGTGCCGATCTTGAGCCGGGCCCGGCGCCCGGCCGCCACCCCCAGGGCGGCCACCGGGTCGAACACGGAGCCGGTGACCACGTCGGGCACCCAGATCGAGTCGAAACCGAGGTCGTCGAGGGCGTCGACCAGACGCACATAGCCGGCCGGGTCGTCGATCACGCCAGCGCCGGCCGCCACGCCGATGCGGACCTTGTAGCCCGGTTCCCACCGGGTCGCCCCGGCCGAGGCCAGGCCGGGGGCAACCGAGCCTGCGGCTGCCACCACCGATGCCGCCGTGGATCCCGACACCGCGCTCAGCTTCCGATGGCCAGAGGCAGGGCCCGGGGACCCCGGATCTGCCCCGTCGACCAGCGCACCGTGCCCCCGGGGGCGAGGGAGAATTCAGGCACAGCGGCCAGCCACTCCTCCAGCGCCACCCGCAGCTCCAGGCGGGCCAGGTTGGAGCCCAGGCAGCGGTGGATGCCGAGCCCGAAGGCGGCGTGGCGGTTGCGGGCCCGGTCGATGACCACCTCTTCGGCCTGGTCGAACACCTCGGGGTCGCGGTTGGCGGCCGGGAACGGGAGCAGCACCCAGTCACCCTCTTTCACCGGGCAGCCGCCCAGCTCGTGGTCCTTGGCCGCGATGCGGGCCATGGTGACCGGGGCGTAGGCCCGGAGCAGCTCCTCGATGGCGATCGGCATCAGCTCGGGCTCGGCCACCAGACGACGCCGGTCGTCGGGATGGGTGGCCAGATGCCACAGGGCCGAGCCGATCGCCGACCACGTGGTGTCGATCCCGGCCAGCAGTAGGAGCACCACCGAGCCCCGAGCGTGTTCCCGGCTCAGCTTCTGGCCGTTCATCTCCACGTTCAGGAGATAGGAGATGAGGTCGTCGCGGGGCTCGGCCTCGTGCTCGGCGATCCGCTGGTCGAGGTAGTACTCCAGCGTGTCCTCCGGGGCCAGGTCGAACTCCTCGCCCGGGTGCTCCAGGATCCGGTAGATGAACTGGCGGAACAGGTCGCCGTCGCTCTCCGGCACCCCGAGCATGGCGGCGATCACCTTCACGGGGATGTGCTGGCTGTAGTGGGCGGCGGCGTCGACCACGCCGTCGACCACCGGCAGGTTGGCCATCAGGTCCCGGCACAGGGTCCGGGTGGTGTCTTCCCAGCCTTCGATCACCTTGGGGGCGAAGGGCGGGAGCAGCAGGCGGCGGGCCTCGGCGTGCACCGGCGGGTCCGACGTGATGGGCGGGGCACCGCCCCAGGGCCGGGCCGCCTCGGGCTTGTGGGGCGACACCACCACGCCCTGCGACGTGTAGTTCTCGGTGTCGTGGGCGATGGCCGACACGTCGGCATGGCGCACCGGAAGCCAGGTGCCGCCGAAGCGGTCGGTGTGTGCCACCGGACACCGTTGGCGCAGATCGCTCCAGATGGCGTGGGCGTTCTCGTTGTAGGCCGGGTTCGTATGATCGAACTCGGTGGCCCAGTCGATGACGGACCGGTCGTCGCTCGTCGTGCTCACACTGTAAGTCTGGCACAGAGACCGGCTGCCCTGTCGGCCGGATCGGCGGGCCGCCGTGGGCGGCGCAGCGGGGTAGGGGTCCCCCGATGCTGATGGGGGAGGCCGGCGGGGGCGCCAGCCCCCGGAGGGGTTAGCGTCTGGAGATGGCCCGACGGGTGGCGATCGTGAAGCTGCTGGCCGCCATGGACCCGGCGGTGGACGATCCGGAGGCGGCGCTGGCCGACCACCGGGTACTGGTCGACGGAGCGGTGGTGACCAACCCGGCGTCGCAGGTGCTGCCCTCGGCCCGGGTGGTGGTGAAGCCCCCCCGTCGGCCCCGGGGCACCGACAAGTTGGGCGCCGCGCTCGACCGGTTCGAGGTGGCGGTGGACGGCCGGATCGGTCTCGACCTGGGGGCCTGCACCGGCGGCTTCACCCAGGCCCTCCTAGACCGGGGAGCGGCCCGGGTGTTCGCGGTGGACGTGGGCTACGGCCAGCTCCTCGGCTCGCTGCGCCAGGACAGTCGGGTGGTGTCGCTGGAACGCACCAACGTGGCCGATGTGACCCCCGAGCTGCTCGGCACGTTCCCGGGAGTGGTCGTGGTCGACGTCACCAAGCTGTCGCTGCGGGAGGTCGTCCGACAGCTGGCCGACCACGGTGTGCCCGGCCCCGGCACCGAGCTGGTGGGCCTGGTCAAGCCCCTGTTCGAGCTGGGTATTGGCGAGCTGCCCGAAGGCGAGGAGCTGGCCCGGGCCCTGCACCTGGCCGAGGAGGGGCTGGTGGAGGCGGGGTGGGAGCACCTGGGCTCGATGGAGTCGCCCATGCGGGGCCACCGGGGCGCCGTCGAGTTCTTCGTCCACGCCCGCTGGCCTCTCTGAGCCAGGAAATCGGCCCACCCGTGAGCCAATGGTGCTAGACCGACGGTTGTCGTCGGCGAGGCGGAGGTACCCGATGAGTAACGACAGCGACAACGATCCCAGCTACCGGTACTCGGCACCGGGGCTGGCGGCCGCCCACAGCATCGCCGACGCGGCGGCCCACGGATCCCCCAAGGCCCGGCGCCGGGCCCTGATCCTCGTCGCGGTCGGGATCGGGGTGCCCCTGGCCATGGTGCTCCTCGGCCTGCTGTCGGTCGTCATCAACAACTGAGCCCACCAACGCCGACCGGGGGCGCCCGCCGGCCGCTACCAGAGATGGCGGCGGAACAGGGTGTGGACCCGCTCCCAGTGCAGCTCGGAGGCGTTCCGGTTGTAACGCTCGGTGCCGGGAGGGGCGTAGCCGTGCACGGCGTCGGTCAACCAGTCGAGGGTGAAGGTGACACCGGCCTCCTCCAACGCCTGGCGCATCACCGGCACATGCTCTTCGGGGGCCGTGGCGTCCTCGGCGCACCAGCCCAGGTAGACCTCGGCCTTCACCGTCTCCAGCCCCCGGTGGGGTGAGTCGGGGGTGTCGCGCACCAGCCACGCCCCGTGGATCGAGGCCGCCGCCGCCACCCGCTCCGGTAGGGCCCGAGCCACCGAGATGGCCAGTCCGCCGCTCATGCAGAACCCGACGGCCCCCACCTTGCCTCCCACCTGGGCTGCCGGATCGGTGGCGGCGAAGTCGAGCAGGGCCTGGCAGTCGCTCACGATGTTGGTGGGGGTGACGGCACCCATCAGTTCCCGGCGGGCATGCATGTCCTCGTCGGATAGCCCGAACTCCCGGAACGGGCCGCCCCGGTAGAAGAGGTAAGGCAGCAGCACGTAGTACCCGGCCGACGACAACCGCATGGCCATGTCCTTCAGCGCCGGGCGGATGGACGGGGCGTCCATGAGGTAGAGCACCACCGGATGGGGGCCGTCGTGGGTGGGGTGATAGACGAAGGTCTTCATCTGCCCCTCGGGTGTGGTCACGTCCAGCTCGCGTTCGATCATGCGACAGTATTACCCCCGCCGCACCCCCGATTGCCCGGCCGACGGCCCCCGGGCGAGACTCGTCGGATGCACCTCGAACCCATGCAGCTGGAGACGGTCCGGGTGGACGGCGACGGCCCCGTCCGCCATCTGGTCCTCAACCGGCCCCAGGTCCACAACGCAGTCAATCCTCAGCTGGTGGCCGACGTCCACCAGGCCCTGCTGGCCATCGACCACGACTCGTCGATCAGGGTGGTGATCCTTCGGGGCGAGGGCAAGAGCCTGTGCTCGGGGGCCGATCTCAAGTCGCCCCGGGCCACACCGCTCGACGCCATGCTCGGCTCCAAGAACGGGTCCCGCATGTACGACACCCTGCTCAACCTGAACGCGGTGACGATCATCGCCTGCCACGGCTACATGATCGGCGGCGGCGCCGTGCTTCCCGCCGCCTGCGACTTCCGCATCGGGGCCCCGTCGATCAGCCTCACCCTCAACGAGGTGAGCATCGGCTTCAACCTCACCTGGCACTCGATACCGGCGCTGGTGAACCTGGTGGGGCCGCACAAGGCCAAGGAGATGCTGATCCTGGGCCGCACCTATGGGATGGAGCAGCTCGACTCGATGGGCTTCTTCACCGAGACGGTGACCGATGAGGCCGGGCTGGTGCCAGCCTGCGAGCGGCTGGCGGCCGAGGTGGTTCGCCAACCCCCGGTGCCGGTGACGGTGTCGAAGGCCTCGATCAACGCCCAGGCCATGCCGCTGGGCCGGGCCATCCAACACCTCGACCACGTCACCGCCGGCTACATGGGCAAGAGCGACAGCTCGAAAACCGCCCGCCTCACCTACTTCTCCGACGAGCCCCGGGTCTTCGGCGACGACTGAGTGTCCCTTCGGGAC
>CADEDH010000060.1:0-2754 GCA_902826025.1 uncultured Actinomycetes bacterium
GCGGGCTACAGGGACAGCAGCTCGATCTCGCCCGGCCACCGGCCGAGGCGGCGGGGCAGACGCCGCCACCGGCCGGCGACCACCAGGGTCGAGCCGGGCCACCGGGCCGGGGCCTGCAACAGAGCAGCCCGGAGCGGGCCCACGAAGGTCTCGAACGTGGCCGACGGCACCACGGCCGTCAGAGCGGTCTCCAGCTCGGCCAGCCGTTCGGCCCGGTCCCGCTGCTCGCCCAGCCAACTCTCCTCGTACAGATCCCACACCCCACCGACGAGGCAGAGGTCCCATTCGGCCCACGTGCTCCACAACGGCCGGGCCGTGTCGATCACCACGACGTGAAGCGAGACCGGCGGGTTGACGGCCCACCGACGGGCCAGGGCATCGGCCAACCGGTCGCCCCGCACCCCGGGGCCGATGAGCAGGGTCATCCGGCTCCGGCGACGGCGACCGGCAGCGATCGGCTCCGGTGTGATCGTGGCCACGGCGACCATGGCCGCCAGTCTTCGCAGCGCCGTTGACGACGGCGTGGAACCAGGATGAACGGCGGGCGAACGTTGACCGACGGGCGGGCGTCGCTCAACGTTCACCTCACGGCCGCCTCTCGGAGGCGGCCCTGACACCCCCCGCTGGTACCACTGGAACCATGAGCACCAGCCTGGCCAACGACGAAAGCCCGCTCCGCCGTACGTCTGCGCGCCGGATCCGGATCGAACTCGAGGGACCGATCAACTTCCGGGATCTCGGCGGCCCGGCGGCGCTGGGCGGCACGGTCCGCCACGGCGCGGCCTACCGGGCCGACGGCCTGCACACCATGACCCTGGCCGACCTGGAGACCGTCTTCGGCCGCCTCGGCGTGACCACCGTCATCGACCTCCGCACCCAGGAGGAGCGGGTGGACCCCGGCCTCGGCCTGTTGGCCGATGCGTCGGTGGAGAACCACCATGTCCCGATCCTCGACCAGACTTCGTCGGTGTGGGCCGGTGGGACCGTACGCCTGGCCGACCTGTACCGCTCGATGCTGGAGGAGTCGGCCGACCGGTTCGCCCGTGCCGTCCACCTGATCGCCCGGGCCAACGGACCCGTGGTGTTCCACTGCGCCGCCGGCAAGGACCGCACCGGCCTGGTGGCGGCCCTCGTGCTCGGCCTGCTGGGGGTGGACGACCGCGACATCTGCGACGACTACGCCGCCACCGGGGAAGTGGCGGCCCAGCTCCGCCAACGGATCGAGGCAATGGCGGCCGATCCCCGCCACGCCGAGCGGTTCGCCGCTGTGCGGGCCCGCGACGACTGGCCCGAGTTGGTGGAGGAGATCACCTCGGCCCGCTACTCCACGATGGCCGGGCTGCTCGACGAGATCCGCTCCACCGACGGGACGATCACGTCGTGGGCGCTCCGCAACGGTGTTGCCGCCTCCGACATCGCCCACCTCCACCGTCGCCTGGTGGTTGTTCGCCCCTGAGGCCCGCACGGGCCCGGCTGACCAGCGGGTGAACCGCCGCCGATGTTCGGATGAACACCTCGTGCCCCCCTTGCCCCGACCGGAGGGCCCTGTTTGGCTACCGACCATGGCGCGATGCGGAGCCGACGAACCCACCTATGGCGGCGCCTCGCCGCCCCCCACCCGATCCCGGGGCCAACGGTGCGAGCTGTTGGCCGTGGCCGACGGGGCGGAGGTGGCGGCGCTGGCCGAGCATTGCACTGACGTATCGGGACCGGCCCGGATCCTGTCGGGCCCTGAGATCGGCGTCGTCGCCCTGAGCGTACGGGAGCCGGTGGCGCACACCGAGAGGCTTCTGGCCGACGTGCTCGTGACGAGGGCCGAGGTCCTCCACCGGGATCAGATCGGCTGGAGCATGCGGATGGGGACCGATCCCGATGCCACCGTGGCCGCCGCCGTCTGCGACGCCGAGGTGGCGGCCGCCGGGCCCCTGGCGGCGCTGGTCGAGGCGCTGTGCAACCGAACCGAGCTGCAGATGGCGGCGCAGCGGGCAGCCGAACGGCCCGTCGCCGTCACCGACGAGGCAGCAGCCGATACCAGGGCCGGGGAGCGCCCGTGACCGGGCCGGCCCCATGGCTGGAGATCGAACAGATCATCGGCCGTCTAGGCCAAGCCGTCGACCAGGTCATGGGTGAAGGCGGGTTGTGGGACGAGCGCACGGCGGCACGGGCATTCCGTCAGGCCGAAGGCGACGCCTTGACCGCAGCCGACCTGGTGCAGAAGCTACGGGCCTCGCTCCCCCGCTTCGGCGCCGCTCGACCGGTCGAGCGCCGAGGACCCGACGACGACCGTCAGAGGCTGGCCCCGGTGCCGGGCCCGACGCGCCACGATCTGCTGCCGGTGGTCGTCGACCATCCGTCCACGGGGGAGCCGGTCACGATCGGCCAGGTACGGGTGACCGAGGTCGAGGTGCTCCAGGTGGTGGAGGGTCGGGTCGGGGCGACGGGCCCGGTGGAAGTGGGGTACGGCATCTGCCTCGGCCACAACGAACGGCGAGCGAAGGCGATGGCCCAACTCGACATCGCCCGGCGGGTCGAGACCGGCCTCATCGGAGCCCGCCCGTCAGGACCCGATCAGGCCGCCGGGGAGCTCAGCCAACAGGCTCTCCTGGAGCAGCTGCGGCGGCCCGGCGGTTGCGGGGTCGGCGCGGCGTCCGGGCGCGACGGCTGAGCAGCTCCTCAACCAAATGCTGATAGACGTCGAGTGACGGCGAGGGCGCCCCGACCTGATGCGCCAGGTCGTCCCACCGGCGGAGCTCG
>CADEDH010000060.1:2854-12410 GCA_902826025.1 uncultured Actinomycetes bacterium
TGACGGCGAGGGCGCCCCGACCTGATGCGCCAGGTCGTCCCACCGGCGGAGCTCGATGGCGTCGGCCCCTCCCGGTTCGGTGACGAAACGAGCCAGCTCGTCGGGCGACATCGAGCCTCCCTGGATGATCAGGCTCCGGGCCGACGCCGCGGTCAGCGTCGCCTCGTAGTACGGATCGACGGCGCTCTGATAACGCTTCGCCGCCACGTGGAGACGGACCGGAGCCGCGACCTTCTGGTCGAACCACCGAGCGAGAAAGTCTGCTCCCACCACCTCGTGGGCCGGCTCGGCCGATGCCCGCAACGCCGAACCGGGGCCGAGCAGGAGATGACCGATGTCGTGGAACAGTGCCGCCACCACCAGGGGGTCCGGGGCCCCGGCGGCCAGCGCGAAGGCAGCGGTCTGGCGGGCGTGTTCGGCGGCGTTCAGGCCGGGCCCGACGGGCTCATGGCCGAGCCGGCGGTAGATACCGATGAGGGCGTCGGCGATCTCGGCGGGGTGCTGCAGCGATCCCCAGTTGGGGCTGGCCTGCGTGCTGGTGTTGGCGGGCGACATGGCCCGCACCGTACGGTCGGTCGATGAACCGGGGGTGTCGGGTTGCGGCCGGCGGGATGAACATCGGAGCGACCCTCGGCCGGCTCCGGGCTACGGCTTCAGCTGTCGGCGTCTTTCTCGGCCTTGAGCGCTTCACGCTGGGCCTTGAGCGCATCACGTTCGGCCTGCAGCGCCTCGCGCTCGGCCTTCAACACGGTGGCATCGTCGGCCGGCAGAGCGGTGTCTTTCGAACCGCTCTTGCCGTCGTCCATGCCGTCCCGGAACTCCTTCTGGGCCCGGCCCAGGTTCCGAGCCAGATCCGGCAACTTCGAGCCGCCGAACAGGATCAGGACGATCACCAGGATGATCAACAGTTCTTGCGGGCGGATGTTTGGCACGAAGATCAGCCTAGCAGGCCCACCCATGGGGTGTTCGGCCCTCCGGTGAAGAGCAGAACTCCCTCACTGCTGCATCAGGACGTGCCTGTGGCCCGTTGACGCTCCACGGCCCGCTGACGCCGGATCCGACGGCGCTCACGCTCGCTCATCCCACCCCAGATACCGAACTTCTCGCCGTTGACCAGGGCGAACTCGAGGCAGTCGTCCCGGACCTCACAGCCCCGGCACACCTCCTTGGCCTCTCGGGTGGAGGCGCCTCGCTCGGGAAAGAAGAGGTCGGGGTCGACACCCAGGCAGTTGGCGTACTCCTGCCAACTGGTGTCGAGCATGAGGTGCTTCCGCCCTGTACGCATAAGTTCCTCCTACCGCCGAGCAGCGACCGCTTGCGGGAGAGATCGGTGTTGTTCGTTCACGATGACGGCGTGAGATGCCCCCCAATTGCCGGAACGCCGCGGGCACGACGTTCCGGGGGCTACTTGGCTGTAATTACATCACTGTAATCCCACAGTCGACAACCCGAAAATGCGAATATTTCAGGTCACCCACCAACACCAACACCCTGGCTCCATGTCCATCTCTTCCGATCGGAGCGGTCGGCGCCGCCTGCTCACCGGCCTGACCACGGCCCGCCGCTACCGGCGGGGGTGGCTGCGCGACGACGTGGTGGCAGGGATCACGGTGGCGGCCTACCTGATCCCCCAGTCGATGGCCTACGCCGGGGTGGCCGGCCTGCCCCCGGCGGCCGGCCTGTGGGCGGCGGTGCCGGCCATGGCCGCCTACGCCCTGTTCGGGTCGTCGTCTCGACTGTCGGTGGGGCCCGAGTCCACCACCGCCCTCATGACGGCGGCCGCCCTCGCCCCCCTGGCCGGCGGCGACGCCGCCCGCTACACCGCGCTGGCCTCGCTGCTGGCCCTCCTGGTGGGCGCGTTCTGCCTGGTGGCGAGGGCCGCCCGGGTGGGGTTCGTGGCCGATCTGCTGTCGCGTCCGGTACTCATCGGCTACCTGGCCGGGGTGGCCGTGACCATGGTGGTCGGCCAGCTGGCGCGGCTCACCGGCGTGCCGGTGGACGGCGAGCGGGTGCCGGCGCGGCTGTGGTCGTTCGCCTCCCGGCTGGGCGAGGTGCGGCCGGCGCCGATGCTGGTGGCGGCGGCCGTGTTGGCCGGCCTGTACCTCGTGTCCCACCGGTGGCGCAGCGCCCCCGGGCCGCTGCTGGCTGTGGCGTCGGCCACCGCCGCCGTTGCCGTGTTCCACCTCGACCGCCGAGGGGTGGCCGTGATCGGTTCCCTCGGCTCGGGGGTCCCGAAGCTCGGGCTGGGCGGGGTGCGCCTGGAGGACATCCGCCTACTGGCACCGGCGGCGGCCGGCATCGCCGTGGTGGGCTACACCGACAACATGCTCACCGCCCGGGCCTTCAGCCCCGGCCCCAGCGCCGAACCGGACGGCGACGGGGTCGACGCCAACGCCGAGCTCCTGGCGCTGGGCGCGGCCAACGTGGCCTGTGGCCTGGCCCAGGGCTTCCCGGTGTCGAGCAGCGCCAGCCGCACCGCCCTGGCCGTGGCCCTGCGGGCCCACACCCAGCTCTACTCGCTGGTGGCGGCGGGCACGGTGGTGGCGGCCGTCCTCGGCGGCCGGGCGGTCATTGCCAAGATTCCGGCGGCTGCCCTGGGGGCGGTGGTGGTGTACGCCGCTGGGCGCATGGTCCAGATCGACGACTTCCGCCGCCTCGCCCGCTTCCGGCGCACCGAGCTGGCCCTGGCCCTGGCCACCCTGGGGGCGGTGTTGGTGCTCGACATCCTCTACGGAGTGTTGCTGGCGCTGACCCTGTCGGTGGTGGACCTGCTGGCCCGGGTGGCCCGTCCTCACGACGCCGTCCTCGGGCTGGTGCCGGGGCTGGCCGGCATGCACGACCTCGACGACTACCCCGGAGCCACCGAGGTGCCCGGCCTGCTCGTGTACCGCTACGACGCCCCGCTGTTCTTCGCCAACGCCGACGACTTCCGCCGCCGGGCCCTGCAGGCGGTCGACAGCCGGCCGGTGCCCGTGCGGTGGTTCGTGTTCAACGTGGAGGGCAACGTGGAGGTCGACCTCACCGCCCTCGACGCCCTCGACGAGCTGCGGCTCGAACTGGCGACCCGGGGCATCGTGCTGGGCCTGGCCCGGGTCAAGCAGGACCTGCTGGTATACCTGCGGGCCTGCGGCCTGGCCGACGCCATCGGCGAAGACCACATGTACCCCACGCTCCCCACCGCCGTCGCCGCCTACCGCGAGTGGGAGGCGGCGAAGCCGCCGCCGGTGGGCGGGGCCCCACCGGCCGATGGGGAGGCGGCGAAGCCGCCGGGGGCGCAGCCCCCTGAGTGACAGCCCTCGAAAGCCCGTCTAGGCGGTACGGCGGCGGCCGGAGAGCAGCTTGCGCTTGTGCTCGATGAAGTCGACCAGCACGTAGTCGCCCAGGTTCTCGGGGCTGGTGAAGAAGGCCCGGCCCTTGTTGAGCTGGGTGAGACGCTCGATGAAGCCCCGAAGGCCGGAGTCGGGGTCGAGCATGAAGGTGTTGATCGTGATCCCGGCCCTGGTGCAGCGCATCACCTCGGCCATGGTCTGCTCGATCGTCTCCCGGGCCGGCGGGTAGCTGAAGAACGGCGTGCCGTCCTGCAACAGGTGGGCCGTGGGCTCACCGTCGGTGATCATGATGATCTGCTTGGTACCGGTCTGCTTGCTCAGCATCTGGCGGCTGAGGCGGAAGGCGTGCTGCATGTTGGTGCCATAGACGAAATCCCACGACACCTCCGGCAGCTCGCTGGCCTTCAGCTCTTTGGCCACCTCACTGAAGCTCACGATGCCCAGATAGTCCCGCGGGTACTGCGACGAGATCAGCGAGTGCAGCGCCATCGCCACCTTCTTGGCCGGCAGGAAGTTGTCCCGCATCGGCATCGACAGCGACAGGTCGAGCATCAGCACGGTGGACGAGCGGACCTGTCGCTCGGTGCGCTCCACCTCGAAGTCGTCGGGGGTGAGCTTCACCGGGGTGCCGCCCCCGGCCCGCTGAATGGCGTTGCGCACCGTGCGCTCGATCTGGAGGTTGAACGGATCGCCGAACTCGTAGGGCTTGGTGTCGAAGTTGCGCTCGTGGCCGATGCCGGCCGGCTCGATGTCGTGCTTGCCCAGCTTGTCGGGGGCCAGTCGCTTGAACAGGTCGCCCAGGGCCTGCTGGCCCAGGCGGCGCAAGCCGCGGGGCGTGAGCTCCAGGCGGCCCTCCTTGTTCTGGATGAGCCCCTGCTCCTCCATCATCTTGGCCAGCTGGCTGACCCGCTCCAGGCTGGCCGCCGAGTCTTCGCCCAGGAGTCGGCGAACCTCGTCGAGGTCCACCTCGGCCAGGGCCTGAGGGGAGGTGGGCTGGCGCAGGAAGTTCTCCAGCTGGTCGAGCTGGCCCAGGTCTCGCAGCATCTGGGAGGCGTCGGCGAACCCGAGGGGGTCGAAGCCGGAGAAGTTGTAGCTCTGCTGCCAGCCGGCGTTGGGGAACATCTGCTGCAGGTTCTGACCCAGGCGGCTGGCCTCGAAGTTGAGGTCCATGTCTTCCAGGAGCTGATTGGCCAGATCCTGGAGCTGGGCCCGCTGCTCGGGCGTCATCGAGTTGAGCATGGCCTGCATGGCCGCCATGCGCTGGGCCAGCGATTCCAGGAGCTCGTCGAGCGTCTCGGGGTTCTCGGGGAAGAAGTCCCCGTAGTCCTCCATGAACTTCTGGAAGTCGGGTTCCTGGCCCTGGGCCCGCTGCTCGATCATGTCGTTCAGCGCCGACATCATGTCTTTCATGCGCTGCATGTCTTCCGGCGACATGTTCTCCATGGCCCCGGTCATCTGGTTGAACTGCTGCTGCATGAGCTGCTGGCGCAGCTGGTCGAGCAGCTCGTTGAACTTCTGCTGGGCCTCGTTCGACTCGAACTCGTAGTTCTGCAACCCCCGCACCTTGCCGGCCAGGTCGGGCGGCATGAGGTCGAGCTGCATCTGCTTCTCGGTGGTGGTCTGCTGGGCCAGCTCGGCGTTGCGCTGGGCCTCGTCGGAGGCATCGGGGTCGCCCAGCTCCATGTCGGCCAGGGCGCGCCGGTCTTCCAGGGCCTGGCGCTCCATCTCCATCAGCTCTTCGAGCGCCTCGTTGACCTCGTCGTACACGCCGCCCAGATCGTGGTTCTGCAGGCGTTCCTGGCGCTCCTTGCGGAGGCGTTCGAGCATCTCCCGCAGGCCTTGGACCCGTTCGCCATTGCGGTCCTCGAAGCCTTCCTGCATGAGCCGACGCAGGGCGGCGAGTGGATCGCCGTGGTACATCAGATCATCGGTCAGCTCGTTCAGCACGTCGAAGGCGTCGAAGTCGAAGCCCTTCTGCGTGCCGTCCCAGCGGGAGTAGCGGTATCGCTGTCCGACCATCCACCAAGCGTAGTTCGCTCCCGGAGCCGAGGCCGCTTCGGGCGGAAAGCGTGCCGGCGGCACCGCACAGTTCGCTCAGCGCACGTATCGCGACGTTGCTTCGAACTTGGTCGCGGACCGAGCGCTCCTAGGCTGAGCATCGTGAGCGACGGGGATGCCGACGACGGCGGGCAAGGGCAGCGACGCACCTGGGAGAAGGGCGTGGTGCTGACGGCCACCGAGATCGAGGGCTGCGCCCCGGCGGCCGACTGGAGCCGGTGGATCGCCCGGGGCCGGGCCCCGCTGAGCACGGCGCCGGCGGGCGCGTTCAGATCGGCGGCCGAGGCCGAGGACCTGTCGATGCGGGAGGCCGACACCGCGGCGCCCGGCACCACGGCCGGGCTGACCCCATCGACCGCCGCCCTGGGCGAGGACTTGGAGCAGCTGGCCGGGCTCGGGATCGACGCCATCGCAGTCACCCTCGAGTGGGCCCGGCTCCAGCCGACGCCGGCGGCCTACGACGGCGCCGCGGTGGAGGCCCGCATCGAGCTGCTGCAGGCGGCCCGGGCCCAGGGGCTGCGGGTGTGGGCCTGCCTGGTGGACGGCACCCTGCCGGGCTGGTTCGCCGACGACGAAGGGGGCCTGGGCGACGACCGGGCCCGGGGTCTGCTGTGGCCCCGCCACATCGACTGGGTCGGCGAGACGTTCGGTGGCCTGGTGGACGGATGGATCCCCCAGCGGGAGCCGCTGATGTGGGCCCTGCGCCGGCATCTGCTGGGCGAGGCCCCGCCCGGCGAGCGCGACGTGCGAGCGGCGGCCGGGGCGGTGCAGTCGGCCATGCTGGCCGAGGGCGAAGCGTGGCGGCTCCTGCGGGGTACGGCCCCGGTGGCCACGTACCAGACGGCGCGGACGATCGTGGCCCAGCCCGACAACGTGAAGGCCGCTCCCCTGGCCCGGCTGATGGAGCGGCTGCTGTGGCACCCGTGGCTGGGGGCGTTGACCGAAGGTGAGCTGGTGGTGGCCGACCTGCCGCCCCGCACCGTCGACCACCTGCGGGGCGCGTTCGACCGGGTGGTGGTGGAACTGCGGCCGGCGGTGCTGGTGGACGGGGCGGGGGCGTGGAAGCCCTACCCGCCTGATGCCCCGATCGGGCCCAGCGGCTGGGCGGCGTGGGTGGAGGGAATGGGCGAGGCCCTGCACCGGGTGGCCGAGGAGCTGGGCGACCACGAGATCGTGGCCGCCGGCAACCTGGCCGACGTGGCCGACGACGGCCGGGCCCGGCCCGACCACCTGTCGGCCGTACTCGATCTGGTGAGCGAGGCCAGCCGGTCCACCACCGTGGCCGGGTGGTGGCAGTCGAGCCCGATCGACGGCTACCACTGGCAGCGGGGGTTCAGCGTGCAGCCCGGTCTCATCACCGCCGATCGCCGCGAGACCCCGGCCGCCGCCACGTTCCGGGCCGACGGAGCGGCCACGAGCTGACCGGGTACGCTCACTCGGGAGCCCCGGCCGAGGAGGCCCCCCGACAGGCTCACCAGGGGCGGAGGACGTCCACCCGGTCGCTCGACACCTCGTCCGACGCGGTCAGCAGCGGCAGATCGAGCTGCTCGGCCAGGGCCAGGGCGCACCACGAGTCGAGCGCATCCACCGAACCCGCACCGGCGCGCTCGAGCGCGTCGGCCACCAGCGTCCGCACCGGGAACCATTCGCCGACCGCCGACAGCGTCAAGCCGAGCTCGGCCCGTACCCGGGACGGGTTCCCGTCGAAGCGGAGGGCCAGGAACCGGCCGACGGTGAGCGCAGTGAAGTCGAGCGCAAGGAGTTCCGCCCCCGGCGGCACAGTGCCGGCCAACGCTCCCCCGGCCACCAACACCCCGCCGGCATCGCACACGACGCTACCGGCCATCAGCGGTGCGAAGGCGCTCCCGAATGGCCTCGAACTCCTGGCGGCTCATCGGCTGACGGTCGGCCACCAACTCGCCGGGGGAGCGCCGAGCGGCGATACGGGTCAGCTCGTTGCGTAGGTACTGCTGGACCGAGAGCCCGGCGGCGGCCGCCTGCTCACGTAGCCGTTGCCCGACAGAGTCGTCGAGGTCCTTTATATTGAGGTCCATCATGGAGATTCTACCATTTCGGTAGACGCCGGATGGGCGGCCGCCCACGGCCGCGAGGGGAGGCCGATCAGGCCTCGGGTATCACGCCTCTTTGCGTGTGGCGCAGCGGACGCGGTTGCCGTCGGGGTCGGTGAGGTGCACCTCGTGGCCCCACGACTGCTCGATCAGCTCGGCGCCGAACTCCTTGGCCACAAGATCCACGTCTTCCACCCAGTAGTACAACAGGGTGTCGGGCGTGGCATCGCCCGGGTGCTCGCTGAGGTGGATCTCGATGTCGCCCTTCTTGATCCCGGCGTACCCCGGGAACTCATCTGAGTACCGGTGTTCGAACTCCTTGATGAAGCCCAACCGGGCATACCACTCGGCGGAGCGAGCAGTGTCGGCGACCTTCAAGATGGGGACGAGCTGTTCCGCCATGGGGCACCACCATATCTCCTGCACGACGGACGCGCCCTGGGTCGACAGGACCCTGGATCGGATTTTTCTCCCCGAGTTGGTCAGGCCCTGGCCCGGTAGCTGGCCCTACCTCCAACCGCATCCTTGTTGAGGCGCTTGGACAGGTGCAGACCCTCGAGCAGGAGCTCCATGGCCGACGCCTTGGCTCCCGTCGACGTGCTGTTGCCCACCAGCCCAGCCACCGGCGCCGACATGGCCGGCACCTTCGACAGGTTGTCGGCGTAGGCGCTCACCGGCAGGTCGTCGCCGGCCGACAACGTGAGGTCGGCCTCGAAGGCGTCGATCACCTGGCGGATGCTCTCGGCCGACACGTGCTCCTTGAACACGGTGAGGATGGCCCCGCGCAGCAGGTGCTCGATGACCTCTTCGTCGCGCCCCTCCTCCAGCGACTCCACCTCGATCTTGCCAGCGGTGGAGGCGAACAGGGCTCCGAGGTCACTCACCCGGGGCACCACCTCGGTCTCGCCCAGACGCAGGGCCCGGCGGGTGGCGGCGGCCACCATGGTCTCCATGTTGGCCACCGTGAGGCGCACCGATACACCCGAGCGCTGGTTGATCTGAGGGCTGGAGCGGGCCAGGTGGGTGAACGTGGCGATCAGCTCTTCCATGAACGCCGGGATCTCGACGTTCAGGCCGGCCACATCGTCGCTGGAGGGCAGGTGCGACTCCTGGCGGGCGATGTCGACCTCGGTGCTGATCTCCAGCGGGTAGTGGGTGCGGATCTGGGCGCCGAAGCGGTCCTTCAGCGGGGTGATCATCCGACCCCGGTTCGTGTAGTCCTCCGGGTTGGCCGAGGCCACCAGCATCACATCCAGCGGGAGACGGATCTTGTAGCCCCGAATCTGGACGTCTCGTTCCTCGAGCACGTTCAGCAGACCCACCTGGATCCGCTCGGCCAGGTCGGGCAGCTCGTTGATGGCGAACACGCCCCGGTTGGTGCGGGGCACCAGGCCGTAGTGGAGGGTCAGCTCATCAGACAGGTACCGGCCCTCGGCCACCTTGATCGGGTCGACCTCGCCGATCAGGTCGGCGATCGAGGTGTCGGGGGTGGCCAGCTTCTCGCCGAAGCGGTCACGCCGGTGCACCCAGTCGATCGGGGTGTCGTCGCCCAGCTCGTCGACCAGCGCCTTGGCGTGGGCCGACACCGGGTTGTACGGGTCGTCGTTGATCTCCGAGCCCTCCACGATCGGCATCCACTCGTCGAGCAGCTCGGTCAGCTGGCGGATCATGCGGGTCTTGGCCTGACCCCGCTCCCCCAGGAATATGATGTCGTGCCCGGCCAGCACGGCGTGCTCCAATTGTGGGAGCACGGTGTCCTCGTAGCCCAGCACGCCCGGGAACAACGGCTGGCCAGCCTTGATCTTGGCCACCGCGTTGCGCCGGATCTCTTCTTTCACGGACCGCGAGATCCAATTCGAAGCTCGCAGTGCGCCCAATGTCTGGGGTCGATCAGCCACATGACGACCCTACCTCTCCTCGCCCACCGGTGCAGGTTCGAGTGGGAGCGGGGGTTCGTCGAAGACGAACCCAAGGAACCCGAAGGGTTCCCGTAGGCGTTCGTCGAAGACGAACCCAAGGAACCCGAAGGGTTCCCGTAGGCTAGATAGATGGATCTGTCGGGCTTGTGGCGGGCGGCGGTGCGGACACCGCAACTGGAGG
>CADEDH010000060.1:12510-18113 GCA_902826025.1 uncultured Actinomycetes bacterium
TAGATGGATCTGTCGGGCTTGTGGCGGGCGGCGGTGCGGACACCGCAACTGGAGGCCGCCGGCGTCGACCCCGACCTCGACGATTCCGGCTGGGAGACGGTGGGCGTGCCCGGCCACTGGGGCCAGGCCGCCGCCATGGCCGACGAGTCCGGCCCCGTCATCTACCGCCGCCGCTTCACCCTGGCCCCGCCGGCCGAGGGCCGCCGGGCCTGGCTCCGCTTCGACGGCATCCTGTCGGAGGCCGAGGTGTGGCTCGACGGCAACCTCCTGGGCGACAGCGGCGTCTACTTCGCCGCCCACCGCTTCGACATCACCTCGATCCTGGCCGAGCAGCACGATCACCTGCTGGCCGTCGAGGTGGCGTGCGACGGCGACCGCCCGGGCGCCAAACGCTCGATCACCGGCTCGCTCCAGGCCGGCCCCCTCGCCCCGCCCGGCTCCCCCGGCGGCATCTGGCGCCCGGTGGGCGTCGACACCACCGGCCCCGTCGCCATCCTGCGGGCCCGCCTCCTGTGCACGCGGGCCACCGAAGCCGAGGCCGAGCTCCAGTTCCGGGTGGTGCTCGACGCCGCCGAGGCCGGCCAGATCCGCATCGACACCTCGATCACGGCCCCCGACGGCACCACCGCCGGCGGCGTGGCCCACCACGACGTCGCCTCCGGCGAGAACCGCCTGGAATGGACGTCGGTCATTCCCCGCCCCCATCTGTGGTGGCCGGCCGCCCTCGGCCCCCAGCCCCGCTACGAGGTCTCGATCGCCGTCCGCTCGCTCGACGGCACCCTCAGCGACCGCCGCCACTGGCGCACCGGCCTCCGCACGGTTGAGGTCGACGACTTCCAGTGGAAGATCAATGGCGAGCGCCTGTTCGCCAAGGGTGTTGCCGTCGGCCCCCACAGCCGGTTTCTGGCCACGGCCGAGCGGGACGACCTCCGCCACGAGCTCCAGCTGGCGCGCGACGCTGGCCTCGACCTGATCCGGGTCCACGGCCACGTGAGCCGGCCCGAGTTGTACGACCTGGCCGACGACCTCGGGCTGCTGGTGTGGCAGGACCTCCCGCTGGTGGGCAGCTACGCCACCCGCACCCGGGCCACCGCCCGGGCCGTGGCCCGGGCCGCCGTCGACGAGCTCGGCCACCACCCGTCGGTGGCCCTGTGGTGCGCCCACGACGAACCCAACGGCCCCCCGCTCCCGGTTCCCGACCCGGCCGAGTCGCCCGCTCCCCGCCTGGGCCGGCGCCTGGGCCGGCACCTAGCCCCCAGCTGGAACCGGTCGGTGCTCGACCCGCTGCTGCGCCGCGAGCTGCGGTCGGCCGACCCCACCCGATCGGTGGTCACCCGCTCCGGCGCCCTGCCCGGGCTGCTCGAGCTGCGCGACTCCGACACCCACCTGTGGCTCGGCTGGCGCACCGGCCGTCCCGAGGATCTGGCCGACCTGCTCAAGCGGTGGCCCCGCCTCGGCGCCTTCGTGGGGGCCATCGGCTCCCAGTCGGCCACCATCGACGACTGGCCCGCCGACGCCCCGGCGTGGCCCACGGCCGAACGGGGCGCCTTCGAGCGCTACGTCCCCCGGGGGGCCTACGCCGACGGCCAGGCCTGGTCGGCCGCCACCCGGGCCTACCAGGCCGACCTCATCCAGGCGCAGATCGAGACCATGCGCCGGCTCAAGTACGCCCCCGCCGGTGGCTTCTGCGTGATGGCCCTGTTCGATGCCGAGCCCGACGGCGGCTTCGGCCTGCTCGACCACGACCGCATCCCCAAACCGGCCTACGACGCCCTGGTGGAGGCGTGTCGGCCGGTGATCGTGGTGGCCGACAGCCCACCCCCCATCGTCACCCCCGACGAGCAGCTGTCGCTGGCCGTGCACGCCGTGAGCGACCTCCGCCACGAGATCGGCCCGGTGCGGGTGACGGCCCGGGCCCGCCTCCACGACTGGATGGTGGAGCGCCACTGGATCGGCCAACTCCCTGCCGACAGCTGCGCCTACATCGGCAGCCTCGACCTGCAGATCCCGCCCCGCACCGGCGCCCTCACGATCGAGCTGGAGCTCGAGTCGGGCGACCGCTACCTCACCAACCACTACCAGACGGTCGTGATCCCCCCGTCGGAGTCGATGACCCCGGCCACCCGCCACCGCCCCCGCTGACCCCCGATCGGGAACCCTGACCCGATAGCAGCCGAGCACTGGGACCCTCGAGGCCCCAGGGAAGGGCCGCCGTTGCCGCCCATGCCATGGTAGTGGCATGATGGTGGCATGACACGGACCCGAATCAGCACGACGGTCGACCGCGACCTGCTCGAAGGCGCCCGGCGAGCCCGGGCCGAGTCGAGCGATGCCGAGCTGATCGACGAGGCGTTGGCCGCCCTGCTGGCCCGTGACCGGGCGGCGGAGATCGATGCCGCCTACACCGCGGCCTACGCCGATCACCCGCTCGACGAGCCCGACGAGTGGGGCGACCTGGCGTCGTTCCGCCCGTCCGCCGCTCGATGACCGACCTGCCCCGACGGGGTGAGGTGTGGTGGTGCGAGCCACCCGATATCGGTCGTCGCCCCGTCATTGTGCTGTCCCGTGATGCGGCGATTCCCCGTCTCCGACGAGTGCTGGTCGCTCCGTGCACGACAACGATCCGGGGGCTGGCCAGCGAGGTCGTTCTCGAACCAGGTGAGGACGACCCCGTGCCACGACGGTGTGCGGCGAATCTGGACTCGGTGGAATCGGTGTCGGTTGGCCTGCTGGTCGAGCGGCTCGGCCGGATCAGCGATGTCCGGCTGCGGGAGATCTGCGCCGCCCTGGCGGTGGCCACCGACTGCCGCTGAGCCCGACCGACCGCCGCTCGTCACCCGGCGTTCAGACAATCGGCATCGTCCCGTTGTCCACGCGACGCCAAGCGAACCTAGGGTGCCGGCAGGACCCGCTCACCCCAAGGAGCCCGCATGTCCGGCCGCCGCCTCCGACCGCTCTGCCGCCTGTTACCGATCATCCCGATCGCCGGCGCCCTCGTCGCCGTGGCCCCCCAGGCCGCCGGCGCCGTGCCCGGCGCCGCCTCGGCGGTGTTCGTGAACGAGATCCACTACGACAACACCGGTGCCGACGCCGCCGAGCTGGTGGAGGTGGCGGCTCCGGTCGGCACCGATCTCACCGGCTGGTCGCTGGTGCTCTACAACGGCAACGGCGGCGCGGCGTACGGCACGCTCAGCCTCACCGGGGTGCCGTTGGCCAGCCCTAGCGGCGGCTACGGCTTCGCCTCGGTGGCGGCGTCCGCCGGCCTGCAGAACGGCGCACCGGACGGGCTGGCCCTCGTCGACACGACCGGCGCTGTCGTGCAGTTCCTGAGCTACGAGGGGGCGTTCGCCGCCGTAGACGGCCCGGCCGCCGGGCTCACCAGCACCGACATCGGCCGCTCCGAGGCCGGAGCCGAACCGCTGGGCCAGAGCCTCCAGCTCACCGGCAGCGGTACCAAGGCCGGTGACTTCACTTGGACCGGCCCGGTGGCGGCCACCGCCGGATCGGTCAACACCGGTCAGGCGTTCGGCCCAGGCGAACCTCCGCCCCCTCCGCCTCCGCCACCGCCCCCGGCGGTCCGGGCCATCCACGAGGTGCAGGGCGCCGGCTCATCGGTGGCCATCACCGCCCCCGTCACGGTCCAGGGTGTCGTCACCTCGGTGTTCACCAACAACGACGTCCGGGACGCCTTCTTCGTCCAGGAGGAGGACGCAGACGCCGACACCGACCCGGCCACCTCGGAGGGCATCTTCGTGTTCTGCCGGGGCGGCTGCCCCACCGCCCCCCAGGTGGGCGACGTGGTGACCGTGACCGGTGAGCCCGAGGAGTTCTTCGCCATGAGCCAGATCGACGTCACCGGCGCCGGCGGCTCGATCACCGTCACCTCTACCGGCAACCCCCTGCCCACCCCGGTGCCGGTGGCCCTGCCGGCGGCCGGCCCCACCAACGTCGCCGCCACCTTCGAGGCCCAGGAGGGGATGCTGGTCACGTTCCCCGACACCCTCTCGGTCAGCGAGTACTTCGAGCTGGCCCGCTACGGGCAGGTGGTGCTGTCGGCTGGCGGCCGGCCCGAGCAGTTCACCGACACCAACGCCCCGAGCGTGGCCGGCTACGCCTCGTTCCGGGGCGACCTGGCGGCCCGGCGCATCATCCTCGACGACGACAACAACAATCAGAACGACATGGTGAGCGGGCCCCAGAACAACGAGCCCTACCCCTACCCCTCCCCCGGTCTCAGCACCACCAACCCGGTGCGGGGCGGCGACACCGTCACCGGTCTCGCCGGCGTGCTGCACTGGTCGTTCGCCGGGCTCACCGGCACCGACGCCTGGCGGGTGCGGCCCATCACCGGCCGCAGCTACACCTTCACTCCGGCCAATCCCCGCCCGGCCGCGCCGCCGGCCGTCGGCGGCACGATGAAGGTGGCCAGCTTCAACG
This sequence comes from uncultured Actinomycetes bacterium, assembly GCA_902826025.1. GTDB lineage: Bacteria > Actinomycetota > Acidimicrobiia > Acidimicrobiales > SZUA-35 > CADEDH01. Next base: position 16,948 of record CADEDH010000060.1, read on the forward strand.
TGTTGAACTTCTTCACCACCCTCGAGGTGCCCGGTGCGGTGTGTGGGCCCAGCAACCTGGAATGCCGGGGGGCCAACACGGGCGAGGAGCTGGCCCGACAGCGGGCCAAGATCGTCAGCGCCATGACGAGCATCGACGCCGACGTGCTCGGCCTGATCGAGATCCAGAACGACAGCGGGGCGTCGGTGGCCGACTTGGTGGCCGCCCTCAATGCCGCCACCGCCCCGGGCACCTACGCCTACGTCGACACCGGCACGATCGGGGGCGACGCCATCAAGACGGCGCTGGTGTACCGCAGCGCCGCCGTCACGCCGGTCGGCCCGTTCAAGGTGCTCGACTCGTCGGTCGACTCCCGGTTCATCGACACCCGCAACCGGCCGGCCCTGATCCAGACGTTCGAGCAGACCGCCACCGGGGGCCGGGTCACGATCGCCCTCAACCATCTCAAGTCGAAGGGCTCGGGCTGCGAGGACATCGGCGACCCCGATCTGGGCGACGGTCAGGGCAACTGCAACGGGACCCGCACGGCGGCGGCCCAGGCGCTGGTCGACTACCTGGCCACCGATCCCACCGGCAGCGGCGGCGCCGGCGTGTTGATCATGGGCGACCTCAACTCCTACGCCAAGGAGGATCCGATCACGGCCCTGACGGCTGCCGGCTACACCGATCTGCAGGCCGACTTCGGTGGCGGCAGCGCCTACAGCTTCCTGTTCGACGGGCAGCTCGGCTACCTCGACCATGCCCTGGCCGACGCCACCTTGCGGCCCCAGGTGACCGGGGTGGCCGACTGGCACATCAACGCCGACGAGGTGCCGCTGCTCGACTACAACGACGAGCTGCAGACGGCGGGCGAGCAGGCCTTCGAGCGGGAGTCGAACGCCCTGCCGCTCTACCAGGCCGACCCCTACCGTTCCTCCGACCACGACCCGGTGCTGATCGGCCTCGACCTGGTGCGACGGCTCAGCTGCGCCGGCATCACCGGCACCGAGGCCGAGCTCCGGGCCATGGGCTACAACGTGCTCGTCGGCACCGCCGGCAACGACGTGCTCAACGGCACGCTCGGCCGGGACGCCATCGTGGGCCTCGGCGGCGACGACACGATCAACGGCCGGCTGGGAGACGACCTGCTGTGCGGCGGTGACGGCAACGACATCGTCAACGGCGGC
>CADEDH010000060.1:18213-38989 GCA_902826025.1 uncultured Actinomycetes bacterium
GCTGGGAGACGACCTGCTGTGCGGCGGTGACGGCAACGACATCGTCAACGGCGGCTTGGGCGACGACTCCCTCGACGGGGGCGACGGCAACGACACCGTCCGCGGCGGTGTCGGTTCCGACCAGATCACCGGCGGGGCCGGCAACGACGTGCTCGACGGCGAGCTGGGCAACGACACCCTGGCCGGCGGCGACGGTGACGACCGCCTCAGCGGCGGCCTCGGCACCGACGTGCTCGCCGGCGACGCCGGCGACGACACGCTGGCCGGCAACCTCGGCACCGACCGGTGCGACGGGGGCACCCAAACCACCGCCGACACGGCCGACCGCTCGTGCGAAACCGTCACCGGCGTTCCCTAGCGGGCCGAACCGGTGTCCGCTGCTGGTTTCCGTCGCCGTGTCAGGCGATCGTACGGTGGGCCAGGCCCACCACTACGCCGCCGCCGATCAGCCAGGCCGAGTTGAGCCGGGTGGCGACGAGCACGGCAAGAGCACCCGCCGCCACGGTGGCGGTGACGAGATCCGAGATGGCGTCGTCGGCCAGCTCGACGAGCACGCCCGCCATCATCCCCAGTGAAGCCGCCACCACACCGTCGAGAAACGAGCGGGCGGTGGCGTGGGCCCGCATCCAGGGGATGATGCCACCCAACAACGCCACGAACAGGAACGACGGGGCGAAGATGCCGATGGTGGCCACGGCGGCGCCGGCCCAGCCGTCGATCTGCCAGCCCACGAACGTGGCGGTGGTGAACACCGGCCCGGGGGTCACCTGGCCCACCGAGACGGCGTCGAGCAGCTCCTGCTCGCTCAGCCAGCCCCGGTCGGCCACCAGGTTGCGCTGCAGATAGGCCACGAGCACATACCCGGAGCCGTACAGGATGCTGCCGATCTCCAGGAACACCAGCAGGAGGCGCCACAGCGACGGCCCGGCCGAGCCCGGTCCCGGCTCGCCAGCCAGGAGCATGACGAGGGGAACCCGCCCGGGCCGGAGGCGGCGCCGGTTGGCCCAGAGCGCGGCGGCGCTGCCCGCCACCACGAGAAGGAGCAGCTCATGCACGCCGACCAGGAAGCCGGCGAGCGCGGCGGCCGCCGCGACTGCGCCGATCGGAGACACGACCGACACCCGGCCCAGCGCCACGACGGCGTGGGCGATGATGGCGACGATCACCGGAAGCACGCCGTAGCGCAGATCGATCAACATCGGATCGGTTCCGTGGCGCTCGTAGAGCCAGGCCAGCACGCCCACGATCACCACCGCCGGGGCGATGAAGCTGAGGCCGGCCACCACCAGGCCCCGACCGCCGGCCCGCTGGCGGCCGAGGTGGATGGCCAGCTCGGTGGAGTTGGGGCCGGGGATGAGGTTGGTGGCGCCGACGAGATCCAGGAAGTCGCTGTCGTCCAGCCACCCCCTCCGCCGCACCACCTCGTCGCGCATGAGGGCAATGTGGGCGGCCGGGCCACCGAAGCCGACGATCCCGAGCCGGAGGAATAGCCGACCGACCTCCCCCAGTTTGCCCGTCCTGTCCGGCCGGTCTGATCGCTCCTGGTTGTTCATCCGGCGTCCGCCCCATCTCGAAATCTGCAGGTATCTCGTACCCACCAGCCTGTCGAGGCGCGCCGCCAGCGAGCGCAACTGCGAACAGGAATCTCGTACTTGGTAGAGTCCTCGGAGCCCGCGGCCGACCGAAGACCGGAGCGACAGTGACGCTGTACGTGATCCGCCACGCCCTTGCCGAGGACAAGGCCGGCTGGGCGGATGACGATCACCTCCGTCCTCTCACCCTCGACGGTCGCCGCCAGGCCGCCACCCTGGCAACGTGGTTCAACGGCACGATCGGCACCATCGCATCGAGCACCACGATCCGCTGCATCGCCACCGTTCTGCCGCTAGCTCACCGCCTGGGGCTGGAGCCGATGCTCCGGTCCGATCTCCTGCCCGGACGCGAGGCCGACGCCGCCGACCTGGCACGGCTGATGATCGACCGCGACGCGTCGGTCCTGTGCACGCACGGGGAAGTGATACCGGCGATGCTGGGCCTGCTCGGCGTACGCTGTGAGAACGCTGACCGAGCGACATGCGAGAAGGGGTCGGTCTGGAAGCTGGAGCGTCAGCCGAACGGCGTCATCGCCGGGCGGTACCACAAGGTGACAGCCGTTACCTGACGGCCGGATCGGGTAGCGCGCCCGGGGTGCCCGAGCGCGTCACCCTCCATGCCGATGCTCTGGCCGACGTCGGGTTGGCGCTGCCAGGCGCCAGTAGCGGCCGGCTGGTCAACGAGATCAGGTTATTCGTACCGGGGCGAGGTCCGGCGCTGGTGGGTGCACGTAACCGACAGCGCCTCGATCGCTACCACCTCGGCTCACTCACCCGGGAGCGGTCTTACAAGTTGCGGGGGACGACCGGCAAGGGAGAGCTGAAGATGCTCACCGGCCGCAGCCCCGTGATCGACGTCACCGACTCGGTGTCGGCCGAGCCGGAGCAGTGGGCCAAGTTCCCGGTACGCCTGGCCGAGCTGCCGACCGGGTGGATCGAGCTGACCAAGGACATCTGGCGGGCGGGACCGGTGGAGGTCACGTGGATCACCAGCGACCTCGGCCCGTGGTGGACGCTGGCTGCGCGGGTCCGGGCGACGACCTGTCCCCGCCTCCCCGACGAGATCAGCCGTCACCTGACCGACCACCGGGCGCAGGTCTCATGTCGATCGTATGCCGCCTGGCTGGTTGAGAACCTCGGCCTCGATCAGGGGTCATGAGACGATACAGCACGGCCTGGCCAAGGCCGCGTCGGGCAATGACCCGAAACCCCGAGTGTCAGGGGTAGGTGCGCAGGACCGAGTAGACCGCCGGCGGGGCCGGGTCCCACAGGCCCATGAACTCCCGGCACACCTCGCTGGCCTGTTCCGCCTCCATGACCCGCCCGATCGCCGCCTCGTCGGCGAAGAACACGATGTCGGCGTAGCCGCCGGTGGCATCACCCACCAGCACCCGGCGGAGCACCTCCGGGTGATCCACCACGAACTCGCTCTGGAACCGGTCGGAGGCGGCGAGCATCGCCGACTCGGTGACACCGGGCTTGAGACGGCCGGGCGCTAGGACGACATGCATGGTCACTCCTTGAAACTGGGGGGTGGGTTACGTCCGTCACCGTACGCATAACCATGTCATCAGCTGGCAGTATTGTGCCGTGCCGGACCCAGGGGATCGAACAGACCGGACGGGCCGGGTGGCTCGGCTGGAGGATCTGAAGCTGCTGCTGGCGGAACGGGACTACACCACGGCCGCCGATCTCGCCGCCGATCTCGGCGTCAGCCTCCGCACCCTGCACCGCGACCTGGCCACGCTGCGGGACCTGGGGATACCGGTGGGCGGGCTGGCCGGGCGGGGTGGCGGGGTGTATCTCGAGCGGGGCTGGTCGCTGGGCCGGGTGCATCTCAACGAGTCGGAGGCAATAGGGCTGCTCCTGTGCCTGGCCATCGCCCAGCAGGTGGGCTCACCGCTGCTCCTGGGCGATGTCCGCTCGATCGAGCGCAAGGTGGCCCAGGCCTTCGCCCCGTCGCAGGCCTCGCGGATCCGCAGCCTCCGCCGGCGCGTGATCGTGGGGCGGCCGGCGTCGAGCGCGGTGCTGGCCACCTACCAGCCGCCCCCCGCCGCCACCACCGGGCCACTGCTCGAAGGGTTCAGCCGACAGCACGTGATCCGGATCGGCTACCGGGACGGGAGCGGGAAGCCGTCGCACCGGGCGATCGAGGTGCACCACCTCTACTACAGCCTTCCCGTCTGGTACGCGCTGGCGTGGGATCAGACGGTCGACGACGTCCGGTCGTTCCGCGTCGATCGGATCACCGGCGCCTCGGTGTCCACCACCTCGTTCAAGCTCCGGCCACCGGAGATGTTCCTCGACGCGGTCGAGGCCGACACCAGCCACCTGTAATTCGCACAGCGGGGGCGGCAGCTCAGCGCCAGGCCACCACGCTGAGGATCGGTCCCCTGCCGCGGTGGACGCCGACCTCGGCGCGGGCGAACCCCTGCCGCCGGCAGTGCTCGGCGAACGACTCGGCTTGCTCGGCCGTCCACCCGTGGCCGGCGGTGCCCCGGGCCCCGGGGTCGCCGATGCGACGCTCCAGCACGACCAGGCGGCCACCGGGGGCGAGGACGCGATGGGTCTCGGCCAGCCCGGCGCCGATGTCGGCCCAGTGATGGACGGTCGACAACGACCACACGACGTCGGCCCAGCCGTCGGCCACCGGGAGCTTCTCGGCCGCCCCCAACCGCCAGTCGACGGCAGAACCGGAACGCCACCGGGCCCGAGCGACCCGGAGCATCACCGGCGCCGGGTCGACGCCGATGACCTCGGCCCCGGCGATGCGGGCTTGCCGAACAGCCACCCCCGGACCGCAGCCGACATCGACCAGCCGCTCGCCTCGCTGCAGATCGGCGAGCCGGATCGCCAACTGGGCCGCCTCCGTCCGCCCGAAGAGGAACGACAGGGCGACCACCAGGCCGCCTGCTCCGGAGAAGCCCGGATGCGAGGCGTGATGATTGGGAGCGGGCTGAGCGGCGGCGCTCGCCGTCTGGGGAGAATCGTCGTGTTTGTGGCTCATGAAGGCACGGTGTCAGTTGAACCCGGGTTCAAGTCAAGCGATGATGGACGCATCGACGTGGAACCTCTCCAACCCATTGGCGCCGTCGCCGATCTGCTCGGCGTCGCCACCTCCACCCTGCGCTACTACGAGCGGCGGGGGCTGGTGGTGGCCGATGCCCGGACCGGAGGGCAACGGCGGTACGCCCAGGCGACGGTGCGGCGGCTCGTGTTCATCCAGATGCTGCAGGACGCCGGCCTGTCGCTCGACGAGATCGAGGGCGTCCTCGACGCCGGCGACAATGCGTCGTGGAAGGAGATCGCCCGGCGACGGCTCACCCAGCTCGACAGCGAACTGGCCCGGCTGCGCCGCTCCCGAGAGCTGCTCACCGGCGCCCTCCTGTGCCGGTACGACCATCCTCTCGACGAGTGCCGGATCATGAACAGCGAGATCAACCGCCGCCTCGGCGGAACCGACACCTCAACGACCTGACGCTCGATCGGGCGGTAGCGACCAGGAACGGCCACGGCGACTGGGCCGCTCGAGGCGACGAGGTCGCGGTGCAGGAGCGCGACCTCGGCCAGCAGGGTGTGCAGAGCCGGATGGTCCATCCAATCGACGGTAGGTTCCTCAGGTTGCGGGCCGGCGACGCCAGGGTGAACGCCCGGTGGGTAGCGCGAGTGGACCTCACACCGCCGGCGTTGTCGTGGCCGCAATGTGTCGGGCGGCATCGGCGATCCGGCGATCCAGCGCCAGGGCGGCCGTGGTCGCTTCGGACAGGGCGAACCGTGCGGCCAGGATCGAGTAGTCGGCGGCCGACTCCCTGCGTTCCGGGCCGACCGCACCGCTGTCACTGGCCTGGCACGCCAGCAGCTCGGCGCTCAACTCCCGCAGCTCGCGGGGCAGGCCGTTGGTCACCTCGGCCAATGCCCGGAGGGCCCGACCAACCTGCTGGAGCACCTCCGTCGCCGGTGGAGCCGCGCCGTCCTTCTGGTCCATCGACATGATCAGCCTCCTACCCAGGTCTCGGGCGTTACCACGATCTCCCCGGGACCCGGTTCCCCGACAGGGGCCTTCGTACTTTCCGCTGCTCGCCGATCAGCCGGCGGCTCGTTAACGCTGCCCACCGCGTTGATGAACACCTCGGGCGCGATCGCAGGTGAGGCCGATGGCCCCTGGACCGAGACCACCGCCGTCTGCGACGTCGACCAGCCGTGTTCGGCGGGCGACGCCGGCATGGTTTCGATCAGCCGCAACGGCGCCATCCTCACGATCACCACGTGGCCAGCAACGCCGGGACCTCGGCCTGGAAGGTGAGCTTGGTGGTGGAGGACGGCGTGGTCAACACGCGGATCCGCACCAGCACCCGCTGACAGCAGACCGAGAGGGCCGGGCCCGCTGGAGCGATCGGCCCGGCCCTCTCTACGGTCTCGCTTCGAGTCCGGGCACCTCAGGGTCGTCATCGAACCCGGCGTCAGTGGTGAGGATGATCATCAGTTTCTGCCAGATCTTGCGGGACAGGCCGTTGGTCAGGCCTTCGATCTCGTTCACCGCCCCCAGCACCACCGGGTCGTCGAAGCGGATGGCCATGATGGCCGCCCCCTTGGCCGCCAACGACAGCAGCTCGGAGCAGTAGTCGAGGTAGCGGCCCAGCTCATAGGTGTCCATGGCGGTGGGTGGCGACATCGGGGTGGCCCGGCTGCGGTTGGCCGGAACCCGCTGGGGATCCTTGGTGAGCTGCAGCATGTCGATCACATGGGCGAACGAGCGGATCTCGTGCAGCAGGCGCAAGGCCCGGCGTCGTTTGATCCGGTTCTCCAGCGTCCACACGAACAGCAGGCCGGCGCCTAGGAACACGGCGTCGTTCACCGCCGACTCGATGAACTGGATGCGCTGCAGGGTGTTGTCGACACCGGCCCCCGACAGGCCCCAGGGGAGTGCCGCCAGAAGGCCGACCACCGCCACAAGCAGCGTGCCGGCCAGCAGGCGCAGCGGCCACATGGGCCGGGCAATGTCGTCGGCCCGGCTGCGGACCGAGGCCAGCAGCTCGATCAGATCCCCCGCCCGCTGCCCCAGAGCCGAGCCAGGGAACCGGGCCACGATCCGCGCCTGGAGCCTGACCGCAGTCTCGGCCAGGAGATCGGGGTCGAGCTCCACCTTGGGCACGGCAGCAGTATCGCCGACGATCACTCCAACCGTCGGTCGGCTCGCGCCGACGGACGGCGCCGGCCGAGCCGAGGCCGGATCACCCCTTGACAATTTTTATTGTCAAGGCGTACCCTGGCCCTCGTGGACGATGTCCGGGTGCTGGCCGATGCGGCGGCGGTTGAAGCCGCCCTCGATCCGATACGGGCGTCGATCCTCGACGCGTTGGCCGAACCAGGCTCGGCCACCACGGTTGCGGCGGCAGTCGGGTCGACCCGCCAGAAGGTGAACTACCACCTCAAAGCGCTGGAGGCCCACGGGCTGGTCGAGTTGGCCGAGGAACGGCCCTGGGGTGGGATCACCGAACGAGTCGTCCGTCGGTCGGCCCGCCACCTCGTGGTCGCCCCCGACGTGCTGCACGGTGCAGTCATCGATCCGAACGAGGTGGCCGACCGTCTCTCCGCTGAGTATCTGATCGCGGTGAACGCCCGAACGGTGTCCGAGGTGGGTGTGATCGCCGCCGCCGGCGCCACGGCCGGCACGCGTGTGCCGACGCTGACCGTCGACACCGTGATCGGGTTCCGCTCACCCGACGACCGAGCCGCTTTCGCCTCCGACCTGCAGGCGGCGGTGGCCGCCCTGGTCGCCCGCTATCACCACGACGACGGCCGGCCCCACCGCTTGACCGTCTCGTCCTACCCCCGACCGAGGGAGCTCCCGTGACCACCCCCGACACCCCCGACACCCGAGTCTGTCCCGAGCGGGTCGAACGGGTCGAACATCGGATGGAGCGCACCTACGAGGTGGCCGCCACCCCAGAGCAGGTGTGGAACGCGATAGCCACCGCCGACGGCATCGCCGCCTGGATGGTGCCGACCCGCCTCGACCCCCGGATCGGGGGTGCGGTGTCGTTCGACGTCGGGATCTGGTCGCACGGCATCGTCACCGACTACACGCCGGCCAAGCGCTTCGCCTATGCCGAACCGTGGCCGGTGGCCGACCACATGCCGACCGCCCACCACGACCTGTCCTCGCTCACCCCGATCGCCACCGAGTTCCTGGTCGAATCGGCGTCTGGTGGCAGCTGCGTGATCCGCGTCGTCTCCAGCGCCTACGGAACGGGAGCGGAGTGGGAGAACGAGTTCTTCGCCGAGATGGTCGAGGGCTGGGCGGCGATGCTCGACCACCTCGCCCCCTACATCGAACAGGGCGGGCCCCGATGACCACCAGCCAGGGCCCCGCTCACAACGACCCGCAGGCGCACTCGACCCGGCCGAGCATCCGCCGTCTCGTGCAGGTCGGTGTGCTCGCCGGCGCAATCGCCATCATCATTCCGCCCCTCAGCCGGCAGCTCGCCGCGATCGACTGACGGGCTCTACTCCTCGGCGTTCACCCCGGCCCGCTCGCTGCTCAGGGACGCAACCAGCCGGTGTGCTGCTGCAAGCGCTTGTACTGGCGGTGCCAATCGTCGGCCTTCGACACGGCATCGTCGGCGAAGGCCTGGGCCAGACGGCCGGCGGCGAACGCCGGAGCGCCCCGCAGGGCCGGAGCGTTGGCCTCCAACCACTGCCCGGCCACCACGAAATCGTGTTGGTCGCCCAGTACGGTCTGGATCTTGGCTGCGTGCCGGGCGAAGTAGGCCGCCTCCTTGGGAGCAGCCGGGCCGACGGCCTCGGCGGCATAGCGGACCCGCTTGGCCAGGATCCGGGTCTGGTGGAGGGCGTCGTCGGCCGGCGGGTCGTCGAGCTGGCGGACATGGCGACGCAGCTTGCGCCAGCTCTTGTCGACCAGGGGCGGCAGGACCGTCGCCGCCGGCCCCTCGGCGCCGGGTAGGAGCGGCGGATCAGCGGCCAACTTCACCAGCGCATCGAGCAGGGCCAGCGCCCGGGGGCCCGCGATCCCCCGCGTCGCTGCGGTCACCGCCGCCTTGCGTTCCCGGGCGAGCAGACGCAAAACCTCGGCCGCGGCGTCGGCATCGATCTCGGGATGGGCGGCCAAGCGGCGGCGCAGTTGCCCACCGAGCACATCGGCGTCGCGCACCGAGCCCAGCTCTCCCCCCAACCACGACAGCTCGTTGCGCAGCTCGTCGACAGAACCGGCAATGAGCAGCGCACCGAACGTCCTCAGGTCCGAACGGAGGCGGCGGATGGCCACCCGGGACTGGTGCACCCCCTCCGGATCGGTGTCGAGGTGAACGTCGGGCAGGCACAACAGCAGCCGGCGGACCGAGGAGGCGAAGGCCGTCCGGACCACATCGGCCGCCGTGGGGCGGGCCGGGACGGGCGGCACCACCACGTCGGGCAAGGCCAGGGCGGCCGGGCCCAGCACTCGAACCAGCTTGGGGACGGCGCTGTCGTCGGGGTCGGCAGGCAGCCGTTCGGCCACCAGATCGAGGAGGGCGGGATCGGCCTCGGGCGCCAGCTCCACCTCCACCTCCCGGAATGACACCTCGGCCCCGCTGCCGTCGGCCCCCTGGAGGAGCACGCTGGCTGTCACCCGATCATCGACCAGCTCGGCCAGCAGCGACCCGTCGGGCAGCACCCACCGGCGGGCGGTGCGCTCCTTGGACAGGAGGGCCACCGGCACCAGCGGCTCACCCCGGGTGAAGCCGGACACCAGTGCCAGGGCCCGCGCCGGCGGAGCCGAGGCCCGCCCGGTGAGCACCAACTCGTCGCGATCGAGCGCTCCCGCCGATCCCAGGTCGGGTCGGGGGAGCTTGAGCGTCCAGCCGGTGCCCGTACGCCACCGGAGCGTCACGCCCCACCGGGCGAGGCGGAGGTCGGCGGTGTCGACGTAGCGGTCCTCCACCCGAACCTGCTCGGCCGGGCCGAGCTCCACGCCGGGGATGGCGTCGCCGAGCGCCGGCAGCTCGGCCTCCGCCGGGAACGACCGCTTCAACTCACGCTCACGCATCCGAATCCTGTCTGCCCGCCTGATCCCACCCCAAACAGATGGGCCTGAAAGTTTAGGCGAGGCAGGTGGCGCTGAGATGAACGCCAGATGTCTCAGGGGTGAACTATCAGGCGGCGGCGTGGGGGCGGCGGCGATCGAGCTCGTGGCGGGCCGCCCGCTCGGTGAGGATACCGACGTAATCACGCACGGGCGCGGTGAGGAACCGTTGGGCCACCCGCTCGACCACCTCGGTCACATCGCCGTCGGGAACCACCCCCCGGTACCGGGTGAGCAGTGCCCCCCGGACATGGTCGAGCTGGCGGTGCGCCTCTTCGGTGGTCACGTTGTCCTCCATGCTTGGCGTCGCGGCCGACAGTAGCCCAGGGTGGGCGACCCAGCTGCGGTCCAAGGTCACATCCGGTCACAACCAGCCGCTGCGCCGGAACGAGCGGATCAGCGTCAGGGCCAACATCAGCATCAACGCCAGCGCGAACGGGTAGCCGAGATGCCAGCGCAGCTCGGGCTGAGTCTCCCGAACCCTGTCCGTGTGCCCCGACCCGGAAATTTCCCGCGGGAAATTCCCTCACAGACGGCGACCGGCCCCCACATTCCGTCACCTCGACCAGCTCACCGACCTGCGCCCAAACACGAGCGATCCCCGCTGCGACGGTGCCGCCCCAGGGTCCGGTGTCGCGATCGGCCTGCCCTTCAGGTACACGTCGCTCCGCTCGAAGACCGGCCTCGGCTAGAGACCCTCCCCTCAACCGGAGTCGAGCACCCGCGCCTGCCGGGCCCGTCGGACCAGCGCTGGCCGCTTTGTTTACTGCACCTGGCACCGGCAGCGCTATGGTCCCGTCCGGGAAATTTCCATTCCCCGGAGACGGCCGATCCACCACTGGCCGGCCCCGCGAGGGACAGACACGAGAGAGGCGTGGAGGTAGCCGATGGCTGCACCAACCAAGGCGAGGGTCGACAGCGCCGACCGGCCGCTGCGGCCGAAGGGGAAGGAACTGCCGTTCCCCCTCAGCCTGTACCAGACCGCCGTGGGCAAGAAGTGGGTGATGGCCGTCACCGGCATCATGCTGCTGGGCTTCGTCGTGTTCCACATGCTGGGGAACCTCAAGCTGTACCTGGGGGTGGTGGAGCACAACGGCGTGCTCGACTATGACGCCAACATCTACGGCGAATGGCTGCGTGACCTGCTGGTACCGTTCCTGCCCCGCACCGTCACCCTGTGGATCCTCCGCATCGGCCTGATCGGGGCCTTCGGCCTGCACATCCACGCCATGTACGCCCTGACGATGATGAACCAGCAGGCCAACGTGACGTACTCGTCGAAGCGGGACTGGAAGGCGGCCACCTTCGCCTCCCGGTCGATGCGGTACACGGGCGTGATCGTGCTGGCCTACCTCATCTTCCACCTGGCCGATCTAACCTGGGGCTTCATTCCCGGCTACGACTATGAGCGTGGCCATCCCCACGAGAACGTGGTGGGCAGCCTGTCCAACCCCGTGGTGGCGGCCTTCTACATCATCGCCAACGCCCTGCTCGCCATGCACATATTCCACGGGGCCTACTCCATGTTCCAGAGCCTGGGGATCAACAACCCGGCCTACAACAAGCTGCGCCGGGGCTTCGCCGCCGGCGTCGCCGGCATCATCCTGATCGGGAACGTGTCTTTCCCCATCGCCGTGCTAGCCGGCATCATTGACCTCAGCGACAAGGTGAAGTAGTGAGGAGCGCCTGATGCTTCCCGACGCAAGGATTCCCGCCGGCCCCATGGCCGAGAAATGGGACAACCACAAGTTCGACATGAAGCTCGTGAACCCGGCGAACAAACGCCGGTTCAAGATCATCGTCGTCGGCAGCGGGCTGGCCGGTTCGTCGGCCGCCGCCACCTTCGGTGAGCTGGGCTACCAGGTCGAGGTCTTCACCTTCCACGACAGCCCCCGCCGGGCCCACTCGATCGCCGCCCAGGGCGGTATCAACGCGGCCAAGAACTATCGCAACGACGGCGACAGCGTCCACCGCCTGTTCTACGACACAGTAAAAGGCGGCGACTACCGGGCCCGGGAGGCCAACGTCCACCGGCTGGCCCAGGTATCGGTGAACATCATCGACCAGATGGCGGCCCAGGGCGTGCCCTTCGCCCGGGAGTACGGCGGCCTGCTCGACAACCGCTCCTTCGGCGGGGCCCAGGTGAGCCGCACGTTCTACGCCCGGGGCCAGACCGGCCAGCAGCTCCTGCTCGGCGCCTACCAGCAGATGATGCGCCAGGTGCACCTGGGCAAGGTCAAGCTGCACACGAAGAAGGAGATGCTCGACGTCGTCGTCAAGGACGGCGAGGCCTGCGGCATCGTCACCCGTGACCTGGTCAGCGGCCAGGTGGAGGCCCACTCGGGCCACGCCGTGGTGCTGGCCACCGGCGGCTACGGCAACGTCTTCTACCTGTCGACCAACGCCATGGCCTGCAACGTGACCGCCGCCTGGCGGGCCCACCGCAAGGGCGCCTACTTCGCCAATCCCTGCTACACGCAGATCCACCCCACCTGCATCCCGGCCTCCGACGAGTTCCAGTCGAAGCTGACGCTGATGTCGGAGTCGCTGCGCAACGACGGCCGGATCTGGGTGCCCCGCAATCCCGACGAGACCCGCTCGGCCGACCAGATCCCCGAGGCCGACCGCTACTACTTCCTGGAAGAGAAGTACCCTGCGTTCGGCAACCTGGTGCCCCGTGACGTCGCCTCCCGCAACGCCAAGACGGTGGTGGATCAGGGGCTCGGCGTCGGCCCGCTCAAGAACGGCGTGTACCTCGACTTCGTGGACGCCATCAACCGGGACTCGGCCGAGGTCATCGAGGAGAAGTACGGCAACCTCCTCCAGATGTACGAGCGCATCACGGGCGAGGATCCGTACAAGACTCCGATGCGCATCTACCCCGCCACCCACTACACGATGGGTGGCCTCTGGGTCGACTACAACCTGATGACCACCATCCCCGGCCTGTATGCCGCCGGGGAGGCCAACTTCAGCGATCACGGGGCCAACCGGCTCGGCGCCTCGGCCCTGATGCAGGGCTTGGCCGACGGGTACTTCGTGCTCCCGTACACCATCGGCGACTACCTCGCTCCCCGGCTCCAGAAGAAGCTGGTGGACCCGAGCGACGAGGTCTTCACCCAGGCCGTGGCCGGGGTCCAGGATCAGACGGCCCGGTTCATCGGTATCGGGGGCACCCGTTCCCCCGACCACTTCCACCGGGAGCTGGGCAAGTTGGTGTGGGACTACATCGGCATGGCCCGCAACGCCACCGGCCTGGAGAAGGCCATCAGCGAGATCAAGGCCCTCAAGGACGAGTTCTGGGCCGATCTCCGGGTGCTCGGCACGGCCGACAGCCTCAACTCCTCGCTGGAGAAGGCCGGCCGCATCGCCGACTTCTTCGAGCTGGCCGAGCTGATGGCCCGCGACGCCCTCGACCGCCGGGAGAGCTGCGGCGGCCATTTCCGGGAGGAGTCGCAGACCGAGGACGGCGAGGCCCTCCGGGACGACGAGAACTTCGCCCACGTGTCGGCCTGGGAGTGGAACGGAAGCGACCAGCCCCAGACCAAGCACGCCGAGCAGCTGGTCTTCGACGAGGTGCATCTCACCCAGAGGAGCTACAAGTGAGCAACACGCTCAACCTCACCCTGAACATCTGGCGTCAGGACGGGCCCAACGGGCCCGGCCGGTTCGAGACCTACAAGGCCCCGGGCATTCCCGAGGACGCCTCGTTCCTCGAGATGCTCGACCTCGTGAACGAGGAGCTGATCGCCCAGGGCAAGGTGCCGGTCGAGTTCCCCCACGACTGCCGGGAGGGCATCTGCGGCAGCTGCGGGGTCATGATCAACGGCCAGGCCCACGGCCCCGAGCGGGGCACGGCCACCTGCCAGCTCCACATGCGGAAGTTCTCCGACGGCGACACGATCGACGTCGAGCCGTGGCGAGCCGCCGCCTTCCCCGTGATCAGGGATCTCGTGGTCGACCGCTCGCCGCTCGACGCCATCATCGAGGCCGGGGGCTACATCAGCGCCCCCACCGGCACGGCCCAGGACGCCAACGAGACGCCCATCCCCAAAGAGGTGGCCGACTCGGCCATGGACGCCGCTGCCTGCATCGGCTGCGGCGCCTGCGTGGCCGCCTGCCCCAACTCGGCGGCCCAGCTGTTCACCGCGGCCAAGGTGTGGCACCTCAACTCCCTCCCCCAGGGTCAGCCCGAGCGGTACCGCCGGGCCCAGAACATGGTGGAGACCATGGAGCTGTTCTTCGGGTCGTGCACCAACCACGGTGAGTGCTCCGAGGCCTGCCCCAAGGAGATCAGCCAGGACTTCATCGCCTACCTCAACCGGGACCACATGAAGGCGAAGTTCTTCAACCGGAAACTGGCGAGCCAGCGCTGAACGAATAACCTGGGGATTTCCGGCTCCCCCCCGGCGGGGGTGCCCGAGCGCAGGAGGCAGTGCCTCGATCCGGTCGACGACCACATCTGAACGGTCTTCCCCCGGCCGGCCCGGCGACAAGCCGGCCGGCCGGAAGGCCCGAACCCGACCCCACCGACTCCTGGGCTGGCGGGAGTGGGTGGCGTTTCCCGAGCACGGGGCGATGTGGATCAAGGCCAAGATCGACACCGGGGCCCGCACGTCGGCCATCCACGCCCGAAACGTCACGAAGTTCATGCGCAACGGCCAGGAGTGGGTGCGCTTCACCGTCCTGCCCTGGCAGAGCTCCACCCGTGACCCGGTGGAGCTGGAGGCCCGGCTGGAGGACCAGCGGTGGATCCGCTCGTCCAACGGGCAGCGGGAGTTCCGGCCCGTGGTGCTGCTCCCGGTACATATCGCCGGCGTGGAGCAGCTGGTGGAGTTCACCCTGTCGCATCGGCCCCAGATGGGGTTCCGGGTGCTGATCGGGCGCCAGGCCCTGCGGGGGCATTTCCAGGTCGACCCGGCCCAGAGCTATCTGGGCGAGCGCCCGCCCGACCACATCCGGCTCCGCAACAAGACCAAGCCCCGCTCCGAGCTGACCCCCACCAAGAAGCTGAAGTCGGTGGGGTCGAAGAAGCTGCAGAGCGCACCGAACGGCACAGCGAAGCCGAACAGCACAGCGAAGACCAACGGCACAGCGAAGACCAACGGCACAGCGAAGCTGAATGGCACAGCGAAGCTGAACGGCACAGCGAAGACCAACGGCTCGGTCAGGAAGACCGGCGCCGCGGCGGAGAACGGAACCGATCGGGGCGGCTCGACGGGGTCATGAGGCAGGGTCCTGGCTGGAGGCCCGCCGCATCAACGGCAGGCCGAACCAGAACCAGACGAACCAGGCGAAGATCGCTCCACCCACTGCCCCCGCCGTCGCCGAGTCGTAGAGCACGTCGCCGACCAGGAAGATCGTGCCGCTGATGGCGAGGCAGAGCAGAACGAGCGCCGCCACCGAGGTGCGGGACATGGTGAACAGCATCCGTTCCTTGTCGCCGTCGCGGAACCGCAGCCGGTGGTACGCCGTGGGTGCCATCAGCAGCGCGGTGGCGGCCGCCGTCAGCAGCAGCACGCCGAAGTACACCGTGCGCTGCAGCGACGTCACCGACGAGAACCGTTCGGTGAAGGCGATGCCGAGCAGGAAGGCGAACAACACCTCCGCCCCCGGTATCGCCACACGGACCTCTTCCAGCAGCTCGTGGAGCTCCCGATCCACCCGCTCCTTGTGGCTCTCGCCGCTGTCGTCGTCATCGGCCTCGAGGGCCGCCGTGTCTGTCCCCAGGATCGCCACGATCGGGCCGGTACCCGCCGGTGCTCTCCTCCCAAACCAGCTAGTAGGGCCGATAGCGTAAGGACGGGGCTGGGTTATGAGCGGGGGGCAGCACCCCCCTCTTCTCGCGTGGGAGCGTTTCGCGTTGCAGTTGGCCATCCTGTCCCGGTCGCCCAAGGCCTACAGCACCCAGCGCCTGGTGACGGCGGCCAAAGACCGCGGCCACAAGGTCCACGTCTACAACACCCTGCGGTTCGCCATCGACCTGTCGCGGGCCGAGCCCGACCTGCAGTACCGGGGCAAGCCGATCGGCGACATCGACGCCGTCATCCCCCGCATCGGGGCCTCGATCACGTTCTACGGCATCGCCGTGGTCCGCCAGTTCGAGCAGATGGACGTCTACACCCCCAACACGGCCACCGGGATCGCCAACTCGCGCGACAAGCTGCGGGCCATCCAGATCCTGTCCCGCCACGACATCGGCATACCGGCCACCGCCTTCGTGCGCGACCGCAACGACGTGCTGCCCGCCATCGAGCGGGTGGGCGGGGCCCCGGTGGTGATCAAGCTGCTGGAGGGGACCCAGGGCATCGGGGTCATCCTGGCGCCCGACACCAAGGTGGCCGAGGCTGTGATCGAGACCCTGCAGAGCACCCGGCAGAACGTGCTCATCCAGCGGTTCGTGGCCGAGAGCATGGGCCGCGACATCCGGGCCCTGGTGGTGGGCGACCGGGTGGTGGCGGCCATGCGGCGCCGGGCCCTGCCCGGCGAGTTCCGCTCCAACGTGCATCGGGGCGGGTCGGTGGAGGCCATCGACCTCCCGGCCGAGTTCGAGAAGGTGGCGGTGGACGCGGCCCAGATCATGGGCCTGCGGGTGGCCGGGGTGGACATGCTGGAGAGCGACCACGGGCCCCTGGTGATGGAGGTGAACTCCTCCCCCGGGCTGGAGGGCATCGAGCAGGCGTCCGATCTCGACGTGGCCGGCGCCATCGTCGACTACGTGGCCAACCAGATCAACT
This sequence comes from uncultured Actinomycetes bacterium, assembly GCA_902826025.1. Classification (GTDB taxonomy): domain Bacteria; phylum Actinomycetota; class Acidimicrobiia; order Acidimicrobiales; family SZUA-35; genus CADEDH01. The sequence continues at coordinate 34,623 of CADEDH010000060.1, forward strand.
TTCCCGAGCTCGACATCCGCCAGCGGCTCACGGTCAGCACCGGTTACGGGGTGGCCGAACTGGTGGTCAACGAGGGGGCCGAGCTGGTGGGCCAGGAGATCAACCACCTACGGGACCGCGACATCGCCGTGCTCACCCTGCACAAGGGGGCCACCGTGATCCCCAACCCCAGGGGCAACCGGATCCTGGAGGCCGACGACCGGCTGCTGTGCTTCGGCAAGCTGGAGGAGATGCGCAGCCTGGTGCCGGCCCGACGCCGCCGCCGTCAGCGCATCAAGATCCAGCCCTTGCCCGACGAGCCCCTGGGCGAGACCGACGAAGGCTGATCCCGCGTCGTCGTCCCCCCGTCCCCGTTCTGCGCGACGGAAACGCGACACGCGAGCGATCTGCGTCACGTTGTCTGCGCTTTTCGTAGAGTTCGCGACGCAGAACGGCTGAGCGGCGCGGTTCCGTCGCGCAGAACGAGACCGCCGGGCGTCGCAGCCGGGTCAGGCCACGGCGTGTTGGGCTTGGAGCACGCCGACGAGGGCGTCGGGGGTGACGGTGGCGGGCTGGCCAACGAGGTAGACGAGGTACCAGCGGGGGCCCTCGTGCCAGGCGCCGCCCAGGGTGACCAGAGTCTCGTCGCCGTCGGTGATCTCCTGATGGAAGCCCCGTACGCCGGGCAGGGCAGGCAGGTCGAAGAACCGGCCGCCGTAGCCGCCGATCAGGATGAGCCCGTCCTCCAGGTAGAACTCGGCCTGGCCGGGGTCGACGAACTGGTAGACGGAGGCCACCACCACGTCGTTGGCCTCGCTGCGGAAGGCCCGGGTCCAGCCGCCCTGGAAGCCCCGGGTCTGGAGCAGGGCGGTCTCCGAGGGCGGGTCGGGTTGCACGGATGCGGCGGCGCCCAGGTCGAGGAAGCGGTCGGCGACCGGGTCGGCCACCGGATCGAACCCGGTGAGCGATCGGACGAGGGCGGCACCGAGGGCGGCGGGGGTGGCGACGGGCGCCGGCCGGACCGACGCCTCCCGGGCGGCGGTGGCCGGGTCGATGATCTGCTGGGACGACGGCACGAAATCCTCCACGGTCGCGGGTCGGGTGACAGGGGTGGCGCCGACGGATGGGTCGGTGGCCGAGTTGCTGCGGCTGCGGCCGTTCGGCCCGTTCTCGGTGCGTGAGGCACCGCCGGTGGCGCTCTGCGCACCGAGATCGGCGAGGGCCGGCGGGGGTGGGTCGGGAGCGGCGATGACGGGGCGGGGAGCGGAGGCGCAGGCGGTGAGGGCCAGGGCGGCCACGGCCGCCACCACCAGGCCGTCGACGGCGGCCCAGCCGGTGCGGGGCCGGGTGATCCGGCCCGATCCGATCCCGGTGCGGCGCCGGCTCAAGCGGGCCGACACCACGATCGTCACCAGGATGCGCACGGCGCCGAACACCGCACCGGCGGCCACGGCCGGGCCGAACCCGAGCAGGGCCCCGGCCACGGTGACCGACCACCACGTCCAGGTCGACAGCACGGTGGACGGCCCGATCCCGAGCCGGGCGCCGTAGAGCACGGCCACCACCTCGGGGGCCAGCCACCGGCCCCACTCCCGGGGCACCTGGCGCCCGTAGGCCGGGGGCCGGGCGGCGCCCCGACGGGCCAGGGCGGCCACGTCGAGGCCCACACCGGCCAGCACCAGGCCGACGACAGCCGATCTCGTGCTCCAGGCCGTAACCGGTGACGTCAGGGGACACCAGATGGCGAACCAGCGGAGCGGGACGGCGGCCACGGCGGCGGCGAACCCGGTGAGGGCGCCGGTAGCGGCGGAGGCGGCGAGGGCCAGGGTGGCCACCACCAGCTTGGATCGCCCCCGCACGGAGGGCAGCAGCGTCTCAGCCACCGACAGGCCTCACGGGGACCACATGGTGTGGACCGCCGCCAGGCTGGCCACACCGAGGAGCAGGATCAGGTGGGGTGCCATCGTCGTCTACCGATCAGCGCCGGAACGTCTGGCCCTGGCCGGTCCAGTAGGCCGGCGGCCCGTCGGCCCCGTAGGCGGGCCCGCCAGCACCCACCCGGGCCAACCCGATGGGTCGCTCGGCGATGGGCTGGCTGATCACGGGCAGCCCCTGGCCCGACACGCCCTGGAGCTGGTCGACCTGGAAGCCGTTGACCGTGCCCTGGAGCCACCAGTGCTGGTCGGTGGCCAGCTGGCCCGGCCCGGTGGTGTGGTACAGGTGGCGGAGCTGGCCGTAGCGGCGGGCGTAGCGGTTCAGCCAGTCGGCCACGGGGCCGAGCCGGCCGGCCGGGTGCAGCACCAGGGGTGCAGCCAGGTTCACCAGGCCGATCACGTCGGACGAGCCGGCGGGGGCGATGGCCACCCGCCCCGGGGCCACGGTGGGCAGGGCGAGGGTCCAGTCGGCGATCTCGACCGACAGTTCGGGGAGCGAGCCGGCCGACGTGCGCTGGTCGACAGGCCAGCCGGCGGGCACCTCGGGCCCCACCGCCACCGTGGGCAGACCGACGGCGGCCGCCGTGGCCGAACCCACCAGCAGGGGGAACCCGCCGAGGGCGGCGAACACGGCGGCCAGGGGCGCCGCTTCGGCCGACAGGCCGGTGGTCTCCACCGTCACCGTGCGGTTGATGTCGTTGACGGCGGCGATCTTCGTGGCCACGGCCTGGCTGGCGGTGGCCGGGTCGGTGCTGGTGGTTATCGACGACAGCGGCATCCCGGCGCCGGCGAAGGCGCCCGCACCGGCCACCGGGCCCACCGCCACCACCTCCGACACACCAAGCGAGCGCAGCAGATCCAGGTCGGCGGCCGATGGGCCCGTGCCGGGCACGGCCAGCAGCGGCACCCCGAGGGCACCAGCCAGCGGGGCGGCCACGATCTGGAGCCAGCGGTTGTCGGCCGGGGCCACGACGGCCCGGGTGGCGATCGACTGGGCGGCCCGGATGGCAGCGTGGCTGTAGCCCGTGGCGGCATCCCAGGCCACGGCGGCCAGGGCCACCGTCTGGACCCGGGGATCGGTGCCGCAGCTTTCGACGATGCAGCGCACGTTGGAGCCGGCCGGGCAGTAGCCATGGACGTTGGGCCAGTTGACGGTGCAGCAGTCGCAGATCTTCTTCAGGCCGCCGTTGGCGCAGCAGCCGTCGCTGGCGTACCAGCACCAGCCCCAGGCAGTGCCGGCGCCTACGCAGTCGAACGTGTCGCACTTGGGGCTCACGCCGCTCTGGCCGCACACCCGGGCCTCGGCCCGGCGCATGATCAACCCGGCGATGGTGGGCCCGGCCGCCACCACCACGGCCAGCTGACCGAGGCGGTGGAGGAACGAGCGGCGGGTGCTGTGGGCGGCCGTCCAGCGGCCGAGGCGCTCGACGGCGGAGTCGAAGCCGTGCTCGGGGTCCGGCTGGGAGGTCGGACGGGAATTGCGGCCGGTCACGACGGCTGCCCCTCGAGGGCGGCGCCGGCGTCACCGGAGACCGCCGCCGAGCGGAGGTCGGTGACGGGGGCGCCGAAGGCGTCGGCCGGGGTGGCCAGCACCTCGGCCAGCATCTCCTCCACCTGGTCGAGCGTGTTGGCCACACCCCGGCTGCGGACCATGCCGCTCGAGTCGACGGCCACCAGGTAAGGGGTGGACCGCACCCGGAACTGGGCGAAGGTGTCGCCGTCGGTGGCGTGGTCGACCAGGCGGAGGTCGATTTCCCGATAGGCGCCGGCCAGGCGGGCCAGGGCCGGCTTCAGCTGGGCGCAGATCTCGCAGGTGGGCGACGTGAAGGCCACCAGCGTCCAGGGCGATTGGCCGTAGTCGACGCCGGATAGGGCGGGGGCGGCCTCGTCGAGGGCCGGACCCTCACCGGCGAAGTGGATGCCCATGGGAGCGATCCTGGTGTGCAGCACCCCGATCTGGCGAAGCAGGGCCACCACGGCGAAGCCGAGCACGGCCACCGCCGCCCACAGCAACACATACGACACGATCCACACGGGTCCGGTCACGGCAGGTTCCTTCCGGTCGAGCCGCCCGGAGGCAGCGGGTTGACGACACTGCGGCGGGACGCCGACAGATGAGCACTGCGGCGGGACGCCGACAGGTGAGCACTGCGGCGGGACGCCGGCACCCCTTCGCCGGCGAGGCGGACCGACCACAGGCGGCCCAGACGATGGTGGAGGGCGACGAGCTGGGCCCCCACGAGGGCCGCCACGGCGACGGGGCCGGCCACCAGAGCGGTCACGGCCACGGCACCGGGCTCGACGGGCGGCCAGCGCAGGGCGGGCACGGCGACGGCGAGGCCGGCCGCCGCCATCAGCACCAGGTTGCGGGCCACCGTGCGCCACGTCACGGGGCGGCCCCGGTCGAGCGCCCCGAGGCAACCGCACGACACCTGGCGCCCCGAGCGCACGATG
>CADEDH010000061.1:0-32397 GCA_902826025.1 uncultured Actinomycetes bacterium
GGCATGAGGGTTCTGGGTGTCGTGTGTGCTCTGGCGATGGTTGCCGGTTGCTCCGATAGCCGACAACCCGTGGCCACGCCTGTCGAGTCGACTGATCAGCTCCTGGCTCGGTTCGGCTTCGAACGATGTGAGGACGTCGCCTCCACCGGCGTCGTGGACGGTGTTGTATCCGCCGACCCGGAGATCGCTGCTGCCCAGCAGTGGCGAGCGGACATGGGCTTTCGTAGCGACGTGCAATGGGTCGAGGAAGTTGCTGCCATGGAGGGCCGACGCGAGACCGATGATTCGTTCGCCTATCCGCTGACGAGGAACGAGGTTGATGAGCTGGGAAGTCGTGGTGCAGGAGTTGAGGGAGAGGAACTAAAGGCGTACGGGCAACAGTTTCCGGAGACCTTCGGTTCGGTGTGGCTCGACAATGCGGTCCGATCGTGGACCATCTCGTTCACTGACGACGTGGAGCTGAGGAGATCGGAGGTGGAGGACAGGTTTCCGGGCGTCCGTGTCGTCCCGGCTCGGTTCAGCGGAATCGAACTTGGAGCGTTGAACCGCGAGATGTCGACGCGAGTACTGGAGCGGGACCTCGGCACCCAGACTTTTCAGTATGTCCAATATCGGGGTGGCATGGTCGGCCTAGGGCTGAGTGTTCTCAACGAGTCAACGATCTCGGCCGTGTCCGAGTTCGCAGATCCAGAGCTTGTTTGCGTCACGGGGCAGGATCCGAGTCGTTACACGCCGCCAGGACCACAGCTAGATTCGGGGGACGGCTGGCGACTTCTTGGTCTGCGCGAGGTCGACATGGAATTTGAGGCCTACTTTGACATCGGTACGTTCCGATCTGCTTGGCAGGAGTTCAGTCCGGACGAACAGCCTCCGCCTGTCGACTTTGCTGACGAGATCGTTGTATCTATTCCGACTCGCGGTAGAGGGGTTGAGAACGGGCCATGCGGAACTAGGTTCGATGGCTGGTCTTTCGATGGCGAGAAGGCTCGGTTCGATGTGCCCACACCGGGGGGAGACGCCGTTTGCCCAGCGGTGCATATTCCGGGGGCATACTTCATCGCTATCGATAGGACAGGGCTCCCTCCGGACGGCTTCGACGCAAACGTGGTGAACAAGCAGAGCGATGGAGCCGTCCAATCGCGTCGATTTCGTCCCTGATCGCCGGACCATCGGAACACCGGCATAACGGCACTTACATCGCGCTCGGTATCACCCAGGCGATCGGGCAACAGTCCGTGGCCGTCAGGAGGTCGTAGACAGGGCGCTGTGAAGGGCGTCGAGCAGCGGGCCGTGCAGCCGGGGGGATTCGCCGCGATGGTCGCTCCCGATGCCGTTGTGTGGCTACGCACTGTTCCGGGTCGCCGCTTTCACGGGGATGCGCCGGAGCGAGCTGCTCGGCTTGAAGTGGCGGGACGTCGACCTCGATGCGGCTGTGCTGCGGGTGCGGCGTGTCCGGTACCGGAACGGTTACCAGTTGGTCGAAGAGGAGCGGACGAAGTCGAGGCGGGGTCGGCGGGTTATCGACCTCGATCCGACGACGGTCAATGTGCTCCGGCAGTGGCGCCGGCTTCAGGAGGAGGAGCGCGAGGCGTGGGGGATCGCCTACGTCGACAGTGGGATGGTGTTCACGGCCGAGGACGGCCAGGCCTTCCACGCCGACCGAGTGGCGCAAGCCTTCGACAGATTCGTAAGGGCGGCACCGGTTCCCGTGATCCGGTTCCACGACCTCCGCCACACGCATGCTTCGCTGCTGCTGGCCCAGCGGGTGCCGCTGGTGGACGTGGCCTATCGCTTGGGTGATGCCCCGGAGACGATCCTGTCGACCTACGCGCACTTCATCCCGGGCCAGGGCCAGGCGATGGCGTCGGCGTTCGCCAATCTCGTTGACCGTCGGCGGGCACCGGGCCGACCGGTAGATGACCGATAGATGGCTGAGCGCCCTCTGGAACCACGAAGCAAGAAGGCCGGCCCTTGGGGGGACCGGCCTTGACCTGCGCTTACTTCAGTGGCGGGGGTAGGATTTGAACCTACGACCTTCGGGTTATGAGCCCGACGAGCTACCTGGCTGCTCCACCCCGCGTCGTTGAGTGGACTACGTACGTTAGCGGCTACTTCCCGCCGTCGCTACCTGTCGCTGCTTTTCTCCAGGCATCCCGGTCTCCCGGACCCCAGGGCAGGCGGGTCACCACCGCCTCGGCCCGCAGGGGGCCGTGCACGTGGGGAAACCGCTGTCCGGGGTAGACCTCCGGCCAACGCAACTCGGCGCTGCCCAGCCGCCCGGGATCGAGCTCCAACAGCACCAACTGGGCGTCGGGGGCGAACCACCGGTCGGTCGTGGCCACCACCTGTTCGTCGGTGGAGCAGTGGACGAACCCCTCCGCTGCCAGCGACGGCGGTTCCAGGACCCCCTCGGCCATGAGCCGGTCGGCATCGGCGGGGGTGGTGATGTGGTAGATCGGCATGCCGGTCAGTATGAGCCCGAGGGCACCATCCACCGTGCACCACCGGACCTCGGGCACCACGGCCGGACAACGGAAACGGCGGTCCCTTCAGCGAGCTCGGTACCGACCGTGGCTGCCAGGCATCGAGCCCCGACCAGAGCCGGGGGAAGGGACCGCCCATGGCACCCGTTACTCGGCGCCTCACGGCTCGAGGCCGGCGGCGTCCCGGAGCGACGAGTGCCAAGATTCCGGGCCGGACGACATGCCTCGGTGTGGCCATCGCAGTGCTAGGTGTTCTGCGATGGCCACACTCGAGGCGACCCCCAGCTGCGATGACTCAGCAGCTGAAGGGAGTTCCCGAGGGAGATTACCGACCACGGCGGAATGGATCGGGAAGGCCCGGGAACCCGAGGGAGATCAGTTCATGAAGGTGACGCCCAGCACGGCAGCGGGTGAGGCGAGGAAGGTGGCGACTGCCCCCAGGACGGTGGCGGAAGTGAAGACAGCTACTCGGCGCATTACGATCTACTCCTAATCGAAGGGGCGAATCGCCGATTAGCCAGATCCCGGAGGTTTCCGCACCCACCTGAACGCTGCCTGACCAATCGTCGACTTACTGGTCACAGCGTGTCTTTTGGGTGTCTGAGGGCTATCTCGCTAGAGACACGCGCCCGGGGACAGACCATGGGGACACTGCCACAACATGGCCTCTGATCAGGGGTTTTGAGTTGTGCGCTACGTTGGAAAAATCTCTCCCGGGGCGCCGCCGCGAGTGACAGGGTGGTACCCCGCCGCCCGCAGCTGGGAGAGATCGCGCTTGACGGTCCGCTCGCTCACGTCGAGCGCCACCGCCAGATCGGAGATCCGGGCCACGGCTCCCTGGGCCACCGCCTCGTCGGTAAGACGGAGGATGCGGCGCTGGCGCCGCTGGGTAGAGCCGGTTGTGGCCTGATCCTGAGGACTCGACACCGTCCAACGGACGGTGATCAGATCCTCGTTCTCGAGGGGACGGCCGCCCGGAGCTTCGGCCGCCGGGAGCCGCACCTCGATCTGTTCTTCGAAGAACCGCTCCCGGGCGTCCAGGATGGCCCGGTGCTCAGCCACCTGCTCCCAGGCAGCCCGAGCGGTGGCCTCGGGCAGGTCGGCCAGGTGCCGGGTGAGCAGTTGATAGGCCAGGGCGACCTCCCGGGACGCTGCATCTTGGTCGCCCGCTACCTCGAGCACCTCGGCCGACCACCACGCGGCCAGGTGGGCCAGCAGGGCACCGGAACGATTGAGCCCGACCGCCTCCCGGGCCAGCTCGGCAGCCTCGTCGATCGCCCCCTGAGCGCACCGGGCCCGGGCCTCGATGGCCACCAACACCGGTACCAGACCATCGGATCCGCCGTCGCCGTCCAGCTGACGGCCGATGCGGGCCTGCTCCACCGCCTCGTCGAGCCGGCCCAGATCGAGCGCCACCAGGGCCAACTCGACCCGGGCCTGAATCTCGACGGGAGGCGCGTCCGTGGCCTGGGCGCCGCGCACAGCCTCCAGGAGGCGTCTCCGGGCCAGGCGCCGCCGGCCGGCCCGCCGGTCGACCCCGGCCAGGGTCACCTGACAGGTCGCCTCCCGCCGTATGTCGTCCACCGACCGGAAGTACACCGCCGCCTGCTCGGCCTGGACCCGGGCCCCGTCGTCGTCGCCCAGGATCCAGAACGCCAGCTCGGCCCCGTTGAGGCGCACGAAGGCCTGGCCCCGCCCCTCGCCGAGGGCGGCGAACACCTCGTCGGCCTGGGCGAACAGCCCGAGCGCCCGGCCGCCTCGGCCGAGCAGTAGATGGAAGCCGGCCAGGTTCACCAGGTTGATGCCTTCACCCCGCCGGTATCCGATCGACCGGGCCAGGTCCAAGGCCTCGGTGAAAGCGTTCTCGGCCTTCACATTGAGGGCGAGCGAGTAGTACAGCGTGGCCAGGTGCCCCAGTGCCTCCACCTGGCTGCGGGGATCGTTCTCGGCCTTGGCCGCCGTGTAGGCCTCCTCCAGGTGCTGGCGGGCCTCGTCGTATCGCAGCAGGTCGCTGTAGGTGCGCCCCAACATGACCTGGGCCGCCACGCCTGACGTACCTTCGGCCCTCGACTCGACCACCGCCTCGGTGAGCGGGCCGATCGCCCCCGGCATGTCGCCCGACCAGGCCCGGGCACAACCCACGATCGTGAGCAGCTCCCCCACCCCGAGCTCGGCGGCCCGGGCCGGGGCCACCGCCTCGGACGCCAGGCGGGCCGCCTCCGCCCGCCGATCGGTGTGCGTCATCAGCCAGGCCTGACGCTGGGTCACGGCCAGGCGGTCGGCTGCGCTGGCCCCCGGCCCCAGCGACACCACCGCCATGCGGTCCAGCAGCTCCTGCTGGTCGGCCCGGCGGCCGAGGATGTCGAGCACCCGCTCGTAGGCGAACAGGTCGTCGAGCCGGTGGGCGTCGGCCATGTCGCAGGACCGGGCCGCCTGGTCGGCCTTGGCGAAATGCTCGGCCGTGGTGTGGAAGGCGTTGACCTTGAGGGCCGAGTCGGCGGCCAGCGCGTGGTACTGGTAGGCCCGGTGCCACTGCTCGGCCAGCCAAGCGTGGTGGGCGATCTGGCTGACCCGTACCCCCTGCTCCCGCACCAGGGCGTCGACGATCCGGCCGTGGATGCGCCGTCGGCCGGTGGCGTCGATCGCCTCGTACACCACCCGCCGGGTGTGCTCCTGGGCGAACTCGACCCCCCGGCTCGACTCCACCAGGAAGGCCCGCTCCACCGCGTCGGCCAGGGCCGCCGTCACCGCCTGGCGGCCCAACCCCACCACACCGGCCACCACGTTGGTGGTGGTCGGCCCACTCATGGCCGACACCGCCTCCAGCACGGCCCGCACCTCGTCGGAGGCGGCCTCAATCCGGCGGGTGAGGATTTCGTGCAGGCCGGGCAGTAGATCGTCGTCGACCCGGCCCTCGGCGGGGGCCGCCGGCTCCAGCAGGTCGACCGGGCTGCGCAGCAACTCGAGGATCACGTACGGGTTGCCGTCGCCCAACTGGGCCACCTGCGCCACCTGCTCGTTCGACATGCGCACCCCATGCCGCTCGGCCGCCACGAGCTGGCGCACGTCGTCGATGTCGAGCGGGCCCAGCACCTGGCGCCCCGAACCCGGCTTGGCCTCCAGCTCGGCCAGGCTCTGCCAGATGGCGGGCGAGCGCTGGGCCTCCTGACGCTGGTAGCTGAGACAGATCAACACATTGGAATCGATCAGTCGGTCACCGATCTGCACCAGCACCTGCATGGTGTCGTCGTCGCACCAGTGGATGTCTTCCAGCACGATCAGGGCCGGCTTCGGTTGGCCGACGGCCAACAGCACCTGCACCAACGCCTCGGTGGTGTGCCACCGCTCCTCTTCGGGCCGGGCCACCACCGGCGGGAACGACGCCACCGAAGCCACCGGCACCGGCTCGACGAAAGCCTGTAGCCCATCGAGCACGGTGGCCGCCTGACGCAGCCACACCGGCGGCAGGTGGGCAGCCAACCGCTCCCCCCGTACCCCCACCGTTCCCGGCCGCAGCGCCTCTCGGAGCCCCTCGTAGGGGGTCAGGGTGCTACCCGCCGTGTGACGCCCCGTGAGCACCTGGACCTCACGCCATTCGGCCGCATGGGCCACCTCGGCCAGGAGCCGGCTCTTGCCGATGCCGTGCTCTCCCTCCACCAGCACGAGGCCGCCCTTGCCCCCCACCACGTCGTTCACCCGGGCCACCAGAGCGGAACGCTCGGCCACCCGACCGATGAAGGGCAGTTCGGGGTCGCCGACGGTGGCCCCCGCCACCGGGGATGACGAGATGGTGGCGGCCGACGCCTCCTGGCGGATCTTGTCGAGCAGCTCGACCGTCTCGGCCGACGGTTCCACCTGCAACTCGTCGGCCAGAGCCCGGCGGCACAGGTTGAACTGGCGCTCGGCCGCCGACGGCTGGCCGTTCAGGTGATAGAGGCGCATCACCTCCCGGTGCCACTCCTCCGACAGCGGCTCCGCCACCACCAGCGACAGGGCGTGACGCAGGGCCGCCTCGTAGTCGGTGGCGGCCCGGTTCTTGCGCACCAGCGCCCCGAGGGCCCCCAGCCACCGTTCTCGCACCTTCTGGCGGGGATCGAGTATCCACTCGTCGTAGTGGCCGGCCAGCAGATCGCCGCCGTAGCTGTCGACGGCGGCGGTGAGCTCGTCGATGCCGACGCTGCGAGGCTCGGACCGCAGCCGGCGCTCCAGCTCGTCGAGGCGGCCCTCGAACTCCTCCACGTCGACCACCACCGCAAGCCCCGGGGCGAAGCCGACGGTGGCATGGGTCTTGTCGAACAGCTCGGCGAGCCCGATCTGCTTGGCCGACTGGTTGAGCTGCCACAGGGCGTTCGACAGCCGCTTGCGGGCCACGGCGTCGCCCTCGTCGGGCCAGAACTTGCCGGCCAGGAGATCCCGGGTGTGGGTCCGGTCCCGTCGCAGTACCAGGTAGGCCAGTAGCGACACAGCCGGCCGTGACGACATGGCCGAAGCGGCGCGCTCGCCTACCCGGAGGCCGAAGCCACCGAGCATCTGCACGTGGAGCACGGGATCGTTCACGGCGGTTGGACCCCCAGGCGGGCGGCTACACCTCCACGTTAGAGCTTCGCCATGCGCCGCGCGCAGCCGCAGACCCTGGTCCGCCGTCAGGTGAGCGTCAGGCCAGGGCCTCGGCGTCGTAGGCGACCTGGCAGAAACCGTGGTTGCAGTAGCCGCCCGGGTTCTTGGCCAGGTACTGCTGGTGATAGGCCTCGGCGTAGTAGAACGGCCCGACGGCGGCGAGCTCGGTGGTGATCTCGCCGAAGCCGGAGGCCGTCAGCTTGGCCTGGTAGGCCTCCCGGCTGGCCTCGGCGGCTGCCTTCTGGGTGTCGGAGTTATAGTAGATGGCCGACCGGTACTGGGTGCCGATGTCGTTGCCCTGCCCCATGTGCTGGGTGGGGTCGTGGTTCTCCCAGAACACCTTGAAGAGTTGGTCGAGCGACACCTGCGCCGGGTCGAACACGATCAGCACGGCCTCGGTGTGCCCGGTCATCCCGGTGCACGTCTCCTGGTAGGACGGGTTGGGCGTGGTGCCTCCGGCGTAGCCCACCGCAGTGGTGACCACTCCGGGGACCTGCCAGAACAGGCGCTCGGCGCCCCAGAAGCACCCCATGCCCACCACCAGCGTGTCGGTGCCCTCCGGGAACGGGGGCGTCATGGGGCGGCCGTTCACGTAGTGGGCGTCGGCCACCGGCATGGATTGCGACCGCCCCGGGAGGCACTGGTCGCCGGTGGGCACGGTCATTCCCCGGGTGCTCATCCTGCGGAACATGGGTGGGGTTCCCTTCTCGATCTGCAACCGGCTCTCCAGCCGGTCTGCCAGTCAGAGAAACAACCTACCCCGCCGCCCCATTCCGGGACCCACCGAGCAGATCCCGGGCCGCGTCGAGGGCCACCCGGGCCTGGGCCCGAAGGTCGGCCGCTCTCGCGGCGTCCCCCTTGGCCTCGGCCCCGTCGGCCGCCGCCAGCAGCTGATCGGCGTCGGCCAGCAGATCGGTCAACGACTTGCCGGTCGGGTCGTAGTCCGGCGTGCCGGTGGTCGGCGGCCCGGCCCCGATCTGATCAGGCGGCGTCTGGTCGGTCGGCGTCTGGGCCGCCGGCTGACCGGTGCCGGCCTGCTCGGCCACCAGCCGGGCCATTGCTTCCTGCAGGGTGGCCCCCATCTGGATGTTGTCGCCGTTGACCACGACGACCCGGCTCAGCTCGGGCACGGCGTTCACGCTGTTGGCCTCCACGTAGACCGGGCGCACATACACCACCGTGTCGTTCATCATCAGCAGCGTCATCTCTCCGAACGACACCACCGAACCCAATTTCTCCTTCACGAAGTCGGTGAGCTGGTCGTCCTTGCGGATCTCGGAGTGGACGAAGTCGGGCGCCTTCACCCCGGCGGCCCGGGGGATGGTGTACAGCACGAGCTCCCCCAGATGGTCGGGGTCGGACCGGGCCACCATCACCCCGGTCAGCTCGAGCGTGTTGCTCGACCCCGAGCTGACCGAACGGGGCACGAACGCCCGCTGGAGCACGTACTCGGTGGCTTCCCGGCCCGGCAGGCGGTTCAACAGGTACTGCGGCTTCATGAACACCGGGGTGGCACCGGCCTCGCCCTCCCCCGACCCCGCCTCGCTGCGGGGCTGCGTGGCCACCGACCACGCCGTCTCGCCCTGGATCAGCTGCTGGGCGTCGTCGACCACGTAGGTGGACCACATCGTGGTCTGGAGCCGGAAGATGTCCTCCGGGTAGCGGAGGTTGTCGCGCAAGTCGGGCGGGATCTCGCTCTTCTCCTTGAACAGCCCGGGGAACGCCCGGTCCCAGGTGGCCAGCACCGGATCGTTCTCGTCGAACTTGTAGAGGCGCACCGTGCCGTCGAACGCGTCGACCACGGCCTTCACCGAGTTGCGGACGTAGTTCAGCCCACCGGCCAGCTCGGTGCCGGCCAGATCGGTCTCTCCGGCCGACACCCGCTGGGCGTAGGGGTAGTCGTCGCTCGTGGTGTAGGCGTCGACCACCCAGTGGATCCCGCCCCCGGCCAGCACCGGGTAGGGGTTCGAGTCGAGCCGGAGGAACGGGGCCACGGTGCGGATGCGCTCGGTGACGTCCCGATGGAAGATCACCTCCGACTCGGGGGTGAGCACCGGCGCGATCAGCGGGTCGAGCTGGCGGAACCGGAGGGCGAAGGCCGCCCGGCGCACCACCCCGCCCAGCGGGACACCCCCTCGACCGCCCTGGTCCCGGTACCGGGTCTGGAACGACTCCTCGGTGGAATCGCTGTAGTCGACCTCGTCGCGCCCGGCGTTGACGATGGCGTAGCCGCCGAAGTTCTCGCCGAAGTAGATGCGGGGTTGGGCCAGCTTCTCCTGCAACGACGGATCCACCGCCACCTCGCCCAGCTCCCGCACCAGGAAGCGGGGCCGTCCGCTGGGGTCGACCTCCCAGCCGGCGGCCAGGGCCGCCCCGTAGCCGTGGGTGAACAGGATGTGCTGGCTCTCCCAGCCCTGCCGCACCTGGCTGACGGCCAGATCGAGCCCCCGGGCCGAGAGCACCACGGGGCGCACCTCGCCGTCGATCTCGTAGCGGTCGACGTCGAGCGGGTCGGAGAACCGGTAGTAGGCCGCCTCCCCCTGCGAGAACTTGAACGAATCGCGGGCCAGGCCCGGGTCGAGCAGAGGCACCGTGCCCAGCACCTTGGTGAAGTCCGCCAGCTCGGCTTCGGTCAGCCCGGTGCGGTAGTCGATCGGCTCGACCGTGAGGCGGTCGTCGGCCAGCCCGTAGGCGAAGCGGGTGGCCTTGATGTTGCGTTGGACGTACTCGCTCTCCCGGGTGGAGGCCTGGCTCTCCACCCGGAGCCGCTGATAGAGGGCCGGGAAGGTGCTGCCCACCAGGGCGTGGCTGGCCACCCACAGCCCGATCGCCACCATCGGCAGGCCCCAACCCTGCCGGCGCAGGTTCGCCAGGAACAGGGCGGCCACGAACAGCGACACCAACACCAGCAGGTTGTAGGCCGGCCACTGGATGTTGACCGCCGTGGCCAGCGCCCCGTCGTAGGCCCCCCGAGTGGAGTTGACGAGCTGGAAGCGGTCGAACCAGTAGCCCACCGCCCGCACCACGGCCAACGCCGCCAGCAGGGCCGACAGGTGGGCCTTGACCCCGGACCCGACTCCCGACCCCACCCGCCCGGCCGGGCCCGAGGGCCGGATTCCCCCGTTCAGGTAGTGGGCCACGGCCACCACCACCAGAGACAGGATGAGGGCGGCGAAGAGCCAGTCGAGCACGAAGGTGAGGAATGGCAGGCGGAACAGGTAGAAACCGATGTCGCGGTGGAACAGGTCATCGCGCTGTTGGAAGGCGACGGCGTTGCGGAACAGCAGCCACTCCTGCCACTGTCCGGCCGTGTTGCCCCCGGCCACCAGGGCCAGCACCGCGCACAGCACCACCCGGATCCGGCCGGCCCGGCCCCGGATCAGGCGCTGGTAGCGCGCCACCAGGTCCTCCTCAGGCTGGGGTGAGCCGGACAGGACCGAGGCGACCGACGGCGGGGCCAGCCGGTCGGCCAGCAGGAGGTTGCCCCACAGCAGGACGAAGAAGGCGAAGCTGAACGTGGCCACCAGCCCGATCTGGGTGCCCACCCGGCGGGTCCACACCGACCCCAGCTCGAGGTCGTTGAACCACAGCCACTCGGTGTACGCGGTGGCGATGCCGTCGGCCGACAACAGCAGGGCCAGAACGGCCCCGAGCCCCACCACTGTCAGCACCCGGACCCGGGAGGTTCTGATGCTGTTGCGGACGGCCGTCATCTCCCCCCGAGGCTACCGGAGGGAGGCGGACCGGCTACCCCGGCCGTACCCGGCCGGTATGACGTGTCACCCTGCGGGAATGACGTGTCACCCTGCGGGAATGACCAGGCAGCGGCAGCCGGGCATGGACAGGGGGCGGGGATGGCCGCTGGGGAAGTTGGCCCCCTTGGGCAGGGCCCGGGAGGCGCTGTTGTCTTCGCAGATGGGATCGGGATCGAGGCGGGGGTCGGTGACCCACAGCACCTGATCCGACGGGTCTATGGCGTGGTACAGCCCGAGGGCGAAGGCCTCGTGGAGGGCGTCCTCGATCAGGTCGGGCAGCATGCCGTTGCGGAAGTCCCGGTAGATGCCGCGGATCGGGTCGAGGATGGCCTCCCGGTCGGTGGTGGCCGCCCGTTCGATGGCCGCCACCGACGGGGTGCGGAGGCACTCCACCACGTGGCGGGCCAGCTGGAGACAAAGACTCTCCACCGCCGGGACCGGAATGTCGAGACAACCCAGCAGCTCGGCGCCCGACGTCACCACGTCGAACAGGACGGGGCGCAGGGCGTCGATGTAGACGTCGAGCTGGTGCTCCAGCGGCGGCAGCTCGGCCGGGGTGACCGTGCCCCGCCCGGCCCGCAGGGCCTCCAGCACCTCGCTCTGGTCGTCGTTGACAGCCCGCTTCAGCCGGCGCCGGAATCCGGGGGTGGCCCGGTTCAAGGCAATGTCGCGCCCGTCGAAGGCGGTGGGCAGCACGCCACCGTAGGGGGTGGTTCGGGGCAGGTCGCCCCGGGCGGCCGAGCGGTGCATCAGGCCCGAGCCCGAGCCCACCAGGGGCGACGGGCCGCCCCGGACACCGCCGAAGCCGATGATCCGCAGCTCGTCGGCGTCGCCGTCGCCCACCGGCAGGGTGGACGGCGGGCGGTGCCGATCGGGGGCGGCCGCCAGATCGGAGTCGGCCAGGATCAGCAGGTCGTCGAGCTTCATGGGTCCGGCCGGCGGCTCCTCGACCGCCACGGCGGAAGCCGAGCTGTCGACCGAGAGGTACTCCATCGGCAGCCCGGCCCCGGGCCGTGACCCGTTGATGGCGGAGCCGTTGGAGGCCGAGCCGTTGCTCGCCGACCCGTTGGGCGAGGAACCGTTGGACAGGGTGGCGTCGGCCGGGGCGGAGCCGGCCGCTCCCCCGCTGGAGGACGGGGCGCCGCTCGCCGGGGAGCCGGCCAGGGGCGAGCCGGTGCGGGCCGACCCGTAGGACGCCGAAACGGCGCCGCCCCCCTGACCGTTGCCGTTGCCATTGCCATTGCCGTAGCCGCCGTTGACCTGGGCGTTGGCGGCGGTGGAGCCGGCGGCGGTCGGGTGGGCGCCGTTCGCCGAGCTTCCGTTGCCATGGCTGCCGTTCGGGGAGCCGCCGTTGGTGGCGGGCGACGCCGGGGCCCCGCTGCCCACCAGCACACCCGAGCCGGAGCCCGACGTGCCGTTGGAGCCGCTCGAGCCGTTGCCGGAGGACGGGGAGGCGGGTGCAGCACCCGGAGCGCCGGAGCGGCTCCGATCGAGCAGGGCCACCAGATCGGCCACCTCGGCCCGGTGGGAGTCGGTGGCTTTGGCTGCGCTGAGCACATCGGCCGAAGGCTCCCGCACGTCGATCTCATCCTGCGCCGGGGCGGCCCGCTGCAGCACCGAGGTGACGTCGTCGAGCTCGCTGCGGGCGGCAGCCAGGGCCACGGCCAGGCGGTCCCGGGCGGCGTTCATCACCACCAACTGCTCCCGGCTTATGCGGCGTCGGGTGGCCAGATCGCCCAGGATCTCCTCCCGCAAGCCTTCGGCGTCGCCCACCACCTGGGCCGCCCGCTGGCGGGCGGTGGCCATCTCCGACTCGGCGGCAGCCGACGCATCATCTCGCACCCGCTCGCCGTCGATGCGGGCCTCCTCCAGGATGCGGGCCGCCTCGGCCTTGCTGCGCGACTGCTCACGGGCGGCCTCGGCCTCGGCTGCGGCCACGATGTTCTCGGCCTCGGTGCGGGCGGCGGCCAGAGCGTGCTCGGCTTCCTTGACCAGCGTCCGGCATTCGGATTCGGTCTCGGCCCGCAGCGCCGCCGCTTCGTTCTCGGCGCGCTTGGTGATATCGGCCCCGGCCGAGCGGGCGGTCTCCAGGATGCGGGCCGTCTCGGAGCCCAGGAGCTTTATCAGCTCGGCTTCGTCGAGCGGCTGGTCGCCGGCGGCCACCGGCGCCGGCACGGCCTCGAGCCGGGCCTGCGCCTCGGACAGACGCCCCTCCAACTCCTCCACCTGCTGACGCAGGCTGCCGGCCTCGAGCTCGAGCTCGATGAGGTGTTCGTCGTCCTGCTCGGGATCGACCGTGCCCAACAGACCGAGCTCCTGGGCCCGGCCCACGGCGGCCGCCAGCCGTGACAGGTACCGCCGGACGGCGTCCTGGTCGTAGCCGCGAAAGGCAGTGGGGAAATCGACACGAGCGATCTCTGAAGGATCGAATTCAGCGCGACCATCAGATGCCATACTCGAATGCTACGGCGACGCGAGGCGAGCGTGCAGGTCGGAGAGAGATATCTGTACCCGATTGGGCGAAAAAGATTCTCTCGTTCAGTCAGGAAGTGCCGCCGTCGGCATTTCCGGCAGCAAACTCGTGAATGGCGTCCACTTGACCGCCAAGTGTGGCCAAAGCATTGAGTGCTTCTTCCACGTTGTCCACGGGGATCACCTGCACCCGATCGCCAACCTTGCGCCGCACCTCGGCGATCTCCTCATCCCCCAGGCTGGCCGGCACGAGAAAGGCCATCGCCCCCGCCTCGCGCACCGCCACCGCCTTCTGGGGCACGCCGCCCACCGCGCCCACGTGGCCGGTGGCGTCGATGGTGCCGGTCACCGCCACCTTGGCCCCGCCGGTCAGCTCGCCCTCGGTGAGCTTGTCCAGCACGGCCAGGGTGAAGGCCAAACCGGCCGATGGGCCACCCACCGAGCCACTGTCGATGTCGACGACGAAACCGAATTCATCGTCGTGGAGGTCGGCCCGGTCCTGGGGCCCGATCCCCAGAAAAGCCCGGCCCGGCTGCTCGGGATTGTCGCCCAGGGTCACCGTGACGTCCTTGGCCGGGCCGCCGCCAACCGGCTCTATCCGAAGCGTCAGCTGGTCGCCGGGGGACTTCTCGTCGAGCACCGTGAACAGGTCGTCCGATGCCAGGACGGGCTGGCCGTCGGCCGCCACCACCGTGTCGTCCTTCTGCATCACGGCCGCCGCCGCGCTGCCTTCCACCACCTCCAACGCCCGCACCCCTCCGGGGGTGATGGCGTCGTAGCCGAGTTGCTCCAGCGCCACGGCCACCGCCGTGCTCTTGGAGCTGGTCATCTGCTCCAGGTTGGCCTTGCGGTTCTCGTCGGGCGAGCGGTTCTGGAGGATCACCTCTTCGGGCAGGATCTCCGCGTCGTCGGCCACCGTGTCGAGCCAGAGGTACTGCCACAGGTTGGGGCGGGTCTGCACCCGGACGGTGGTGAACAGCAACTCGCCGTCGCTGGGGAACTCGGTGACCCCCTCCACCTCCACCAGATCCTCGGTGCCCCGGGCGCTACCGGGGGTCAGGGCGACGTAGGGCACCTTGATCAGCAGGCCGCCCACGGTCACCGCCGTCACCACCAGCGCCAGCACCGAAGCCACCCCCTGCCACGGACGCCAGCTGCGAGGAGCGTGGGAGGGCTGGAAGGGAGAGACCGCCGACGGCGGTAGCGGAGGCTCGGCGGCTACGCTGGGGGCTTCGTGCATCGTCCTCCCTGTCGGACGGATCCAAGGATCGAACAGCAACACTGATTCAATCCGAGGATCGCACAGCAAACCGGGTGGTGCTATGTCGGCACCGACCCTACTGGTCGTAGCCGAAAGGTCGTGGAAAACGATGCTCCAACGGGTCGAGGCCCCCGCCGGGGCCCGTGACAGCGTCAGGAACGACGCCCACATCCCGCTGTGGCGACGCATCACGGCCCTGCTGATGCTGGCCTCGCTGGTGATCCTGATCGCCGTGGTGCTGGCCGCAACGTTCGCCGCCACCGCCCTGCTGGCCCTGTTCGTGCTGGAGCGGGCGATCGCCGGCTGACCCCTGGCCACCGCGGATCACGAGGCAAAACGCCCGTGAGCCGCAGGGCGACCCTGCGGCTCACGGAACGGGGAGTTGAGACGGGACTGCGAAACGGGGTGGAATCAGCGGCCGAACAGGCCGCGCCGGGCACCGTTGCCCGCCACCGTCTCCCCGTCGGGGTCGTCGATGTTGATCGTGGTCGACTCGACCACGGAGAACGGCTCGTCGAGCGACGCCACGGCGGGCTCGGGCGACGATTCGCTGGGCAGGCCGACCATCATCGGGGCGCCGTTGCCATTGGCAAGGCTGGCGGTCACCCCGTTGGACGCTCCCGGCAGGGCCCCGCCGGCACCGGTGAGCCCGGCGAGTTCCACCCGGTAGTAGGGCCGGTACTCGAACACCACCTCCTCCAGCCGGAAGATGCGGGCGTGCTCAACCCCCTCTTCGTTGCGCATCTGCTCGACGAAGGTGACAGCATCGTGGATGTCTTCAGCCTGCTGGTAGCCGGGCTTACCATCGGCTCCTCGGTAGATGACCATGTGTGACACTTGCCGGCTCCCTATTCTTTGGCCTTCACGGCGGCTTCTCGTCAGAACGACGGGCGATCCCGTTCCCTCGACGACAGCATTCCAGATTAAAGGCCCGATTCCAAAAGTAATTGACTTGAAACATTCTTCTAGAAGCATCATCGAGGCTGGACATTCAGGGGATGGGCAGCTGGCAATAGCCGCACTGGCGAGCGGAAACGCGAAGCAAAAAAGCGCGGCCCTGGGCGCTCTGCTCCGTCTGAATATTTTGGACTACGACGGGCTCTTGGGGGCGCTTCGCGACCCGGCACCCGAGGTCCGGCACCGGGCTCTCACCCTCGCCCCCCGGTGGGTCGCCGGCCGCCCCGATGCCGAGCGGCGGGCGCTCGTTCGGGCGGTGGCCACCCTGCTCGACGACCCCGGGTGCGCCGAACCGGCGGCCTTCGCCCTGGGCGAGCTGGAGGTGCCCGATCCGGCGGTGGTGGCGGCGCTGAGTCGCCAGGCCCGGAGCCACGACGATCCCCTGTGCCGGGAATCGGCGGTGGCGGCCCTCGGTGCTCTGGGCCAGGGCCGGGAGGCCGTGCTGGCCGCCACCGCCGACGTGGCCACCGTGCGGCGCCGGGCCGTCATCGCCCTGGCCGCCTTCGACGGCCCCGAGGTCGACGAGGCGCTACAGGCCGCCCTCGACGACCGCGACTGGCAGGTGCGCCAGGCGGCCGAGGATCTCCTGGCTGAGTAGCTCCGCCTGCGCTGCGCCCACTGGGTGGCGCTCAGCGCACGTCGGTGATGTGCTGGGGCTCCAGGCCCCAGCTCGACCCCTCGGACCAGTCTTCCCGCTTCCAGATCGGCACCGTCTCTTTGAGGGTGTCTATGCAGAAGCGGGCGGCGTCGAAGGCGTCACCCCGATGGGGTGAGGAGACGGCCACCACCACCGCCGATTCGGTGATCGGGACCACACCCATCCGGTGCAGCAGGGCGATCCGCCCCAGCTCGGGCCAGCGCTGACGGGCGACCGCCGCGATCTCGTCGAGCCGGGGCACCACCTGGGTCTCGTAGGCCTCGTATTCCAGGCGGGACACACCCTCCCGGCCCACGGAGTGGTCCCGGGCGGTGCCGCTGAAGGTGACCACCGCACCGCACGACGGCAACACGGCCCAGGCCGACGCCGCCTCCACCGGGAGGGGCCCGCCGTGGAGGCCGGTCCACGTATCGCCGTCGGGCGGAGGGGCGATGTCGCCCTCGGGCGGGATGGGATGCGCGCTCACACCGGTGATTCTACTCCCCCGGCAGGACCGGCCCCGATACCCGACCCCGCCGGGCGGCGGGTACTGTGAAGCTTCGTGCGGTCCAATGATGACGATGACGAGGAGGGTTTCGGCCCGCCCCCCGATCCGTCGGTTCGGGCCTGGCGCCATCCGTCCGAGATCGCCGCAGCCGAGGCGGCGGCCGCCCGGTTCGCCCGGGATGACGAGCGCCAGGCGGCCTGGGCCGCCGACCCGTCGCCGGCGGGCACTGCCAACCGACCGCTGGCCGGTCTCGTGCTGGTCACCTCGGCGCTGGCCCTGGCCGCCGTGGCCGCCGGCGCGCTGGCCATCACCTCGATCGGGGCCGGCCTCTCGGCCGACGCCGGCTCGGTGGCGGTGGGCAACCTCCAGGCCAGCGAGAGCTCGCTCCACCGGTTCAACCCCGACCACCTGACCTCGGCCATCCCGCCCCTGCCCGACGCCTCCAGCACCACGATCAGCACCAGCCTCCCCCTTACCGCCGTCACCTCGGTCCCCATCCCGACGTCGACCACCGCGCCACCCCGTCCGCTCCCGTCGGTCCCGGACGAGATGACGGTGGCCCAGGGGATATACGTGGCCGTCGACGGGCGGCGGGAGCGGGTGGCGGCCTTCACCGTGGAGGGCCGGTACGCCGTCACCCCGGCCACCGCCGTGACCGGCCAGACCGAGGTACTGCTGGAGTACGGGGGCCTGTTCGCCCCAGCCACCGTGCTGCGTGTCGATGAGCTGACCGGCGTGGCTGTGCTGGCCCCGAGCGACCCGGCCGCAGCCGAGCTGATCACCAGCGTCGGCCAGGCCGATCCGACGATGACAGCCATGACGGGCGAGGTCATGGACCGGTCGTTCACGGCCACGGCCAGCGACGACTCCCAGATCTACGGCACCCTGCTCACCACTACCGAATGCCCGGAAGGGGCCGGCGGCGCCCCCCTGGTCGACCCGTCGGGCAAGCTGCTGGGGATGGTGATCGACTCCCCCAACCCGCTGATAGCGGCGGTGCCGCTCAGTGATATCAAGGCGTTCGTCGCCCGCGTGGCCGAGCCCGACCGGGCCACCACGGCCTGGCTCGGCGTCGAGCTCGACCGGGCCGGCAAGCAGCCCCTGGCTGTCACCGCCGTGGCCGCCGGGAGCCCGGCGGCGGCCGCCGGGATGCGGGCGGGCGACGTGATCGAGGCCCTGGAAGGGGATCGACTGCAGAACCACCTCGAGCTGGAGCACCTCGTCCGCCACACCGTCTCCGGCACCACCGTGACCGTGACCGTGCTACGCGACGGCAAGGAACAGACGGTGAAGGCGATGATCGCCGCCGCCAACGACCGGACCCTGGGCCCCGCGGTCTGAGCGTCGGCCTAGCGGCGGAGGAACCGGCGGCCCACCAGGCCGGCGGTTGCCACGGCGGCCACGGCCGCCGTGCCGGTGGCGCCCAGCAGCAGCTCCTGGCGGCGGCGCTGGACCACCGTGCGCCACATCGGGGCCGGCGTGCCCAGCACGTAGGCCTCCTCGTTCGTGAACATCGGCTCCCAGCCGGTGGCCCGCAGCCGGTCGTTGGCCACCACCCAGGGATGGGCCACGTAGGCGTCGAGCCCCGGCTCCACCGCCCCCGACCGCAGCCGGCGGGCCACCCGGACCCAGGCGTCGTTGATGGGTTCGGGCATCCGTAGCTCGGCCTCGGCCTGCAGGGTGCGGAAGGCCTCGGAACCGATCCAGCCGTCGGGAGCCACGTTGAACACCCCGATATGACGCTGGGCCGTCACCTGGGCCACGGCCGAGGCCAGGTCGTCGTGGTGAAGGAACTGGACCGGCGGGTCGAGCTGCTCGGGCCGCAGCGCCGTGGCCGCCCGTAGGGCACCGGCGATCCAGCTCACGCCCCGCTCCGACAGTGTGGTGGTGGGGCGAAGGACGGCCAGCTCGGCTCCCGCTCCGGCCGCCCATCGTTCGGCCGCCTGCTCCAGGCCGGCCTTGGTGCGGGCGTAGCCCAGCTCGGGCAGTGGACGGCGGGGGTAGGCCTCGGTGATCGGCACCGGGTTGTCGGGCCGGGCCCCGTACACCAGGGCCGACGACAGGAGCACCATGTGCTGGCAGCCCACCTGCTCGGCCGCTGCCAGCACCCGGTGCAGGATGCGGTCGGCCTGCTCGGCGTCACTGCGGCGGCCGGGCTCGTCGGCCAGATGAACCACGGAGTCGCAGCCGTCGAGGACGTCGAGCAGGGCGGTGGAGGCGACGTCGAGCTGGTGACAGGTGACCTTCTGCTCGCCGCCCACCTGGAGCGGCACCAGCCGAACCCGGTCCACCGCCTCGATCGCCTTGACCTCGGGCCGTTCGGCCAGGAGCCGGGTGACCCGCCGGCCGACCGAACCTGCCGCCCCGGTGACCGCGACCGTGCTCACCGACGTACGCTTTCAGGGTGACCTCTGGTGACAACCCGGGCGGAGACGATGTTCCCGATGACGGCCGTTCCGGGGGAGGCATGCCCTTCGGCGGCATTCCCGGCATGCCCTTCTTCGATCTGAGCAGCTTGCTGGGCGGAGCCCAGGTCGGCGACCCGTGGGCCGGCGCAGCCGATCTGGCGGCCGCCATAGCCTCCGAGGGCGGAGCCGAGCCCAACCTCGATCCTCTGGTGCGTATCCGCATCGAGGAGCTGGTCCGGGCGGCCGAGCTTCACGTTGCCCAAGCTACGGGCATCGCGCTCCCATCCAACACGGCGGTCACTCCGGTGACCCGGGGCGAGTGGACGCGGCGCAGCCTGGCCGCCTACCGGCCGTTCTTCGAGCGCTTCGGTGAGGCCTTGGGGTCGGCCACGCCGGGTACCCCCGCCGGCGACCCCCTGGGCATGATGCTGGGCCAGCTGTTCCAGGCCCTGGGGCCGGCCCTGGTGTCGGCCAGCGCCGGTTCCCTGATCGGCCATCTGGGCCAGCGGGCCCTGGGCCAGTACGACCTGCCCGTCCCCCGTTCCGGTTCCCCCGAGGTACTGGTGGTGCCGGCCACGATCGACGAGACAGCGACCGAATGGGGTGTCCCGGTCGACGAGCTGCGCCTGTGGGTGCTGGTGCAGGAGTTGACCACCCACGCCGTGCTGTCCCGACCTCACGTGGGCCGGCGGCTGGAGAGCCTCCTGATCGACTTCGCCGCCGCCTTCCGGCCCAACCCGGAAGCCATCGCCGAGCGCTTCGCCTCGTTCGAGTCGCTCACCGACCTGTCCCAGCTCCAGGAGATGAGCGAGCAGTTCGCCGACCCCGACACGGTGCTCACCTTGATGCGATCGCCGGCCCACGATTTGCTGGCCCCCCAGTTCGAGGCCCTGGTGGCGTCCGTGCTCGGCTTCGTGTCGCACACCGTCGACGGGATCTGCCGCCAGCTCGTGCTGTCGCACGACGAGATCCGCACCCGGTTCCGGCAGCGGGCGGTCGACGTGACCCCGGCCGATCGGTTCATGGAACGCCTGCTCGGGGTGGAGATCAACGAGCGCACCCTGAACCGGGGCGACCGGTTCATCGACGGCGTGGTCACCCGGGCCGGTGACGAAGGCCTGGAACGCTTGTGGGCCGACGAGCTCGACCTGCCCACGGCGGCCGAGGTCGACGCCCCGGGGCTGTGGCTGGCCCGGATCGGCTTCGATGCCGACCCCGGCGCCATCGACATCGAGATCCCCGACGATCTGTCCGGCCTCGACGGCGAGGGCTGAGCAGCCCCCGCCGCCGGCTGGCGAACGTCAGCTGTGGTCGTCGTCCTCGTCGTCGTCCTCGTCGTCGCCGGCCACGGTCAGCTCCATGGTCCGGTCGTTGTCGCTGTCCGGGTGCTGGATGTTCACCCAGGCCCGGTCGTCGTTGAACGGATCGAAGTACAGGCCGGTGAGCTCCGAGCCGGGAGTGCCGTTGGAGGCCCAGCGGCCGATGCCCTCGCCGGCGTCGAGGAGGTCGCCGTCGTCGTTGCCGTCCTTGGCCAGCCAGATGTCGTCGTCGACGCCGCCGTTGCGGTCCTCGATGATGTAGATGTTGCCGTCGTGGTCGATGGCCAGGTTGTCGGGGCTGGTGAGGCCGACGTCCACGGCGGCGCCGGAGGCCAGGTCGATGGTCGCCCGGTTGGCGTAGACCGAGATCGTCTGGGCCTTCAGGTCCATGCGGTAGACCTCGCTGGTGGTCGTGGTGGCCACGTAGAGCACCTCCCGACCCTTCTCCCGGGCGATCTGCAGGTCCTCAGGGCGCTGGTAGTCGGTGCCCTTGAAGGGGGCCAGGTCGGTGGTGTTGCGGGCGTCGACCGAGGTCACGCCGTTGCCGTCGGTGATCGAGATGGCACCCGGGAGCGGGGCGCCCATGGCGTCGGTGATCGGGACCCAGCTGTAGGCGCCGGTGGCGTTGGGGGTGGCGCCGTCGCCCACCCGCAGCACGGCGGTCTGCCCGGCGGCGAAGTAGTCGGCCTTGCCGGCCAGCACCTTCTTCATCGGGGCGGCCGACGTGTAGCGGTAGATGGCGCCGCCGTTCAGCTCGTCGATGAAGTACATGTTGCCGGCCTTGTCGAACTGGATGCCCTCGTGCGAGGTGCGGGGCACCACGTTGCGGTGCATGAAGTCGGCCCCGGCGTTGGCGGCCTCCGACGCCGGCCCGGTGATGCCGGGGGCGGCCAAGGGGTTGCGCAGTTCGAACAGCCGGCCATAGTTGCTGATGCAACCGGCGGCGTTGGTGCACCACGACTCCTCGGCCGTGATGAACGTGCCCCACGGCGTCCAGTAGGAGGCGTCGAAGGCCACGTGCCCGCCCGGCGTGGGCGAGTACCAGACGGTCTCGGTCTGGCCCGTCTTCACGTTGGTGCGCTGCACGCCGGCCTGGCCGGTCTCGAACACGGTGAACAGGAACTGGCCCCTGCGCCGGCCGGTCTCGTTGAGGGTGATCATGTCCCAGTTGCCGCTGTTGGGGATGCCGGCGGCCAGCTGGGTGTTCCGGTCGGCGATCGACAGCTGGGCCATGTCGGGGTTGCCCAGAGTCAGAGGGATGGCCTCGTCGGCGGTCGGGCCGGCCGAGGTGGCCAGTGGGGTGAAGTCGGCGAAATCGGCATGGCCATCGGCCGAAGCGGGGTCGTCGGCCGAAGCGGGGCCGGCGCCCCAGGCGGCGGACAGCAGCAGGCCGCCGGCGGCGGCGAACGGCGCCAAACGGCGCATACGGTGTGCCATGAGAATCACTCCTTGATCAACGGTGGTTGTGCCGCCTCATCGTCGTCAGCTCGCCTGGACGGCCGGTTGACGCCAGGTGATGCCCGGGCCAACACTCGGTGTTCGATGAGCGGCGACCCCACAGACGACGACGATGGGTTCAAGCTGATGGGAGCGCGGTCGGGGCTGGTGTACCGCTGCATCCGGGAGGAGTGGGCCGATCGACTGGAGGCCCTCGAACGGGAGGTGTTCGCCGACACCGACCCCGACCACCTGTGCCGGGCCGACGAGTTCGCCGCCCTGGCCCGCCGATTCCCGGCGGGGAACTTCGCCGGCTTCGACGGTGACCGGATCGTCGCCCTCGGCATAGGGATCCGCCGTCGGTTCGACTTCGAGGATCCGATCCACCGCCAGTCCGACGTGGCCGCCGATCTGGGGGCGGCCCACACTCCCGACGGCCCCTGGTACTACGGCACCACGATCGGCGTGCTGCCCAGCTACCGGGCCCGGGGCATCGGTGACGAGCTCTACCAGCTCCGCAAGGGGGTGTGCCGGGAGCTGGGGCTCAGGGGAATCGTGGCCGGGGGCATGATTCCCGGGTACGCCGGCCACCGGGAGCGGCTATCGGCACCCGACTACATCGATGCCGTGGTGCGGGGCGAGTTGACCGATCCCACGCTCACCTTCCAGCTCCACCAGGGCTTCGAGGTCGTGTGCCCCCTCCCCGACTACCTCCACAACCCCGACGTTGGCAACTGGGCCGTGCTCATCCGCTGGCTGAACCTCGACGCCTGACCCGGCCGTCCCATCACCGCGAACTGTGGCGCCCGACGCTGCATAGTGCGCGCCGGCGCCACAGATCCCCGGATCTGCCTTTGTTTGTCAGGTGGGGGTGGCGGCGAGGACGTCGTCGATCTGGGCCAGGACGATGCGCATGCCCTCCTCGACGCCCATGGCGAGCACCTGCTCCATACCTTCGACCGAATCGAAGTGGGTGCGGACCACCATCACCGCTCCCCTACCGTCACCCGGCTCGAAGGTGATGACCATGGCCGTCATGGCGTTGTCGTCGTTCGGGCGGCCGTCGGCGTCGACGTCGGCGTCGCGCAGTTCGAGGCGGTGAGGCGGGTCGGCGGCCACCACCTCCCAGGTGCTGTCGTGACGGTCTCCCCCTTCGGTCGCACCCATGTAGAACATGATCCTCCCGCCGGCTCGCAGGTCGTGCTCGACCACGGTGACCGGATAGCCGGGCGGCCCCCACCACCGCTCGAACTGGCGGGGATCGGCCCACAGCTGCCATGCCCGCTCGACCGTGGCATCGAGATCGGCCGTGACCGTCATGGTGAGAGCCTCGGTGTCCTGCTCGACTCGGGTCACGGTCATCGTTTGCCTCCAGTAGTGGATCGCTTCTCGGCTGCCAAAAGGTCATCGATCCGGTCCACCCGGGCCCGCCACAGCTCCTCGATGCCGTCGAGGAGCGCCCGGGCCTGCCGGACGGCATCGATCTCGGTGCGCACGAGCCGCTCCCGACCCCGCCGTTCCTTGGTGACGAGCCCGGCCGCTTCGAGCACGGCGACGTGCTTCTGCACGGCGGCAAAGCTCATCGGGTAACGCTCAGCCAAGGCCGACACGCTGTACCCACCGCCGACGGCGAGGGCCAGGATGTCTCGGCGGGTGCCGTCGGCCAGGGCGTGGAAGAAGCGGTCGGCCACGGCGCCGGAAACCTGATCTACAACCATTTGGTTGTAGGTTTGCACACAGTGGTGCCCGACGCAAGGCCCCAGGACGGCCAGCCCATACATTCCCTTGTGCATATATATGAGGAGATGTATGTTGGGGCGGTGCCCAGCCAACTCGATGTCCTCGGGGTGATCGCCGAGCCCACCCGCCGCCGGATCCTCGACGCTGTGCGGGGCGGTGAGCGTTCGGTGAACGAACTCGTCGACGCTATCGGCATGCATCAGCCCGGCGTTTCCCGGCATCTCAAGGTGTTGCGCGATGCCGGTCT
Organism: uncultured Actinomycetes bacterium; assembly: GCA_902826025.1. Taxonomy (GTDB): domain Bacteria; phylum Actinomycetota; class Acidimicrobiia; order Acidimicrobiales; family SZUA-35; genus CADEDH01. Next base: position 23,842 of record CADEDH010000061.1, read on the forward strand.
GGTCGAGGTCCGCCGAGACGCCCAGCGTCGGCTCTACCGCCTCCGGGTCGAACCCCTGCGCGAACTCGATGAGTGGCTCGAGCCCTACCGGGCCGAGCTCGCCGGCCGCCTCGACTCCCTGGAGCGCCACCTCCAGCGCACCGCCCGTCCGATCAAACCGAAAGAGCGATCTGCATGACCGACGACCTCACCACCCGTTACGACGGGGTGCTCGAACGCACGCCCGACGGCGGCGTGATCCGCTTCGAGCGGCACCTCGCCTACGACGTCCGCGACGTGTGGGCCGCCATCACCTCTCCGCAGCGGCTGGCCGACTGGTGGCTCCCGTTCGAGGCCGACATCACCGTCGACCTCCGCCAGGGGGGCGAGATGGTGTTCGCCGCCAGGTCCGACGAGGCACCGGTCACCATGATCTGCACGATCCTGCGGCTCGAGCCGCCGCTGCTGTTCGAACACACCCACCCCGCGCCCGGTTCGCGCATGCGCTGGGAGCTCGAAGCCATGGACACCGGCTGCATCCTCCGCCTGAGCCACATCGTGCCCGACACGCAGGAGGCGATCGACAACTGCTACCTGGTCGGGCTCTACACCTCGCTCGCCCGACTCGAGCCGAGCCTGGCCGGGCGACCCGAACCGTGGGATTGGGATGTCTTCGCCGCCGGACAGGCGCACTACGCCACCCTCGGTCTCGCCGCTGCGGTGGACGCGCCATGAGCGCCGCCGGACAGCTCCTGCGGGTTCAGAACTTCATGCTCTCGGCCGACGGCTTCGGCACCGGCGAGGGTCAGAGCTTCGAGCGGCCCTTCGGTCACGCCGATCCGGCGGCGCTGGCCTCGTGGGCCGGGGCCACGGCGAGCTGGCCCAACCGCACCGACCCGGGCGGCACCCGGGGCCTCGACGACTACTTCACCCGCGACTTCACCCACAACATCGGCGCCGAGATCATGGGACGAGGCAAGTTCGGCCCCCAGAAGGGACCCTGGGAGAACCTCGATTGGGAGGGTTGGTGGGGCGACACCCCACCGTTCCACACACCGGTCTTCGTGCTCACCCACCACGTCCGCCCCTCCCTGTCGCTGTCGGACACGACCTTCCACTTCATCGACGCCGAGCCGGTCGAAGCCCTGCGGCAGGCAAAGGCGGCCGCCGACGGCAGAGACGTACGCCTCGGCGGGGGCCCATCGACCGTCCGTGCCTTCCTCGACGCCGGTCTGGTCGACACCATGCACGTCGCTGTCGTCCCGGTCGAGATCGGCCGCGGGGGCAAGCTCTGGGACTCACCCGATGAGTTGCTCGACCGCTACCACCTCGAGCGGATACCGAGCCCGAGCGGCGTCACCCATCATCTCTTCTGGCGCCGCTGAGCGCCCGACGAGGCTAGGGTCTGGCGATGCCTCCAGCCCTCCCCAGCGGCACGGAGTCGGCACGACCGTTCCTCCCCGCGATGGACTTCGCCAACTCCAAAGCGTTCTACGAGGCGCTCGGCTTCGCCAAGGAGCTGGACAGCGACGACGTGGCCATCTTCCGCATCGGCGCTACGTCCTTCCTGCTCCAGAGGCACTATCAGAAGGAGTGGGCGGAGAACTTCATGATGCAACTCCTCGTCGATGACCTCGACGCGTGGTGGTTGTGCATCGAATCGCTCGATCTGCCCACGAGGTTCGGCGTGCCCGCCCCGAAGCCACCGGCGATGCAGCCCTGGGGGCTGCGCATCGCCTACGTCGTCGATCCGTCGGGGGTGCTCTGGCACGTGGCCCAACGCCGGCCCGACGTGGCGCACGATCTCTAGCCGATCCGATCCGATCCGTTGACGGCCGGCCTGCGATGATCGGCGGGTTCAGCGGGGCCGTTCGAACTTGTACCCGAGCCCGCGGATGGTGACGATCCGGGTCGGGTTCGACGGCTCGTGCTCCAGCTTGGCCCGCAGGCGCTTGATGTGGACGTCGAGGGTCTTGGTGTCGCCGACGTAGTCGTGGCCCCATACCCGCTCGATCAGGGTGTCTCGGGACAGCACGAGCCCGGCGTTGGCCATCAGCAGCTCCAACAGCTCGAACTCTTTCAGTGGCAGCTGCACCGGCTCGCCCCGCACGTTGACCTCGTGGCGGGCCGGGTCGATCGACACGTCGCCCACCACGATGGCGTCGCCGCCGCTGTCGGCCGGCGCTCCGCCGTCGCCCTCACGCTGCGCCGTGCGGCGCAGCACGGCCCGCATCCGGGCCACCAGCTCCCGGATCCGGTAGGGCTTGGTCACGTAGTCGTCGGCCCCCACCTCGAGGCCCACCACCGTGTCGACCTCGGCCGAGCGGGCCGTCACCATGATGATGGGCACAGCCGACCGGCTGCGGATCTCGCGGCAGACGTCGATGCCGGAGATCCGGGGCAGCATGAGGTCGAGCAGCACGAGATCGGGCTGGAGCTCGTCGAACCGGGCCAGGCCCTCAGCGCCGTCCCGGGCCACTGCCACCCGGAAACCCTCCCTCGACAGCCCCACGGTGAGCGCGTCGATGAAGGCCTCCTCGTCCTCGACCACCAGGATCAACTGCTCGGGCACCAAGGGCTCCTCATCGCATCACGGTTCAACGGCCGGCCAGGGGAAGGCGAATGGTGAAGGTCGACCCCTGGCCCTCGGTCGACGTCACCGAGATCGAGCCCTCGTGGTTGATGACCACATGGCGCACGATCGACAGTCCGAGCCCGGTGCCCCCGGTGGCCCGGCTCCGGGCGTCGTCCACCCGGTAGAAGCGCTCGAAGATCCGCTGGTGGGCGGAGGCCGGGATGCCGACTCCATGGTCGACCACGGCGACGGTGGCCTCCTCGATCGTCTCGGCCACCTCCACCATCACCTCGTCACCGACCTCGGAGTACTTCACGGCGTTGTCGAGCAGGTTGCTGACCGCCGACACGAGCTGCGACTGGTCGCCCCGCACCAACACCGGGTCCCGACCCTCGGGCGGGATGTGGATCGTGATGCTGCGCTGCTCGGCCCCGGGCTCGGCCCGCTGCACGGCCAGGCCGATCACGTCGTACAGGTCGACCAGCTGGGGGTCTTCGATCCGCCCCGACTCCAGGCGGGACAGGGCCAGCAGATCCTCGATCACGTTGCCCAGCCGGAGGGCCTCGTTGTGGAGCCGGCCGGCCAGGCGGTCCACCACCTCGGGTTCGTCGGCGTCCCGCAGGGTCTCGGCCAGGACCCCGATGGCGCCGATGGGCGTGCGGAGCTCGTGGCTCACGTTGGCCACGAAATCCTTCCGGACCCGGTCGAGCTGGTGGGCCGCCGTCACATCCTCGATCAGCACCACCGACCCGGTGAGCTCGCCCGCCCCCTCCGGCGGGTCGCAGGGATCGTAGGTGGGCGAGGCCCGAAGCAGCAGGTTGCGGGCCGGCGGACCGTAGAGGTCGACGGCCCGGTCTTCGCTCGATCCCCGCAGGGCCGACGTCACCACCTGGTCGATCCCCGCCCGCACCAGAGCGTCGCCGTGGCGGGCCCGGTCGAACTGATGGGCGAACTGGTTCTGGTAGACCACGAACCCGTCGGCGTCGGTGACCACCACGCCGAGGGGCAGGGCGTCGAGGGCGCGGTCGATCCTGGGGTCCTCAGCATGCAATGGTTCGGTCGCTGCGCCCGTTGCCGTCGTCCCTCCCGCCGGCTCGGTCGCCATCATCATCCCCCGCTCGTGGGAGAGTCGATGCGGCCGCCGGCCGACCCACCACCCCGCCAGCCCGGCGATGATGGTGGCGGCGACCAGAACGGCGGCGAAAGCGATCGGCACGTCATCTCACCGACTGATCAACCCGACTCACCGGGTTGGTCCTCCGCTCCGGGCTCGGACGGGTCCGCCGGGTCACTGGTGGGCGGTGTGCCGGCGTCACCGGCGCTGACCCGGTGCTGCTGGCGGAGCACGGCCTGGTGCTCTGGCAGCCAGCCGGTGATCATGTAGCTCACCCGCTCGCCGATATTGACGGCGTGGTCACCGATCCGCTCGTAATAGCGGGCGACGAGGGCGAGCTGCACGGCAGCGGCGAGATCGATCTGCTCCGCACCGTGGGCCTCGAAGATGGCCTCCACCATGTCGCGGTTGTACTGATCGAGCGTGTCGTCGATGTCCCGCAGGGCCGAGGCCAGCGACGGATCCTTGTCGGCGAAAGCGTCGATGGCCAGGCGCATCAGCTTGTTGGCCTCGATGCTCATCGACGCGATCAGGCCCCGGATGCGGGGGCTCATCGGCGACCCGTACATGCGGCGGGCCGCCTTGGCGATGTTGACCATCAGGTCGGCTGAGCGTTCCAGCTCCTGGACCATCTTGGACACGGTGATCAGGTGGCGCAGCTCGCCCGCCATCGGCGCCTGACGGACCATGATCGTCCAGCAGCTGTCCTCGATCTCGACGGTGAGCAGGTCCACCTCGTCGTCGGCGTCGATCAAGCCCTGCGCCCCCGTCAGGTCGCCGGCGAGCAGGATCTCGGTGCCCCGGGGAATCGTCTCGCAGACCATGGCCCCGAGCCGCAGCACCCGGTTGTCGAGGTCTTCGAGATCCCGGTGGTAGGCCAGCCGGCGCTCGGACCCAGGGGAGGAAGGGGTGGTGCTCATCGCCATTACCATGCCACCTCGTCCGCCAGATAGGCGACATCTCCGGTCACCAGATAGCGCAGCCGGCAGGCCATGATCTGGGTCTGGTCGCCGATCCGGTCGAGGGACCGGCCGATGGCGGTGGCGGCCAGTGCCACCCGGACCGCGTCGGGGCCGGTGAGTGCCATGACCCGGGTGACCAGGGGCTCGGCGAACTCGGCCAGGGGGTCGAATCCGTCCAACCGGTCCAGCGGTTCGACCGATCGGCTGGCCCATCCCTCGCGCACGGCGGCAAAGCGATCGGCCACGTTGTCGGCCAGGCGCACCAGCACCTCGAAGATGTCGGCGTGCCCGGCGATGAGGGGCTGATCGTCGACGGCGTGGGCCACCCGCAGGGCCAGGTCGCCGATCCGCTCCAGGGTGTGGAGGACCCGGATGATCGACACCACGAGACGCAGGTCGGATGCCACCGGAGCTTCGCGGGCCAGCAGCGTGTAGCAGGTCTCGGTCAGCGACACCGACATCCGGTCGATGGCGTCGTCGGAGGCGACGAGCAGGCTGGCCGCGTCGGCGTCGCCGCTCACCACCACCTGCCGGGCCCCGGCCACCGCCTCGGCCACGCGTTCGGTCAGCACCTCGACCTGGAGCCGGAGTGCCTCCAGCTCATCGTCGAACACGGTGCGGGCATTGACCACGATCGTTCGCTCCCGTTCCATCAGCTCAGCCGAAGCGGCCGGTGACGTAGTTCTCCGTGCGCTCGTCGGAAGGGTTGGAGAAGATCTTGTCGGTGAGGTCGTACTCCACCAGCAGGCCGGTGCGACGGTCGTTGTTGCTGTCGAGCTCGGCGGTGAAGAACGCGGTGCGGTCGCTGACCCGGGCCGCCTGCTGCATGTTGTGGGTGACGATCACGATCGTGTACTCGGTCTTGATCTCGTGCATGAGATCCTCGATGTACCCGGTGGCGATGGGGTCGAGGGCCGAACACGGTTCGTCCATCAGCAGCACATCGGGGTTGGTGGCGATGGCCCGGGCGATGCACAGCCGCTGCTGCTGGCCGCCCGACATCCCGAGGGCCGACTCCTTCAGCCGGTCCTTCACCTCGTCCCACAGGGCCGCCTTGCGCAGCGACGTCTCCACCAGCTCGTCGAAGCTCGACCTGGGCGCGCCGGCGATCTTGGGACCGTAGATGATGTTGTCGTAGATCGACTTGGGGAACGGGTTCGGCTTCTGGAACACCATCCCGATCCGACGCCGCACCTCCACCGGGTCCACCCGGGGGTCGTACAGGTCGATGCCGTGGTACATCACCTTGCCCTCCACCCGGGCCCCCCGGATGAGATCGTTCATCCGGTTCAGCGATCGCAGCACGGTGGACTTGCCGCAGCCGCTGGGGCCGATCATGGCCGTGATCTCGTTCTGGCGAACGGCCATGTTCACCCCCCGGACCGCCCGGAAGGCGCCGTAGTAGACGGCGAGGTCCTGCAGGTCGAGCACAGTCGGTTGTTCCACCGTCACATCATCGCTCACCCGCTCGGCCGTTCGTGACCGAACCGCTGGTCGCAGGGTCTGTTCCATGTCCGCTCCGTGGTCGTCGTGGCTGTCGTTCATCGGATACCGGCGCCGTCGGCGCTCAGGCTTCGCGTCGCTTCTCGAACCGGTTGCGCAGCACGATGGCCGCGCTGTTCAGCAGCACCACGAACACGATCAGCACCACGATGGCGGCTGCCGTGTTCTCGATGCGGAACCCGTCCTGGGGTTGGCGGGCCCAGGTGGTGATCACGATCGGCATGGCCGTGAACCGGTCCCGGACCTGGGAGACGTCGAACCACGAGGGCACGTCGGTGAGGAAGCCGGTGGTGGTGCCCACCAGGATCAGGGGGGCGGCCTCGCCGGCGGCCCGGGCGATCGACAGCAGCGTGCCGGTGAGGATCCCGGGAGCGGCGTACGGCAGCATGTGGTCTCGGATGACCTCCCACTGAGTGCCGCCTACCCCGTAGCCGGCCTCCTTCAACGCCTGGGGAACCGACCTCAGGGCCTCGGCTGTGGTGATGATCACCACCGGGAGCACCAGCACGGCCAGCGTGAGGCCCGCCGCCAGGGGCGTGCTCCCGCCGGTGAGCGACCGGAACCCGTACCCCTTCACGAAGATCGTGAGGCCCAGGATCCCGTAGACCACCGACGGGACGCCGGCCAGGTTGCGGATGTTGATGTCGATGAAGGTGGTCAGCTTGTTGCGGGGCGCGTACTCCTCGAGGTAGATGGCGGCCCCGATGCCGAGAGGGAAGGCGACCACGGCCGTGATCAGGCAGAGGTAGAAGGTGCCCCGCAGCCCCTGGGCAATGCCGGCCCGGGCCGCCCGGGAGCTCAGGCCGCCGGTGAGGAAGCTGCCGAGCCGCCCGGTCAGCACGCTCGAACCGTCACCGAGCACCTGGACGACCAGCACGACCAGCACCAGCAGGGTGAACAGCAGGGACGACAGCAGAGCCAGCTGGAAGACCCGGCCGCTGATGTCGGGCCGGCGGCGCAGGCGTTCGAGGGAAGCGGCGGCGCCGTCGGTGGGGATGGCGGGAGCGGCCACGATCAGTACTCCTGACGGAACCGCCGGACGAACCGGTCGGCCACGAGGTTGAGCAGCAAGGTGATGAGGAACAACAGCAGCCCCACGAAGAAGAGGCTCTGGAAGGTCGGGCCGACTCCGGCCACATTGTCGGTGCCGGAGGCGACCGAGGCCATGGCCGCCGTCATGGTCAGGCCGGGCTGGGTGGGATCAAAGTTCTTGACCGCGCTGTCGGCGGCGCCGCCGGCGATGTAGACGACCATGGTCTCCCCGATGGCCCGGGAGACGGCGACGATCACGGCGGCGGTCAGGCCCGACAGCGCAGCCGGAACCACCACCTTGAGGCTGGTGGAGCGCTTGCGGGCCCCCAGCCCGGCCGACGCCTCCCGCAGGGAGTTGGGCACGGCGGCCAGGGCGTCCTCCGAGATGGAGGCGACCAAGGGAATGGTCAGCAGGCCCACGCCGATGCCGGCGGCCATGAGGTTGGCCGGGGCCGCACCGGTGAACACATTGCCCACGATGTCGGGAGCGATGAACCGGAGGGCGAAGTAGCCGAGCACCACCGAGGGGATCCCGGCCAGGATCTCGAGGACCGGTTTCAGGATGCGGCGCACCCGGGCATCGGCGTACTCCGACAGGTAGATGGCGGCGGCCAGCCCGAGGGGCGCTGCCACCAGCATGGCGATGAGGGTCACCCAGAGGGTGGCCACCAGGATCGTGGGGAGGTCGAAGTAGCCCTGGCGGGGGATCCAGCCGATCTCGCCCCAGGTGCGGGACCAGTCGACGTCGAGCATGAACCTCACGGCTTCGAACAGCAGGGCGTAGATGATCCCGGCGCTGATGAGGACCGAGACGGCGGCGGCGGCGAACGCCAGCCGGCCCACGAGACGCTCCCGGGCCCGCCGCCGGGGCGAGCCCTGAAGCTCGGAGATGTCCCAGTGTCCCGGGTGTAGGGCTGTCATCGGCGATCTCCGCTCATCGTGCGCCGTCCTCGTTCATGAATCCGATGTGGCTGCTGCTGCCGATTCGGCACCGGCAAGAGCATGGCACGGTCCCGATCCCGGTGGGGGCGGTCGCCGACCGCCCCCACCGGTAGTCGAGACCGGAAGGCTCAGGCGGCGGCCCAGGCGTCCTGGGTGGCCTTGAGGGCGGCGTCGTCGAGCTGGACGTAGTCCACCTCGGCCACGGCGGTGTTGAGCCCGTAGTCCATGTAGTGGTCCACGTAGGCGGCCACGGCCGGGTTGTCGGCGATGCTGGCCTTGCTGACGTAGATGAACAGGTCCCGGGCGAGGGGGTACTCACCGGCGGCGATCGTCTCGGTCGTCGGCTCCACACAGGTGCCACCGGCCTCCTCCGACACCGGCAGCATCTTGATGCCGCTGGCCTGGTCGGCGTAGGCGAAGCCGACCCAGCCCAGGCTGGTGTCGTTGGA
>CADEDH010000061.1:32497-37383 GCA_902826025.1 uncultured Actinomycetes bacterium
CCGGCGTCAGCGCAGGCGGCAGCCTCCTCGTCCTTGATCTCGCGGGACGCGTCGGAGATGTCGGCGCCGCCGGCGCAGAACTCCTTGAAGCCGTCGCCGGTGCCGGGGCCCGACACCGAGACGTTCACATCGGGCTGGACGCTGGCGAAGTCTTCGGCCACGGCCACCGAGATCGGCTCCACGGTGGAGGAACCGGTGACGACGACATCGCCCGAGATCTCCTCACCCGCGGCGGTCGAGCTGCCCGAACCGCCGGCTTCGCTGGTGGAGGCACCACCGGCATCGGTGTCGCTGTCGCTGCCACAGGCGGCGGCAACCATGGTGAAGGCGAACAACATCGTCGTTGCTCGCATCAGGTGCTTACGGGTCAACAACACTCTCTCCTCTAGGCAAGCCGGGATGTGCATCCGGCTCTCATCGGCGCCCAACCTACGGACGGTGGGTGACCGGCCAGCCCCGTCGAGGTGAACGAGAGGTGAACGCCGGCCCAACTCTGCGGATCAGGTGCCCGGGGTCACAACCGGTGGGCCCGGCTGGACCTGGCGGAGGAGAACTCAGTCTCCGCCGATCAGGTCGGGGACCTGGGCGAGGAGCTCGCGGTCGTGGTGGTAGGTGAGGACGTCGGCCGCGGCCGACGGGTCGAGCCAGCGGATCTCGTCGACCTCCTCGTTGGACTCGAAGCTGCCACCGGTGACCTGGAGGGTCCAGTAGCGCACCACCTTCGGCCGCCCGCCCGCCTGGTAGGCGGTGGACGGCAGCTCGGGGCCCACCTCACCCGTGTAGCCGGTCTCCTCCTCCATCTCCCGCACGGCACAGGCCAGATCGGTCTCGTCTTCCTCCCGCTTGCCCTTGGGGAAGGTCCAGTCGTCGTAGCGGTCGCGGTGGGCCACCAGCACCTCGATGGCACCGTCGGCCGCTCGGCGCCACGGCACGCAGCCGGCGGCGTGGATCGTCATGTCGTTCACCTCTGCCACGGTAGAGGCGCCGGCGGGCCCCGGGGCCACGTCGATCCAGCCACCGTCGTCGCCGACCGGGATGGCATCGGCCGGCTGGGCCCGGGCCAGGGCCAGCGCCTCGAACCGGTCGTGGGCGTTGCGGCTGCCTTCGAGCCGACGGTAGACGTCGTCGGGGCCCAGCTCCCAGGTCAACGCCTTGTCGGCCAGGTTGACCTGCAGCACCTCCCACAGGCGGCTCTGGGACAGGGCATCGTCGATGCGGGCCAGCACCTCCACCCGGCGGTCGAGGTTGCGGGGCATGAGGTCGGCCGAGCCGATGAAGTAGAACGGCATCCCCGCCCCACCCCCGTTGGCGAAGAAGAAGATGCGCGAGTGCTCCAGGTACCGTCCCACCAGGCTGCGGACCCGGATGTTCTCGCTGAGGCCGGGCACGCCGGCCCGCAGGCAGCAGATGCCCCGCACGATCAGGTCCACCGACACCCCGGCGGCCGAGGCGGCGTAGAACCGCTCGATCAGGCGGGGGTCCACCAGGCTGTTCATCTTGGCGATGATCCGCCCGGTGCCAGGGCGGGCGTCGATCTCGGCGTCGATCAGCTGCTCCAGCTGGTGGCGCAGGGCCTGGGGGGCCACCAGGAGCCGTTCGTACTGGACGTGGCGGCTGAACCCGGTGAGGTAGTTGAACAGCTGGCTCACGTCGTCGCCCACCGTGGGATCGGCGGTGAGGATGCCGATGTCTTCGTAGATCTGGGCCGTGCGGGGGTTGTAGTTGCCGGTGCCGATGTGGCAGTAGCGGCGGATGCCGTCGGGCTCGCTGCGCACCACCAGGGCCGTCTTGGCGTGGATCTTCAACCCCACCAGGCCGTAGGCCACGTGCACGCCGGCCTCCTCCAGACGGCGGGCCCAGGTGATGTTGGCCTCCTCGTCGAAGCGGGCCTTCAGCTCCACCAGGACCGCCACCTGCTTGCCCCGCTCGGCCGCCCCGATGAGGGCGTCGACGATGGGGCTGTCGCCCGAGGTGCGGTAGAGCGTCATCTTGATGGCCAGGACCGACGGATCGATCGACGCCTGGCGGATCAGCTCGGTCACCGAGGCGCCGAACGACTCGTAGGGATGGTGGACCACGATGTCGGCCCGGTGGATGCGGGCGAACAGGTCGCGGCTGTCTTCCAGGTCCCGGAGGCGCCGAGGAATCACTCCGGGCTGGATCGACACCTTGAGATCGGCCCGGTCGAGGCCCTGGAGCTCCCAGAAGGCGGTCAGGTCGAGCAGCCCGGCCACCGGGTAAACGTCGTGCTCGTCGATGTCGAGGGCCGGCAGGAGCTGTTCGAGCGCCTCCGGCGGCATGGTGGCGTCGATCTCCAGGCGTACGGCCCGGCCGAACCGGCGCCGCCGCAGCTCCAGCTCGATCGCCTCCAGCAGATCGTCGGCGTCCTCGTCGTCGACGGTGAGGTCGGCGTTGCGGGTGACCCGGAAGGCCCACGCCCCCAGCACCTCCACCCCGGGGAACAGCTGGTGCAGGTACCGGGCGATCACCTGTTCCACCGGGACCAGGCGGGGCCCCTCCCCCACCGTCACGAAGCGGCCCAGGGTGTCGGGCACCTTCACCCGGGCGAAACGGACGCTCTCGGTCTCAGGATCCTCCAACAACACGGCCAGGCTGAGCGACAGGTTGGAGATGTAGGGGAAGGGATGGGCTGGGTCGACGGCCAAGGGGGTGAGCACGGGGAAGATCCGCTGCTCGAACTCGGCCTCGGCCCGCTTGGCCTCGTCGGTGGTGAGATCGCCGGCGGCCACGATCTCCACCCCCTCCCGGGCCAGGCCGGCCAGCAGCTCGCTCTCCAGCGCCGACTCCAACCGACGGGTCTGGTCGAGCACGCGGGCCCGGATGGCCTGGAGCTGGGCCAAGGGGCTGAGGCCGTCGGGCGGGGCCCGGAACACTCCGGCCGCCACCTGCTCCCGCAGGCCGGCCACCCGGACCTGGAAGAACTCATCCATGTTGGCGGCGTGGATGGCACAGAACTTGAGCCGCTCCAGCAGGGGCAGTCGGCCATCGAGGGCCTGGGCCAGCACCCGGCCGTTGAAGTCGAGCCATGACAGCTCGCGGTTGAGGTACCGAGGAGTCGGTGGGGCCTCGCCGGGCTGGTCGACGGTGTTCATGACGGCTGCGTTCTGGTTTCCGGGGTCGGTCGGATCGGCTCGCCTGTGGGCTGGCTCGGCGGGACCACTTGGTGCACCAGACCGGAGGCGTTGTCACATCCCTCGTCGACAGCCGGGCCGAGATTTCAACCGAAACGGTCGGCGGCCAGGATGGCGGCCCCCACGACACCGGCGTCGTCGAGGCGCCGAGCCAGGCGCAGGGCACACAGATCGGGGCCGAGGCCGCCGAAGCTGGGTGACGCAGCAATCTGGTCGACGAAAGGTTGCCCCAGCTTGTCTACCACACCGCCACCGAGCACCACGTGTCGGAGGTCGAGCAGGGTGGCGGCATTGCCGATCACGAGGGCGAGGGCATCGGTGGCGTCGGCCAGCAGGCTGGCCGTGACCTCGCACCCCTCTTCCAGGGCCCGGGCCAGGTGACGGGACTTGATCGTGCTCGGCCCGGCCAGGTCGACCAGCTTGTTGGGCCGACCGGCGGCCGCCGCTTCCCGGGCCCGGCGCTCCAGCCCGGCCCGCCCGGCGTAGGCCTCCAGGTGCCCCCGGCAGCCACAGCCGCAAAGGGCGCCACCAGGAGTGGTGGTGACGTGGCCGATCTCTCCCACCATGCCCCGGGGCCCGGTGACCAGGCGTCCGTCGAGGATGAGACCGCCGCCCACGCCCGTGCCCACGAACACGGCGAGCAGGTCGTCGGCGGTGGCGGCATCGCCGCCCAGGTGGTGCTCGGCCACGGCCCCGCAGTTGACGTCGTTGCCCACCACCACAGGCCGTCCGAGAACGGCCCCCAGGTGCTCGGCCACGTCGATCGGGTGGTCCCACCCGGCGATGTTGGCGCAGCGGACCACCACACGGCCGTCGATCACGAAACCGGGCACGCCGACACCCACCGCCACCGCCCGCCCGTCGGGGTCGAGGGCCCGCACCGTGTCGGCCACGGCGTCGAGCACATCGGCCGGCCCCGTGGTGGGGGTGACCGCCTTGTGCCGGCCCCGGGCCCGCCCGCTCGCCGGGTCTATCCAGCGGGCCAGGATCTTCGTGCCGCCGAGGTCCACACCGATGAAGGCCGGTGCCGGATCGGCACCGCGGTCCGCCAGGGTCATGGTGTCAGTCGCTGATCAGCGGGAATGATGGCCAGCGTGAGTGACGGTCGATTCGCTGTCGTCGTCGCCCAGGTCCCAGTCGCAGACGATCAGCTCACGCTCGGCGTCACGGTTCACCCGCTCCCGGTTCCGCCGGAACTGGGGGTCGTGCTTGGGCAGCAGCAGCAGGCGGGCGTTCACGCGGGTCCAGAAGTCGTCGAGCATCTTCTGGTCGCCGTAGTGGACGCGCATCTCCCAGTGGGGGGCGACGGGGCCGAGGTAGGTGATGGTGACATGGGCCACCGGCCGAGCGTCGGGATCATGCTGTTCGACAGCGGTCACGGGGTGCCTTCCTGTCCCTGGACGAGTGCGCACACGGCGCATACGGGGTTCTCAAGTCTACCGGCGGTGGCGCCGATAGGGATTTCGCACCGTCTCGGGAACCAAAAGGCCCACCCGCACGTCTTAGAGGCCATGGAGACGACATGGATGGCTGTAGGGAACTGCAACAACCACCCGCCTGCGGTGTTCTTTCCCAGCGACGGTGTGGGTGTTGAGATCGCCAAGAAGATCTGCGCCACATGCCCCGTCCAGTCCCAGTGTCTCGAGTATGCCCTCGACGCTCGGATTGACCACGGAGTGTGGGGTGGCACCTCGGAGCGTCAGCGCCGCCGGATCCTCAAGTCCCGCCGGGTCG
>CADEDH010000062.1 GCA_902826025.1 uncultured Actinomycetes bacterium
CTGCAGAAGACGGCGGGTCAGCCCACCAGCCGGCGCACCCACTCGTCGTCCCGCACCACCTCGGCCCGCACCGGCATCGGCCGGGGCCTGGTCACCGTGGCCCCCACCCCGGTGGGCGATCCGGCCAGCGCCATCATGACCGACGAGGAGGTGCAGGCCGTCCTCGGCACGGTGCCCGAGGATCAGCGCAACTGCACCGCCTGCGGGCGGCCCGTCGGCCGCTCGGCCGAGGGCAAGCCGGGCCGGGTGAAAGGGTTCTGCGGCACCTGCCGCACCCCGTTCGACTTCGTCACCAACGCCCCGGCATTGGCCCGGGGCGAGTTGGTTGGCGGCCAGTACCAGATCCTCGGGCCGATGGCCCACGGCGGCCTGGGCTGGATCTACCTGGGCCAGGACCGGGCGGTTTCCGACCGGTGGGTGGTGCTCAAGGGCCTCCTCAACCTGAACGATGTCGATGCCGCCCTGGCCGCAGTGGCCGAGCGCCAATTCCTGGCCCAGATCGACCATCCGAACATCGTCAAGATCTACAACTTCATCTCCCACCGGGGCGCCGGCTACATCGTGATGGAGTTCGTGGGCGGCGAGTCGCTGAACGCCAAGCTCAAGCGGCGCCGGGAGCAGGCCGGCCGGCCCGACCCGTTGCCCCCGGCCGAGGCCATCGCCTACATCCTCGGGATCATGCCGGCCTTCAGCTACCTGCACGAGCACCGGCTCGTCTACAACGACATGAAGCCGGCCAACATCATGGCCGTGGGCGACGACGTGAAGGTCATCGACGTGGGCGCCGTGATGCAGGTCGACGACCAGCAGGCCGCCATCTTCGGCACCCAGGGCTTCCAGGCCCCCGAGGTGGCCACCCTCGGCCCGTCGGTGGCGTCCGATCTGTACACGATCGGCCGCACGCTGGCCGTGCTCATGCTCCGCTTCCTGTTCCACGAGGGGCCCTACCTCCACGCCCTGCCCAGCCGGGAGGAGGAGCCCCTGTTCGCCCAGTGGGAGTCGCTCCACCGGTTCCTGCTCCGGGCCTGCGCCTACCACCCCGACGACCGGTTCCAGTCGGCCGGCGAGATGAACGAGCAGCTGTTGGGCGTGCTGCGGGAGATGGCGGCCGTCACCGACGGCCGTCCCCGGGCCTACAACTCCACCCTGTTCGACCCCGACCAGCTCACCGCCCTGCTCACCAGCTCGTCCGACGCCTACGACGTCACCCACCCCGATTGGCGGGTGCTCCCCTCCACCAGCATCGACCCCGACGACCCGTCGGCGGCCTTCCTGTTGGGCCTGCCCGAGCGGGACCCGGCCCGCAGCCTCGACCTGCTCGATGCGGCCGTGCGGGCCGGCCAGGTGGAGGCCTCGGCCGAGGTGGAGCTGTTCCGGGCCCGCCAGCAGGTGGCCCTCGGCCTCGACCCGGCGGCACCCCTGGCGGCGGTGGAGGCGGCCAACCCGTGGGAGTGGCGGTCGCGCTGGTACCGGGCCATCCATCAGCTCCAGGCGGGGTACGCCACCGAGGCGGCCGAGGGCTTCTCCCGGGTCTGGACCGAGCTGCCGGGCGAGAGCGCCCCCAAGCTGGCGGTGGCCCTGGCGGCCGAGACGGCGGGGGCCTACGACCGGGCGGCCGAGGTGTACGAACTCGTGGCCTCGGCCGACTCCACCTACGTGTCGGCCGCCTTCGGGTTGGCCCGGTGCCGGGCCCAGACCGGCCCGGCCCAGGCCGTGGTCGAGGCCTACAACCGGGTGCCGCCGTCGTCGGCCGCCCACTACGACGCCCAGGTGGCGTCGGCCCGGGCGCTCGTGGGTGGGGGCCCGTCGGGCCGCCCGACGGTGGCCGACCTGCACGCCGCCTCGGCCACGATCGAACGGCTCCAGCTCGACGCCGTGGAGCGATCCCGGCTGTCGGCCGACGTGTACGAGCGGGCCCTCGCCGGCCTCCTCGACGGCTCGATCCCATCGGGCGCCGCCACGCTCCTCGGCCACGAACTGACCGAGCGGTCACTGCGCGAGGGGCTCGAGCATGCCTACCGTACCCAGGCCCGGCTGGCGGTCACCGCCGCCGAGCGCATTGCCCTCATCGATCGGGCCAACGAGGTCCGACCCCGGAGTCTCCTGTGACCGGTCTCGACCTCATACAGTGCCCCATCTGCCACGAACCGGCGCCGGCGGCGGCGAAGTTCTGCGAGGCCTGCGGCTCGGAGCTCACCGGCGTGGCCCCGCCGGCCCGCCCCACCGGGCTCGCCGGCCCGGCCTGCGTGGCCTGCGGTGAGGCCGCCGTCACCGACGACGGGTACTGCGGCAGCTGTGGGCACAAACAGCCCGGGCCCCGTGACCATCTGGAGATGGCGGCCGGCGTGACCGTGGCCATCACCGACCGGGGCGTGCGCCACCACGACAACGAGGATGCCGTTGCCATCGGCGAGCTGCCGGCCGGGGGGGCCGTGATCGTGGTGTGCGACGGGGTGTCGTCCACCCCCGGGTCGGCCCAGGCGTCCCAGGCGGCGGTCGACGCCGCCTGCGCGCTGTTGATCGAGCAGTTGGGCAGCGCCCCACTCGACGGCATCCCCTTCGAGGCCACCCGGGTCGACGAGGCCTTGGTGGCGGCGGCCGCCGTGGCTCAGGAGAAGGCGGCCGCCGTACCCCCGCCCGACGTGATCGAGTCGCCGCTCCACGGGGGTCCGCCCTCGTCGACCTTTGTCGCCGCCGTGGCCCGCCTCATCAACGGCGAAGCCCAGCTGGACGTGGCCTGGGTGGGCGACAGCCGGGCCTACTGGCTGTCGGGTGGGGAGGCGGTGCGCCTCACCGACGACCACGAGCTGGGGGGCAGCCTGTCCCGCTGGCTGGGGGCCGACAGTATCGACCCCACGCCCGAGATCACCCGCCTGGTGGCCACGGCACCAGGTCGGCTGCTGGTGTGCAGCGACGGGTTGTGGCGGTACGCCGATCCGGCGCCGGCCATGGTCGAGCTGGTCGACCGGTTCGATGCCGAGGTGGCCAACCGCCGGGACCTGGCCGCCGCCCTGGTCGACCACGCCATCGCCGGCGGCGGGCACGACAACATCACCGTCGCCCTGTGGAGCTCGGCCGAGGCCCTGGTCGAGGGGGGATCGCGGGAAGCGGAGACGGTCCGGGCGGCCACGACGACAGGGCAGATCACCGGAGGGAGCGAGCAAGCATGAGTGACTTCAACGCCGAGGTGTTCCAGAACGAGTTCCTGCCCGCCGGGGCGGGAACCGTCGACGCCATCGTGACCGTCCGGTCGGCCGGCACCGGAGCGGCCGGCGCCGGCCACGTCGACACGGTGGAGATGATCCTCATCGACACCTCCGGGTCGATGACCGAGGAGGGCGGGCGGAAATGGCGGGCGGCCCAGGCCGCCACCCAGGCCGCCATCGACACCATCCGCGACGGGGTGCACTTCGCCGTGGTGGGCGGTCACAGCGCGGCCTACATGATCTACCCCCACGAGGGCCTGGCCGTGGCCGATGCCGCCAGCCGGGCCGAGGCCAAGACCCGGGTGTCGATGACCCAACCCCAGGGGGGAACGGCCATGGGCACCTGGCTCCAGGCCGGTGCCTACCTGGCCGGCCTCCGGCCCCAGTCGATGGCCCACGCCATCCTGCTCACCGACGGCAAGAACCAGCACGAGGAACCGTGGGTCCTGGACCAGTCGATCGCAGCCTGCGTGGGTCGCTTCCAATGCGACGCCCGGGGGCTCGGGGTCGACTGGAACATCGGCGAGTTGCGCAAGATCGCCTCGGCCCTGCTGGGCACGGTCGACATCATTCCCCAGCCCGACGACATGGTGGAGGCCTTCACCGAGCTGACCCAGAAGGCGATGGGCCGCCAGGTGGGTGCGGTCGACCTGCGGCTGTGGACGCCGAAGGGCTCGTCCATCCAGTTCGTCAAGCAGGTGGCCCCGGCGCTGGAAGACCTCACGTCCATGGCCCGCAACGTCGATGCCCTCACCAACGACTACCCCCTCGGGGCCTGGTCGGGGGAGGAGGAGCGCGACTACCACGTGCGGGTCACGGTGCCGGTGGGGGCGGTGGGCGACGAGCGCCTGGCCGCCCGGGTGACGCTGCGGATCGACGGCGTGGACCAGCCGGCGGCTCTCGTGCGAGCGGTATGGACTGACGACGAGGCCCTCTCCACCAGGATCAACCGGGAAGTGGCCCACTACACGGGTCAGGCCGAACTGGCCGATGCCATCGCCGAGGGCCTGGCCGCCCGCGACGCCGGCGACGAGGCCAAAGCCACGATGAAGCTGGGCCGGGCGGTGCAGTTGGCCACGGCCACCGGCAACTCCGACACGGTACGTCTGCTTGCCAAGGTTGTCGATGTAGATGACGCTGGCAACGGTACGGTTCGTCTCAAGCGCGAGGTTGAAAAGACGGACGAGATGGCTCTCGACGTCCGCTCGACCCGCACGGTTCGGGTGAATAAGGGTTGACGACGGGAGGCGATATGACCGGAAACGGCCAGAGTGAAGGCGCCCGGCGATGAGCGGGGCCGGTGAGCAGGTCTGCGGCAACTGCGGAGCGGTCCACGGCCCGGACGACATCTTCTGCGAGAGCTGCGGCTACGACTTCATCACCGGTTCGCTTCCCTCTCCCGAGGAGGCGACCCGGTTGGGCATCGCGGCCACGGCCGACGGCTCACCTGAGTCGGGCGCCACTTCGGCCGAGGGTGGGGGCCCACCGCTGCCGGTGCCGCGCATCCACTTCGAGGTCGGCGTCGACCGCCCCTACTTCGACGCCGTGGTGTCGGAAGGGGAGCTCGAGTTCCCCGATCCGGTGCCCGCCCCCAAGGAGATAGAGGTGGTGGGGGCCGAGATCCACATCGGACGCACCAGCCAGAGCCGCGCCATCCACCCCGATCTCGATATCGCTGATCTCACCGGTGACCCGGCGGTGTCGAGCCGTCATGCCGTGGTTCGGGTGGGACTGGACGGGGCGATGACGGTGACCGACGTCGGTTCCACCAACGGCACGATCGTGGGCATGCCATCCGAGACGGCCATCCCCGAGGGGCAGCCTCGTCCGGTGACCGATGGGTCGGCGTTCTACGTTGGGGCCTGGACCCGCATCATCATCACCCGTCTGGGTTGATCCCGGCCCGGAGTCGTAGTTCGCGCACCATGGCGTCGTGGTCGGCCTTGAGGTCGGCCACCAGATCGTCGGGCAGCCGGTGGTCGCCTCCCACCTGCCCGTTGAGCACCGCGGCCTGGTAGGCCTCCCACAGCGTCATCGGATCGCCCGGGGCCGGAGCGCGCCCGGCGACGAGCCGTTCGGCCATCTGCTGGCGGGCCGCGATCAGCTGCTCGGTGCGGTGCCGGCGGTCGGGTCTACCTGCCATCCCGCAATCGTACAAATGTTCGAGTACAGAGACAATGCTGCGACCCGGCCGGCGGCTGGCGCCGGCGATCGCTGGGCGGGCCTCGGCCGGCGCCGGCTTACATCGTGGCCAGGAGGTAGCCGCCGACACCGAGCATGATCGCCACCACCAGCACGATCAGCAGCAGCGCAGAGCGGCTCAGCCGGGGGGCTCGGCCCGAGTCCGAGGTCGGTAGCGGCTGGAGGAGGGGGCCGGAGGTGGGCCGGTGCTGGTCGGGCCGGAGGCTCCCGGCCTTGGAGCTGATCAGCGGGGCGGGTCCGGCCCCGCTGCCGGGATCGTGGAGGCCCGGGGGCGGGGAGGGGGCACCGCCGCCGGAGTTGATCACGGCCGGCGGCGGGGCCGGCCGGGGGGTGCGGGGTGGCGGGCTGTCGCCCGCCCCGGGCCGCCAGCTGTCGGGTGGGGGCGGCGGCACCTTCACCGCCGGAATCCCCTGGCCGCCGGCGCTGCGCAGTCCGGGGGGCGGGCCGGGGTTGCCGGCGGGAGCGGGGTTGACCAGGCCGGGGTTGGCGGCGGGAGTGGGGTGGGGGAAGCCGGGCGGGGGCGTCAGCCCTACCGGGTTGGCCGGTAGCGCCTTGGGGGCGGCCGCGGGCGTGGCCGGCCTGGGGGGTGGATCGGACGGAGCGGGCGCCTTGATGGTGCGGCTGGAGTCGATCACGGGCCCGTCGGCCCGAGGCGCGGCCCTGCCGGCCAGCCCGGGCGGCGGGGTGGCGGCGGCCGGGGGCCCGGCGGCCAGGGGCGCCGAGCGGGGTGGGGTGGCCAGTGGTTGGGGCACGGCGGGCGGGGGGCTGGCGGTGGAGGCTGGCGCCCCGCCGGGGGAGCCGCCGGCCGGCCGTGGGGCGGAGGGCAGGCTGAACGGGTCGTCCCGCTCGATCTCGGCTGCCGGCGCCAGCGGGGCCCGGCCTGGGCCGCCGCCGGCCGGGAGGCCGCCAGGAGCACCTGGCCCCCGGGGGATCCCGACCACCGGCAACGGGGTCGGGACGGGAGCCGCTGGGGCCGGGATCGGGTTCGCCGGCGGCGGGGTGACCGGGGCGACCGGGGTGAGCGGGGCGGCAGGTGGGCTGGCGGCCAGGACCGGGGCGCCGGCGTCGTCCTGAGGCGGGGGAAGGCGGAGCGTGGCTGCGCCGAGGGCGATGGCGTGCTTGGGGTCGGCGTCCACCGAAGTGGGAAGGTTCAGCTCCCTCTGCACCAGCTGGGAGATCAGGGGGATCCGGCTCGACCCGCCCACCAGCAGTACGTGATGGATCTCAGTCGTCTCCAGGCCGGCCGACGCGATGGCCCGGCGGGTGGTTTCTATCGTGTCGAGCAGGGGTGGGCGGATCAGCTGCTCGAACTCGGACCGGGTGATGCGCATCTCGGTCTGGTAGTTGGGCAGGAGCACCGGGATGGTGGTGTCGGTGTCGGCCGACAGGGCCTCCTTGGCCTCCACACAGTCCTGGCGGAGGCGGGCGATGGCGCTCAGCGTCAGCGGATCCTCCGGGTCCAGCTCGGTGTAGTGCTGGCCCAGGTTGCTCGTGACGAGGGCGTAGATGGCGGCGTCGAAGTCGATGCCGCCCAGGCGCTCGATGCCGTCGGGGCGGCCGAGGATGGCGAAACCCACCGGCGTGCGCTGGAGCAGGGCAACGTCGAAGGTGCCGCCACCGAGGTCGAACACGCACACGTTCTGGCCGACGCCCACCCGCTGCCGGGAGGCGTAGCTGATGGCGGCCGCCTCGGGCTCGGTGATGAAGGCGCACTCCGCCGGGTCGAGGTCGGCCCGGCGGGCGATGTCGGTGAGCAGCTCCAGCTTGTAGGCGCCCCAGTTGGCCGGATGGGAGATCACCACCTGCTCCGGCGGCCGGCCCTGCTGGGTGGCCACCTGGTCGATCACGGAACGCAGTAGCCGGGCCGTGAGGGCCTCGGCCGGATAGGGGGTACCGGCCACGATGATCGGGGTGGTGTCGCCGATGCGGCGCTTGAACTCGCGGGCCACCCGTTCGGGCTCGCTGATGGCCCGGCGCAGGGCGGCCTCCCCCGTGAGCACGGTGCCGTCGGCCCGTAGCAGGACCACGGAGGGGATGGCGG
Organism: uncultured Actinomycetes bacterium; assembly: GCA_902826025.1. Taxonomy (GTDB): domain Bacteria; phylum Actinomycetota; class Acidimicrobiia; order Acidimicrobiales; family SZUA-35; genus CADEDH01. Next base: position 7,450 of record CADEDH010000062.1, read on the forward strand.
CCCGCTGCTGGCCCAGGGGGAAGATGGCGGCCTTGTCCGCCTCCCAGATGGCCGCCGCCGTCCAGGTCGTGCCGAGGTCCACGCCGAGCCGATAGGTCACCGCTGATTCTCTCCCTCCGAGAAACTCTCCACCGATTCTAAACCGCTGTGGTCGTGCCGCCCGTGCCGGCCTGGCAGGTGGGACCCGGGACCACCGTGGGTCGGGGGGCCACGGCTAGGATGATCCCGACCCGACCTGGAAAGGACGGCGTGGCCGTATCACCCGCAACTGCGCTCCTGGCGGCCGAGACGGCGGGCCGGGAGCCGTTCGTCGAGCTCGACATCCACATCTGGGCCTGGCTCGGCCTGACGGTGCTGTTGCTCAGCCTGCTCGGTATCGATCTCTACCGCCACCGCCACGCCCGGGTGCCGACGTTGCGGGAGGCGCTCACCGAGTCGGCCACCTGGGTGGCCTGCGGCCTCGGCTTCTCCCTCGTCATCTGGTGGGCCTACGGGGGCGGCGCGTTCGGAGAGTACCTGAGCGGCTATCTCACCGAGAAGGCGCTGAGCGTCGACAACGTGTTCGTCTGGTCGATCCTGTTCACGGCCATGTCCATCCCGGTGGCGCTCCAGCACCGGGTGCTGTTCTGGGGGATCTTCGGCGCGCTCACGCTGCGGGCCGCGTTCATCTTCACCGGTACGGCCCTGCTCGACCGGTTCGAGGTGCTGCTGGTGGCCTTCGGGGCGTTCCTGATGGTCACCGGGTTCCGCCTGCTGCGCCACCGCAGCGACGAGGGCGACGAGGAGTCCACCGCCGGCCTGGGGCTGCTGGGCCGCATCATGCCCGTGTCCGAGACCCTCGACGGGCAGCGCTTCTTCACCCGTGTGGGGGGCCGGCGGGCGGCCACGCCCCTACTGGCGGCCCTGGTGGTGGTGGAGGTGACCGACGTGATCTTCGCCGTCGACTCCGTGCCCGCCATCCTCGCCCTGTCGCACGAGCAGTTCCTGGTGTTCTCGTCCAACGCCTTCGCCATCCTCGGCCTGCGGGCCATGTACTTCCTGCTGGCCGATGCCCGCGAGCGGTTCCACTACCTGAACCACGCACTGGGCACGATCCTCATCTTCGTGGGGGTGAAGATGGTGGCGGCCTACTTCGGTCGGCACCTCGACACCTGGGTCTCGCTGGCCGTGATCATGCTGCTGCTGGTGGCGGCCATCCTGGCCAGCCGGTACAAGGAGAAGCGGTTGGCCGCCCGGCGTGGTGCCGCCGCTCCGGTCGCGGCCGACGGCGGCGGGCACGAGTCGCTCGAGCCGGTGGACGCGCTCGATACCGGCGACGAGCCCGAGGTCGACTGATCCTTCTCGAGGATCGGGGGCCCCTTTGTCAAAGGGACATGTCCTCCTCGGACATCGCCTGGTTCCCGCCGCAACGATGTCCGAGGAGGCACGCAGACCACAATCCACATGGGAAGGGGTCCCTCCAGCCGCTCTTGCGTCCGAAAGACGCATGAGCGACGAGACTCTTCCCCCCTAGGAAACAACGAGGTGGGCGGTTTGTCAAGGTAGGGCATGTCCTTTCGCTTCCTGCCCGTTCGCTACCTTTGGGTGGTGCTCGTGGCGGTTGGTGACCTCGTGGTCGACGTGGTGGTGCGTCTGGATGAGCCGCCGGAGGGTCATCGGGCTGGTGTCGGGCCCGGTTCGGTGGTGGTGAACCTGGGGTCTGACACGCCCGCTGTAGTCACCCACCGCCAGGGGGGCAGCGCAGCCAACGTGTGCGTGGCGGCGGCTGAGCAGGGGCTCGGAGCCCGCTTCGTGGGCCAGGTCGGCGACGATCCGATCGGCCGGTGGCTGGTGGAGAGCCTGACCGCTGCTGGGGTGGAGACGGCGGTGCGGATCCGGGGGCGCACGGGCAGCGTTGTCGTGCTGTGCCATGCCGACGGTGAGCGGTCGATGATCACCGATCGTGGTGTGGCGGCCGAATTGGCCGATCCCGACCCGACCTGGGTGGAGGGGGCGCGGGCCCTGCACCTGCCCCTGTACTCGCTGGCTGCCGACCCGCTCCTATCGACTGCGGTGTCGCTGGCTGCCACCGCCCGGCGCGGCGGGGCCCTCGTGTCGCTCGATCTGTCGTCCACCGCCCTTCTGGCGGCGCTGGGGCCGGCCTCGGTGGCCCACCTGGTGGCGGTTCTCGCTCCCGACGTGGTGCTGGCCAACCGGGCCGAGGCGGCCTGGGCCGAGGCGGCCGGGATCGCGGTGCCCACCGCGGTGTGGGTGGAGAAGCGGGGGGCGGAGGCGGCCCTGGTGGTGGTGCCGGGCCGGCCAGCGGAAACGGTGCCGGCGGTCGCTCTCGGCCCGGTGGCCGATTCCACCGGGGCCGGCGATGCTTTCGCCGCCGGGTGGCTGGTGGCCGCTCTGGCCGGCGCCGATCCCGTGGCGGCCACGGCGGCTGGCCATCAGGCCGCCGCCGACCGGCTCGTCGCCCTCGGTGCCGGAATCTGACCGCTGGCGGAGAGCGGGGCGCTGGGGGGTCACGGCCAGCCGTGGCTGGCGGTGCGCTCGTCGGGTGGGTCCCGGGGCCAGGCCGAGGGGGGATCGGTGGCCCACGCCGCCGACTGGTAGAGATCGCCGTCGGTGCGGATCCAGTCGAGGAGGGCCATGCCACGCCGGCCCAGCCGGGACCCGAGGCGACCGTAGACGGTGAGATCGGCGGCCGAGAACGGGGCGAAGCAGGCGGTGATCGAGATGGCCAGCAGTCCGCCCCGGCCCTCGATGAGGTGGCCGGCGAGCCGGGCCTGGTGCCGGGATTCCATGAGGTCGATCGTCAGGTCCGGGCCGGGGCCGGGGAGGCGGGCAACCAGGCGGGCCAGGCGCCGGCGGCCGTCGGTGAGGGCGACGAACTGGCCGGTGGGGTGCCGGTCGGCCAGTTCGAAGGCCAGCCCCAGGGCGTCGCCGAAGGTGGCGACCGGCCGGCAGGGCGGTGGGGGCGGGCGAGGGTCCATGGGCGGGACGACCTCCGTGTGCGGGTTCTGCAGGCGGCCGTGACCGCGAGGCGATCCTCCGCCGTCGCCACCAGCGGGGCGGCGGGGCGGGGTGCGATGTCGACTGTAGAGAGGGGCTGTGACGCTCAGCGCCGGAAGCGCCGGCGAGTCACGACAGGGCGATGCGGACCCGCTTGTTGCCCTTGCCCTTGGATTCCGTCTTCACGATCTCGAACCGGCCGATCTCGCCGGTACGGGCCACGTGGGTGCCCCCGTCGGCCTGGCGGTCGAGGCCCACGATGTCGACCACCCGGATGACCTGCACCGAGTCGGGGATCAGGTTCACCTTGGTGCGGATGAGGGCGTCGTCGGCCAGGGCCTGGCCCCGGGGCAGGAACGACACCTCGATCGGGCGGTCGGCGGAGATCTCGGCGTTCACCGCCTCGTTGACGTGGCGGGCGAACCCCTCGGGCAGCGGGTCGAACTCGAAGTCCATCCGGCCCCCCAGTGGTTCCATGTTCCCGCCGGTCACTGCCCGGCCGTACTCGTTCCAGATCACCCCGCACAGCACATGCATGGCGGAGTGGGCCCGCATCAGCTGGTGTCGGCGTTCCCAATCGATTTCGCACCGCACCACCGCGCCAACATCGGGGGCCGGGCCGTCGAGGTGGTGCCACACCACCGTTCCTTCCTTGGCCACGCCGGTGACGCCGAGAGCGGCTGTGCCGTGGTGGAGGCGGCCGGTGTCGTGGGGCTGGCCGCCCCCGGTGGGGTAGAAGATCGTTCGGTCGAGGGCCACGGCGTCGGGGCGGCGGTCCACCACCGTGGCCTCCAACTCCCGCTGGTAAGCGTCGTGCAGGTAGGCGAGGTAGGTCTCCACCTGGTCATCCTAGGACCGGCCCCCGAATGGTGCGGAGGACCCATGGAGCCCGACCGGTTCGTGAGCCGATGCTGAGAGGATGGCGACGCGGCCCGAGCCCTCCTCCGATATCGAGCAGCGCCCCGAGGGGCCCGCCGAACGCGGTGCCAGCCTGGTGGAATACGCCCTGCTGCTGGCCCTGATCGCCATAGTCTGCATCGGCGGGGTCACGCTCATCGGCCGGGCCACGATGGACCCGTTGTCCTCCGCCGCCTCGATGTTCGGCGGGTAGCCCCGGAGGCTACGGCAGCTGGTAGTCGGTGCGGTCGCACACCTTGCGCAGGGCGAAGCTCGACCGCAGGCGGGCCACCCCGGGTAGCCCCGACAGGTAGGTGCGGTGGATCCGCTCGTAGTCGCTCACGTCGGCGCAGGCCAGCTCCACCAGATAGTCCGACTCGCCTGCCATCAGGTGGCATCGCATCACCTCGGGGCAGGCGGCGATGGCCTCCTCGAAGGCATCGAGGTGATCGTCATCCTGGGACGACAGCGTGATCTCGACGAACACCGTGGTCGGTAGGCCCACGGCCGCCGGGCTGACCAACGCCACGTAGCGGTCGATCACGCCGGCCCGCTCCAGGGCCCGTACCCGGCGCAGGCAGGCCGACGGCGACAGGCTCACCTTGTCGGCCAGCTCAACGTTGGTGATGCGACCGTTCGCCTGGAGCACGTTGAGGATGGCTCGATCGGTTGCATCAAGGTTCATCGCAGCAATAATCGCGCGCCTGCAGTCGCTCAGGCAATTCAGATCGTGCGCGAACTCTGTGTTTGGAGGCTTGATTGGCAACCCTCATCCGCGGGCAGGAGCGTAGTGTGAGCCCTACAGCCCACACGAGCCGCCCATATAGACCAGGAGTGCGACGATGCGCATCGGGGTGCCCAAGGAGATCAAGCAGGCCGAGCAGCGGGTGGGCATGACCCCCGGCAGCGTGCGGGAGGCGGTGGCCCACGGTCATCACGTGGTGGTGGAGACGACCGCCGGCGCCGGTATCGGTGCCGACGATGCCGCCTACGCCGCCGCCGGTGCCACCATCGCCCCCGACGCCGCCACGGTGTTCGAACAGGCCGACCTGATCGTGAAGGTGAAGGAGCCCCAGACGGGGGAGCGGGCCATGCTGCGGGCCGGTCAGACACTCTTCACCTACCTCCACCTGGCCCCCGACCCGGAACAGGCGGCCGACCTGATCCGCAGCGGGGCGGTGTGCATCGCCTACGAGACCGTCACCGATGCCCAGGGTGCTCTGCCCCTGCTCGCCCCCATGTCGAAGGTGGCCGGCCGCATGGCCGTCCAGGCCGCCGCCCATTCGCTGGAGGCCCCCCAGGGTGGCTCCGGGCTCCTCATCGGCGGAGTGCCCGGTGTGGAGCCGGCCAAGGTGGTCGTCATCGGTGGGGGCGTGGTGGGGGTCAACGCCACCGAGATCGCGGTGGGTATGGGGGCCGACGTGGTCGTGCTCGACCGCAGCCTTCCCGTGCTCGACGCCCTCCAGGCCCGCTTCGGCCCGGCCATCACCACCGTCTACTCCACCTCGGCCGCCCTAGAGGACCATGTGCTGTCGGCCGACGTGGTGATCGGGGCGGTGCTGGTGAAAGGGGCTCGGGCCCCCAAGCTGGTCACGGCGGCCATGGTCACCCAGATGGCCCACGGTTCGGTGCTGGTCGACGTGGCCATCGACCAGGGCGGCTGCTTCGAGACGTCGCGGGCCACCACCCACGCCCAGCCCACCTATGTCGTCGACGGGGTGGTCCACTATGCCGTGGCCAACATGCCGGGTGCCGTGCCCCGTACCTCCACCTACGCCCTCAACAACGCCACCCTGCCCTTTGTGCTGGCCCTGGCCGACAAGGGCGTGAAGCAGGCCCTGGCCGACGACCCCCACCTGCTCAACGGGCTCAACGTCAGCCGGGGCGCCGTCACCGAGCAGGCCGTGGCCGACGCCCTGGGCCTCGACTACGTCCACCCCGAGGCTGCCCTCGGCGCCATCTGATCCCATCGCACCCGAGCCCGTCCTCCCGGCCCGAACTGCGCGAGCCCGAACTGCGCGACGGAAACGCGACACGCGGCCGTTCTGCGTCACGAAAACCCCCGAAAAACGGGGAAAACGTGACGCGGATCGGAGCGGGGGCGCGGTTCCGTCGCGCAGAACGAGGGCTGGGGCCCGGGTCGAGCGGTACCGTGACGGGGTGAGTGAGCTGCTGGAGCGGGTGGCGGAGGTGGCCGACACGGTGCTGTGGCCGGCCGCACAGGACGTCGACCGGGCCCCGATCATCCCCCGCAGCCACCTCGACGCACTGGCCGACCTCGGCCTGTTCGGCCAGGCCGCCTCCCCCGAGCTGGGCGGCCTCGGCCTGGCCCCACCCGACACCCGCCGGATGTTGCGCCTGATCGGATCGGGGTGCGCCGCCACCGGGTTCGTCTTCGCCCAGCATCACGGTCTGGTGGGGGCCCTGGCGCGGACCGACAACGCCGAGCTCCGCCAACGGTGGCTGAGGTCCCTGTGCCGCAGCACCCTGGCCGGGATCGCCTTCGCCCACGTCCGGCGGGCCGGCCCGCCGGTGCTGACCGCCGCCCCACTCGACGGCGGGGCCTGGCGGATCGAGGGCGAGGCCCCCTGGGTCACATCGTGGGGTCTGGCCGAGGTGTTCTTCGTCGCCGCCGTCACCGACGATGGTCGCCTGGTGTGGTTCGTGATCCCTGGGGGCGATCAGCCCGGCATCGACGCCTCCGAGCCGCTGGCCCTGGCCGTGCTGGGCGCCACGGCCACCGTGAAGGTCCGCTTCGACGGGTACCGGGTGGCGGCGGCAGACGTGGTGGAGGTGGTCGACCGGGGCCCCTGGTCGGTGGCCGACCGCCGGGCGGCGGCCCGTCCCAACCCGCTGTGTCTCGGGGTGAGTGACCGGGCCCTGGCCCAACTGGCCCAGGCCGAGCCGGCGGCGGCCGACACCTTGCGGCCCTGGTGGGACGGGGTGTCGGGCCGGGCCGAGGCGGCGGCGCTCCTGGTGGACCGTCAGCAGGGCGAGCCGCCCGATCTTGCCGCCACCCGGGCCGAGACCATCGGTGGGGCCCAGCGACTCACCACCGCCCTGCTGGCCGCAGTGGGCGGTGGGGGAGCGATGCTGGCGCATCCGGCCCAACGCCTGGCCCGGGAGGCCCTGTTCTACGTGGTGCAGGCCCAGAACGCCGACGGCCGGCGGGCCACCCTCGAGTCGCTCACGGCCTGACTGGTCCTCCCGGTAGCGAACGCTTGTTCGTATCTGTCAGGATGGGGGCATGGGAACAGACGTTCTGTCGAGCTGTCCTCGGCGGCCCCTCATCGAGCAGCCGTCGCTGTTCGGGTTCGATCCGCCGGGGTTCGATCCCGGCTTCGCCGCCCTGGAGCGGCGCTACCTCGGGTTCGGGGCCTGGGTGGATCACGCCCCGGGCTGGGTCCGGGGCCACGAGGCGCTGTTCGCCTCGGTGGTGGAGTCTGTCGCCTGGGAGCACCACCGCCGCCCCATGTACGACCGCATCGTCGACGTGCCCCGCCTCACTGGCTCGCTGGCACCGGACCGCCAAGGCGACCTGCCGCTGTTCCAAGCCATGGCCGATGCCCTCGGCGGCCGCTACGGCACCCGGTTCGAGCGTCTCGGCTTCGCCCTCTACCGCGACGGCCGCGACAGCGTGGCCTGGCACGGCGACCAGGTGGCCCGGGAGCTGCCCGAGGCCCTGGTGGCCACGGTGTCGCTGGGGGAGCCCCGCCTGTTCGCCCTGCGGCCCAAGGGGGGAGGCCGAGCCATCCACTACCACCTGGGCCACGGTGACCTGGTGGTGATGGGCGGCACCTGCCAGCGAACCTGGGACCATGCAGTGCCCAAGGTGGCCCGAGCCGGCCCCCGGGTCACGGTGATGTTCCGCCCGGCCTGGGCCAGCCGGTTCTCGCAGGCCTTAGGCGTCGGGCCGAACAGCACCTAGCATCCAGCGGGTGAAGCTCTCGGTCGCCTTTCCTCCCGTCCCCGCCACGCCCGACCACATCGTGTTGGCCGAGGAGCTCGGCTTCGACACGGCCTGGGTCTACGACACCCCCGCCCTCCAGCTCGACGTGTGGATGACGCTGGCCCTGGCCGCCGTGCGCACCGGCCGAATCCGACTCGGTCCCGGGGTGCTGATCCCATCGCTCCGCCACCCGATGGTGACGGCGTCGGCCATCGCCACCCTGGTGGGCCTGGCCGGCCCGGACCGGGTGGTGGTGGGTGTGGGCACCGGTTTCACCGGCCGCCGGGCCATGGGCCAGCGGCCGCTGCGGTGGAAGGACATGCCCGACATGATCGGCCAGGTGCGGGCGCTGCTGGCCGGCGAGGTGGTGGAGGTGGAGGGCCAGGCCACCCAGATGCTGCACTGGCCGGGTCAGGCGCCCGACCGCCCGATCGAGGTGCCGTGGGTGATCGGGGTCAACGGCCCCCGGGGCCTGGCGACGGCGGCCGAGCTGGGCTGCGGCGTCTTCACCTCCCGTCCCCGGCCCGGCGCCGACTACAGCGGGATCGATGGGGTCACCCTGCTCGGGTTCGGGACGATCCTCGACGACGGGGAGAAGCCCGACTCGCCCCGGGTGCTGAACACCGCCGGCCCCGGCGTGATGGTGGCCTACCACGCCTTCCTGGAGCAGGGCGACGAACGGCTCACCACGCTGCCCAACGCCGAGCGGTTCGTGGAGCTGGCCACGGCCGGTGATCCTGCCACCCGCCACCTGGCCATCCACGCCGGGCACCTCACCGAGCTGAACTCCATCGACCGCCAGGTGATCACGGGCGACGCCATGGGCATCGCCCCCTTGCTGTGCGAGGCGTCGGCCCTGCCGGCGCGGTTGGAGCAGCTGGCGGCCAACGGCATCACCGAGGTGGCGTTCCAGCCCATGGGTGACGTCGAGCGCGAGCTGAGGGCCTTCGCCGCCGCCGCCGCCGGGGCGATGGGGTAGGGGCCCCGACGCCGATGGGGAGCCGGCGTAGCCGGCGGGGGCGGCAGCCCCCCGGATTACAGGATGCGGGCTGGGATGGTGCGGGGGCCCCGCACCTGACCGGCGGCGAAGGTGACGCGGGACTCATCCGCGATCTCGAAGTCGGGGAAGCGGGCCATCCACTCCTCGAGAGCGATCACCATCTCCATCCGGGCCAGGTTCGAGCCCAGGCAGCGGTGGACGCCCAGGCCGAAGGCGGCGTGGCGGTTCACCTTGCGGTCGATGTGGACCTCGTCGGGGTCCTCGAACATGTCGGGGTCGCGGTTGATCGACGGTAGGCCCAGGGCCACCCATTCGCCCTCCGCCACCGGGCACCCGCCCAGCTCGGTGTCCTCGGTGGCGATCCGGGCCACCCACACCGGGGGGTAGAACCGCAGGAACTCCTCCACCGCCATCGGGATCAGCGACGGGTCGGCGGCCAGACGGTGGCGGTCTTCCGGGTTGCGGGCCAGGTGCATGAGCGACGAGCCGATCGACGACCACGTGGTGTCGATCCCGGCGATGAGGAACAGATAGATCATCCGGGTCAGCTCGTCGTCGGTGATCGGGCCGTCCTCGAACTCCGACTCCAGCAGGAACGACACCACGTCGTCGCCCCGGTGCTGGCGCCGTTCCTTGGCCAGGTCGGACATGTAGGCCATCATCGTGGCCGTTGTGGCCCGCATGACGTCGGGGTTGGTGGGGCCCACCTCCAGCAGGTCGTGCAGCCACTCCCGGAACATGGGCACGTCCTCCAGCGCCACGCCGAGCATGATGGCGGTCAGCTCGGCCGGGATGACCTGGGCATAGTCGACGGCCAGGTCCACCTCGGTGCGCCCCGCCAGCCGGTCCAGCTCGCGGCGGCAGATCTGGCGGATCGGCTCCTCCCACTTCTTGATCGCGGGGGGAGCGAAGAACGGGAGCAGGGCCCGGCGCCGGTCGTTGTGGTCGGGCGGGTCGAGGTTGATCGGCGGGAGGTTCACGCCCCGGCGCTCGGTCGGGATCTCGTTGATGATCAGGCGACGGCTGGTGAACCGGTCGGGGTCGTGGATGGCCTCGTAGACCTCGGCCCACCGGCTGAGCACGTTCACGCCGCCGTAGCGGTCGGAGTGGGCCACCGGGCACTGGCCCCGCAGCTCGGCCCACACGGCGTCGGGGTCGGCCAGGTACGTGGGGTCGAAGTGGTCCCAGTCGGTCGACCAGCTCTCCACCGGCTTGCGTTCGCTCAGCTCGGCCATGGCATTCCCCCGTGGGTGTTCGCGCGAGTTTTCTGTGTCAGTTTAGGTTCTGGTGGGCGATCCGGCTAGCGGATCCAACAGGGGGCGCCGTAGGCGTCCTTGTGACAGGATGCAGCCATGGCGTTCGACGTGGGAAGTCGCACCGGGATCAACACCAGCGTGGCGGGCCGCCTCGCCGGGAAGACAGCGGTGGTGGTGGGGGGCGGACAGCTTCCGGGGGAGACCGTGGGCAACGGCAAAGCGGCCGCGCTGCTGTTCGGCTGGGCCGGCGCCCGGGTGATGGTGGTCGACAGCCACCTCGACCGGGCCGAAGAGACGGTGGCCGGCATCGCCGAAGGCGGGGGCGAGGCGTTCGCCCACCAGTGCGACATCACGTCCGAGGCCCAATGCCAGGCCATGATCGCCACCGCCGCCGAACGGCTGGGCCGCATCGACGTGCTCCACAACAACGTGGGCATCGGCACCCACGACGGCAGCCCCACCCGGATCACCGAGGAGGGCCTCGACATCATGCTCGACGTCAACCTCAAGGGCCTGATCTTCACCTGCAAGCACGCCATCCCGGTGATGCGACCCCAGGGATCGGGCAGCATCATCAACATCTCGTCGGTGGCGGCCGTGAGCCCGTTCCCCGGCGTGGGCTACAAGACGACCAAGGCGGCGGTGAACGGCTACACCCAGAGCCTGGCCCTGCGCCTGGCCCGCGACGGGATCCGGGCCAACGTGATCATGCCCGGCCTGATGAACACGCCGATGGCCATCGACGCCAACCTCGCCTACCGCGACGTCACCCGGGACCAGCTGGTGGAGTCACGCGACCGCCAGGTGCCGCTGGGCCAGAAGATGGGCATGGGGTGGGACATCGGCTACGCCGCCCTGTTCCTGGCCTCCGAGGAGGCCCGGTTCGTCACCGGAATCGCCCTGGCCGTCGACGGGGGATCGAGCGCCCGGGTGGGGTGAACGAGCACTGACAAACAGGGGGACCCGACATGGTCAAGCTGACGTTCTTCGTGAAGCGGGCGCCGGAGGTGTCGCACGAGGAGTTGTGCCGCCACTGGCTCGACGTGCACGCCCCGGGGGTACGGGACCTCATGGGGGCCCGGCACTACTCGGTGACGCACTTCAAGCAGCGGCAGAGCCCCGACGGCGGAGAGACCCGCTACGACGGGATGGCCGAGCTGTGGTACGACGACTGGGCCACCGGCCGCCAGGTGCACAGGAACCCGCCGCCGGCGGTGGCCAACGACGGGTTCCTGCCCCTCACCGGAGACTTCGTGCGCCTCGACTGCGAGGAGCACGTGATCGTGGACGGCCCCCGGCCGGAAGGGGCGGTGAAGATGGTGTACCCCGTCGCCTTCCGGGACGGGGTGGACCACGACGAGGCCCGGGCCTACTGGTTGGAGGTCCACGCCCCGCTGGTGGCGGCGTCGGTGGAGGCCACCGAGGGCGCCCACCGCTACGTCGTCACCCAGCAGATCGACTCGCACCGCGGCCCCTGGGCCGGCATCGCCGAGCTGTGGTACAGCTCGCTCGACGCCGTCCGGGCCCAGGGCCAGGTGCTCCAGCCCGACGACTTCGCCCGCTACAGCTCGGTCGCCGCCCCCTTGTTGGGCCGGGAGTATCTCCTGATCGCCTAGCTGCGGAGGCGGGCGTCGGTGTCGTGCAGGCGGATGGCCAGCTCGGTGGCGATGGCCCGCACCAGCGGCGGGTTGTCGTCGAGGATCTGGTCGAACCGGTTGTAGGGGATCACCATGAGCTCCACGTCGGTCTTGGCCCGTACCGTGGCGCTGGCTGCGCCCTGCACGAAGAAGCCGAGCTCGCCCACGAACTCACCGGCCGGGATCTCGGCGATCTGGTTGCCGTCGATCTCCACCACCGCCGTGCCCGACTCGAGCACGTAGAACTCGTGGTGGTGCTTGCCCTGCTCGATCAGCACGTGACCGGCGCTCACCGACACCTCGTCGGCGGCGGAGGCCAGGTGGTGAAGGGCCTCAGTGCCGGCCTTGGCAAAGATCGGCACCGCCTTCAACCGGGCTTCCTTGGGATCTGACTTGGCCATAGATTCCTCTCCTGATGGGTCGACGGGTCGGCGCGATCACTCGACCCAGGCTTTGATCTGCTCGATCGTGCCGAGCTTGTCTTCGCCTTGGGGTTCGATGTTCAGATACGTGACGCCGACTTCGTTGTACACCTTCAGGCGGTCCCGCACATGGGACTCAGGTCCACACAATGTGGCCAGATCCAGATATTCGTCAGGAACGGCCGCCGTGGCCTCGTCGCGCCGGCCGCTGAGGAAGAGGTCCTGGATCTTCTCCGCCTCGTCCTCCCAGCCGTAGCGCCGGAACAGATCGTTGTAGAAGTTCTTGCTCTTGGCCCCCATGCCGCCCACGTAGAAGGCGATGTGGGCCCGGGCCGCCTCGCGGGCCTCGTGCACCACCTGGCCCTCGCCGATGGCCACCGGGCCGCCGGCGATGATGTCGAGCGGGCCCAGCGCCGGGTCCCGCCGGGCCGAGCCGGCGGCCAGGGCGTCGCCCCAGACCTGCTGGAACCGGTCGGGCACGAAGTGGATGGGCTGCCAGCCGTTGGCCACCTCGGCCGTGAGCTCCACGTTCTTGGGCCCGATGGAGGCGATCACGATCGGTATGTCCTGGCGCTGCATCCGGTTGACGAACTTGAGCGGCTTGCCCAGGCCGGTGCCCTCACCCTCGGGCAGGGGCACGGAGTAGGCCTGGCCCTGGTGGACGACCTTGTCGCCCGACCACACCTTGCGGCAGATCTCGATCGTGTCCCGGGTGCGGGCCAGGGGCTTGGTGAACGGCACCCCGTGCCACCCCTCGATCACCTGGGGGCCCGATGTGCCCAGCCCGAGCACGAAGCGGCCGCCGGAGAGGGCGTCGATCGTGGCCGCCGTCTGGGCGATCAGGCTGGGGCTGCGGGAGTAGACGGGCACGATGCCGGTCATCAGCTCCAGCGTGGTGGTCTGGCCGGCCAGGTAGGCCAACGTCGAGATGAGGTCGAACCCGTAGATCTCGCCCCCCCACACGAGGTCGACCCCCGCCGCCTCCAGGTCCTGGGCCTGTTTGGCCAGGCGAACCGGATCGCCGGTGAACGCGATGGTGGTGCTGATCTTCATGGGCGACACCGTAGTTGGCCCTGGGCCAGCGAGAAAGCAGAACGGCCGCCGTCAAGATCTACTATTGGAAGCGTGCTGGAGAAGGGTTCGATCGAGACCAGCCTGGTGCCCGGTCCCGTCGAGTACTCGACGCTGCGCGCCGGCAGCGGCCCCAGCAGCGAACTGCCCATCGTGTTGTGGCTCCACGGCGGGGGCGGATCGTCGCGGTTCCTGGAGACGTGCCAGGCCCAGTTCGTGGCCTGCTGGTCCGAATCGAGCCTGCCCGACGTGGTGGCCGTGACCCCCAGTGCCGGCTGGTCGTTCTACCTCGACCGGCTGGACGGCTCGGAGCAGTGGGAGACGTTCCTGCTCGACGAGCTGGTGCCCCACATCCGCAAGCAGACCGGCTCCACCACCGGGCCTCTGGTGGTGGGCGGGATCTCGGTGGGGGCGCAGGCTGCCCTGCGCATCGCCTTCCGCCGGCCCGAGCTGGTGGCCGCCGTGGCCGCCGTGGAGCCGACGCTGGAGGCGGCCACCCGGCCCGACGAGGTGCCCCTGCGGGACAGGGTGCACATGCCCGACGTCATCCGCCGCCGCCTCTACGGAGACCCGGTGGACGGCGACTACTGGCTGGCCAACCACCCGCTGGCCCTGGTCGGTGGCAACGCTCCGGCCATCGCCGCCGCCCGCACCGCCATCTACCTGGAGTGCGGCGACGGCGACCAGTTCCACGTGCAGTACGGAGCGGAGATGCTGCACCGGCGCCTGTTCGACGCCGGGCTGTCGCACGAGTACCGCCTCGTCCGGGGGGCCAACCACGTGGGCCCCAGCGTCGGGCCCCGCATCGTCGACGCCCTGCGGTTCGTGGGCCGGGTGCTCAAGCCCAGCCCGTTCGACGGCCAGTCGCTCCAGGCCATCGTGGAGGTGGAGACGTTCGCCTCCCGGGTGCGGGAGTTGGAGCAGGCCGTGGGCTACCGCCAGCGCCACGAGGTCCGGGGGCCCGACTGCCAGCTCACCGTGCACGTCCAGGGCCAGGGACCCCGGGTCGTCCTGTTGCCTTCGCTGGGGCGGGGAGCGGCCGACTTCGCCGATCTGGCCGACCGCCTGGCCCGGGCCGGCTACACCGTGTTGCGGCCCGAGCCCCGAGGGGTCGGCGGCAGCTCGCGTTCGCTCGACCGCCTCACCCTCGACGACTTCGCCGACGACGTGGCCGCCGTGATCGACGCCTTCGGCGGCCCCGCCACCCTGGTCGGCCACGATTTCGGGGGCCAGGTGGCCCAGATGGTGGCCTACCTCTACCCCGACCTGGTGTCGTCGCTGGTGCTGGCGGCCTCACCCGGGCCGGTCCAGCCCAAGCCGGAGCCGGCAACAGCACTGCGCCGGGTGTTCATCCCCGAGCTGAGCAACACCGACCACCTGGAGGCCGTCGCCCTGGCCCTGTTCGCCCCGGGCAACGACCCGGTGGCCTGGGTCGACGGGTGGCACCCCACGCTGGCCTTCGCCCAGGCCGAAGCCGAGCGCCAGATCGCCATCGAGGAGCTGTGGGCCCGGCTGCGCACCGAAGCCCTGGTGATCCAGCCGGCCGACGACCTGATCGTGCTGCCCGAGAACGCCGAGCTGATGGCGGCCCAGGCCGGCGACCTGGTGCAGGTGGTCACGATCCCCGGCGCCGGCCACGCCCTGCTGCCCGAGCAGCCCGAAGCGGTGGCCACGGCCATCCTGGGGTGGCTGCGGGCCCGTTCCACGTAGCGGCGTCCGACTGGCTTCTTCCCGCCTCAGCCGGCCCTGCGGGCCTTCACGAGGACGATCGCGCCATAGCCGTGGGTGTCGTCCTGGGCCACCTGGTGCACCTCGATGCACCCGTCGGTCGACTCCTGCCCGGCCGACCCGGGGAAGAAGTCGGGCTGCAGGACTGCCCGCAGGTCGTCCTCGTCGATGTCGGCACCCGGGAACGACTTCCCCCCGACGAGGTAGCTGCGACACCTCCGGAGCGCCGCAGTGACGAACAAGCCCCCGGGCTCGACGGTGCCGGCGATGTTGCGCATGAACAGGGTCCAGGTGGCGCGGTCGTCCGTTGCCGAGTCGGCGCAGTAGGCGCTGACCACGGTGGCGTACTGCTCGTCCACCGGGCGCCTGTTCCGCCCGTCCACCGGCATCAGCCGGGTGATCCGTTGCCGGGTCAGCTCCTCGCGGGCTGTGACCTGGGCCTCGGTCGGGCAGCTGATCCCTTCGCACGCCAGGGTGTAACGGACGAACGGCCGCCAGTCGTGGGCGCCGGGTCGTCGTTCGAGCCAACGCCGGATCTCGTCGAGATTCGCCGGCAGATAGTCGCCGAGATGGATCTCCGACGCGACCTCGGCCGTGGCGAAGACGTGGTGGAGCGTCGGGCCGACTCCGAAGAACAGCACGGGACGGTCGCGCTCCGCCCGACGCATGGCCTCGACGAGGAAGGCGATGGTGGCCAGCTCATCCGGCTCGACCCGGCCGTAGTAGTCGGCGAGGTACTCCGCCGGTACCCAGTCGGTCTCGAACGAGGCGTGCCGGCGGCGATGCCGCCGCCAGGGGCGCTCGGCGTCACGCTCTCGATTCGGCAACTCTGCGGATTCGACGTCCATGCCCCGGACCGTACGGTCGGGGCGCTAACGGGTCGTTAACCCGGACCGACGAGGACCCGGACCGAGGCGGCTGACCGCCCTCGAGGGTTGCCGGGAGGCGGAGGGTTGCGTAGCTTCGCCCCATGACGGTGCGCGAACTGGAAACGCTGGCCTATGGCTACGGTCTGCTCGAGGGGCCGAGGGTCGACGCCGCCGGCAACCTGTACTTCAGCGACGTCCCCAACGGCGGGGTGTACCGGCTCGCCCCCGACGGCGAGGTCACGGTGGCCGTTCCCAAGCGGCGGGGGGTGGGCGGGATCGCCCTCCACGCCGAGGGCGGCCTGGTGATCGGGGGCCGCAACATCTGCCACGTGGTGAACGGGGAGACCCGGGTGCTGTTCGAGTCGCCGGCCCGGGGCTTCAACGACCTGATCACCGATTCCGCCGGCCGGGTGATCTGCGGCACGCTGGCCGCCGATCCGTTCAGCAGCAGTGAGTCGGACAGCGGGCAAGACCGCCCCACCGGCGGGGCCTACCGGATCAACCTCGACGGCTCGGTCGACGAGCTCTACGGCGGGATCGCCCTCACCAACGGCATCGCCTTCTCGCCCGACGGCTCGCAGATGTATCACGCCGACACCGGCAACCACTGCCTGGTCACCCATGATGTGATCGCCGACGGCGACGGTGCCGCCGGCTTCACGAACCGCCGCAACCTGGGTCAGGCCGACGACTTCAACCCCGATGGGTTGGCCGTCGACGAGGCCGGCGTGATCTGGGTGGCCGACTACATGGCCGGCTGCGTGAAGGCCCTCGACCCGGTATCGGGGGCGATCGTGGACCGGATCGAGGTGCCGTCGAAGTTCGTCACCAGCCTGTGCTTCGGCGGAGCCGACCGCCGGGACCTGTACATCGTCACCGCCGACAACACCGACGACACCGAACGCAAGGGCACTGTGTTCCGTACCCGGGCCGACGTGCCCGGGGTGGTCGTGGCCGAGGCCCGGGTGTGAGCGCCGTGAGCGACAGCGACACCGACACCCCGGGCTACGACCGGCCCTCGGTCGAGGCCTGGCTGGCGGCCAACGTGGCCGTGCTGGCCCCGCCGCTCGAATGGGTGAAGCTGGAGGGCGGGCACTCCAACCTCACCTACCTGCTGGTGGACGCGGCTGGCCGCCGGGCCGTGATCCGCCGCCCGCCCCAGGGCGAGCTGCTGCCCAAGGCCCACGACATGGCCCGGGAGTTCGCCGTGATCAGCGGGCTCGGACCCACCCCGGTGCCGGTGGCCGAGGCCCACGCCCTGTGCCTCGACACCTCGGTCACCGGGGCGCCGTTCTACGTGATGAGCGAGGTGCCGGGCCGGGCCATGTACACGGCCGAAGCGGTGGAGGAGTACCTGTCGGTGGAGGCCCGGGGCAACGTGGGGGCCTCGTTCATCGAGACCCTGGCCGCCCTCCACTCGGTCGATCCCGACGAGGTGGGCCTGGGCGACCTGGGCCGGCGCGACGGCTACGTCCAGCGTCAGCTCAAGACGTGGTACGGCTCGTGGACGGCGTCGGCCGCCGGCGCAGCGTACGACGACGACCGGGTGCACCGGCTGTTCACCCAGCTCACGGCGGCCGCCCCGGAGCAGGGAGCGGCCCGGGTGGTGCACGGCGACTACGGCCTGCACAACTGCATGCTCGGGCCCGACGGCGCGGTGGCGGCCGTGCTCGACTGGGAGATCGCCACCCTGGGCGACCCCCTGGCCGACTTCGCCTACGCCGTGAACGGCTGGGGCGACCCCGACGACGAGGTCCGCATCTCCCACGAGAGCGCCACCACTGCTCCCGGTTTCGCCCGGCGCCAGGCCCTGATCGACCGCTACGCCGAGCTGACCGGGGCCGACCTGAGCTACATCGGCTTCTACCGCACCTTCAACTACTTCAAGACGGCCTGCATCCTCCACGGCGTCTACGCCCGCTACCTGGAAGGCAAGAAGAGCTCGGAGGGGATCGACCTGCCGGGGTTGAAGGAGCGCATGCAGGCCGCCATCCTCCTGGCCGACCAAGGGGCTCTTGACTTGAAGTGAACTTGAGGTCATACGGTCCCGTCATGACCTCGACCAGCGAAACCCTCACGGAGACCGTGGCCCGGGCCGACGACCTGAGCCCCGGCACCATGCGCATGGTGGCAGTGGGCGGCCACCCGGTGGCCCTCGTCGCCACCGAGGACGGCGCCATCCACGCCCTCGACAACGCCTGCCCCCACCAGGGCTACGGGCTGGTGACCGGCACCCTGCAATCGGGGACCACCGGCGGCACCGTCACCTGCCAGTGGCACAACTGGAAGTTCGACGTGGCCACCGGCCGGTGCCTGATGGGGGAGGAGGACGTGACCTGCCACCCGGTGGCCGTGCTCGACGGCGAGGTGCAGGTCACCGTGCACCGCCCGTCGGCGGCCGAGACCCGGGAGCGGTTGTGGCCCAGCCTGCGCCGGGGCCTGGCCGCCGACTACATGGGGCAGGTGGCGCGGGACACGGTCCGCCTGCTCGACGCCGGCGCCACCCCGGCCGGGATCATGGCCGACACGGTGCGGGCCCGGGCCGCCCACACCGACGGCGGCGTGGGCCACGACATGGCCATGGCGGCCGATTGCCTGGCCCGGGCCGAGGGGGCCGAGGGCGACGACCGGGTGCTACCGCTGGTCCAGGGCCTATCGGGCTGGGCCGAGGAGACCCGTGACCGGCCGGCGCTCCCCGTGCCGGCCCCCGATGCCTCGATCGACCTGCCCGCCGCCATCGAGACCGAAGACGAGACCGGTGCGCTGGCCTCGGTACGGGGTCAGCTGGCGGCCGGGGCCGGGCCGGACGAGCTGCGCCACCAGCTGCTGGTGGCGGCGTCGGCCCATCATCTGAGCTACGGCCACGGGATCATCTACACCCAGAAAGCCTTCGAGCTGCTCGACCGCATCGGCTGGGACGCCGCTCCCGACCTGCTACCTCACCTGGCCCGCACCCTGGTGCGGGCCACCCGGGAAGACACCCTGCCCTATATGCGCCCGGCGGTACGGGCGCTGGCCGGGGTCGACCTCGATGGGCTGGCCGCCGCCCCCGGGCCCGAGGCCACCGGCTGGTCCGCCGCCGGTGACCCGGGAGCAAAGCTGACGGCCGAGCTGCTGGGCGCCACCGAGGCCCCGATCGCCAGGGCGGCGGCGGCGGTGACGGACGGGGCCGGGATCGACGGGTTACTCGATGCCGTGGTCGACGCCGTGTCGCTCCGCCTCCTGAGCCACGACGTGGCCCTCGAGCACGACCACGGCGACGGGTTCGGCTGGCTCGACATCACCCACGGCCTCACGATGGCCGAGGCCGCCCGCTGGGCCTGGCGGGCCGACCCCGGGCCCCACACGGCGCGGCTGGCTCTGTGGGCCACCTGGCTGGGGTTCGACACCGGCCGGGCTGAGCGCCGGCGGGGCGGCACACCCCTCCTCTCGGTCGACCGGCTCGCGCTGCGGGCCAGCACTGATGTGAGGGCCGAGCTGGGCGCCGCCATCGAGGACCGGCGGGCCAGCGAGGCGGTGGCGTTGGCCCTGGGCTCGGACCCGGCGGAAGTGGGAGAGGCCCTGGCTGAGGCCGCTCTGGCCGACGGCGCCGGCTCGTTCATCGTGGTGGCCCACCTGGTCAAGACGGTAGAGGCGGCCCGCCGGGAGTCGGGGCGCCGGGCCACCTCGCTGCCCCTGGCCGGCGCCGCCCGCTACCTGGCCTCGCCCCGCCGAGAGCGCTTCGTGGCCCGCAACGTGGCCGACTCCCTCGCCTTCCTCCGCACCGGGCGGCCACCCCGGCGCTGAGGCCCGCAAGCGGGGCCCGCGAGCGGGGCCCGCGAGCGGGGCCGATAGCGGCGGCGGCGATCGGCGGATCCACTAACGTGGGCGGTCATGGCTTACCCCCCTCCAGGCTGGTATGACGATCCCGCGGGCAACACGGCCCTCGAGCGGTACTGGGACGGCAACCAGTGGACTGAGCACACCCGGGAGACGGCCTCCGCCGCCCCACCGCCGCCGGCCCCGGCGGCTCCGGCCCCGGCCCCGGCCCCCGCGGCGGTTGCGCCGGCTCCGGTCGCGCCGGCTCCCGGCCCCGGAGCGGCCCCGTCGTCGATGGGCGGGGTGGGTGGTATCCGCACCGAGCTCCTGAGCGACAGCCAGTACGCCGAGATCGGATCGGGTCAGCGGGTCAGTCGCCAGAACTCCAAGCTGCTCAAGGTGGTTCTGGGCGACGACCTGTTGGCCCGTCAGGGGTCGATGGTGGCCTTCCAGGGGGCGATCGACTTCGACTACGAGAGCTCCGGCTTCAGCAAGTTCCTGAAGAAGGCGGTGACGGGGGAGGGTCTGCCCCTGATGCGCTGCACCGGGCAGGGCGAGCTGTTCCTGGCCGATGGGGGCAAGCAGGTGCACCTGATCTTCCTGGAGGGAGCCGGCCTCACCGTCAACGGGCGCAATGTGCTGGCCTTCGAGCCGTCGCTCAACTGGGACATCGAACGGGTCAAGGGCGTGGGGATCGCCGCCGGCGGCCTGTTCAACACCCGGCTGGAGGGTCACGGCTGGGTGGCCATCACCACCGACGGCGAGCCCGTGGTGCTGCGCACCGACATGCCCACCTTCGCCGACGCCGACGCCGCCGTGGCCTGGAGCTCGAACCTGGTGACCACCCTCAACCGTACGATCAAGGCCAAGGCCCTGATCGGCCGGGGCTCGGGCGAGGTGGCCCAGCTGTCGTTCCAGGGCCAGGGCATCGTGATCATCCAGCCCTCCGAAGGCGACGCGGTGCCGCCCCACGTGCACTAGGGCAACCCTGCCCCCCGGGAATGACCAGGTTTACTCGGCCAGCCAGTGGCCTCCGCCGTCGGCCCGCAGGACGCCGTCGGGCCCGAGGGTGCAGGTGACGGCCCAGGCCGAGGTGTTCGTGGGGCGGTGAACCGGATCGGCCACGATGTCGTCGAACCGGCGCCCCTCCAGCTCGCCCAGCAGCAGCTGGTTGACCCGGTAGTGGCCGACCACCACCACCGTGTGGTCGTCGGGCACGTCGGTGGCCAGGCGCTGGGCCACCCGGTGGGCCCGGGTGGCCACGTCGGCCAGGCTCTCCCCGCCGGGGATGGGATCGGTCACGTGATCGGGCCGGATGTGGATGCGGCGCTCGGCCTTGGCCACGCCCTGCAACTCGCCGTAGTCCATCTCGGCCAGGTCGTCGACCACGGTGAGTGCCAGCTCGCACCGCCGGGCCAGTGGCTCGGCCGTGGCCCGGGCCCGAAGGAGCGGGCTCGACCAGATCTGGTGCGGCGGGCCCTCGGCGGCCAGCGTCTCGGCCAGGGTCTCGGCCGCGGCCAGGCCCACGTCGCTCAGAGGCACGTCCTGGCGCCCCATGTAATGGGTGTCGCTCCAGTCGGTGCGGCCGTGGCGGACGAGGATCAGACGGATCATCGGGGCCCGGTATAGCGCTCCCGGGTCCGGAACCGGAGGGGCTGTTCCTCATATTCCTCCACCGCGTGGGCCAGCCAGCCGGCGGTGCGGGCGATGGCGAACACCACCTCCCCGGCCTCGGCCGGCATCCCGGCCAGGACGGTGAGGGCGCCCAGGGCCAGGTCGATGTTGGGGATGGCGTCGTTGCGCTGGCTGATCACGTCCCGCACCCGGTACACGGTGACCAGTCCCGGCTCGGCCCCCCAGGCGTCGACCACCCGGGCCATCAACGCCCCGTAACGGGGGTCCTGTTCCCGGTAGACGGTGTGGCCGAACCCGGGGAACCGGCCCAGCCGGCGCCGGACAGCTCCCACGGCGGTGGTGGCGTCGCCGGTGGCGGCGGCCTCGGCCAGGAGCTCGTGGGCGGCGCCGCTGGCCGCCCCGTGGAGGGTGCCGCCCACCACGGCCAGCCCGGCGGCCACCACCGAGTACGGGTCGGCCCGGACCGAGGCGGCGATCCGGGCGGCGAAGGTGGACCCGGCCAGGCCGTGGTCCACCAGCAGGGCCAGGGCCGTGTCGAGGGCCCGGAGCCGGGCCGGGGTGGCCGGCTCAGTCGTCAGGCGGCACCACAGCTCGCCGGCCAGCGTTGCCGGCTCGGGCTCCGGCCCCCGGACCGGCAGGGCCCGGCACAGGGCCACGATCAGGCTGCGGCCCACGGCCCGGACGCTGCGGGGGGACAGGTCGTGGCGCAGGGGGTCGGCGGCCGAGCGCAGGGCGGTGGCGATCCGGAGGGCGTCGAGGGGGGAGCGGGCGGCGGTGGCGGCCACGGCCGCCGCCCCCGCCGGGTCGGCCTCCTCGATGGCCGACGGCCAGGTCTCGCCCGGCGGGCTGGCCCACAGCAGGTCGACGGCCTGGGGGAAGGTGGCCCCGGCGCTCACCTCGGCCACCAGGTCCCGGCCCCGCACCAGCAGACCGGCGTCGTCGACCCGGGTGAGCCCGGTGGCGATCACGGTGCGCAGCTCACCGTCGCTCGGGGGCCGGCGGCCGGTGTGGAGGAGGCGGTCCACCTCGCCCGGGTCGAACCGGCTGGAGCGCCCGTCGGCCCCCAGGGTCCTGGCGAGCAGCCCCCGGCTCACGTAGGCGTACAGCGTCTCCCGCTTCACGCCCAGCCGCGCCGCCGCCTCGGCCGTCGACAACCCCGGTTCGTCGGCCATGGCTGCTCCTCGCGCCGGGGTGGGCCCGGTGTTGATCAGGTCAACATTGACATGATCAATATTGTCAACGTATCCACCCGGGCACAAGCTCGAACCATGACAGAGACCTTCACGGGAACGACCACCCTCACCGCTCCGCCCGGGCTCAAGGGCCTGGTGGTAGCGGAGACATCGATCGGCAGTGTCCGGGGAGAGGCCGGCTTCTACCACTACCGCCAGTACGACGCCGTGGAGGTGGCCCGCCACCACACTCTGGAGGCGGCAGCCGCCCTGTTGATCGACGGGGCCCTGCCCGATGGGCCGGCGGAGTCGGCCTTCCGGGCCGAGCTGGCCACCGGCCGCTGCCTCGACGCCGCCACCGTGGCCGCCCTGCAGGCCATCGCCCCCCTGGTCGGCTCGCCTCTGGGCGGCCTCCGGGCCGCCGTGTCGCTCCTGGTGGGCGACACCCCGACGCTCGACCTGACCCCGGCCGAACGCCGGGAACAGGCGCTGCGGGTGGCGGCGGCCACCCCCACCGTGCTGGCCGCTCTCCACCGCCTCGCCGGCGGCCAGGCGCCGCTGGCGGCCGATCCGGGTCTGAGCCATGCCGCCGACTACGTCCGCATGGTCACCGGCGCCATCCCGCCGCCCCGCCTGGCCCGGGCGGTGGAGACCTACCTGGTGCTCACCGCCGACCACGGCTTCAACGCCTCCACCTTCACCACCCGGGTGATCACCAGCACCGGGGCCGGGGTGGGGGCGGCCCTGGCCGGCGGGGTGGGGGCGCTGTCGGGCCCGCTGCACGGGGGCGCTCCCAGCCGGGTGCTCGACATGCTCGACGAGATCGGCGAGCCGGCCGCCACCGAGGGCTGGGCCCGGGCCCAGCTGGAGGCGGGGCGGCCCATCATGGGCTTCGGTCACGCCGTGTACCGGGCCGACGACCCCCGCTCGGTGCTGCTCAAGGACGTGGCACTGGGCCTCGGGGGTGACCTGGTGAACCGGGCGGTGGAGATCGAGGAGCGGATGCTGGCGGTGCTGAAGGCCTGGAAGCCGGAGGCCCGGCTCGTCACCAACGTCGAGTTCTACGCCGCTGTGGTGCTGCACCTGGCCGGCCTGCCCCAGGAGATGTTCACCCCCACCTTCACCACCAGCCGCATGATCGGATGGGTCGCCCACCTGCTGGAACAGGCCGCCGACAACAAGATCATGCGCCCCTCGTCCCGCTACGTAGGGCCCCCTGTGCCCCGGCTCTCCATCACTGGTCCCGAGGCGTAGCAGTCCCTGGTCCCAGGCTCGGCTATCCCTGGTCGCCAGGCTTGGCGGCGAGCCAGCCGGCGTTGACCGGATCGTTGATGACGAGCGACCGGTTCTCGGCCGAGAACTGGCAGAGCGACACCTGGTTCACGTACTGGTAGAACCCGAACTGCATGCAGTCGTCGTCGGGGCCGGCGTGGGTGAGGCCGAACACGTGGCCCAGCTCGTGGGCCACCGTGGCCAGGCAGTTGGCCGGGTAGTCGGCACTGTAGGGGGTGGTGTCGACCGAGCCCGAGATGCAGGCGATGTCGTCGCCATCCATCACCGCTCCGGCGTAGCGATTCGCTCCCACCCGGCCGTCGATCCGGGCGTTGGGGTAGACCACGAAGCGGGCCGACGGGTCCTCGGGATCGATGCCGAGCTTCACCCGCACCTCGTCGCGGATGTTGGTGAGCCGATACCAGCGGGGGTCGTCACCCGCCGGGGTGGTGTCGTACCAGCTCGCCGGGTGGTCGCCGTAGATCACGGTGACGTCCCGGGCGGCCACGAACGTGCCACCGAACTGGTCGTACCAGAAGTGCTGGAGGGCCAGTGACTGTTGGCCGATCAGCGTGATCGACGCGGGGTCGTACTCCTCGTCGGCCTCCACGAAGTACACGAAGCGCAACACCGGGGCCCCGTTGAGCTGTGCCGGCGGGCCGCTGGCGATGGCCGCGGGGCCCGACGGGTCGAAGGCCGGGGGGGCCTCGGGAGGCAGGGCATCGGGTGTGGCCAGCACCTCGGAGCGGAGCTCCCCCCTCGTCTCGGTGCGGGCCGGACTGGCCCCCTCACCCGTTCCCACCTGGCGATATCCGGCCAGAGCGACGATGGCCACGAGCGCGACGAGCGACGCCGTCGTCGCCCATCGGTTGGCTCGGGGGAGCATCACGGTGAAGGTTCCGCCATCCGTCGTGCCCGGGTGGCCCCGAGGGTAGCAAAGGCGGCGAACGACGAGCCCGCCACCGGTGGATCCGGTGGCGGGCCCTGTGCCGTGGTCGATCTCGCCGGCCGATCGCGGGGGCGGCTCCGCCGCAGGCGCCGGCCCCGGGTTCTCGCTGATGAACCCGTGGATCAGGCGCCGGTGGATCGGGGGCCACGGAGCTGGGTGAGCCAGACCAGGCCCACCACGATCATCCCCGCCGTCACCAGCTCGGCCCGGGGGTTGGCCCATAGCTTCACCCCGGCCGACAGGCCGGCGGCGGTGGCCAGCATCGAGGCCTCGCCGCCCCGCCACGGCTGGCGGGGGCCGAGCAGGGCCCGCTGCTCCACCCGGGACACCAGGGCCACGATGCCCACCAGGATCGCCGCCGCGCATGCCATCAGCGGGGTCTTCTGGAGCCACCAGGCGGTGCTGCCCACGGGGGCGGTGGGGAGCCAGCCGGCGGCGTAGAACAGGCCGGAGGCGGCGACGGCGGCCGACAGGTGCCACAGGTAGCACGACAGGGCCACCGAGTTGCCGGCCACCACGGCCGACCAGGCCCGGCGGTTGGCGGCCAGGTAGCGGCTCACGGCGGGGGCGGCGGCCAGGGCGGTGGCCGAGCTGGCGATGCCGTAGAGCATCAGGGCGGCCGACGGGGGGTGGGTGGGGGAGTTAGCCAGACCGGGGAAGTGGACCATCGCCACCGGGTAGGGCCCGAAGGCGACGGCGGCCAGGGCGGCGGCCCAGGCCCCGGCGGCGAGAGCCACCAGCTTGCGGCCGGTTGGGAGCAGCCCGTCACGCCAGGCGAAGCCCATGACCTGGAACAACATCCAGCCCAGCACCCAGTTCAGGTAAGGCAACCAGTGGAGGGCGCCGTCGGGGTGGGTGAGACGGAGGGCCTCCAGAGCCAGGAAGGCTCCGCCGCCAGCCACCGCCACGCTGCGGGGCCGGCGACGGAAGAGGGGGAGCACGTAGGGGGCGACGGCGGTGTCGATGGTGTAGTTGGCCAGGAACCACAGGGGGATGGCGGCCCCCACGGCCCCGGCGGCGGCCAGCGGGGTGAGCCCGCCGCCGTTGGTTGTGTCGACCAGGGTGTTGTCGACCAGGTAGGCCAGCCCCAGCAGACCGAGCCAGGTGGCGGCCAGGACGATGGCCGGGGAGACCATGCGCCGCAACCGGGCCGCCACCCAGTCCTGGGGTCGGCCGCCGGAGGCGGTGTGGGCGTCGAGCGACATGGCGCTGGAGAACCCGCCGACCACGAAGAACAGCGGCATCACCTGGAAGAACCAGCTGACGAAGGCCAACCGTGGCGCGAGCTGGAGGGCGTTGCCGGCCACCAGCTTGCCGTTGCCGTCCACCCCGATGGCCACCGCCATCCAGTGACCCAGGGCCACCAGGCCCATGGCCCCCACCCGGTAGAGGTCGACGGCCCGGTTGCGGTCGGCCTTGGCCCCGGCGGCCACGTCGGCCAGCGAGGGGGCGGTCGTGGCGGGCGCCTTGGTTGCGGTGTCGGTGATGGTCACGAGGACCATTCAGCCAGAACCGGACCCCCGGGGGAGCTGGGGGTACCCCCCAAAGGCCCCTAGGGGGTGCTGTAGGGGAGCCGTCAGCGGATGGGTGAGACCCGGGGTTCGCGGTCGATGTAGGTCACGGGCGACTGCCAGTCGTGGTGGCCGAGGGCCCGGAAGGTGCGGGCGGCGATGAGCCACTGGCCGTCGTGGTGCACGAACCGGTCGTAGTAGCGGCCGTAGACCCAGGCGTTGGGCATCTCGGCCTCGAACTGGTCCTGGTTGAACTCGTGCCAGGCCCACACGTAGGTGGAGCCGGTGGCGGTGCGCCGGCCGTCGCCGTCGGTGCCGGTGAAGCCGATCTCGATGTTCGACACGTGGTGGGCCGACCGCTTGTACAGCCGGTCGGTGCCGCCGGTGAAGAACTTGCGGGCCAAATTGCGGCCCACGAGGTTGGTGTAGTCGCCGCCGTAGTCGAGCACGCAGTCCTCGGCGAACAGGTCGGCCACGTCGTCGGGGCGGTTGTCGTCGACGGCCCGGCAGTAGGCGTGGAGCAGGTCCACCAGGTCCTGGCGGTCCGACAGCTGTTCCAGGGTGTAGGGCATGGCAGGTCCTTTAGCTGGGCTCTCTTTGGGCAAGCCGAGCACGCGCTCGCCCACGATGTTGCGCTGGATCTGATCGGTGCCGCCAGTCAGGGTCGTGCCCGGGTGGATCAGGCTGCGGGGCGGTCACCGCAGCGGTCGTGTGTTCAGCTCCAGAGCTCCTCGACGGTGGTGTGGAGTGCGGTAGCTACCCGGAGGGCCAGGTAGACCGAGGGCGCATAGTTGCCTTGCTCCATGGAGATGATGGTCTGCCGGCTCACATCAGCTGCGGTGGCGAGCGCCTGCTGACTCATGCCGAGCTCGTTTCGCCGGGTCCTGATGCGCCCGCCGGCGAGGTCGTCGCCGGCCTCAGGTCGGACTGGTCCGCTCGTTCTGGTCATTGTCAGGACTCGGGTTCGGCGGCGTGGTCGACCCCGCGCTGTCGGTGGACTTGCCGGGCGAGGCCGGCGATCCCCAGTGTGAAGCCGAGAGCAGCACCGGTGCCGAGGTAGCGCTCGAAGCCCGGCCCGCTGCCTCGGACGACAACGGCAGCGACCAGTGTCATGAACGCAAGCACGTAGGTGGCCTGATAGCCACGGTTCCGCTTGGCCATCGCGATGGCCTCGACGGGCACGTTGTGCCGTCGCAGATGGGACAGCCCAAACGTGATGCCAGCGAAGGCGGTTCCCAGCATGGCGATCACGGGCCCTGTTGCGGAAGGCCCGGTGCCAGCGATCACTGCTGCTCCGATGAGCGGCAGGGTGATGAGTTGGAGGTGTACAGCGATTGCGTAGGTCTCGTAGTAGCGGAGACGCTCCTGCTCATCGCCATAGTCGAGGTCGAGGATCAGATGGGTGAAACGTTCGATCGGCCCCGTCGCCGTGCTGGTCATGTCCGGGAGCATAGTCAAGAGTTCTTTACGTGTAAAGAGCTCTTGACTCCGGCTCATTCGATACTGGCTCATGGGATGACGGTGCCGTCGGGGCGGTAGGTGCGCCACCGCCCGGTGTCGGGGTCGCGTTGGACAGCGAACTTCTTCTGTTTCCATCTGTTGTGGAACCCGCAGAGTGGTGCCCCGTTGTCGGGATTGGTGAGCCCGCCCTTGGTGTAGTCGTGAAGGTGGTCGACCTCGCACCTCGTGGTTGGCATGTCACAACCAGGCCACACGCAGTGCGGGTGTTGTAGTTGGGCCGCGGTTCGGGCGGAGCCGGTGAAGAGGCGGGCGGTGCGGCCGAGGTCGATGACGACACCTTTGGTGGTGATCACGACGCGGCGGACGTGGTTGACGAGGCTGGAGAAGAACTGCTCTATCGGATCAAGCGGCACACCGTCGAGGGTGGAGCAGCGGTAGGTGTCGGGGTCGCACCACAGGTTCCGCTGGGCGCCAGGGTCGGTGGGGTTGGCGGACCAGTGGGGGTCGAGCCGATCAGCGTCGGCGCCCAGCAGGCCGGCGAGGGCGAGGTAGGTGTCGGCTGACCAGACGATGTTGTGCACGATCTTGGGGGCGGTGGTGCCGGGGGGTGCGCCGGCGGCGTCGGCGAAGATCCGTTCCAGGGCATCGGCCCGACGCTGGGCGTCGGTGCGCCGGAGATCAGCGAGGGTGGCGGCGTCGCCGTGCTTGGCTCGGGCTTCGGCCCAGTCGGCCTCGTACTCGGCTTGGAGGTAGCGCTGGTGGATCTCGTGCATCCGGGCCCCCTGGTCGGAGGCGAAATGCCCGAACGGTTCCCAGGTTCCTTCGATGCTGTTCTCGATGAACCGGAAGTTCCGGTTGTCGTGGTGGCGTTTGCGGTCTTTGAACCCGCCGTCCAGGTCAGCGATCCGGGCCCAGTCCCGAACCCGGTCAGCGAAGTCAGCGAACGACTCGTCCCGGGCCAGGCGCAGGAACCGGGCCTGCTCGCCCGGGACCTTGGCTTTGATCCGGGGGTTGCGGTGGATCGACGTGATCACCTGCACGTGGTCGGGTGAGATCCGCCCCTCCCGCAGGGCGGCCCGCACCTCCGGCAGATCCCGCAGCGACCGGGCCGCCGTGCACCGCCGGTAGGCCTCCGCCCCCGAGATCCCCAGCACATGCCTCGTATGAGCCTGCACGGAGCGGTGACCATCGAGCCGGTGCAGGGCCTGACGTTCGATCTCACCCTGATTGTCCAACTGGGCGGCCACGACCCGGCGGTGCAACTGCTCCAACGCGAGTTGGGCGGCCAGTACATCGGCCCCGATGTGGGGGTGGTCCAACACCGTGGCGAACTGCTCGACGGCCTCGAGCGCAACGGCGTAACCAGTGGCCAGCTTCTCATCGGAGAAGGAGGGTGAGAACCATGGTTCCGCCGTTGGATCCATGCCCCAACACTACGCATCGGGTGTGACAGTGAACCCTGATTTGGGGGTGTTGTGATCGAAGATTTTTCAAGAAACTCTGAAAATGAATGCGGGAAACGCGACAGAGAATGCGCCAGTGAAGGCGACGCCTACCCGGTTCGGGTCGGCCGCTACCGTGAATGGGCCTGGTGGCGGCCTCGCCAGGTGATCCTCGTGGCCAGGATCAGCGCGCCGGCGGCGGCGGCGATGCTCAACTGGGTGGCCTGGCCGGGCCCGACGATGGAGAAGATGGTCCGCGGCGGCGCCAACAGCGTGAGTGTCGCCAGGGGAGTGGCCAGGAGCGCCCCGGCCAGCGCATAACGTGGCCGCCAGAGGCCTAAGGCACCGGTGGCCACGCCGTACAGCGCGAACGCCAGCGGCGCATCGAAGGCGACGGCGTCCGATGCGATGTCCCATCGGGGCGGTGTAGACCCAGGGCGAGTCGGCGAGCAGGAACGCCTGGTTCGCGGCATTGATGGCCAGCACTCCCTGCACCGCGCCCAGGGCGATGCTAGCGGCCAGCCCGACGATGTTGAGCGGGCGACGAGAGACACCATGTGTGACGAGGACATCCTGGCCCTGGGCGAGGTGCTGGCCGAGCGCG
>CADEDH010000063.1:0-25054 GCA_902826025.1 uncultured Actinomycetes bacterium
CGGTGCCCCGTGACGCCCTCACCGACGAGTGCGAGATCCTCGTGGTGGGGGCCGGCTTCGCCGGTCTCCTGTTGTGGTACAAGCTCCGCCAGGCCGGCTTCAACGACGTGCGCTTCTGCGAGAAGGGCGGCGACGTGGGCGGCACCTGGTACTGGAACCGGTACCCCGGTATCGCCTGCGACGTGGAGTCGTACTCCTACTTCCCCTTGCTGGAGGAGATGGAGTACGTGCCCACCATGAAGTTCGCCTCCGGCTTCGAGATCTTCGAGTACTGCCAGAAGATGGCGGAGAAGTTCGAGTTCTACGATCATTGCCTGTTCCACACCACGGTCACCAAGACCGAGTGGGACGAAGACGCCGGGCGGTGGACGGTCCACACCGAGCGGGGCGACGCCATGAAGGCCCGGTACGTGATCCTGGCCAATGGCATCCTCACCACCCCCAAGCTGGCCCGCATCCGGGGCATGGAGAGCTTCCAGGGCGAGTCGTTCCACACCTCCCGGTGGGACTACAACATCCCGCTCGAGGGCAAGACCGTCGGCATCATCGGCACCGGCGCCACCGCCGTGCAGGCCATCCCCGAGCTGGCCAAGGTGGTGGGCCAGCTCTACGTGTTCCAGCGCACCCCGTCCACCATCGACGTGCGCGACCAGAAGGCCACCACCGCCGAACAGATGGAGCAGTGGCGCCAGGAGCCAGGGTGGGCCCGGGCCCGGCGGGCCCGGTTCGGGCGCATCTCGGAGCTGCGCACCGCGGTGCGGGCCAACGATGACTACCTGGCCGGCCGCACCGACGAGTTCCGGGAGCGGGAGCGCCTCAACCGCCGCCTGTCGCCCGACGAGTGGACCCAATACCAGCTCGACGAGAACTTCAAGGTCATGGAGCAGATCCGGGGCCGGATCGACACCATCGTGCAGGACCCGGCCACGGCGGCCGCGCTCAAGCCGTATTACCCCTACGGCTGCAAGCGGCCCACGTTCCACGACGAGTACCTGCCCTCGTTCAACCTGCCCCACGTCCACCTCGTCGACACCGCCCCGCTGGGTGTCACTGAGATCAATGAGCGGGGCGTGGTGCACGACGGCGCCGAGTACCCGCTCGACGTGCTGATCTACGCCACGGGGTTCCAGTGGATGGCCACCTCCACCTTCAACATGATCGTGGGCCGCAGTGGCCAGACGCTGAGCGGCAAGTGGCAGACGGAGGGCACCAAGACCTTCCTGGGGCTGCACTCCAACGGGTTCCCGAACCTGTTCATCGTCACCGGCCCCCAGGGCGGCGGCGGGAGCTTCAACTTCACCGATGCCATCGACGCCCACGCCGACTATCTGGCCTGGCTGCTGACCACCATGCGGGAACGGGGCCTCGACATCGTCGACGTCCATAAGGAGGACGAGGAGGGCTACGCCGAGCACTGCCGGATGGCCGACATCGCCACCGCCCCCCTGCGAGACTGCCTGTCGTACTACAACGGCCACGGCGAGGCCGAGCCGGGGAGCCTGGCCTACTACGGCGGCCGGCGCTGGAACACCTACAAAGACGAGGCCCAGGCGTCGCTCGACCCCTACCTGTTCGGCCACCAGAGCCAGGGCGCTCCCGTTGACTAGTTGGAAGCTCTAAGTGTTCGGGCGGTAGTGTCGCCCCAGGCCCAGTGAGTACATGTTGGATCGCCCGCCGATATCGGCGAGCCACCGTGCGAGAGAGAGCGGAACATGGCAGCAATCGAGATCGACCCCGGTACCGGACTCAAGATCTTCCACACCCGAGCCGGCAAGGCGACGGAGAAGATCACCGGCAGCGGCTACGGCATCACCGAGGACACTTCGCTGAAGACCCTTCCTGAACCGCCGGCCGGCGCCGTGTTCAACGCCGACGAGCAGGCGAAGTACCGGGAGTTCAAGGAGGCCCGCCGGGGGGCGGCCGACTACATGCCGATGGATGGCGAGTTCTCCCGCTATCTGGAAGACGTCTACTCCGAGCCCCCGATCGAGCGCGAGGCACTGACCGACGAGTGCGAGATCCTCGTGGTGGGCGCCGGGTTCGCCGGGCTCCTCCTGTGGCACAAGCTGCGGGAGGCGGGCTTCGTCGACGTGCGCTTCTGCGAGAAGGGCGGCGACGTCGGCGGTACGTGGTACTGGAACCGGTACCCCGGCATCGCCTGCGACGTGGAGTCGTACTCCTACTTCCCTCTCCTCGAGGAGATGGAGTACTTCCCGACCATGAAGTTCGCTTCGGGCTTCGAGATCTTCGAGTACTGCCAGAAGATGGCCGAGAAGTTCAACTTCTACGATCATTGCCTGTTCCACACCACGGTCACCAAGACCGAGTGGGACGAAGGCGAGGGCCGCTGGACGGTCCACACCGAGCGGGGTGATGCCATCAAGGCCCGCTACGTGATCCTGGCCAACGGCATCCTCACCACCCCCAAGCTGGCCCGCATCAACGGCATGGAGAAGTTCCAGGGCGACTCCTTCCACACCTCGCGCTGGAACTACAACATCCCGCTGGAGGGCAAGCGGGTGGGCATCATCGGCACCGGCGCCACCGCCGTGCAGGTGATCCCCGAGCTGGCCAAGATCGTGGGCGAGCTGTTCGTCTTCCAGCGGACGCCGTCCACCATCGACGTGCGCGACCAGCGGGCCACCACCGCTGAGGAGATCGAGACCTGGAGGACCGAGCCCGGCTGGGCGCGGGCCCGCCGCGAGCGATTCGCCAGGATCTCCGAGGGGCGCACCGCCATCAAGGCCAACGACGAGTACCTGTCGGGCAGGGTGGCCGACTTCCGGGAACGCAAGGAGCACGCCACCCGTCTCAGCCAGGAAGAGCTGGTGCAGCGTCAGCTGAACACGAACTTCCGCATCATGGAGCAGATCCGGGCCCGGGTCGACACCATCGTGAAAGACCCCAAGACGGCGGCGGCGCTGAAGCCGTATTACCCCTACGGCTGCAAGCGGCCCACGTTCCATGACGAGTTCCTACCCTCGTTCAACCTGCCCCACGTGCACCTGGTCGACACCGCCCCCATCGGGGTGAGCGAGATCAACGAGCGGGGTGTGGTGCACGACGGCACCGAGTACCCGCTCGACGTGCTGATCTACGCCACCGGCTTCCAGTGGATGGCTACATCCACGTTCAACATGATCGCCGGTCGCGACGGTCAGACGTTGAGTGGGAAGTGGCAGACGGAGGGCACCAAGACCTTCTTGGGGCTGCACTCCAACGGGTTCCCCAACCTGTTCATCGTCACCGGCCCCCAGGGCGGCGGCGGGAGCTTCAACTTCACCGATGCCATCGACGCCCACGCCGACTATCTGGCCTGGCTGCTGACCACCATGCGGGAACGGGGCCTCGACATCGTCGACGTCCATAAGGAGGACGAGGAGGGCTACGCCGAGCACTGCCGGATGGCCGACATCGCCACCGCCCCCCTGCGAGACTGCCTGTCGTACTACAACGGTCACGGCGACGCCCAGCCCGGGAGCCTGGCCTATTACGGCGGCGGCCGCTGGCACAAGTTCCGCAAGGAGGCGCAGGAGACCATGACTCCCTACCGCTTCGGCCACCAGGACCAGCCCACCCCGGTCGACTGAGTACGAAAAGGTAGGAACTCTGACCGGGGATACCGGGATACGGCTTCCCCGGTCAGAGTTCCAGAATCATCAGCCCCGAGGGGCGGGGCGGACCAGCTGGCCCGGACGGTTGGTCAGCGAGCCTTCGAGGAAGCTCCCGTCGACCTGGATGGGCCGGCCGTTGACCACCACGTGGCGCATGCCGGCCGGAGCGTCGGCAGTGAGCCGCTCGGATCCGGCCGGGAAGTCACGCACCCGCCGTACCGGCCCGGGGGCCACGGTGGCGGGGTCGAACACGGCCACGTCGCCGGCGTAGCCGGCCTTGAGGTAGCCCCGGTTGGCGAAGCCGAACAGGTCGGCCTGCTGGCCGGTGAGCTTGCGGATCGCCGCCTCCATGGTCAGCACCTCCCGGCCCCGCACCCAGTTGCCCAGGAGGTCGGTGGGGAGGGGGGCGTCGCACAGCTGGCCGACGTGGGCCCCGGCGTCGGACAGGCCGAGCGTGGTGCCAGGGGCGTTGAGCAGGGTCTTCACACCCTCCTCGTCGTCGTTGGCGATCAGCACCTTGATGCGCATGGCCACGTCGGGCTCGGCCACCGCCAGGTCCATCAGGCAGTCGAAGGCGTCGATGCCGCGCTCGTCGGCGATGTCGCTCAGGCGGCGGCCCACCAG
The DNA here is from genome assembly GCA_902826025.1 of uncultured Actinomycetes bacterium. Classification (GTDB taxonomy): domain Bacteria; phylum Actinomycetota; class Acidimicrobiia; order Acidimicrobiales; family SZUA-35; genus CADEDH01. The sequence goes on from CADEDH010000063.1 coordinate 4,239, forward strand.
CTGGGGGTGGGCCTGGGTCTCCATGATCTCCATGGTCGACCACCGGGGCCGGAAGGCCCGCTTCTCGTTCCATGCCTCCCGAGCCCGGTCACGCCACGCCGGATCGGCGTAGGCGGCCCGGCGGGCCTCCACGCTGCCCCCCGACAACTCGGCGAACACCGGGTTGGTGTTGAGGGTGAACGGCTCCACCAGGGTCATGGAGAACGTGAGGGGCCGGCAGCTCACCTGCAGCCACACCTCGCCGCCCTCCTCCCAGCCCTGGCGGTTGATCTCCAGGGCCTTGAGGTGGCCGCCGCTGGGGTTGGTCAGCACCGCGGTGTAGGTGAACGGGATGCCCACCTGGCGCTGCAGCACGTAGTTGTCGCGCAGCGACAGGTTGTCGCCGCCGTTGACCCCGATGATGCCCTTGCCGGTGGAGGCCACGGCCCCGAACAGCGACTCCAGCTCGGCCCGGTCGGCCCAGCGGCTGGGGATGGGGCTGCCGTCGGCCCCCAGGTGGGTGGCGGCGAAGCTGGTGGCGAAGCCGACGGCGCCGGCGTCCATGGCCTCGCGGATGATGGCGCCCATCTTGTCGAGCTCGGCGGCGTTGGCCGGCCGGCCGACGGCCTCGTCGCCCATCACGTACAGCCGCAGCGGGGTGTGGCCCAGGTAGGCGGCGAAGTTGAGCACGGTGCCCCGGCGCTCCACCGCCGACAGGTACTGGGGGAACGTCTCGAAGTCGTTCCACGGCACACCCTCGAGGAGGGCGGCCGGGTTCATGTCCTCCACCTTCTCCATGGTGTTGGCGATCAGCTCGTGGTCGGTGGACTTGATCGGGGCCAGCGAGAAGCCGCAGTTGCCGGCGACGACGGTGGTGACACCGTGGAAGCACGACGGGGTGAGCGCCGGGTCCCAGAACACCTGGGCGTCGTAGTGGGTGTGGATGTCGATGAATCCGGGCGACACGACGCAGCCGTCGGCCTCCAGCACCCGATCACCGGTGAGGTTCTGGCCGATCTCTTTGATCGTCCCTCCCTCGATGGCGACGTCGGCCCGCTGACCGGGGGTGCCGGTGCCGTCGACGACGGTGCCCCCCTTGATGACGAGCGTGCCGCTTTCGTTGGTGGCGCTCATGGGCGTTCCCCCTGCGTGATGGTTCGGTTGTCTAACCAGTCTGGCACGCCACGGCCCGCACCCTCCATGCCAGCCGGCGGATTCCCCGATGCTGCCTCAGCCGTGGCAGTGCTTGAACTTGCGGCCCGAGCCGCAGGGGCAGGGCTCGTTGCGGCCCACCGGCTCGGCTCGGCCGTAGTCGTCGGCCACGCCGGTGCGGACGGTGCCGGCCCGCAGCTCGCCGGCGTCGGCCGCCGACGCCAGCGTGAGATCGGGGAGCTCGCCCTGGTGGCGGGCCGGGGCGAGATAGATGGCGGCCGAGCCGTCGTGTCTCACGTTGGCGAGCCAATCCTCGCCCAGCTCGGGGAGGGGGGCGTTGAGGTGGCCCTCGCCCAGCGGGTTGAGCAGCACGATCGAATTGCGACGGACCTCGCACGTCCAGCCCAGGGCGTGGCCCAGGTTGGCCTCAGGCGAACCGTCGGCCGCCTCGGGCCAGTCGGACGGCAGGGAGGCGGTGGTGGTGAGCACCAGGGCGGCTCGGGGGGCCGCCAGGGTCCGCAGGAAGGGGCTGGCCACGGCGGCGCCGCCGGTGCCCACCGGCCGGATCGTGCTCATGGGGGCCCAGGCTATCCGGCCACTACCGGCCGGGACCGTTCGCCGCGGGGCCGCCCGGGTTCCAGGGCCTCCAGGTTCAAAGCCAATTGCCAGGTTGCTCTCATGGTCGTCTGAGGTGGCGGCCGCACGATGACCAGCATCCCGAACGGTTCGGGAAACAGGAACCCCCCTCAGAAAGCGAGCACCTCGATGCATCCAGCAGTTCGGAGCGCCATGGTCGGAGCCGGCATTCTCGGCGCCCTGGTGGCCGGCGGGGCGACTGCCTCGTTCGCCGCCTCCTCGGCCGACAGCGCCGCGACCCAGGCCGACACCAGCTCCACCGACCAGACCGCCACCACTGATCAGAGCACCACCGACCAGGCCCCGCCGCCGGACCAGCAGCGGCCCGACTTCGATCCGGCCAAGGGAGGCCACACGGCCAACGGCAAGACCGAGGAGCTGCTCACCGGTGACACCGCCACCAAGGTGACCGAGGCGGCGCTCGCCGCCGTGCCCGGCGCCACCATCGAGCGGGTGGAGACCGATGCCGAAGGCGCTGTCTACGAGGCCCATCTGGTGACGAGCGACGGCAAGCACCAGACGGTCACCTTCGACGCCGACTACAAGGTGGTCGAGATCCAGGACGGCGGCGCCGGTGGCCCCGGTGGCATGGGCGGTGGTCACGGGCGCCGGCCGGGCGGGGCCCCGGGCCAGAGCCAGGACGGCACCGCCCCCGCCGCCCCCAGCTCCGACAGCAGCACCAGCACCACCGCCGGGAGCTGACAGGCACCGGCAGCGAACGGGCACCGTCGCCATCTCCCATGCCCTCTCCATCGGCGACGGTGCCCGCCGTTCGGCCCCGGACCAGTCGCCCGGTCCGGGGCCGAACCGCGTCCCAGGCCCTCAGCCTGACGGCCGCCCGGGGGCGGATCTGAGGTCCCGCCGTAGGCGAACTCCAAGCAACCCGACGGGTTGCCCTAGGCTGCGGCCGGGGAGCGCCGACGAGAGGGCGTCCACCGACCAGGGGAGGGTCGTCGACATGGCGGTCGCCAGCGGACAGAGCGCCCAGGCCGTCCAGGCCGAGGTGGAGGCGTGGATCGACGAGCAGTGGGACGCTGGGCTCACCGTCCGGCAGTGGTGGGGCCGGCTGGCCGACGCCGGCCTGAGCTACAGCCACCTCGAGCCGCCCTTCGGCCGAAGCTACAACCGGGAGCAGGTCGCCGCCGTGTTCGCCGCCCTCCGGGCCAAAGGGGCGATGGGCCCGCCGGCCGGCATCGGCACCATGCTGGCCCTGCCCACCATCCTGACCCACGGCACCCAGGAGCAGATCGACCGCTTCGTCCGCCCCATCATCGACGGCTCCGAGGGCTGGTGCCAGCTGTTCTCCGAGCCCGGCGCCGGCTCCGACCTCGCTGGGCTCCAGACCCGAGCCGAGCGTGACGGCGACGAGTGGCGGGTGAGTGGCCAGAAGGTGTGGACCTCCACCGGGCAGGTGGCCGACTACGGCATCCTCATCGCCCGCACGAATCCCGAGGCCCCCAAGCACCAGGGCATCACCTACTTCCTGTTCCCCATGCACCAGCCCGGCGTCGACGTCCGGCCCTTGCGGGAGATGACCGGTCGGGCGGTGTTCAACGAGGTCTTCCTCGATGGAGCCCGGGTCCCCGACGCCTACCGCCTGGGCGATACCAACACCGGCTGGGCCGTGGCCAACACCACGCTCATGCACGAGCGGGCCGGTATCGGCGAGGCGTCGGGCGGGTACGGCCGGGCCGCCCCCGGCACCGTGGCCGGCCACCTCGACCGGCCGTGTCACGAGTTCCTCACCGCAGGCCGGGCCTCGATGGTGCAGGGCCACATCTCGCTCGGCACGATCCATCGGTTCATCGCCCTGGCCCGGGAGCGGGGCCTGTTGGACGACCCGCTGATCCGCCAGGAGATCGCCGCCCTCCACACCCGGGTCCAGGTGATCATGTGGAGCGCCCGGCGGGCCAAGGGAGGCGCCGGCAGCCGCACCGGGGTGGAAGGCCCGCTGGCCAAGGTGGCCATGAGCCAGGCCGTCGAGGCCGGCCGGGAGCTCGGCTGCCACATCCTCGGCCCCGACGCCCAGCTGTGGGGCCGCGAAGCGGTGACCGACGGCTGGTTCCAGGAGCTGGTGGTGTTCTCACCCGCCCCCGCCATCTACGGCGGCACCGACCAGGTGCAGCGCAACATCATCGGCGAGCGCGGACTGGGTCTGCCCAAGGAGCCGGGCCACCCCCGGGAGACCCCGTTCCGGGAGCTCCCGGCCAACACCACCCGCTGACACCCACCCATCGAGGAGACCGAGACACATGACCGACACACCGATCGACGGCTACTGCGACCCTCGCTTCGCCGGGGTGAAGGATGCCTTCGCCGCCAACTTCGCCCAGGGCCTCGACGTGGGAGCGTCGGTGGCCGTGGTCCACCGGGGCGAGCTCGTGGTGGACCTGTGGGGCGGCCACGCCGACCAAGAGCGCACCCGGCCGTGGGAGAACGACACGATCACCAACGTCTGGTCGTCGACCAAGACCATGACGTTCCTGGCCGCCTACGTGCTGGCCGAGCGGGGCCAACTCGACCTCGACGCTCCCGTGGCCACCTACTGGCCCGAGTTCGCCCAGAACGGCAAGGAGGGGGTACTCGTCCGTCATTTGATGGCCCACACCGCCGGCCTGTCGGGCTGGGAGGAGAAGATCGCCGGTGAGGACCTGTACGACTGGGACGGGATCTGCGACCGCCTGGCCCGCCAGGCGCCGTGGTGGGAGCCGGGCTCGGCCTCGGGCTACCACGCCATCACCCAGGGCTACCTCATCGGCGAGGTGGTGCGGCGTATCACCGGGCTGTCGTTCGGCACCTGGTTCCGCCAGGAGATCGCCGAGCCGCTGGGGGCCGAGTTCTGGGTCGGCCTGCCCGACGAGCTCCACGGCAAGGTGGCCAACGTGATCCCGCCGCCCCCGCCAGCTCGGCCCGATCCGTTCCCGCCCATGATGTACAAGACGATGGTCAACCCCGGGCTGGTGGCCGAGCAGAGCTGGGAGCCGGCCTGGCGCCGGGCCGAGATCCCAGCCGCCGGTGGCCATGGCAACGCCCGGGGGGTCGCCCTGTGCCAGGCCACCGTGTCGTGCCCCGAGGTCAACGGGGTGAGTCTGCTCTCCCGGGACTCGGTGGAGCGGATCTTCGACGAGCAGTCCAACGGGCCCGACCTGGTGATCGGCGACGAGTTCCGCTTCGGCGTGGGCTGGGCGCTCTCGTCTCCCGACCTGGTGGTGCCGATCAGCGACCGGTCATGCTTCTGGGGAGGCTGGGGCGGCTCGCTGGTGGTCAACGACCTGGACCGCCAGATGACCACCGCCTTCGTCATGAACCGCATGGGCGAGGGCACCGTGGGCGACGCCCGCTCGGGCGCCTTGCTGGCGGCGGCTGAGGGCTCGGTGGACGCCCTGCACTAATCTGGGCCTCACAGCAAGCAGCACAAGGGGGATCGCATCATGCGCTTTGGCGCCAGCTTCTTCATGCAGAACTACAGCGACTGGGACCGCTACGCCGAGAAGGGCTATGACCGACCACCGGCCCGGGCCGACTGGGAGGTCTACGACGAAGGTGTCCATCTGGCCAACCTGGTCGAGCCCCTCGGCTTCGACTCCATCTGGACGGTGGAGCACCACTTCACCCCGTACACCATGGTGCCGAACTCGCTGCAGTTCCTGACCTATATGGCCGGGCGCACCGAACGGGTCGACTTCGGCACGATGGTGGTGGTGCTCCCGTGGCACGACCCGATCCGGGTGGCCGAGGAAGTGGCCATGCTCGACGTGCTCCTCCAGGGCCGCAAGCTCACCCTCGGCTTCGGCCGGGGCGCCGGTCGGGTGGAGTTCGAGGGCTTCCGCACCCCCATGGGTGAGAGCCGCGACCGGTTCATGGAGTCGCTGGAGATCGTGCGGGCCGCCCTGTCCAAGCAGGAGTTCTCGTTCCAGGGGGAGCACCACCAGATCCCGGCGATGTCGATCCGGCCCCAGCCCCGCTCCGAGGATCTGGTGGACCGGATGTACTGCGCCTGGGGCAGCCCGGAGACGATCCCGATCGCAGCCAACGCCGGGCTCGGCGCCCTGTTCGTGCCCCAGAAGGGGTGGGAGGAGATCGGCCAGGAGGTCGTCACCTTCAACGACCTTCGCACCAAGCGTGGCCTGTCGAAGGCGCAGCCGATCGTGGTGTGCTGGGTCTACTGCTCGCCCGATCCCGACGAAGCGTGGGACACGGCCCGTACCTATATGACCAACTACAACGACTCGGCCCTGCGTCACTACGAGTTCCACGACGCCGATCACTTCACCCAGGCCGGGGGCTACGACTACTACGCCAAGATGGCCGGCGCCCGTAAGCGGGTGGGCGAGGAGCGGGTGGTGGAGGTCTTCGCCCAGAACCAGGTGTGGGGGACCCCGGAGGTGTGCATCGAGAAGCTGCGCACGATCCGGGAGACCACCGACGCCGCCGAGTTCGTTGGGGTGTTCACCTTCGGCGACCTACCGCTCGACAAGGCCGAGGCCTCGATGCGGTTGTTCGCCTCGGAGGTGCTGCCCGCGATCCAGGCCGACGAAGCGGTGTCGAACTCGTGATCGTCACCCCGCACGACGGCGCCTGTGGCGCCACCGTCACGGGGGTACGTCTGGCTCAACTCGACGACGACGCCTTCGCCGTCGTGCTGGCGGCGTGGCACACCTACGGCGTGCTGGCCTTCCCCGGTCAGCACCTGAGTGCCGACGAACACGTGGCGTTCAGCCGCCGTATCGGCCAGCTGGAGAACACCAACACCAAGGACCGGGACTCCACCGAGCACCGGCCCACCACGCTCGCTCTGTCGAACGTCAATCGGCGGGGCGAGCTGGTGGCCGACCCGGAGGCCCGGCTCAACCGGTACCTGCGGAGCAACCAGCACTGGCACACCGACTCGTCGTTCAAACGGATCTCGGCCAAGGCCTCGATGCTGGCCGCCGTCGAAGTGCCGAGCGAGGGCGGCGAGACCGAGTACGCCGACATGCGGGCCGCCTACGACGCCATCGGCCCGGGCCTTCAGGCCCGGCTGGAGGGGCTGGTGGCCGTCCACTCCATCGCCTGGTCACAGAGCCTGGCCATGGGGGAGGACGAGGTGCTGTCGCCCGAGGAGCAGCGCTATCTGCCCCCGGTCCGCCATCCGCTGGTGCGGGTGCACGAGCCGACGGGCCGGCCGTCGCTGTTCATCGGCCGCCATGCCCGGGCGATCGACGGCTGGGGCGAGGGCGAGAGCCGGTCCCTGCTCGACGAGCTGCTGGAGGGGGCGTGCCAGCCACCCCGGGTGTACACCCACCGTTGGCAGGCCGGCGACGCCGTGCTGTGGGACAACCGTTGCATGCTCCACCGGGGCCGCCCCTGGGACACCAGTCAGGCCCGGGTGATGCGGCGCACCACCATCGCCGGCGACCCGGCAGCTCCCGGCGACACCAACGAGTGGGCGCTGTGACCGTCAGCCCCCACCAGGAACTCTGACCTGGCATCCCGCCCGGCGGGATGCAGCGTCAGAGTTCCCGGGGGTCGGCCGGTTTCTGGAGGCCGATCAGCTGCTTGTAGCTGTCGGCGATCGACTGGAGCTCGCCGGGGGCGAACACGTCGTCGATCGAAGTGAACCCGTCGGGGGCCCGCTCCTCGGCCAGGTCGAGGATCCGCTCGGCCCCCTGCTGGCGATTGGCGGCCACGATGGCGGCAGTGGCGGGACGGCGGACGCTCTCGTAGTGGGCCAGGGCGGCGTCGATCCCGGTGTCGCCTCCGTCGGCCAGGGCGTCGGCCAGGGTGACGGCGTCGATGATGGCCTGTGACGCCCCGTTGGAGCCCACCGGGTACATGGGGTGGGCGGCGTCGCCCAGCAGGGTGACCCTGCCGTGGGTCCAGCGGGGGAGCGGGTCCCGGTCGACCAGAGGGAACTCGTAGAAGGCGTCGGCCCCGGCGATGAGGGCGGGCACGTCGAGCCACTCGAAGCGCCAGCCTTCGAACCGGGGTAGGAAGTCCTTGTAGCGGCCCTGGCGGGTCCAGTCCTCCCGGGCTGGGAGGCCCTGGGCCCGCCAGTCGAGCACGGCGATCCAGTTGATCAGCTGGCGGCCCTCGGCGTCGGGAGCGGTGATGGGGTAGGCGATGAACTTGTGGGGGATGTGCCCGGCCATGATCATCGTGCGCCCCGACAGGAACGACGGGGCCACGGTGGTGCCCCGCCACACCAGGCTGCCCTCCCACAGGGGGTCGCCCTCGCCGGGGTTGAGCCGGGCCCGGGTGAACGAGTGGATGCCGTCGGCCCCGATCAGGAGGTCGGCCTCGTCGTGCACGGTGCCGCCGGAGGCCCGGTCGGCCAGCTCGATCCGCACCGAGCGATCACCCGACTCGAAGCCCTGGAGCCCGCACCCGGTGCGCACCGCATCGGCCCCCAACCGCTCGACCACGGCGTCGAGCAGCACCATCTGGAGCCGACCCCGATGGATCGACAGCTGGGGGGTGCCGTAGCCGGCGTCGGCGCCCCGGGTCTCGGCCCACACGAGCTGGCCGTGACGGTTGTAGAAGCGGAGCTCGCCGTTGGACAGGCCGAGCTCCAGCAACCGGTCGAGCAGCCCGAGGTCGCGCAGCACCGCCATCGAGAACGGGAGGATGTTGATGCCCACCCCGAGCGGTTCCAGCCGTCGCACCGATTCGTAGACCTGTACGTCTATGCCTCGCTGGTGCAGCGCCAGTGCCGCCGTCAGCCCACCGATCCCGCCCCCGGCGATCACCACCCTCATGGGCCGGCACAGTACGGCGTCCGTTCGTCGGGGGCCCGGTTGATGGGTCGTTTTGCGGACGGGAGGGGCGGTACCGTTCCGGTGTGGACAGCCTGGCGGTCAGCGCCGACGACGTGGGCAAAGCGGCCGAGCGGATCGCCGGCGACGTGGTGCGCACCCCGTCGGCCGAGTCCCGCACCCTGTCGGCCCTCACCGGGCTCGACGTGGTGGTGAAGTTCGAGAACCTCCAGTTCACCGCCTCGTTCAAGGACCGGGGGGCGGCCAACAAGCTCCACCAGCTCACCGCGGCCGAGCGCGGCGCCGGGGTGCTGGCCGTCAGCGCCGGCAACCACGCCCAGTCGGTGGCCTACCACGCCACCCGCCTCGGGATCGCCGCCACCATCGTGATGCCGGCCTCGGCTCCGTTCACCAAGGTGGCCAACACCGAAGCCCTGGGGGCCGAGGTGGTGCAGGCCGGCGCCACCTTCGCCGACGCCGCCGCCGTGGCCGAGCGCCTGGTGCGGGAGCGGGGCCTCACCATGGTCCACCCCTACGACGACCCGGCCGTGATCGCCGGGCAGGGCACGGTGGCGGTGGAGCTGCTCGACGACGTGGACGGGATCGACACCCTGCTGGTGCCGGTGGGCGGCGGCGGCCTGTTGGCCGGCATCGCCGCCTATGCCCGGGCCGTGCGGCCCGACATCGAGCTGGTGGGGGTGCAGAGCGAGGTCTACCCGGGGATGATCGCCGCCCTGGCCGGCCAGGAGCTGGCACCGTCCCGGGCCGAGACCCTGGCCGATGGCATCGCGGTGAAGACGCCGGGGCGGCTCACCGTTCCCCTGGTGCGCGACCTGGCCGACGAGGTGTTGGCCGTGCCCGAGGCCGCCATCGAACGGGCCGTGTCGCTCTACCTGGAGATCGAGAAGACGGTGGTGGAAGGGGCCGGCGCGGTGGGTCTGGCCGCCGTCCTGGAGGACCCGGAGCGATGGCGGGGCAAGCGGGTGGGGCTGATCCTGTCGGGGGGCAACATCGACACCCGGGTCTTGGCCTCGGTACTGATGCGGGAGCTGGTGCACTCGGGTCGGATCACCACCGTGCGCATCTCCCTGCCCGACCTGCCCGGCGCGCTCGCCCCGGTGCTGTCCACGGTGGCGGCGGCCGGAGCCAACGTGATCGAGATCGACCACCGTCGCCTGTTCGACCCGATCTCGGCCCGGGCCACCAACGTCGACGTGGTGATCGAGACCCGGGACCGGCTTCACACCGCCACCGTGCTGGCCTCCCTCCAACAGGCCGGGTACCAGGCCGACATCCTGGGTTGAAGGCCGGCGCCCGCCCGGCCTCGCCGCCGTGCTTTGGCCGGCCCACCGGGGCCTCACCTACTGTTGGCGCTCATGGAACGACTGCGCTTCGGGGCCTTCGCCGCCCCCCATCACCCCGTGGGCGAGTCGCCCATGCTCCTGTTCCGGCGGGACATCGCGCTGGGGGCCCTGCTCGAGGAGCTGGGCTTCGACGAATACTGGGTGGGAGAGCACCACTCGTCGGGGTGGGAGACGATCGGCTCGCCCGAGCTGCTGCTGGCGGCGGTGGGGGAGCGGACGCACACTATCCGCCTGGGCACCGGCGTGATCTCCCTTCCCTACCACCACCCGTTCAACGTCGCCTCCCGGCTGGCTCAGCTCGACCAGATGACCCGGGGTCGGGTGATCTTCGGCTCGGGGCCGGGTGCCCTGCCGTCCGACGCCCACACCCTGAACATCGACCCGATGACCCAGCGGGACCGCCAGGACGAGGCCATGGGCGTGATCAAGCGCCTGCTGCGGGGCGAGGATCGTTTCTCCTACGAGAGCGACTGGTTCACCCTCAAAGACGCCCAGCTCCAGATCCTGCCGTACCAGGACGAGATGGAGATGGCCACCGCGTCGTCGCTGTCGCCGTCGGGTATGACGCTGGCCGGCAAGCACGGCACCGGCGTGATCTCGATCGCCTCCACCTCGTCGGAGGGCCTGGCCGCGCTGCCGACGCAGTGGGGCTTCGCCGAGACGGCGGCGGCCGAGAGCGGCCGGACAGTCGACCGCCGCAACTGGCGGGTGATGATGAACTGGCACATCGCCGAGACCGAGGAGCAGGCCCGTAACGAGGCCGTCAACGGGCTGCACCGCTGGCACAACGAGTACAACGTGGGTGTGCTGTCCCGCCCCGGGGCCAAGCACTACGACGACAAGTGGAAGCTGCTCGACACGATGGTCGACTCCGGGGCGGCGGTGGTGGGCACGCCCGACGACCTGGTGAAGTCGATCCTGAAGCTGCAGGAGGTGACCGGTGGCTTCGGTTGCGCTGTCGGCTTCGCCCACGACTGGGCCAACCACGATGCCACCCGGCGAAGCTGGGAGATGATCGGCCGGTACGTGATCCCCGAGATCAACGGCCAGCTCCGGGGGGTCCGGGCCTCAGCGGCCTTCCTCACCGCCAACCAGGAGGAGCTGATGAAGGGCGCCTCCAACGCGGTGATGGCCAAGATCCGGGAGACCCCGGGGGCCTACGATGCCCTCAAGACCACCCTGTCGCAGCGGTCGACCCAGAAGAAGGGGCCCGAGTGGCGCCCCGGGGCCGACGTCACGCTGGACGAGAAGGCCTCCACCGACTGAATCTGCGGTCCACCAGCGGGCCCCGCTCCCGATTGGGGGCGGGGCCCGTCTGTTCGCCGGATCAAAGGCGCGTGACCTGCAGCCTGGTTGCGGGCACGGTCGCCGCCAGGGCGAGGATGTCGTCGGGGTCGCTGGTCGCCACCAGCCCACCCCCAGCTCCCACGCCTACCGCCACGACGTGAGCGTCGGCCAGCTCGGCAGAACTACGTCCAGCGGCATGCAGGATTGCGCCGACCTGCCGGGCGAGAAGGAAGTCGGTGTCGACCAGGCGGACGGCAGGGCGGCGACCCCCGGGGCGATCGTCATGGATCACTGCCGCCTCCAGTGCCCGAGTGCGATCTCGGCCCCGGGCCACTTCAGCGCAAACGACGGTTGGGGCCAACACCTCCCGTCCTCGCTCTGACGCGATCGTCATCAGTGCCCTGAGCTTTGCTGGCGGCTGTCGTTGGCACAGCGCTGACAAGCCGGCAGCGTCGAGTATCAGCGGCAGGCCGGTCATGCCGCTCCTCGCTTCCGGCGGGTCGTGCTCACGGGCTCCGCTTCCTCGGATGGCGGCTTTCCGTCCAACTCGTCGAAGGCAGCTCGGGCGGTGGCCATTTCCCCCTCCGGTACCGGCCCGAGGTCGGCCTCCCAGCGCTCGACGAGCAGCCGGAGGGCTTGCGCTCGCGCTCGGCGGTCCACTTCGTGGAACAGCGCCATGTTGACCACCGCCGACAGCGACGTGTCGCCAAGCTCTTGGGCGGCTGCGACCAGCGCCTCGTCGACCGTCACGGTTATCTTACGTTTGGCCATACGAACATCGTAGCTCCACCGGTTGTGGTGGGGCGGGAGGTCTGCTCACGGGCGGGAGGTCGGGGCGTGGCTAGCCTGCCGGGCGTGATCGAGACCTGTCGTTCTGCCGTCGGCCGCTTGGCCGCCACCGCCCTCCTGCTCGCCCTGGTCGCGGCCGCATGCGGCAGCGGCGGTGGCGACGAGACCGCCGCCACCTCGGCGGGCGCCAGCGATGCGACCACAGGTTCGGAGGCGGCCGAGGGCGACGCCGAGGGTGGCGACACCACGGCTACCCCGCCGGATGCATGCGGCCTGGTGACCGACGAAGCGGCCAGCGCCCTATTGGGCCAGGCGGTCACCGGCGTGCCGGCTCCGGTCGACGACGTCCCCTACGCCGTGTGCCAGTGGGGCGAGCTGTTCAAGGGCACCGTGCTGTCCGTGCAGGTGGCGGGCGAACAGGACACGATTCGCCCGCTGCCGCTCCTGGTGTCGGCATCGGCCCAGACCGCCGTCCCCTCCCCGGTGGGAACCGATGGGAAGTACATCGGCGACGTCGGTTACGTCTACGGCGGCGGCGGGGTCGGGCAGTCGGTGCTGTTCCGCCACGGCGAGTGGGACGTGCTGGTGGGCGTCACCGGCGAGGACGGGCCGTCGCAGGCCGAGTTGGAGGCCCTGGCCGCCGACATCGACGCCGCCCTGCCCTGATCCCACCAGCGGGGCGGGCACACTGGCGGCCATGTACCTGCCTCCGGCGTTCGAGGAGACCGACCCCGCCGCGGTGCGGGAGCTGATCGAGGCGGCCGGTGCCGCCACCCTGGTGACCGTGGTCGACGGTGCGTTGTTCGCCTCTACGGTGCCGCTCCTGTTGGTGCCGGACCCCGATGGCGCCGGGCTCGGCCGGCTCGTGGGGCACCTGGCCCGGGCCAATCCCCAAGCCCGGCGCTCGAACGCCGAGGTGGAGGCGCTGGCCGTGTTCGCCGGGGTGAGCGGCTACGTGTCGCCCACCCTCTACCCGTCGAAGCAGGACGGTGGGCGGGTGGTGCCGACGTGGAACTACGAGGTCGTCCACCTCTGGGGCCCGCTGGTGATCCACGACGACCCGGCGTGGGTGCTCGACATCGTCACCCGCCTCACTTCGCACCACGAGGGCCGGTACCGGGAGGGAGCCGATGCCGCCGGCCTGGCCGGGGTCGAGCCGTGGGCCGTGGCCGACGCCCCCCAGGAGTTCATCGACGGCCAGCTCCGGGCGATCGTAGGCATCGAGATCCCCGTCACCCGATTGGCGGCCAAGCGCAAGCTGAGCCAGAACCGCCCCGAGGTCGACCGGGCCGGCGTGGTGGCCGGCTTCAGCACCCGGGCCGCCGCTGGCGCGCCGGGGGCGGCCGCCATGGCCGATCGGGTCCGCCAGGCCAACCCCGGCCTGTAGTCGTCCCACCCCTCCGGCCCCCCGGCCGGATCTCGGTGCGTGGGGCACCGCCGGTGGTGCCTGGTGCACCGAGAACGGGGCCAGCTGCTGGCCGCCCCCGTAGGGGCGAAGCCTCAGCCCAGCCCGCCGCCGGCGGCGACCTCGCCCACCTTGTCGTCGTCGTAGTCGAGCATGCCGGTGAGGATCTCGTAGGCGTGCTCACCGTAGAGCGGGCCGGGCCGGTCGACCCGGCCCGGGGTTCGGCTCAGCCGCATCCGGGGGCCCTCCACCGGGATGGGCCCGATGAAAGGATGGTCGATCGTGACCCAGTGACCCCGGTGGCTGAGCTGGGGGTCGGCCAGGCAGCCGGCCGAGTTGTTGACCAGGTGGGAGGCCACCCCGAGTAGCTGGAGCTTCTCCACCAGTGCGTCGCCTTCGTGGCCGGCGGTCCAGGCCGCCACCACTGTGTCGAGCTCGTCGCGTCGGGCCAGGCGCTCGGCCGTGGGCAGGGCCCGCAGGTCGGGCCGGCCCACGGCGTCGGCCAGCGCCGCCCAGGCCTCGTCGTGCTCGCAAGCCAGCGCCACCCAGCGGTCGTCGCCCTGCACCGGGTACGCCCCGTGGGGGGCCATGGCCAGGTCGCCGTTGCCCAGCGACTGGTGCTCCCGCCCGTTCACCTCGGCGTCGAGCAGGCCAGGGGCCAGGAGCTGGAGTGACGACTCGGCCTGGGACAGATCGAGGTGCTGGCCTTCGCCGGTACGGCGCCGGTGGTCGATGGCGGCCAGCAGGCCGGCCAGCCCGAAGCGGGGCGACACCGTGTCGGTGTAGGCGCCGAAGGGACCGGCCGCCGCTCGGTCGGGCCAGCGGGTGGTGTGGTGGAAGCCGAACAGGGCCGAGGCCAGGTTGCCGTAGCCCGGCAGGTCGAGCGAGCCGGTCTGGCCGGGCAGGCAGCTCGAGTAGAGGATGACCGACGGGTTGGCCGCCTTCATGGCCTCGTAGCCGAACCCCATGCGCTCCATGGCCCCGGCCGAGAAGCTCTCCAGCACCACGTCGGCCCATCCGATCAGGTCCCAGAGCACGTCCCGGCCGGGGTCGGTGGTGAGATCGAGCTCGATGCCGAGCTTGCCGGCGTTGGCGTTGTTGAACAGGCCGCCGCACTCGAGCGGGTGCTGATCGTTCAGCGGGTGCAACGGCATGACGGTACGGGTCACGTCGACCCGTTGCTGGGTTTCCACCTTCACCACCGTGGCCCCGAAATCGGCCAGACCCCGGCCCACGTAGGGACCGGCGATCGACCAGGTGAGGTCGAGCACCTTCAGGCCGTCGAGGGGGCGGGCCCCCGCCGGGTCGGCGTCGGGCGCCTCGGCGGCTGCTGCTGCGACGGCCCGGTTCGGGGCGGGCAGGCCGGCCAGCACGGCCTCAGTGTCGGCCCCCAGCTCGGGGGCCGGGCCCAGCGCCAGCAGGGGGGCGTCGGAGGCGATCATGAAGCCGCCCAGGCGGCGATGGTCGGGGCCGCCGGGCACGATCGGGCCGATGTCCCACGAGCCCCGCTCGGCCAGATGGGGCAGCTCCAGGACCTCGGTCAGGCCGGCCACCGGGGCCAGCAGCACCCGCCGCTTGCGGGCCTCCTCCACCAGTTCGGCCTTGGTGCGCTTGGCGGTATGGGCGGCCACGATGTCGGCCAGGCGGTCGAGCTCCGACGCTGGCTCCCGGCCGTCGAACAAGCGGACGATCAGGTCCTCCCACGGCTTGTCCCGCGTGGCCTCGTCACAGCCGCCCTCCTCCCAGATCCAGCGGAACAGGTTGGGCGTGAACTCCTTGAAGGCGGCGCCGAACAGCAGGGTGATGCTCACCTCGCCGTCAGCCGCCGGGTAGCCCCAGCGGAGCTTGAAGGCCCCGACGTTGATGCCCTCGCCCGAACGACCGAGGGGGGCGTTGTCCCACGCCTCGTTGAGGGCGTAGGCGAATGACGCCTGGAGGTAGGCGGTCTGGATCGATACGTCCACGATCTGGCCCCGGCCCGAGGCGCTCCGCTCGTTGAGGGCATAGAGCACGCCGACGGCCAGGTCGGCCGCCCCGTGGTTGTAAGCCTGGGGTATGCCGCAGCGCAGTGGGGGCCGGTCGGTGTCGCCGGTGAGGGCGAGCTGGCAGGCGGCGGCGGCCACCGTGAGGTCGGTCTCGTGCCAATCGGCCTTGGGGCCGTCGAGCCCGAATGGCGTGAGCAGGCCGATGATCAGCGACGGGTTGGCGGCGGCCAGAGCCTCGGGGTCGAAGGGCAGGTCGGCCGGGCGGCCCGACCACAGCACGATGTCGGCCGCCGCCGCCAGGTGGACCAGACGATTCCGATCGGCCGGATCGTCAGGGTCTAGCACCACCGATCGCTTGCCCCGGTTGTAGGCGGCGTGCCACAGCGACGGCCCGGCGTCGGGAGCGCCGCCGGCAAAGGGGGGCTGGCGGCGGGCGGGCGACCCGCCGGGCGGCTCCACCAGGGTGACGTCGGCCCCCATCTGGGCCAGCATCAGCCCGGCCAGATGGCCGCGGTGGTCGGTGCAGTCCAGCACCCGGTACGGCCTCAACATCATCGCTCTGACCCCCTGGACGTCGTCCCCCAACGGCGTGTGGCGTACGCCACAGCTCCATCTTGGAGGCGGCGACTGGTCCGGTCAATCGGGCTGGCCAGCGGGAGGTCAGGAGCCGTCGAGGTAGGTGGCCAGCGCCCGGTGGGTGTTGACGATCCGGCGCTCTTCGCTCGACACGATCGTATGGGTGAAGCCGGGTTGGCTCAGCCCGCGCTGGAGGCGGGCCATGGCCCGTACGTCCTGGTTGAACACGAGACCCAGGCGTTCGGCGTCAAGCCCGTTGACCACGTCGGTGGGGTGCCGCTTGGCCCGGGGGGCGCCGGGTGGGCGACGGTCGAAGTGGAGGGTGAACAGCTCGGCCCGGTCGACCGTGGCCGACGGCTTGGCCACCAGCACGTTGAACGAGTCGGCGGAGACCAGCACGGTGGCGTTGGGGAATAGGTTGTACTGGCGGAGCCGCATGATCTGGTCGTCGTCGAAGCGGCCGAGGTCCGCACCCCGCCGGCCCGACTCGGCCCGGATGGCGGCCACCAGCAGCTCGAAGGCGGTGGCGTCGGGCTGGTGGGCCGGCATCGGAACGGTGTCGTCGGGGGCGAGGCCCAGGCGGCGGCCCTGGGTACGGCAGAACGAGTCCCACACGTCGGCCTCGGGCACAGGGCCGAGGCGGGGGCTGGCCACACCGTAGAGCTGGTAACTGACGGCGTGGCGGTCCCACAGGTGCTGCGCGGCGTGAACGTCGTCGAACGACACGATCATCTCGGGGTGCAGGCCCTGCACGTGGTAGGTCTCGGAGAAGCCTTCCGCCACCACTTTCCAGTTGCAGCTCACCGGCGTGGTGGTGGTGACGCCGCAGTGGAACTCGTCGATGTCGGCCCAGGCCAGGTCGGCGGGCACGCCCTCCAGCCACTCCGAGAGGGGGGCGGCGTCGGGATCGAGGGTCACGAACACCAGTGGCCCCCAGGTGGCGACCCGGGCCGGGATCAGCGGAAGGTCCTCGTTGCGTAGGGCGCCGAACCCCCGGCGGGACGGCACCTCCCGCAGCTCACCGGCCAGCGTCCAGGACCAGTTGTGGAACCCGCAGCGGATCTCGCCCAGACCGGACCCGGCACCGGTGCACAGCAGGTTGCCGCGATGGCGGCACACGTTCTGGAAGGCCCGAAGCTGGCCGTCGTCACCCCGCACGATCAGGACCGACAGCGGCCCGCAGCGGTGCTCGAACCAGTCGCCGGGCTCGGCCACGTGATCCACCGAGCAGGCGATCTGCCACACCCGGGGCCACAGCCGTTCCAGCTCACGCTCGGCGATCGCATGGCTGGTATACCGGTCGACCGAGAAGCGGTGGTGGCCCGGCTCCTCGGCGTCCCAGGCCACCCCGGTGGCGAGCGGCGGCGTGGCCGTGACCGGATGCTCAGCGGTGGTGCGCTCCACGCCGGACAGTATGGTGTAGGTGGGGTCGGGCGCCCAGACGGTGCAGCGCCGGGACCCTCGGTGGCTACGCTGCTCGCTGACCGACGATGGAGCCCACCCGACCCCGACGCCCTCTGGCCCCGACCCTGCGCCGGTGGCGGCACGAGGCCGGGGAGCAGGCCGCCCTGGCGGTGCACCTGGCCCGCTGGATCGCGCTGGGGGCGCTCTCGGGCGCCTTGGCCGGGGTGTCGTCGTTCGTGTTCCTGGAGGGGCTCGATCGA
Organism: uncultured Actinomycetes bacterium; assembly: GCA_902826025.1. Classification (GTDB taxonomy): domain Bacteria; phylum Actinomycetota; class Acidimicrobiia; order Acidimicrobiales; family SZUA-35; genus CADEDH01. The sequence continues at coordinate 21,810 of CADEDH010000063.1, forward strand.
ATCACCGACTACCGGGTCGAGCACGCCTGGCTGGTGTGGCTCCTGCCTGTGGCCGGCTTGGCCGTGGGCCTGGCCTACCACCTCCTCGGAGGTCGGGCCGGGCAGGGCAACGCCCTGGTGATCGACCAGATCCACCAGCCGACCGACTGGCTGCCCCGGCGCATGGCGCCCCTGGTCCTGCTCGGCACGTGGGTCACCCACCTGTTCGGCGGGTCGGCCGGGCGGGAGGGGACGGCCCTGCAGATGTCGGGCAGCCTCACCGACGCTGCCGCCCGGACCCTCCGCCTCGGCCCGGACGACCGCCGGATCCTCCTCGCCGCCTCCCTGGGGGGCGGCTTCGGCGCCGTGTTCGGCGTGCCCCTGGCCGGCGCCGTGTTCGGCCTCGAGGTCCAGGCGGTCGGGCGTATTCGCTACGAGGCGCTGGTGCCATCGCTCACGGCGTCGGTGATGGGCGACCTGGTGGTGGGCGGCCTGGGCCACCACCACCCACTGCGGCCCCAGCTCGACCCCGGCCTCGACCTGGCTCTGGTGGCCAAGGTGGCGGTGGCCGGCCTGGCGTTCGGGCTGGCCGGCATCGTGTTCGTGGAGGCGATCGAGGCCATCAAGGGTGCGCTGGCCCGGTGGCTGCCGTGGGCCCCGCTCCGGCCGGTGGCGGGCGGCGTGGCGGTGGTGGCCCTGGCGGCCCTGTTCGGCGCCGACTACCTCGGTCTGTCGCTGCCCCTGATCGACCGGGCCTTGGCCGGCGAGCCGCTCAGCTTCGCCGTCTTCGCCCTCAAGATCCTGTTCACCGCCGTCACCCTGGGGGCCGCCTTTCCCGGCGGTGAGGTGACCCCGCTGTTCGTGATCGGCTCCACCCTGGGCGCGGCCTTGGCCGCCCCGCTCCACCTGCCGGTGGGGCTGGCCGCCTCGGTAGGTTTCGTGGCCGTGTTCGCCGGGGCGGCCAACACGCCGCTGGCCTGCACGATCATGGGGGCCGAGTTGTTCGGGGTGGGGGCCGTGGTGCCCATCGCCGTGGGCTGCGTGATCGCCTACGTGTTCTCCAGCCATCGCGGCATCTACGCCACCCAGCGCATCGACGTACCCAAGGGCCCCGGGGTCGTGCCCGGCCGCCCCACGATCCGAGCCTGGAGCCAGCGCCAACGCGACGCCTGACACACCAGCGGCACGAAGCACTAGCGCGAAGTTCGAACTTCTTTTCGGTTCCGATCTACGATCGGAACGACGGAATGAGCAACGAACATGATCGGAGACGGCGATGGCTGACCAGGCGACGGCGACGAAGGGGACCACGCTGGGCACCGGCACCCGACCCGACTGGGAGGTCGTGGTCATCGGGGCCGGCGTCGGCGGGATCTACCAGATCAAACGGCTGACCGACCTCGGCATCAAGGCCGTGGTGCTGGAGGCGGCCGACGACCTCGGCGGCACCTGGTACATGAACCGCTACCCGGGGGCGCGGTTCGATTCCGAGAGCTACACCTACGGCTACTCGTTCTCCCGAGAACTGCTCGACGAATGGCACTGGAAGGAGCGGTTCTCGGGCCAGCCGGAGAACCTGCGCTACCTCAACCACGTGGCCGACAAGTTCGACCTCCGCCAACACATGCGGTTCAACACCAAGGTGGTGGCGATGCGGTGGGACGAACCCACCCACACCTGGGAGCTGTCGCTGGAAGACGGCTCCACCATGGCCACCCGGTTCGTGATCGCCGCCCTGGGTCTGCTGTCGATCCCCACCTACCCCCGCTACGAGGGGATGGACAGCTTCCAGGGCCCGTCGTTCCACACCTTCCACTGGCCCCACGAGCCGCTCGACCTCACCGGCAAGCGGGTGGGCGTGGTCGGCACCGGGGCCACAGGCATCCAGGTGATCGCCGACATAGCGAGCAAGGTGGGGGAGCTCAAGGTCTTCCAGCGCCGACCCAACTGGAGTTCGCCGCTCCACAACGGCCCCATCTCCGACGAGGAGATGGCCCAGATCCGGGCCCGCTACGACGAGATCTTCGAGACCTGCGCCCGCACCCCGGGCGGGTTCGAGCACGAGCCCGACCGTCGGGGCTTCTACACGCTCACGCCCGAGGAGCGGAAGGAGCTGTGGGACGAGCTGTACGAGACCCCGGGGTTCGCCATCTGGCTCCGCAACTTCCGGGAGATCTTCTTCGACGAGGAAGCCAACGCCGAGTTCTCGGCCTACGTGGCCGACCGGATCCGCCAGCGGGTGAAGGACCCGGTCGTGGCCGAGAAGCTGATCCCCAAGGACCACGGGTTCGGCGTGCAGCGGGTGCCGATGGAGACCCACTACTTCGAGGTCTACAACCAGGACAACGTGGAGCTGGTTGACGTGAGCGAGACCCCGATCGAGCGGGTCACCCCCACCGGGATCCAGACGTCGGCCGGCCACTACGACCTCGACATCATCGTCTACGCCACCGGTTTCGACGCCATCACCGGGGCCTACGACAAGATCGACATCCAGGGTGTGAACGGCGAGAAGCTGGCCCAGAAGTGGGTCGACGGCCCCAGCACCTACCTCGGGATCCTGGTCAACGGCTTCCCCAACTTCGTCATGCTGGCCGGGCCCCAGAGCGGGTCGGCGTCCACCAACTTCCCCCGGGGCATCGAGTCGGGCGTGAACTGGATCACGAGCATGCTGGAGTACGTCTGGGAGCACGACAAGACCCGCCTGGAGCCCACCCCGGAGGCCCAGGAGGAGTGGACCGAGCACGTCAAGAAGATGTACGGGATGATGCTGATGCGTAAGGCCAAGAGCTGGTTCACCGGCTACAACTCGAACGTCGAGGGCCATGAGCACGGCAAGATCCGGTACTTCGTCTACAACGGCGGCGCCCCCAAGTTCGTGCAGAAGCTGAGCGAGATCGCCGACGCCGGCTACAGCGGCGTCGAGTTCGACTAGCTGAAGCCGAAGCTGGTGACGGGGGGTGGGCCCCCGTCACCGGCGGTCAGCCAGCCGAACAGGGCGGCCTCGTGGGGGACCACCGGATGGGGCAGCGCATCGAGGGGGAACCAGCCGATCCCGGCCGACTTGTGCGGCTCCATCAGGCGAGGTTCGCCGGTCCACCGCCGGCACTGGAAGAAGAAGTCGACCCGCTCGTCGATGGGGTCGCCGTTGTTGGCTGTGCGGTGCATGGCCGTGACAGCCTCCAGATCGGCCGGTTCGACCTCCACCCCCAGCTCCTCGGCCGCCTCCCGGCAGGCGGCGGCCACCACCGACTCCCCCTCCTCCA
>CADEDH010000063.1:25154-36583 GCA_902826025.1 uncultured Actinomycetes bacterium
AGCTCCTCGGCCGCCTCCCGGCAGGCGGCGGCCACCACCGACTCCCCCTCCTCCACGTGGCCGGCGGCCGCCGTGGCCCAGAACCCGTCTCGGTAGCCGGTGTTCTGGCGGAGCTGGAGCAGGATCTCTTCCCGGTCGCCGACCCGGCGCCGGAGAATCACATAGGCGGCGGGCACCACCCGGAAGCGGTCGGTCACGGGTCGAACGTTAGGGCCGCCGGCGGCCGACCACCCATCTGGCCCTCCGGGGCCGGGGCGGCAAAGATGCGTTCGAAGCCCGGCGATCCCTTCGCCCCGAGGAAAGGACGACACCGATGACCGACGAGGAGAAGACCGAGGCCGGCAAGGCCCTGGCCCGCCGCCTGTTCACCGGGGCGCCCCGCCCGGCCAACCCCGGCACCCCGCCCCCCGCCGCCTTCAACGACTACACCAACCGGCACCTGTTCGGCGACGTGTGGCAGCAGGACGACCTCACGCTGGAGGAGCGGGAGCTGATCACGTGTACCACGCTGGTGGCCCTCTACCGGGAGAACGAGCAGCGGGTGCACTTCACCGGGGCGAAGAACGCCGGGATCCCCCGGGAGAAGATCGAGGGGATGATCACCCACGTGGCCCACTACGCCGGCTGGCCCTGCGCCGCCACCGCGTTCCGGGTGCTGGGCGAGGTCTGGCCCAAGGAAGGCTGAACGGAAGGAACCGCTGCCATGACCTACGTCGACGACCGGCTGGAGGCGGGCACCACGGTGCTCGACTGCGACAGCCACCTCATGGAACCACTCGATTGGCTGGAGGCCTACGCCGACGCCGCTACCCGGACCAAGCTGCGGGAGCTGACCTTCACCGGGGGCGGCCCGGCCGACGCCGAGATGGTGCGACAGTGCTGGGCCCGCCGCAACGACCCGGAGGAGACGGCCCGGCTGGCGGCCGACGTGGTGGGCGGCCCCAAGGGCTACTTCGCCTTCGGTGCCATGGACCCCGGCGAGCGCCATCAGGCGCTCGACCAGCTGGGCTTCGCCGGCCAGCTCGTGTTCTCCACGTTCGCTCCCAACCAGTTCAACAACACGGGCGACTTCGACCTGCTCTACGGCGGGGCCGCCGCCCATAACCGGGGCATGGCCGACTTCTGCGCCGACGACGACCGCCTGTTGCCGGTGGCCTACGTCCCTCTCGACGACGCCGTCCGGGCCGCCACCTGCCTCGACGATGCGCTGGCCACCGGGGCCGCCGCGGTGTGGGTGCCTCACGGGGTGCCGGCGGCGGTGAGTCCTACCCACCCCGCCTACGATCCCTTCTGGGCCCGGCTGGCCGAAGCCGGTGTGCCGGCGCTCCTGCACTTCGGGGGCATGGGCTCCACGCAGATGGCGCTCAGCTACCACAACAACGGGCGCGACCCGGGCCATGACTTCGTGGGCGGGGGCGAGAACGTCCGCTCCAAGGACTTCCTCAACGTCCACCACGACGCCGAGAACCTGCTGTCGTGCCTCGTGCTCGACGGCATCTTCGAGCAGTTCCCCGAGCTGAGGTTGGGAGTGATCGAGCTCGGCGCCGGGTGGGTGCCCAACCTGCTCGACGGGCTCGATCACGCCAAACGGGCCTTTGGTCGCAACGAGCCCGAGCTGGCCAAGCTACGGCTCGACCCGTCCGACTACGTGCGCCGCCAGGTGCGGTTCAACCCGTGGCACTTCGAGGACGTGGGCCGCCTCACCGACTGGTGCGGGCCCGACCTGTTCCTGTTTGCCTCGGACTGGCCCCACCCCGAGGGCGGGCGAGACCCGCTGGCCGAGTTCCAGGCCTCATTCGACCGGGTAGAGGCCGGGCCGGTGACCCGGCGCCGCTTCTACCACGACAACCTGGCCTGGCTGCTGGGCCGATCAGCGTGAGGCGAGCGGGAGACTGATGACGGCCCCCGGGTCGGGTTCGATAGGGCTCAACCCGTTGACCCACCGGGGCGTGATCGTCACCGTCCGTCCGTCGGTCTCGACGACGAGGAAGTTCTTGGCGAACGGTGGGTTGTCATCGTCGAAGAACTCCGACACCTTGGCCTGAATCGGCCCCCGAGGCTGGTAGGCCGAAGGGAACACGATTCGGCCCCGGCGCCGAACGGCGGCTGACGTCGGCGCCAGCCGGTCGTCGGCGGCGCGGCGCCAGGCCAACACCTGGCGGGCCTCATCGTCGGTGAACAGCTCGGCGCCGCCGTCGGCCACGGCGCGTCCATGGACGATCGGGTCGACGAACAGGGCCCAGGTGCGAAGGAACGTGAGGTTGACAACCAGGCCGGTGACCCCGACCAGGACGGCGACGACGAGCGCCACCAGCAGGCCAGGCAGGGCCCAGGTGTGGCGGAACAGCCACCAGACGGTGGTGGCCGAGGCCAATACCACGACGATGTTGACCGGCTTGTAGGCGCCTGGGAACCAGCGACGCAGGGTGTCGAGCAGGATGATCGAGGCCACGGTGCCGGCCGCGATGGCCATGGTGGCCACCACCACATCCCCGGCGCCGGGATGGGCCGGCCGCGATCCGGTGGTGGCAACGAGCCCGGCGATTGGACCGCCCACCACCACCGCTGCCGCCAGCCATGGGCCGAGGAAGCCGAGGATGCCGTAGGCCTCACGCCATGTGATCGCCGGCCGGCCGCTGGACGCGACGCCGGGAGCCGCCGATCGACGGCGCAGGATCGGAGCCAGCAGCCACCCGAGGGCGGCGATCACCACCGCCGAGCCGGCCAGCGTCACCACGGAGGCGAAGCCGGCCGCCACCAGACCGGCCACCACCAGCAGCGGGTGCCAGGCGGTGGATGGGCGCAGCACCAGCTCGGACACCGCGGCGAGGGCTGTGGCGCCCTGCACCGAATAGGCCAGGCGGGCGGCGGTGGCGTTCCACGGCTGGCCCCGACGGCCCCGGGCGGCCCGGACCCGCCAGCCGGCCATAGTGGCGACGGCCAGTACCACCAGCATGCCCAGCGTGACCGGGGCCCGCAGGGCCAGAGCCGTGGCCGCCGCCCCGATCCAGGTGGCGCCGGCCACCGGCAGGATCCACGGGCGCAGCGGCGGGTCGTTGGCCCGGGCGCTTCGCCACCACGAGCTCTCCCGCATGAGATGGGCCAGGAGGCAACCGCCGGCGGTGAGCGCGGCCCAGGCGCCGGCGTTCCATCGGGCTCGACCAGGATCCAGCCACCACAGCGCCACCCCTAGCAGGGCTCCGAGAACGAAGGCCAGACCCACCATCCCGGCCCGGTACGCCCGGGAGCGGGTGGCACCAGCGGGGAGGGGGAGCACGAAACGCAGGGCGACAGCCGCCAGGACCAGGCCGGCCATCCCGCCGAGCGCGGTGTCGGGCCGGGCGTCGCCCACCCCGGGGCCGGGGATGGCCAGGGGCGTGACCAGTGCCGCCGCTATCAAGCCGGTCATGAGGGCCAGCAGCCCCCGCTGGAGCCGCCACAGACGCAGCACCAGGATCCGCCCGAAGCGTTGGAGCGACGCCACGTCGGTGGGGTAGAGGGTTTCCAACGCCAGATCCGGATCTCTGATACCAGGTACCGGGTCGGGCGCCCTGGTGTCAGAGTTCCCGGGGGTGGTGGGGCGTGGCTCGGGGGCGCCGCCGACGTCGGGGGCTTCGGGAGCGGCCAACGACGGGGCCCGCTGCTCGACCAGGGCCAGCGGATGGGTGGCGCTGAGGAAGGCGCCGCCCCCGCCCGACACGAGATACCGGGCGCCGGTACCGGGTTCGGGGAGGTAACTCTGGTAGTTGTGGATGTCGCCGCCGACGGCGGCCAGGTAGCGGTGAGCGGGATCGCGCACAACGTCGTGCACGTCGCCGTGGGTGGCGGTCGCCGGCCCGGTGAGCAGGCAGGGTTTCCAGGCCAGGTCGACCCGCAGGGGAGTGCCGGTGAACAACAGCTTGGGCTTGGGATGGGACGACACCCGCACCAGCCAGGCCGACTGGTCGGGGTCGAGCTCGGTGCGGCCGCCCCGGGCGATGCCGGTGTCGATACACACCACCAGCACATCTCGCAGCTCCGCGGCATAGTACGGGCCGGGCTGGAGCTGGCCCAGGCCCCGCTCGGCCCGTAGCTCGGCCAGGGGCCGGGAGCGGGTGCGGGTGCCGACATCGTCGATCCCGTCCGGGCCGGCCAACACCCACGGGGCCCACAGCCGGGCCGGGCGGGGTCGGGACGGCCGGCGCCACACCAGACGGGCCACCGCCTCGGTGAACGAGATGCCGGGACGCCAGCCGTACACGGCGCGCGACAGGCGCTCCCGGGAACAGAAGTGGAACATGAACCCGGCCAGACCGTCGTACCAGTCGTGGTTGCCGGGCAGGGCCAGGATGTCGAGCCGGGCCAGCGGGTCGTCGGCCACGCCGGGGCCGTCGGGGCGGCGGCCGTACGGGAGGTAGACGGCATGGACGTAATCGTTGACGTCGCCCGACGGGTAGATCACGTCGCTGCAGATGAGGGCGAAGGCACCGGACGGCAGGGTGGCGGCCACCCGGCGTAGCTCCGGTACCAACGCGTACTGGGAGGCGTCCTGCTCGCCGGTGTCGCCCAGCACCACGAAGGCGGTGGCCGACCGGCGGTCCACCACGCCGTCGTACACCTCGCCGTCCTCGGCGGTGATGGAGGGCCACCGGCCGTCGGCACGCTGGTTCGCCACCCAGGCCCGACGCAGGTCGCCCACCAGCTCCGGGGCGTAGGCATTGATCTTGTCGTTGGCCGCGCTGATCAGAGGACGGAGGGCCAGCCACGAGAGGCTGGCCCACTTCGGCCGGTCGCGGCGGTGGAGGAGGGCCTCCCAGGCGTCACGGTCGTCGGCTTCGGTGGCGGCGGGCACGGGCGGACCGGTCAGGCCAGCAGGTAGTCGACCAGGGTCCGGGCCTGGGGTGGGTTGGTGACCGACTCGATGCTGCGGTGGCGCTCGGCCACCACCGGGGCGAACTGGTCGTCGGTGAAGATCCAGAACTGGTTGGCCTTGACGGCATCGACCACGAGCTGGGCCACCTCGGCCGGTGGCTTCTTCTGGCCCAGCAGCTCCCGGCCGGCGGCCCGCTCCCGCTCTCGGGCCCCGGCGTCCTCCGGCTCGTCGAGGGGCCGAACCAGGTGCTCGGGCCGGTTGCGGTCGGCGTCGATCAGATTGGTGGCCACGAACCCCGGGCACAACACCGACACCCCCACGGTGGAGCCGGCATGGGCCAGCTCGTGGAGCAGGGTCTCGGACAGGGTGACAACACCGTGCTTGGACACGTTGTAGGGGCCCATGTACGGCAAGCTGATGTGGCCGGCGATCGAGGCCGTGTTCACGATGTGGCCGTCGCCGTGCTCCAGCAGGTGGGGCACGAAGGCCTCGCACCCGTGGATCACACCCCACAGGTTCACGCCCAGGACCCACTGCCAGTCCGACAGGTCGAGGCGGCCGATCGGATTGCGGACCCCGCCCACCCCGGCGTTGTTGCACACCACGTTCACCCGCCCGAAGCGGGCCAGGGCGGCGTCCCGCAGGGCGTTGACCGAGGCCGGATCCGACACGTCGGTCCGTATCGCCAGCACGGCTTCCGGGCCCCGCACGGCTGCCAGTTGCTCCTCGGCCCGGGCCAGGGCCGGGGCCTCGACGTCGGCCGCCACCACCTGCATTCCTTCGCGGAGGAAAGCCTCGGCGAAGGCCAGCCCCATGCCGCTGGCCGCCCCCGTCACCACCGCTGTACGGCCCCCGAGCTCCTGCATCACGACCCCTTCGTAGTCAGTTGGGGGCGATGCTACAGGGCAGCAGTGACAGCGCCCGGGCTCGACGCCGGCTCCGGCGATACCCGCGCGGTCGACAGAGCGAGAATCTCGGGCTGACAGTCCACCAAACCCTGGCCGGAATCGAATGCAAACGGGAACCCGGTGACGGGCCAAGCAACGGACCTCAATCGGTGCTGTCGAGAATCAGGCGGGCGGCTTCGTGCGGTGCGTCCCATTGTGGGAAATGACCGCACCGCTCGAACCAGTGCAGCACTGCGTCGGGGAACAGCTCCGTAGCACGTGCGGCCTGACGCGGGACGGTCACCAGGTCACGACGACCCCAACCGATCGTGACCCGGCCGGGCGCTGTCCCAGCTGGCGCCCCCTGTTGCTTGGGCCCATGGGTCAGGGCGTTCAATGCAGCGCCAGTCGCCGGGGAGTCGGCCAGCCCGCGCACGTCCGGCAGCACGATCTCGCGCGTGAGGGCCCAGGGCCGCGCCGACAGCTGGGCCAGCAGCAGGGTCCTTCCCACAGAACTGCCGAGCAGTGCAGGCAGCACACCTCGCAGCGCTCGGACCAGAGCGACGGACGGCCGCAACGTAGCGCCGAACACGAAGAGTTCGCGGTCGCTCCAGAAGCCGCCCGGGTCCAACGCCACGGTGTCACCGCCGAGGCCCCGCCGTGCGAGTTCGAGCACCATGCGGCCACCCATCGACTGGCCGACGGTCGAGACCCCGTCCAGGCCCTGTTCACAGATGAAGTTTGCGACGGAGTCACACAGGGTGGCGATCGAGACCTCGCCGGTCAACGGCGGCGTCTCGCCGAACCCCGGCAGGTCGACGGCGATCACCTCTCGGCGCTCGGCCAGCTCGTCGAGGATCGGGGACCACGATCGCCACCCAGCGCCCAGACCGTGCACGAGCAACAGCGGTCTGCCACTCCCTCGGGTCACATGATTCAACGTCACGCCGAGGTGCTACCCAGACGAAGCGCGTTGCAATCGGCCACTAACGTCCCAGCTCATATCGCTCATAATCGGTCGAACTTCCCCGGACAGTTCACGAGGCGAGGTCACCAGCCGGCTCTCTCCATAGGTCATGTCTGACTGCCACTGGACCAGAGCCAACGGGATCGAGAGGCAGTCGCAAGGAGGGCCGCTCGAGTCCTCACGACCAGGGTGCACGGGATCGCTCACAGCCCGGCCACCCGCCGATCCCGTGCGGCCAGCGGCGTCGATATCGGGCGGTCCACCCACGCGCAAGAGGCCGGTTACGAGCTGGTCGAACGTGAGCTTCGGACGCGCGTTTCCAAGTGCCAGCGACACTTCGTCCAGGATGGCCGGAAACATGAGAGGTGATGGTCTCGGCGACTAGCGACCTGGCGTCACGTTGCGTGATGCAGTTGAGGGTCGGCGGGTCCCAACGCACGCGGGAGGTCTACTGGTGGAGCCAGTTCAGGATCGCCCGAGTTGTCTCTTCGGGTTTCTCTTCCTGGATCCAGTGACCGCAATCGAGGCTGATCTCGTCTGCGTTCGGTACGAACGTCGTCAGGCTCGGCGACTTGGGGATCGGGTCGCGATCGCCGTAGATCATGAGTGCCGGTTGCTGGATGATCGGGTCGACGTCTGCGAGCAGGTGCCAGTTCCGGTCGAGGTTTCGGTACCAGTTGATGCTTCCGGTGAAGCCGGACGATTCGAACGCAGAAACGAAGACCGAGAGTTCTTCGTCGCTCATCAGAGGTTCACCGCGCGGTTCCTCGGCTCGTGCGACGTTGATCATCGAGAGTTCGGGCGGGGCCGGCGGCTCGCTCTTTCGGTACATGTTGCGGAGGAACTGCTCGGTGTTCTCATCGAGCACGGCGTCGGCGACGCCGGGGTGGCGGTTGAAGTGGACGAAGTAGTAGTCATCGCCCAGCATCTGCTCCAACATCTCGACCCAGGGCTGGTCGCCGCGCTCCTGGTAAGGCAGGCTCAGCGCGATGACCTTCCTCACACACGATGGGTGCAGCAGCGTTGTTCCCCACACGACGTTCGCGCCCCAGTCGTGGCCGATGAAGGTGGCGTCGTCGTAGCCGTAGTGATCGAGCAGTGCGACGAGGTCGCCGGTCAGGTGCTCGATGTCGTAGGCGGCCACGTCGGTCGGGCGGGAGGAGTTGCCGTAGCCGCGCTGGTTCGGAACGATGACGTGGTACCCGGCTGCGGCGAGGTCGGGAACTTGGTGACGCCATGTGAAAGCGTGCTCTGGCCAGCCATGGCAGAGCACGATCGGGTTGCCTGCGTTTTCTTGGCCGGCTTCGAAGACTTCGAGTTTGACGCCGTTGACGTCGATCATGGCGGGCTCGGGGAAGTCGCTTAGTTCGGGCATTTGCATTCCTCCAAAGGGTGATGCGGTGGTTGGTGGAGATCAACCTAGAAACCCTTGCGGACAGAATCGGTCCTCAACACGTGCGAAACTGAAGAGATGCCGAAGAATCCCACTGGCAGAGCACTGCAGCTCCTCTCACTTCTGCAGACCCATCGTCTGTGGAGCGGAGCGGAACTCGCTGAGCGCCTCGAGGTCACCGAGCGCACGGTTCGACGCGACGTCGATCGGCTGCGCGAACTCGGCTACCCCGTCGATGCCAGGTCGGGAACCGAAGGCGGCTACCGCCTCGCAACAGGCACACAGATGCCGCCGCTGTTGCTCGACGACGACGAAGCCATCGCTGTCGCTGTCGGCCTGCGCTACGCCGCAGCTGCGGCGATCGACGGTATGGAGGATTCGTCGCTCCGAGCCCTGATCAAGATCGAGCAGCTGCTGCCTGATCGTCTCCGCCGACGGGTGTCTGCGCTCCATTCGACTGTCGCGTCGATCCGGTCGGGAACTGTTGAAGACGTCGTCGACCCCGATGCGCTCGGTGTTCTCGCAGTAGCGTGTCGAGACCAGGAGGAGGTGCGCTTCGACTACCGGCGACGCGACGGCGAGGTCAGCCGACGGCTCGTCGAGCCACATGAACTCGTCACCACCGGGCGCCGTTGGTACCTTGCGGCGTGGGACCAGCGCCGCGATGACTGGCGCACGTTTCGTCTCGATCGGCTCAGCGATGCTCGGCTCGCCGGACGCCGGTTCGCAACCCGCGCGATCCCGGGCGGCGACGCAGCAACGCTCGTTGCGAGCTCACTCGGCCCGATACTCCGTCAGCACAACGCATTGCTGGCCATCGACGCCCCACTCGGCGCGGTCGAGGACGTGCTTCGGTGGGTGGACCACACACCCATGGAGGCGAAAGCGGGGTCTTGTCTGGTCGAAGTACGCAGCGAGGACCTCGGACGGCTTGCCTTGACCGTCGCCCGAATTGCACTGACCGCCCCCGTGGCAGTCGTCGAACCAAGCGATCTCGCTGGCATCATCGACCGACTTGCTACCCACCTCACGATCTCGCCACCCCAACGAGATGGCCGGCGCCCGGCCCGGACGCGCGACGACTAACAATCGGTGCGGCCGACACCGGCGCCGTACCGCTCGGAAACGTCCGGTGAACGATGCGCCGCACCAGCGCGCTATCGGTACGAGTGGCTCGCTTGGAATCGCTCACGGCTCGGGCGCCCGCCCGATAACCGTGCGGCCGGCGCCGTCAATACCGGACGAGCAGACCGGGCCAGTCCGCCGGCGCCCGAGCGCCTCCGGCCGGCCCCGGGCGAGTGGCGATACCGAGCGGTTCTGGGACCTGTGGACGTACTCGCCGGGAGCGCTTCGTTCCGTGAATCGACCGCCCTAGTAGGGTGTTGACAGTTGAACTGCCATTATGGCAGATTAACTGTCATGGCGGTCGAATCCTGGGCGCAGGTCCGGACGCAGGCGTTGATCGATCGAGTGATCGAGGGTGCGGTCGCCGTTCTCCAGGACGGTCGCCTCCTGACGTTTCGCGAGGTGGCAACCGAGTCCGGGGTTCCCGAGCGGACCATCTACCGTCACTTCACCTCGCGGACCGAGCTGCTCACAGCATTGTTTGAATGGTCGAACCGTCAGATGGGGTTCTCGGGCGAACGTCCTACCGATCTGGCTGGCGCGACCAGGTTGGTTCGCACGGCGTTCCCCGGGTTCGACCGGCTCGCTCCCGTCGTGCGCGAGCTCCTCGCCTCGCCGGAAGGCCAGGAGGTCCGGCTCGCGGATAAGGCCGAGCGCCAGCGCACTGCGCTCGAGCTCGTCCGTCATGAGGCGCCGAGCCTGTCTCATACGAACACCCGCCGCGTCGCCGCGGTCGTGCAGATGTTCATGACCGCAATCACGTGGCAGACGCTGTCCGACTACTGGGACATCGACGGCGACGAAGCTGCCGAGACCGTCGCGCTGGCGCTCACCCTCCTCATCAGAGGAGCCAACACCCAACCAAGCCCAAAGAACGGTGCCTGACCATGACACTCATCGAGAGCATCAACCACATCGCTGTCCTCACCGACGACCTCGACCGGTTCGTCGCCTTCTACACGGAGGTGTTCGAGCTCGAGGTCGTCTTCCACGAGGAGACCCCTGCATTTCGTCACGCCATCTTGCGCACCGGGCCCAACTCATGGCTCCATCCCGCTGAGGTGACCGGCAACCAGCACGGCATCGCCAGCAGTGCGATGTTCGATCGAGGACACCTCGACCACCTCGCCTTGACCGCTACCTCCGCCGAATCGTTCGCCGAGTCACGCCAACGTCTCACTTCCCGCGGCGCGACCGACGGTCAGATCGAGGACCTCGGCGCCTTCCACTCGCTTTGGTTCATCGATCCTGACGGCATGCGCGTTGAGCTCACCGTGATCGTCGACCCTGAGCTTGCCTCGATTCACGCACCCCGACCCCTCGCGACAGGCTCGTGAACGATCATGTCCACAGCCAGCTCACGACCACCCGGCCACGGCAGTCCGGCACGACCGGCGCTCTTGGGAACGCTCACGGTTCGGGCACCCGCCGATCCCGTGCGGCCTACGGCGATGTTTCCGAGCACTCTTGCCGTCCGGGATCCCTGCCGGTTCTTGCTCGGGCGCGGTGCCGCTACTCTTCTCCTGTGTCGCAGGGAGTGGAAGACGGTGGCTCACGGGATGGAGTCGGCCTGAGGCTGGGCGTACCGGGCGGAGATTCGTTGCGGCTTGCCGTCACCGGGTACCAGTTCCCCGATGCGGAAGACCTTCAGTTGCGGTGCAGTTGGTACATGGTTGAAGGCTCGGCGACGGTCGGAGGGCACGGGTGGGACTTCATGTGGCAGGCGCTGACGTGTGACGCTGCGCCCCTCATCTCTAATTGGTTTCGACTTCTCGCAACTTGGGTCGAGTCGGAGTCGACCGATTCGGCTCCCGACGCTCCTTGGCTGATCGAGCCGAACCTGCAGTTTCGTGTCGCTTCAGACAGGGACGGGAAGGTTGAACTGGTGGTTGAACTGGACAACGAGTTTCTCCCGCCCGAGCGACGGCGAGGACGTCAAGCGGCCAGCGAAGGGCCAGTCGTATTGACCCTCCGGGCTTCGCCTCTCGAACTTCGAGACGCTGCCGACGGCTTCGATGCCACGATCGCACCGTTTCCCGACCTCACGGCACCGAGCTGAGGCCGTCCTAGCACCCGTCGTTTCCGAGCGGCAGGACCATCCGAGATCGCCGGATCCTGCGCAGTGGCCGGTCGACCTTCTCGACTCCGTTCGACGGCCGCAATCTGATCGAAGCCTCCCCGATCCTTCGGGAGCCCTGCCCGTGT
>CADEDH010000064.1:0-28618 GCA_902826025.1 uncultured Actinomycetes bacterium
TCAAGGTCACCGAGACCGAGGACTTCGTGATGTGCGAGCAGATCCAGCGGTCGTTCGCCTCGGGGGCCCAGGACGCCATCCAGTTCGGCCGCAACGAGCCGGCGCTGATCCACTTCCACTCGACGCTCGACGAGCTCCTGGCCCAGCGCTGACCTACGGGCGGAAGCCGATCGCCCGGGGGGCCAGCATCGCCGGCGCCGACACCAGCCGGTAGGCGGTCGACAACCATTCGCAGATCAGCGTCCGGGTGTCTCGGGGGTCGATCATCTCCTCCATCTGGAACCGGTTGAGGGGGCCGATCGGGCCCCGGGCGCTCTCGATCCGGGCCTCCAACTCGGCCCGGAGGGCCACCGGGTCGGCCGCCTCCGCCAGCTGACGCTTGTAGGCGGCCTCGATGCCGCCCTCGGGCGGGATGCCGCCCACGTCGGCCGCCGGCCAGACCACCCGCACGGCGGGGGTGGACCGGGGCGTGGCCCAGTTGTTGCCGGCCACCCCGAAGCTGCGCCGCATGATCACGGTGAAGATCGGCACCTGCATCTGGGCGAAGGCCACCATCCACTCCGCCCCCTTGCGGATCGTGCCGTTGATCTCGTGCTCCAGTCCTACGGCGAAGCCGGGGTTGTCCACCAGGTTGAGGACCGGGATGTGGAACAGGTCGCACAGGTCGAGGTGGCGGCGCAGCTTGTCACAACCGTCGGCGGTGAGGGCCCCGCCGTTGACGTGGCGGCTGTCGGAGGCGATGACCCCCATCGGATGGCCGTTGAACCGGACGAAACCCGTGACCTGGTCGGTGCCCCACAGCGGGCCGACCTCGAAGAACGACCCGGTGTCGGCCATCAGCTCGATGGCCCGCCGGACGTCGAAGGTGGTGGTGCGCTTGCGGGGGACGAGGTCGAGCAGTTCGTCGTCGCGGCGGTCGGGGGCGTTGCCGGCCCCCGGGGCAAGCACCGGCGGCGCCTCGTAGACACTCGACGGCAGGTACGACAGGAACCGCCGGGTCTGGTCCAGCGCCTCCTCCTCGGTCTCGGCCAGGTTGTCGACCGAGCCGTTGCGGCAATGGATCCGCCAGTCGCCCAGGTCCTCCTTGGTGATCTCGTAGCCCATGGCGTGGCTCACCACCGGCGGGCCGGCCACGAACAGCTGGGCGATGTCGCGCACCATCACCGAGAAGTGGCCGAGCACGGCCTTGGCCGCTCCGATACCGACCACGCTGCCCAGCAGCACGTTCACCACCGGCACGGTGGCCAGCTGGCGGGTGTAATCGGTGGAGCCGAGGTGGCCGGGGAGGAACGACCCGCCGCCGCCCGACACCCGGGGCCGGCCGGCGGTGATCGCACCCGAGCTCTCCTGAGCCGCGCTCTCGCCCGCCTTGCGCTGCTCGGGCACCATGGCCGCCACCGAGCCGCCGCCGGACGAGCCGTCGAGCAACCGGATCGACGGCACCCGCAGCTCCATCGACAGGCGGTCGAGGTAGAGGCTCTTCTGGGCTATGGCACCGTCGGCGTGGCCGCCCCGGGAGGTGAAGTCGTCGGCGCAGACGACGGCCTGGCGGCCCTCGATGCCGCCCCAGCCGCCCACGTGGTTGGCCGGGGTGAAGGCCGAGATCTGACCATCGTCGTAAGAGGCGAAGCCGGCGATGCTGCCTACTTCCCGGAACGAGCCCTCGTCGAGTAGGAGGTCGATCCGCTCCCGGCAGGTGAGCTTGCCCCGGTTGCGCTGGCGGACCACGCCGGGTTCGTCGGAGTCGGGAGCCAGGCGGGCCAGGGCCAGGCGGTGGAGGGTGGCGATGTCGTCGATGAGGTGGGCCCAGGTCTGGTCGGGGGCCTTGGCCGCTGGGGCTCCCCCGTCGCCGTTGGCGCCGGTTGTGCCGGCCGGGTCGATCACGGCCACCACCTGGCCGGCGCTTAGGATGTCGCCCGGCGCCAGGTCCTGCACCGCAGTCACCAGCCCAGCGCAGGGCGCCGTGATCAGCGTCTCCATCTTCATGGCGGTGACCACCAGCACGGTGTCGCCGGCTCGTACGGCGGTGCCGGGCGTGGCCCGCACCTCGATCACCGAGCTGGCCATCGGGCACTCCACGCCCTGGTGGCCCTCGGGCACCGGGAGGGCCGGGGCGGTGGGGGCGGCCGGCGCCATCGGGCCCGCCGGCCCGTTCCCGGCGCCGGCGCCGACGCCCACGAGGACCGCGGCCTGAGCGCTCAGTAGGGCCACGACCCCGCCGCTGTCGCCGTTGGCGCCGGCGGCGGCTGCGGGGGCGTCGGCCAGCAGCTCGGCCAGAAGGGTGGTGCGGGCGTCACCGGCCCGCACGGTCGGATCCTCGCAGATGGTCTGGAGCTCGGCCAGGTTGGTGGGGAGCCCGTCGATGTGGAACTCGGCCAGGGCCCGGGCCGTTCGCTCCAGGGCCGACACCAGGGTGCCGGCCGAGCTCGACGAGCCGATGACCTTGGCCAGGAGGGGATCGAATTGAGGAGCCGGGGCGTAGCCGGCGTAGCCGCAGGCGTCGACCCGCACCCCGGGCCCCGCCGGCTCCTTGTAGGCGGTGATGGTGCCGGCGCCCCGGGCCACCACCCGGGCCTGCACGGCGTAGCCCCGGGGAGGCGGTACCGCCCCCTGGGTGCCGAGCCCGAGGGAAGCCAGCGACGCCCCTGCTGCCACCTGGAACTGGGCCTCCACCAGGTCCACCCCCGTGACCTGCTCGGTGATCGTGTGCTCCACCTGGATGCGGGGGTTGCACTCGATGAAGAAGTAGCGGCCGGTCTCCGGCTCCACCAGGAACTCGACGGTGCCGGCGTTGCGGTAGCCGCCGCCGGCCACCAGGCGCACGGCGTCGGCCAGGATGCGGGTGCGGACCTGGTCGTCCAGGCCCGGGGCGGGGGCGATTTCCACCACCTTCTGGTTGCGCTGCTGGATCGAGCAGTCCCGCTCCCACAGATGGACCACGTTCCCGTCGCCATCGGCCAGCACCTGGACCTCGATGTGGCGGGGCCGGGCCACGAGCTGCTCCAAGAACACGGTGCCGTCGCCGAAGGCGGCTTGCGCCTCGCTCCGGCACCGCTCGAACGCCTCGGCCAGCTCGTCGGGGCCGGCTACGGCCCGCATGCCCCGGCCGCCACCCCCGGCCGCCGCCTTGAGCATCACCGGGTAGCCCACGGTGCCGGCGGCGGTAGCCGCCTCCTCGGCCGATGCCAGCGGGCCGCTGCCGGCCACCACCGGGATGTCGAGCGAGTGGGCCAGGGCCCGGGCCCGGGTCTTGTCGCCGAACAGGGCCAGCGTGTCGGCCGAGGGGCCGACGAAGGTGATACCGGCTTCGGCGCAGCGCCGGGCCAGCTCCGGGCTCTCGGCCAGGAAGCCGTAACCGGGGTGGACGCAGTCGCACCCTTCGGCCTGGGCGGCGGCCACGATGCCGGCGGCGTCGAGGTAGGCGGCCACGGGGTCGGCGGGGGAGCCGCCGGTCAGCTCCCGGGAGCGGGTAGCGGCCCGGGTGTGGAGCGACAGAGCGTCGGCCGGGGGGTGGACTGCCACCGACTCGATCCCCAGGGCGGCCGCCGCCTTGGCGATGCGGATGGCGATCTCGCCCCGGTTGGCTATCAGGACCCGTGTGAGCTGTCCCATAATGGGTCTCCCTTCCTGCGGCTTCGATGGCCAGCCGGTGGTGGCCTGGATGGTCGCCCGGATGGCGGCCGGGCCGCGCCGGGGCTCGACGGGCCGCCGATGCAGGCTGATCCAGCCCGGCCGATTTGTCCAGCCGGCTCGGGAGCGAGCCCCAAGTTGTACCGCCAAACCGATACAAAAGGCTTGACGCCGAGGTTGCTCCAATGTAACAAAGGGTTGATACAAGCAGGGGCGGAAGGGTGAGGGCGTATGGCACCGGGACTGGTGATGCTGCTGACGGCGGTGGGAATGGTCATCGGGACGGCGGGTGTCGGTGCCGGTGCCCATCGGCCCCGAACGTCGGCGGTGGTGCCGCTGGCGTTGGCCGGCGAGGCCCGCCGCGTGGGCCGGTGGTCGTGGGCTGGGCTGGCGGTGGGGCTGGTGGCGGCGGTGGCGTTGAGCCGGTGGGACGGCCTGGGCCGGGGTCTGCTCCTGGCGGCACCGGTCCTCGGTCTGAGCGTGCTGGCCGGCACGATCGCCGGAGAGCTGGCGGTCACTCGGCCGACGGCCGGTACCCGTCGGGCTGGCCTCCGGGCCCGCCAGGTGGGCAGCTACCTGCCGCGCCGGGCCACGGCCATCGTGGCCGCCGCCACGGCTGCGCTGGTCGCGACGACGGCGGGGGCCATCGCCGCCGGTTCCGACGACGACCTGGGCCGGGCCGGCCGGTGGCTCACCACCTCGTGCTCGCCCGACACGTCGTCGTCTCGGGGGCCCTGGCCGGGGTGGTTCTACAGCGGGCCTCTGCTCGCCGTGGTGGTGGCGGGCCTGATGCTGGCCGCGGTGGCGCTGCGGGCCGTCGTCAACCGACCTCGGCTGGCGGCGATGCCCGCGGCCCGGCCCGGCCCGCCAGCCGGGGCCGGGGTGGGCGAGGGCGGCCCGGTTGGAGCGGCGGTGGTCGAGCGCGACGATCGGGACGCGCTGGCGCTCGACGAGGCGCTGCGGCGATGGTCGGCCCGGCGGGTGGTGGCGGCGTGCGCCATGCTGGTGGCCCTGCCGCTGCTGGGCACGGCCTCGGTGGCCGCCGTGGCGCTGGCCGGTTCCGACTGCCTGCCGGCGGTCGGGCGCGTGGCCGAGGCGGCCCTGGTGCCCGTGGCGCCGCTGGCGGCGGTGCTGCTCGGCTGGTCGATCCGGGTTCTGCTGATCCCGGCGGGGGTCCGAGGGGCGGGCGTCGGGGCCGGTGGGGCGTGAGCGTCGCCGCCGACGATCCGGGGGCCGGGGCCGCCATCTCGGTCGACGTGTTCGACCCGACGCCGCCCTACGAGCAGATCCGGCGCCAGATCGTGGCCCTGGTCTCGTCGGGCGCCCTCACGCCGGGCGACCGGCTGCCCACCGTCCGCCAGCTGGCCAACGATCTGGGCCTGGCCGCCGGCACCGTGGCCCGGGCCTATCGGGAACTGGAGGGGGCGGGCTGGCTCAACACCCGCCGGGGGGCCGGTACCCGGGTGGGCGCCGCGCCGCCCCGCCCGGCGGCCGACGCCGCCGCCTTGCGCCAGCTGGCCGACGAGTTCGTCCGGCGGGCCCGCTTCCTCGGCGCCGACGACGGCACCATCCTCCGCCGGGTCACCGACGCCCTGTCGTGACCCGGCGCCAACTGCGCGACGAAACCGCGACACAGCGGCGTTCTGCGTCGCGCAAACCCACGAAAGTCGGTGAAAACGTGACGCAGATCGGCGGCGGGGCGCGGTTTGCGTTACACGGTTCGGAGCGGGGGTGCGCGACGGTCAGGTCGCCCGGCCGGCGCATTTGGGGAAGGATGATGCCCGACGGCCGCCGGCCGGCTGAACAGGGGAGTGATGGCGAGCGACGGGATCCAGCCACTGGCCGGGCTACGGGTGTTGGAGCTGGCCACCGGTGTGGCCGGGCCGTTCACCGGCAAGCTGTTCGCCGACTTCGGGGCCGATGTGATCAAGCTGGAGCCGCCCGGCGGCGATCCCACCCGCCACCGCGCCGACCACCCGGAGCGGAGCCCCCTGTTCCTCCACCTCAACGCGAACAAGCGGTCCATGGTGGCCGATCCCGCCACACCCGACGGGGCCGACCTGATCCGCCTGCTGGCCGCCACCGCCGACCTCGTGGTCGAGTCGTTCCGCCCGGGGCAGCTGGCGGCGTGGGGGCTGGCCCCCGAGACCCTGCGGACCCTGCGCCCCGGCCTCGTGGTCACCAGCGTCACCCCTTTCGGCCAGACCGGGCCCCACGCCGCGTGGGCCGGCGAGGAAATCGTCTACTACGCCATCGGTGGCCCCATGAGCGCCACCGGACTGCCCGAGCGCGAGCCCGTCAAGCTGGCCGGCAACGTGGTGCAATACCAGTGCGGGGCCGTGGCCGCCGTCGCCTCCCTCGGGGCCCTGCGCCACGCCGGCCAGACCGGGCGCGGGCTGCACGTCGACGTGGCCAACGTGGAGACCCAGGCCGGCTCGATCGACCGTCGCACCGCCTACCTGCTGTCGTCCCAGATGACCGGGCACGACGTTGAGCGGGAGACCAGCCACCTGGCCCGCACCGTGCCGGCCGGGATCTACCCCACTGCCGACGGCTACGTCCAGATCCTGGTGGCCGGGGGCTGGCTGGGGCGGATGGCCGAGACCCTGGGCGACGAGGAGCTGGGCCGGCGTTATGCCGGGCCCGACTGGCTCCGCGACCCCGAGATCCCCGACCTGCTCGATGCCGCCATCTACGGCTGGACCCTCAGCCACACGGCCAAGGAGGCCGAGGTTGAAGCGCAGGCCAACAAATGGGGGGTCACCGCCGTCAACCCCCCGGTTCGGGTGCTCGACGAGGACCATTGGCGGGAGCGGGGCTACTGGGCGGAGGCCGACCATCCCGTCGCCGGCCGGTTCCGCCAACCCGGACCGCCGTTCCGACCAGCCGAGCCCGGCTTCGTCTTCCGCCGCCCGGCTCCTCTGCTCGACCAGCACCGGGCTGAGATCCTGGCCGAGCTGGCAGCGGCCCGGGTGACGGCCGCCGCCCCCTCGGCCTCTCCAGCCTCCAGCCCGCCCGAGGTCGCCGACAGCCACGATCCGGTGGCAGCCCGGACCGGCACCGGCACCGGTGAGCTGCCTCTGGCCGGTATTCGGGTGCTCGACCTCACCGTGGTCTGGGCCGGGCCCTACTGCACGATGCAGCTGGGCGACCTGGGGGCCGAGGTCATACGGCTCGACAACCCGTGGTACTTTCCCACCGCCACCCGGGGGGCTGTGCCCCGCCCGGTCCCACCTATCGACCACCTGGGGCCGGTGTGGGGCGGCTACCCCGGCGGCGTCCCCGGCGAGCGTCCGTGGAACCAGGTCTGCGCCTTCACCAACCACGCCCGGGGCAAGCTGGGCGCCACCGTCAACCTCAGCAGCCCGGAAGGCCGGGAGCTGGCCCTGCGTCTCATCGAACGGTGCGACGTGCTGGTGGAGAACAACGCCGCCACCACGCTGGAGAAGCTGGGCCTCAGCTGGGACACTCTGCACACGAGGAACCCCCGGCTGATCGTGGTCCGTATGCCGAGCCTGGGGAACTGGGGCCCGGCCAGCGGCTATGTCGGCTTCGGGGCCCACGTGGAAGCCATGGTGGGTCTGACCGCCATCAGGGGCTATCCCGACATCGACCCCACGAACCAGGACGCCACGTACCACATGGACCCCGCTACCGGCACCCTGGCCGCCTTCGCCGTGCAGGCCGTCCTGCGGCGCCGGGAGCGCACCGGACGGGGCGAGCTGGTGGAGCTGGCCCAGGCCGAGACGTTGATGCACCACATCGGGGAGTACCTGGTGGAGGCCGACCTCACCGGCGTCGAGCACCAGCGCCTCGGCAACCGCCACCCCTGGCGGGCACCCCAGGGCTGCTACCGGTGCCAGGGTGACGACGCCTGGGCCGTGCTCAGCATCGGCTCGGACGACGAATGGTCGGGTCTGGTGCGGGCCATGGGCGACCCGGCCTGGGCCCACGACCCCCGCTTCGCCGACGCCGCCGGCCGCCAGGCCCACCACGACGAGCTCGACGAACGCATCGGAGCCTGGACCGCCGGCCTCGACCGCCACGAGGTGGTGGCCTGGCTCCAGGCCGAGGGGGTACCGGCCGGCCCGGTGCTGCACGAGTCGGAGCTGCTGGCCGATCACCATCTCCGGGACCGGGGCTTCTTCCGCCCCAACGGCTCGCCCGACATGCCAACCTACAATCACCCCAACCACCTGTGGCGGTGGGACGGCCCACCCATGGCCTGGGGTCCGCTGGGCCGCCTGGGGGTCGACAACGACTACGTGTGGCGCACCGTGGTGGGCATCAGCGACAGCGAGTACGCCGCCATGGCCGCCGC
The DNA here is from genome assembly GCA_902826025.1 of uncultured Actinomycetes bacterium. Taxonomy (GTDB): domain Bacteria; phylum Actinomycetota; class Acidimicrobiia; order Acidimicrobiales; family SZUA-35; genus CADEDH01. The sequence continues at coordinate 7,952 of CADEDH010000064.1, forward strand.
CGGCCACCTCAGCTGCGACTACCTTCAGCCCGACGGCCGGAGTTACTGAGGGGTGGCGGGTGTCACCCGGACGGTATTGGAACCGGCCGGCGGGCTCGTGGGATCGTTGACCCTGCTATGACCCAAGCTCCGCAACCGGCCGGTGAAGCCCCGGTCCAGGTGGGGGGACGCACCTACCCCTACAAGTACATCGTGGCCGTGGCCTTCGTGCTCGGGTTCTTCATGGACATCCTCGACACCACGATCGTGAACGTGGCGCTGCCCACCCTGAGGACCGAGTTCGGGGCCGACGTGAACACGATCGAATGGGTGGTCACGGGCTACCTGTTGAGCCTGGCCCTGTGGATCCCGTGCTCGGGCTGGCTGGGCGACAGATACGGGACCAAGAAGATCTTCGTGTTCGCCCTGATCACGTTCACCATCGCCTCGGTGCTGTGCGGGGCGGCGTGGAACATCGAGTCGCTGATCGCGTTCCGGCTGTTGCAGGGCGTCGGGGGCGGCATGCTCACCCCGGTGGGGACGGCCATGCTGTTCCGGGCCTACCCTCCGGCCGAGCGGCCCCGGGCGGCGTCGCTCACCTCCAGCATCACCGTGCTGGCCCCCGCTATCGGCCCCCTGATCGGCGGCTCGCTGGTGGAGTTCGCCAACTGGCGCTGGATCTTCTTCGTGAACCTGCCGATCGGCATCGTCGGCATCTGGTTCTCGATGCGGTACCTGCGGGACCACACCGAGCCCACCGCCGGTTCGTTCGACATCCCCGGCTTTGTGCTGTCGGGCGCCGGTCTGGCCGCCCTGCTGTTCGGGCTGGCCGAGGGTCCGGAGCGGGGCTGGACGTCGCCGCTGGTCATCGCCGTGCTGGTGGCGGCGGTGGCCATGCTGGTGACACTGGTGGTGGTGGAGACCCGCAAGCGCTTCCCCCTGCTCGACCTCAGCCTCCTCAAGGACCGGGCCTTCGCCACCCCCAACGTGGTGTCGTTCCTCAGCTTCGGGGCGTTGATGGGCCTGTTCTTCCTCCTGCCCCAGTTCCTCCAGGGCCCCGCCGGCTACTCCCCGTTGCGGTCGGGCCTCACCACCGCCCCCCAGGCGGTGGGGGTGATCCTGTCGGCCCGGATCACCGGCACCTACCTCTACCCCCGGATCGGGCCCCGCCGCCTGGCCATGTTCGGCATGGCCTGGACCGGTCTGCTCACCGCCGCCTTCTACTGGGTCCAGGTCGACACCAACCCGTGGTGGATCCGGGGCCTGATGATCAGCCGGGGGCTCGGCATGGGCATGACGTTCATCCCGCTCCAGGCCGCCGCCTTCGCCCAGATCACGCCGGAGCGCAGCGGTCGGGCGTCGGCCCTGTACTCGGCCCAGCGCCAGGCCGGCGCCGCCGTGGGGGTGGCCGCCCTGGCCACGATCTTCCTCACCCGCCGCGATGCCCTGGTCGGCAGCCTGGAAGGGGCGGCCGCCCTGCCCAAGACGGTGGCGGCCTACCACCAGGCCATGATGGGAGCGGCGCTGATGTCGATCATCGGGGTGGTTGCCGCCTCGTTCATCCGCGACAGCGACGCCGCCGCCACCATGGTGCGCCGGGTGAAACCCAAACGATCGGAGCCGGTGGCCGGCTGATCCGGCCGCCCGGCAGGACAGTACGGGAAGGGCGGAGCATGAGCGGGCTGGACGGCGTCCGGGTGCTGGAATTGGGAGGCGGGGTGGCAGCCGCGGCGACGGCCAAGCTGCTGTCCGACCTCGGCGCCGACGTGATCAAGGTGGAGCCGCCCGAAGGAGATCCGGCCCGACGGCGGGGGCCGTTCCCGGCCGGCGCCGCTTCCGGCCCGGAGCGCAGCGGCCTGTTCCTGGCCCTCAACACGAACAAGCGCAGCGTGGTAGCGGGTGAGCTCGCGGGCCCCGGGGTGGCGGCGCTGGTGGCCGAGGCCGATGTGGTGGTCCACAACCTCACGGCCCCCGAGCTGGCGGCCGCTGGCCTCGACCCCGGGGCGTGGCGGGCCGCCCATCCCCGTCTGGTGGTCGCCTCGATCACTCCGTTCGGCCTCACCGGGCCCTACGCGGCGTGGCGGGCCGAGGAGCTGACCATCAACCACGGCGGGGGCTGGGGTTGGCTCGGCCCGGGGGCGTCGCCCGATCCCGACCTGCCTCCCCTCAAGGCCTGGGGCCACCAAGCCGACCTCCACGCCGGCCTGGTGGCCGCCACCGCCGTGCTCGGCTGCGTGCACAAGGCCCGGCGCACGGGGGAGGGGGCCCAACTCGACCTGTCGGCGATGGCCCACGTGGCCGGGATGTTGGAGGCGGCCTACATCGGGTGGAGCTACCAGGGGGAGGACGCCAGCCGCCTCGGTTCCCGCATCCGCAACCCGTGGGGCATCTTCCCCTGCTCCGACGGACTCATCTTCCTCGTGTCGGTGGAGGCCGACCAATGGGAGCGGCTGGTGGACATGATGGGTCGGCCCGAGTGGGCCGAGATGGAGATCTTCACCGACTTCCCCGACCGGCTGGCCAACGACGACCTCCTGCGGATCTACCTGGGTGAGTGGACGGCCCAGCACACGGTGGCCGAGCTGTGGCACGAGGGCCAGGCCCGGCGGATCTGCTTCGCCCCGGTGTTCACCATGGCCGACCTGGCCGGTCAGGACCACCTTCGTCAGCGGGGGTTCTTCGTCGATGTCGAGCATCCGGAGGCGGGGCGGGTGACGCATCTCGGCGCCCCGTTCGTGCTCGGCCGGCCCTGGTGGGGTCTGCGAGCCGCGGCTCCCACGCTGGGCCAGCACACAGGAGAGACCTTCACCCCCCGGTCGTCGGTGCCGGCCGTGGTGCCGGGCACGGGGGAGCGCGGGCGGCGCCCACTCGACGGGGTGCGGGTGGCCGACCTGAGCTGGGTCTGGGCCGGGCCCTACTGCACCATGCACCTGGCCCATCTGGGGGCCGACGTGATCAAGATCGAGTCGGCGGCCCGGCCCACACTGGGCCGCCGCTTGCCGATCCACCCGCCCGAGGTGGAGCCAACGCTCGACACCTGCGGCTATTTCAACCAGTGGGAGCAGGGCAAGCGCAGCTGCACCGTCGACCTGAGCCACGCCGAGAGCCGGGAGGTGGTGCTCGACATCATCGCCCACTGCGACGTGGTGGTCTCGAACTTCGCCACCGGCGTGATGGACCGGCTGGGGTTCACCGAGGAGGCGCTGCGGGCCCGCAACCCCGACGTGGTGATCGCCGCCATCTCCGGCTACGGCCAGTCGGGCCCGCTGAGCCACTACATGGGCTACGGCCCCACCACCGGGCCCCTGTCGGGCCTCACCTCGCTCACCGGCCACGCCGGCGGGCCGCCCGAGGAGCTGGGGATCTCGGTGGGCGACCCCGGGGCCGGGATCACGGCCGCCTTCGCCATCGCCGCCGCGCTGGTGGCCCGCCAGCAGCACGGGGGCGGCCAGACGATCGACGTGGCCCTGTGGGAGTCGACGGCGGCCAACGCCCTGGAGGGTTGGATGCACCACGCCCTCACCGGTGTCCAGCCCGAACGGATGGGCAACCGCGACCCGCTGATGGCGCCCCACAACGTCTACCGCTGCGCCGGCGACGACCGCTGGGTGGCGATCGCCTGTGCCACCGACGCCGAGTGGGCGGCCCTGGCCGCCGTCGTCGATGCCGAGCGGGGCGGCGCCCTGGCCGGCGACCCCCGGTTCGCCACGGCCGAAGGCCGAAAAGCCCACGAGGACGAGCTCGACGAGGGCCTCGCCGCCTGGTGCGCGGGGCGCGACCGGTGGGATGTCACCCGGGCTCTGCAGGCCGTGGGGGTGGCGGCGTTCCCGTCGATGACCCCGTCCGACCTCGACGCCGACCCCCATCTGGCCGCCCGGGGCTTCATCGAGCGGCTCGATCACCCAGCGGTGGGCCGCCGGGGCCACACGGGGGTGCCGTGGCTGCTCGACTCCGCCCCCAACGGGGTAATGGGCCCGGCCCCCCTGCTCGGCCAGCACACCGAGGACGTGCTGGCCGAGGTGGCCGGGTACAGCGCCGAGCGGATCGCCGCTCTCCGGGCCGCCGGCCTCCTGGCCTGAGGTCATCCCCACCCCTGTCGCCCCCGTCGCCACCTCTGCTTCCTGATGGTGGCCCGTCGGATCGCCTCGTTCAGCGAGGGAAGACCCGACGGGTGAGGAACACGCTCGGGTAATCGATTCCCAACCTGCCCGCCTCATCGAAGCTCTTGGTGTGGTTCGTCGCCATGTGATCGGCTGTGTCCGAGTCCCACTCCTCGATGTGCGCTTCGACCAGTTGGGTACCGGCCGGCTGCTGGTTGGCGGGGGCCTTGAGCCCGAACGCCTTGGTCGTCCGGCTGTCCTCGCCACCGTTGGGGTTGAGGCTGGCGACGATGATCTCGTTGGCGTAGTCCGACGGAGGATCGGTGATCTCCCGCAGGCGGGTCCCGTTCAGCCCGACCAGCTTGATCGACACGTTGCGCATGTTGACGTGTCCGTTGTTCGTCAGCTTGACCTGGAACTGCCATTCCTCCTTCGTGTTCATATCGGTGTCGGCGGGGTCGCCGATCTTGGCCACGTTGACGATCTCGATCTCGGTCTCGTCGGCGGGGTAGCGGTTCATTGCATTGGCGTAGTCATCAATGACTGACATTGGTGCCCTCAGTGCCGTCTCGGTGATCCACGTCGCCCCGGCAACGACGAGCGTGATGGATGCCACGCTGCTCCTGGGCCGTAAACGAGTTGTTAACCGAGGCCGAGCTGTCGATCAGCTTGGCGGAGCAGCATCAGCGTCGTGGCCTCGGGCTCAACCCCGAGATCATCGAGCATGGCCCGGGTTATCCCCGCCGCCGTTTCGAGGTCGGTCCGGTTTCGACGCTGAAGCTGGCAGGCCAGAGCGAGCCGGTGGGCCGGCTCGTTCCAGGGGGAGGCGGCACGGGCCCGCTCGGCGTAGCGAAGCGCGGCGTCGAACCGGCCGGCCACCAGCTCCAGTTCGCCTATCCGGAGGCATGACTCGAGCAGCTGGCCCTCGATCTGGCCGACCTCGCCCGCCAGATCGTCGACCGTGACCAGGTCGGGCAGTGAGTCGTCCCGCCACAACCCGACGGCGGCCGACAGACCGGCCGCCAGCAGCGCCCGATCGCCTCGCTCGCTGGCCAGCTCGGCATCGCGCAGGTGACGCCGGGCCTCGTCCAGATCGGTGAGGACCAGCGGTGGCCCGAGCAGCTCGATCCACTCACCGTCGCTGCGGATCCGGGCGGGGCTCGGAACCTGCCCGGGCGGCCCGGGGGTCTCGACCAGGCGGCGGAGGTGGCTGAGCGTCACCCGGAGGTTCTGGGCCGCCGCCGGGGGCTCGAAGTCGGGCCACAGGAGGTCGCAGATGCGATCCCGGCGCAGCCGCCTGCGCAGCACGAGCAGCGACAGCAGCGTGCGAACCCGGGAGCGTCGCAGGGCGCCGTCGTCCACGGCCGTCGTGCCGCGGCGCAACCGGAGCGGTCCGAGCACATCGATCATCAGCGGAGGACTGTCGGGGTCGGCCAGCTCGGCCAGCAGGTCGGCCGCGCTGCCCCGGCACGTCTCGGCCCCGTGGACCGCCAGGTGCTCGAGCTCCCGACGGGCCGGAGTGGGCAGCCAGGAGACCAGGTCTTCCAGCAGCCGCCGGCCATCGGGAGAGCTGGCCTGTACCGCCCGCACGCCCAGCTCGATCGACCAGGGCAGAGGCAATGCGCTGACAATGACCGCGGAGGACTCCAACTGGGTCCGCTCGTCCAGCGCGCCGGCGCGGGCTTGGAGGAGAGCCCGGGCCACGGCGCGAACCCTCCCGTGTGACGGGCCCACCACGGCGTCTTCCCAACGGCAGCGCAGTTCGTCGTTGAGAACGTAGCCGAGCGCCAGGTTGTGGCGGAGGTGAGCGTCGATACGAGCGTCAGCCGAGGGGTGGCGGACCAGATGCTGGGCCAGCAACGACCGGGCGCCAGGTTCGTCGTGGTCGAGAAGTCGGCCGGCCGCCAGCGCGGTGGCAGCCAGGGCGTCGTCGCGGGCGTCGGAGCAGCCGATCGTGGCCGACTCGATCTCGCTGGTCGTTGCGGCACTGAGCCTTCGGTCGCCCAGCGACGCCGCCACCACGGCCAGGTGGGCGGACGCCTGCAACCGGTGGGGCGTGGCCAGGGGGGCGGGCGGATCGATCGGGCTGGCGGCCAGGTACTCGAAAGGATCGCCACTGGCCCATCGGAGCAGGGACGGGATGGCCTGGACGAACCGATTCGACGAGCGGCGAAGCGGCTGGGCCACCTCCACCGCCTCGTCGGCTCGCCCAGCCAGGAGTAGCAGCACGGCTTGAAGTTGGACGGCCAGCTCGCCCACCGTGGGGGGCACCTGATCGAGGTCCACGGCCCGGGCCGCCTGCAGGGCCGAGCCGAGATCGCCGGTGAGGGCGGTGGCGGCGGCGTTGAACGTGGCGTCGAAGAATCGCAGGGAGGGCTGATTCGACCATCCCGGCGTAGCCCGAATGCGCTCGATGATCGCCAGCAAGCGGAGGAGATCGTTGCGTCCATGTGCGGCCGTAGCCGCAAGGGCCAGGCACGTTGCCTGCCCCGTCGGGTCTCGCTGCTCGATGAAGCGCGCCTCGAGCTCATCGAGCTCGCCGTCCCACCCGCCGCCGTCCGACTTGTCGGCGTGACGTACGGCCATTCGCAACAGGTGAGCACCCGCTGAGCGTCTCGCCGCCATGGGCATCTCGGCTAGCCAATGGTTCGCTGTGGCCAGGGGCAACGCTCCCAGGTTGTCGGCCACAAGCCGGGTGCAGGCCACTGCCAGCAGCTCGTTGTCGTGCCAGCGGAGCGCCGTCGAGCCGAGGCGAAGGGTCTCGCCCCGCTCGGCCAGAAGCTCAAGGACACGCCGCTGCACTCGGGCCACCTCAGCCACCGGGAACAGCCGATCGACGGCCTCGGCCCACAGGGGATGAACCTGGAGACGATCGTTGTCGGCCAACCTGATCAGCGGCACGGCGCGGGCCAGTTCCACGCAGTCCACCTCGGCGCCGGCTACCGCCGCTACCTCAGCCGGCGAGCCGGCTCCCAGCATGGCGGCTGCCAGGAGCCCGGCTCGGCTTGACGGGTCCAGACCGGCCACGACCTCCTCCCACAGGAACTCACGGGAGGCAGAGGCCGGTACCGCCAGGGCGAGCCGCACCAGGGCCGGCCATCCACCGACGTCGCCCGCCTCGGTCTCCGCCCGACCGAGAAGGCCGGCCAGGGTGGCGATCTCGCTCCGAGTGAAGGCCAGAAGATCGGATCCGATCTCGACGACCTCGCCCGCCGCCCGCCGCCGCGCCAGGGGCACGGGCACCGGGTGCCGGGAAGCGATCACGAGATGGGCGTGGGGTGGTAGCGACCGGGCCAGCTCGGCGAGGAGTTGGGCACCGGCAGAACCGTCCGGTAGCTCGTGGGCGTCGTCGACGATCAGGCAGACGTCCGTCGGGGCCACAGAGGCCAAGGCCGCCACCACCCGGTCGATGGCGCGGCCCGCGGTCTGGGCAGAGGGATCGATGGCAGCGACCATGGCATCGGCCAACCTCTGATCGTCCTCGTCGCCGGGCTGGCATGACACCCAAGCGTCGAGGCCGCGGGGTGCTGCGCTATTGGCCCGGATGGCCTGGCCCAGGGCCGTGGTCTTCCCGAAGCCGGCGCCGGCGACGATCACGGTCAATGGGGTATCGAAGCGGGCCTCCAACGCATCTATGACCGGCCCCCGGGCCAGCTCATGCTCCAAACCAACGGGAGGCAGCGGCGCCCGGCGACCCTCGCTCCGCCGAGGATGCTGGACCGCCACATCGCCACGGTAATCCATCCCGATCGGGCCTTCTCCCGGATATTCACCGGACGGTGTGCGGTAGAGCCTCCGTCGCACCCACGCCCGCAGCCGGCGGTGGTTAGCGGGTCGCTTATGGCCGGCCGGCACGATCGAGGCCTAGAGCGAGGTGCGCCGTGAAGCTGTATGTCTGCAACGCAATCGGCCGGGGAGCGACGGCGGCTGCCGCCTTCGACGCGGCGACAGTTGAGGCCGGGATCGCCCGGTTCAACATCGTCCGGCTCCATTCGAGCATCCCGGAGGGCGCCGAGGTGCAACCGGCGGCCCGGTACCCGTTCGAACACCAGGGTCGGTGGGGTGACCGGTTGTATGCCTCCTACGCCGCCACCACCGCCATCCGGCCTGGTCAACAGGTGTGGGCCGGCCTCGCCTGGTCCCAACAACCGGGCACCGGACGAGGACTGATCGTCGGTCACCACAGTGATCGGCGGCAGTCGCTACTGGAGAACCTCCACGCCGCCGTGGAGGACTTGTTCGCCGTCCGTCGACTGGATCTCGGGACCGTCCACACCAGCATCGTGGGAGCCATGTGCGTCGGCGCACCGACCTGCGCCCTCGTCGTCTGCTGCTACCAGCTGGTCGCCTGGGCCGACTGGTCTCAGCCGCCCGATCCACGAGACGACCGGTTGGAATAGTCGGTGGTGCCCGCCCCGCAGAGGTGGGGATCGAGTGGGGCTTCCTCCGAGCGGCGACCGGGTGGCCGCGCGAGTATCGACCGGTGAATGTCGACTCGCTGGCCTACTACGCGACACCAGGACGGTTCACCGCTGTGGACGACGCCGAGTTGCCCCCAGGCGACATAGGCAAGGTTGTCGAGGTCGTGCAGGGGTTGCTGATCTACGACCTGGCGGCCGTGCCGTTCTACAACGTTGAGTTGTCGCCCCAACAGGCCGAGGCGATACACGAACGAGACTCGGATCGGCTGCTCACCACGATCCGCGCCGTCGATTCCCGTCCGCTGTGTGAGGCCCGTCCAGCAGGTAACCGGGTAGGCGCACGTTGCCACGCCTTCAGCCGGCTGACGGTGACGATGCTTCGCTCCGCCGGGCACCCTGCTCGGGCTCGCTGCGGGTTCGGGGCCTACTTCCGTCCCGGGTGGTTGGAGGATCACTGGGTGGCGGAGTATTGGAACCCGACGATCGAGGAATGGCAGATGGCCGATGCCCAACTCGACGAGACCTGGCGAGCGATGATCGGGTTCACGGGAGATCCACTCCACGTCAGCTCGAGCGAGTTCGTGTCAGCAGGCCATGCCTGGCAGGCTTGGCGCCGAGGTGACCTCGACGCCGGAAGGTGTGGACTGTCGTCCATCGGCGAGCACGGTGCCCACTGGATCGCTCACAACCTGCGCCTCGATCTCGCTTCGCTCAACAAGGTCGAGATGCTGCCGTGGGACGTTTGGGGCGCGGGGTGGGAGCCTGGCGAGCTTCCCACCGAAGCGGTGCTGGAGCTGTTCGACCGGGTTGCAGCGTTGACCGTTGATCCCGACACCAGGTTCGCCGACTTGCGCGCGTTGTATGAGAGCGACGACTCGCTGCGGATGGACGGAACCGTCTTGAACGTCGCTCTCGGCCGATCGGAAGCGGTGTAGCCGAGGGCGGAATCGGGACGGTGGGGCGTCGGTACCATGGCCGGTATGGCGACGGAACCCCAGGTGACAGCGGTGATCGATGCGGTCGAGCATCGGCCCGAGGGACTGACCGTCCGGTTCGACGGTGCGTCTGAGCCGGTGACCGTGTCGTGGCGCTGGGTGCGCGACCACAGCGAGGACCCGTCCTCGCTCGACCCGTCGACGGCCCAGCGGCTGGTCGACACGTTCGCCATCCCCGCCGATCTGACACCGGTGTCGGCCGAGTTGGTGGGGGCCGCCGTCCGGGTCACGTGGGCCGACGGCGGGGAGCCGCCGTCGCTGGTGTCGGCGGCTCGCCTGGCCGAGGCGGCCGGGCTCGGGCCGCCGGCCCCGCTCGGGCTGTGGTCGGCCGACGCCCCCTTGCCCGACGGCCCGGCGTGGTTCAGCCACGATTCCGTCGCCGCCGACGACGGGGCGCTACTGGCCTGGCTGGAGGCGATCGAGCGGTACGGCTTCGGCCTCGTGGATGACGTGCCGCCCACAGCCGAGGCGGCCGAGGCGCTGGCCCGTCGGATCGGGTACCCCCGGGCCACGATCTTCGGGGCGGCCATGTGGACGTTGTCGTCGGCCGTGACCGACCACGAGGACTCGGCCTATTCCGCCACGTTCCTCGAGCCCCACACCGACGGCACCTACACCGTGGACGCCCCCGGCCTGCAGCTCTTCGCCTGCCTGCAACGGGTGGGCACCGGAGGGGAGAGCATCCTGGTCGATGGGTTCGCCGCGGCCGAGCGGGTGCGGGCCACCGACCCCGAGGCGTTCGCCGCGCTGAGCCGGGTGGAGGTGCCGTGCCAGTACCTGGAACCGGGGGTGCACCTGCGGGCCAGCCGCCCGGTGCTGCGGACCGATCCGGGCGGCCGTCTGGTGCAGGTGTCGTTCAACAACTACGACCGGGCCCCCTTCCTGCTGCCGCCGGCGGAGATGGAGCGGTGGTACGCCGCCTACACCAGGCTCCACACCGAGTTCAACGACCGCCGCCATTGGCTCACGATCGGTCTGGAGCCGGGCCAGGTGCTCGTCATCGACAACTGGCGCGTCCTGCACGGCCGTATGGGTTACACCGGCACCCGGGTGTTCGAAGGCTGCTACCACAACCGGGAGGACCTGGAGAGCCGCCTCCGGGTGCTGCGGGCGGGCTAACGGGGGGTTGAGGGGCCTTCCCGCAGGGGGTCACCGGCCCCGGGGTTGAGGCCGAGCACCACCCGGCCCGCCGGGCGCTGGTGGATCTGCTGGCCGGCGGCGTGCTGCACCCCGGTGTGGGCGTCGCGCAGGAATCGCTCGAGCTTGTTGTTGGTGGAGATGGCGTTGGTGCCGGCGGCGTGGAACACGATGTCAACCGCCCGCACCGCCTCGTTCATGGCATGGGTGATGGCCAGCTGGGCCCGGGTGACGGCCCGGACCAGCGGATCGCCCCCGTCGGCCTGGGCGTCCCAGGCGGCGTTGAGCGTCTCGGTGACGAAGGCCCGGGCGGCCCCGGTGATAGCCTCGGCCCGGGCGACGGCGTCTTGCACCGCCTCCCGCTCGCGCATCGGGACCGGGGAGCCGGTCGACGCCTTGGCCCCCAGCGCCACCAGGGCATCGATGGCGCCCTGGGCCAGGCCGACGCCGACGCCGGCGGTGGGGGCCCATCCCGCCACCATGTTGAGCCGGGGATCGTAGAGCGGCTCGGTGCGCCCGGTGATCCACTTGCCCGACGCCACCCGCCCCTCGGGCACGAACACGTTGTCGACCACGAAGTCGTCGCTGCCGGTGCCCCGCATGCCTACCACATCCCAGTTGGGCACGATCTCGCCGTCGCTCACCGCCAGGATCATCGACCGGCCGGCCACCCGGCCGTCCGGCCGCTCCATGAAACAGGTGCCGAGGTACCAGTTGGCGTGGCGGACACCGCTGGCGTAGTCCCAGTGGCCCGAGGCCAGCACTCCACCCTCCACCCGCGTGGCGGTGCCGAGGGGGCGGGCCGAGCCGGCCAGGTGGAGGTGGCCGGTCTGCTCCCGCATGGCCAGCACGGCGGCGGGGTCGATCCAGGCCAGGAAGGTGGTGACGGCCGCCGCCACCTGGGCGCACCAGCCCACCGAGCCGTCGTGGCGGGCCAGTTCCTCGGCCACGGTGAAGGCGGTGAGGGGGTGGACCTCGGCCCCGCCGGCGAACCGGGGGACGTACATCTCGAACACCCCGGCGGCCCGGATGGCCTCGACGAGGTCGTCGGGGAGACGGCGTTCGCGGTCGATCCAGTCGGCGGCAGCGTCGACGGCGGGCCCCAGAGCCCGGACGGCGTCGATGATGTCGGCGTCGGTGGCGGTGGTGCGCTGGCCCATGGCACGACCTTACGGACCGCCGCCCCGCCGGCACAATCCGCCCCGCCACCCTCGCTTTTCTCGGTGCGTACGGCGCCACTGGTGGTGGGTGGCACACCGAGATCTCGGGGCGAGGCGGACGACGGGTCAGGCGGGGGCGAGGCGGACCTCGACCTGGCCCAGGGGGCCGAAGTCGGCGACGGCGGTCTGGCCCGGGGCGGGGTCGATGGGAGGTGTGGTGAGCCCGGTACTGATCCGGTCTCCGGCCCGGAGGGCCAGGCCGGAGGCCGCCAGTGTGTTGGCCAGCCAGGCCGCCACCCCGAACGGGCCGGTGTCGACGTTGCCGGGTACACCCCGGGCCGCCACCTCGCCGTCCACCCGAACCGTGATGGGCAGGTCGAGCAGGTCGAGGCCCGACCAATCGGTCACCTCGTCGCCGGTCACCCAGTAGCCGTGGGCGGCGTTGTCGGCGGCGATGAGCGCCGCCCCGGCCTCGGTCCACGGTTCGTGCCAGCAGCCGACCACTTCGATGACGGGCAGGATGGCCCGGGTGGCAGCCTCCAGCGCCTCAGCGGTGAAGGCCCCGTCGGCCGGTTTGAGGTCACGACCGATCACCAGAGCGATCTCGGCTTCGTACACCTTGAAGTAACCGGCGCCGGCCGGAAGGTGGGCGGGGGAGGGGAGAGTGGTGTCGGCGTAGAGCCGGCCGTAGAACGGGGCGTCGATGCCGAGCTGGGCCCGGGCCGCAGCGTTGGTGCACCCGATCTTCCAGCCGATCTGAGCCCAGCCCCGATCGTCGTTCCGGATCCGGTGCAGCTGGGCCGCCACGCCATAGCCCCATCCCATATCGGTGGGCCGTTCGGCCGGGGGCGGCACCGGGTTGGGCCGCCCTTCGTCCCGATGGGCCAGCAGCTCCCGGGCCACCTGCTCCAGCTCCGCCTGGTCGTAGCTAACGGTCACGGGCGGAGCGTAGCCAGCCCGAGCGAACTGGGCCCGTCGGTCGGCCGCTCCGTCTAGCATCCCGTCATGCACGCCCTACGGCACCGGGTACTCTGCTGTCTCCTGCTCCTGGCGGCCTGCGCCTGTTCCAGCGGGACCGAAGACGCCGGCCGGGCCGATCCCACCACCGCGGTGCTCGACGTCGGCGACCTCCAGCTCGACCGCCCGGTTGACGCTGTGATCAGGATGCAGCCTGGTGGGCCGGGCAAGCCACCCGACTTCCTGGGCGCCGGCCGCACCGTGCTGAGCGCCCGCCATCTGCTGCAGGCGCCAGGCCCGCGGGGAACCATCGACGTCTGGATCATGCGGATCCAGGAGCCCGGCACCGGCATCCAGCTCTGCCGGTTCGCTACCGAACGTTCGGGGAGCGGCGGCGGTAGCTGCCGACCGGCCGACGAGGCGGCCGATGAGGACGCTCCGCTGGTGGTCGGTGGCTCGACCGACGACCAGGGAAACGCGATCTTCGACCTCAGCGGGCCCGACGACCTGAGCCACTATGTCGTGACCGTGGGCGAGCGGCGGCTGGCCGTCCTACCCATCGAGGGAGAGGCCGTCGTGGCGCTGGAGAACCTCTGCGGCGATGAGGGCACCGTCACCGCGTGGCGGGGTGACGTCCAGGTCGACGAGGAGCCGTTGTCCCCGATCTGCTGACCTGGGCCTGGCCGACCAACCGAGCCGACCCGATGCCGCCGGCCGATCCCGAGGCCGTCATGCGTCTAGCATGTCGCAATGGGAGTGGTCCGGTACGCCTGGCTCATCGTGGCGACGGCGGCGCTGATCACAGCGTGCTCGTTGTCGAGCGACGGGGGCGCCGGATCGGGAACCGGATCCCCGGAAGCCACCGGCGAGTCGGGGCCCGAAGACACCACCGCCGACGGCGTGGTGGACGTCGCGGCCCTTCACCTGGAAGGCACAGTCGACCGGATCGTCACCATGCTGCCCCCGGGCCCTTCCGCTCGGCCCCCCGACGCGATGTTCCCGGACGCCACCCTGCTGGGGGCCCGCCAAGTGCTCCGGGCCCCGTCGCCCGATGGCTTCGTGGAGCTGTGGATCCTCCGGCTCCGCAGCCCTGACATGGCCCCCGGGATCATGGAATGCCGGGTGACGGAATCCGAAGGGTCGTCGAGCGCCGGCTGCTCGTCGATCGCCGACTCCCAGGCCCGGGCCGACGAGCTCCCGCTGGTGAGCGGCAGCATGAGCGACGGCTCGTCGATCGTGGTGGAGCTGAACGGGCCAGCGGACATGACCCATTTCGTCGTCACCACCCCAACGGGCACGATCGGGGTGGTGCCGATCGAGGGCCAGGCCCTGCTCTATCTCGAAGGGGCCTGCCCCCGAGACGTCACGGTGGCGGCGTGGCGGGGCGAGGAGCTGGTGGACGAGGAGCCGGCCGTCTTCTGCTGAGTGCCGGTGCACGGGCCTCCGCCACACGGCCTGAGGTAGGGTCGGACCCGTGAGCTTCGACACATCCAGCCTGTTCCGATCCGGCCTGCCGCCGGCTGAGCAGCCGTGGGCCCCCGCCCCCCGGTTCAGCTTCGTGGGCGGCAACAACGACGCCGACAATGTCCCCTTCGGCGGCCTGGCCGAAGCGGCGGTGTCCGTGCTGCGCCGGGAAGGCACGTCGCTCGCCACCTACAACCTGGGCGGCGGCCCCCAGGGCTACGACCCGCTGCGGGAGTTCATCTGTCACAAGCTCGGTGCCCGGGCCCACATGGCCTGCGACCCGGGTCAGGTGCTCGTCACCAGCGGCTCCCTCCAGGCCCTCGACCTGGTCAACGGTGTGTTCCTGGAACCGGGTGACACGGTGATCGTCGAGCAGGCCACCTACGGCGGCATGCTCAGCCGCCTGGCCCGCCTCGGGGTGGAGGTGCTGGGGGCCGAACTCGACGAGCACGGCATCCGCACCGATGCTCTGGCCGAGCAGCTCACCGCCCTGGCCGCCGCCGGCAAGCGGCCCAAGTACATCTACACCATCCCCACCGTGCAGAACCCCACCGGCACCGTGATGCCCCTGGAACGGCGGCGGGAGCTGCTGGAGCTGGCCCGGGCCCATAAGGCGCTGATCTTCGAGGACGACTGCTACGCCGACCTGCTGTGGAGCGGCGAGCGCCCGCCCACCATCCGCTCCCTCGACGGCGACGGGGGCCACGTTGTCTACTGCGGCTCGTTCTCCAAGTCGATCGCCCCCGCCCTGCGGGTGGGCTACATCGTGGCCGACTGGCCGGTGCTGGCCCGCATGCTCGCCCTCAAGACCGACGCCGGCTCGGGCGCCCTGGAGCAGATGGTGCTGGCTGAGTACGCCGCCTCCCACTTCGACAGCCACGTCGACCAGCTCCGCACCGTGCTGCGGGCGAAGTGCGACGCGATGACAGCGGCCGTGACCGACAGTTTCGGCAACGCCGCCACCTTCGTCGCCCCCCAGGGCGGCATCTTCCTGTGGCTCGCCTTCCCCGACGGCGTCGACACCGGGGCCCTGGCCGGCCCGGCGGCGGCCGAGGGCATCGAGTTCAACCCGGGCGCCGGGTGGTCGGCCGACCCGGCCTGGGGCCGCAACCGGCTGCGGCTCTGCTTCGGCGCCCCCTCACCCGACACCATCCGGGAGGGCGTGGCCGCCCTGGCCGGGGTGTTCGCCCGGGAGGCGGGCCTGGGGGTGGGGCGATGACCAGCGAGCTGTACGGCCCAGGGGCCCGGGCCTACCAGGACCTGTTCGACAGCCGGCGCCTGGCCGACCGACTGATCGAGATGACCGTGCACCACGAGCTCGACGACGGCGACATCGCCCTGGTGGCCGACCAGTCCACCGTCTGGCTGTCCACCGTCGACGCCGGCGGCTGGCCCGACGTGTCCTACAAGGGCGGTGCCCCCGGCTTCATCCGGGTGGTGGGGCGCACCGAGCTGCAGATCCCCATCTACGACGGCAACGGCATGTTCCGCTCGCTGGGCAACATCGCCGACACGGGCAAGGTGGCGCTGCTGTTCGTCGACACCAACCGCCCGTGGCGGATGCGGGTTCACGGCACAGCCGAGATCTCCACCGAGCCCGCGGTACTCGACGAGCACCACGGGGCCCAGGCGGTGGTGATCGTGACCACGACCCGGATCTTTCCCAACTGCGGCCGCTACATCCACCGCGACGGGGAGATCTCCCGCTATGTGCCCCGGGCCGGCGAGGACACCCCGATTCCCTCGTGGAAGAAGCTGCCCGGGTTGCGCGAGGTGCTCCCGGCGGCCGACGCCGCCCGGCTCGATGCCGAGGACGCCGGGAACCATTCACCGTGACCGGGGGCGACGCCGTCGGATCAAGCCCACCGATGATCTGCACCGTGCTCGATGGGCTCGTCGGCGGTGGGGACGGAGGGCGCTCCGAGTTCCCGGTCGCCGCCGGTCTGCCCGTGCTGCACGCCATGATCCGGGCCGGCCAGCGCTGCATACCGGTGGGTTGCCGAGGCGGCGGCTGCGGCGCCTGCCGGGTGCGGGTGGTGGCCGGCACCTATGCCACCAAGCGCATGAGTCGTCGCCACGTGTCGCTTACCGACGAAGCCGACCAGATCGTGCTGGCCTGCCGTCTGCTACCGTCCTCGAACATCGTCGTCGAACGGGCACCGGCGCCAGCCGTCGGCCCGCAGAGCGCCGAGTCCTTTTCCTAGCCCGATCCTTCTCACAAGGAGCGCACCATGGCCGTAACCGGCGTCCTCCGCCCCGGGTTCATCCAGATCCGGGTACTCGACATGGCCGAGGCCCTCGTCCATTACCGTGACCGGCTCGGCCTGCACGAGGTGTCCACCGGCGCCGACGGACGGGTGTACCTCAAGGGCTTCGACGAGTTCGACCGCCACAGCGTGGTGCTGCGGGAGGCCGATGAGGCCGGCATGGACGTGATGGGCTTCAAGGTGCTCGACGAGGCCACGCTCATCGATTTCACCCGGAAGCTCGACACGGCCAACGTGGCCGTCGACCACGTTGACGCCGGCGAGCAGCCCGGCCTCGGCCGCCGGGTCGGGTTCACCATCCCGTCGGGCCACCGGATCGAGCTCTACGCCCAGATGGAGCTGTCGGACAATGGCCCGGAGACGTTCAACCCGAACGTGTGGCCGGCGGAGCCCAAGGGCATGGCCGCCACCCGGTTCGACCACGCCCTCCTGTACGGGCCCCGCATCGCCGAGGTCACCGACCTGTTCTGCGACGTGCTCGGCTTCCGTCTGGCCGAGAAGGTCGACCTGGGCCCAGGCGGCCTGGCAGTCTGGCTGACCTGCTCCAACAAGGCCCACGACATCGCCTTCGTGGAGAACCCGGAGCCGGGCCGGTTCCACCACGCCGCCTTCTTCCTGGAGACGGTGAACGCCGTGCTCCACGCCGGCGACATCATGGCCTACCACGACATCCCGATCGACATCGGCCCCACCCGCCACGGCATCACCCGGGGCTACACGATCTACTTCTTCGACCCGTCGGGCAACCGCAACGAGGTCTTCGCCGGCGGCTACAGCCACTACCCCGACAACCCCACCCGGGAGTGGACGCCCGATCAGCTGGGCAAGGGCATCTTCTACTACGAGCGGGAACTCAACGAGGCCTTCCTCAGCGTCTACACCTGAGCCGGTGCCCGAAAACCCTGCGATCGGTGGCGCCAGCGCGCAATATGCAGCAACCGGGCGCCACAGATCGTCGGTACGACCTGGCTCCGCACCTCCCCCTCGACCGCCTCCTGATCGAAGCCAGAGCCGCCCATTCTTCTCACCGGGGGCGTCACCGATGACGCCCCCGGTGCCCAGAATCGGGAGCGGGCCGGTGGCGTCGATGCTGCCCTACGAGCTGTGGGACGTCCTGGCGGCCGCCGGCGTGAAGGCTGAGGTGGTCGGTTCGGTCGCCACCGGCGGCCCGGCTCACGATCTCGACCTGGTCGTCGACCCCAGCCCGGCCAACCTGGCTCGGCTGGAGCGGGCCCTGGCGCCGCTGGCCTTCGGGAACTGGCGTCGCATGCTGCGTCGCCTGGCCGAGGGCGACGGGCCCGGCCCATATCGAGTCGTCACCTCATTGGGCTGGCTCGATCTGCTGGGCGAGCGCCCCCGGTGACCCCGTCGGTCAACGGGCTGAGCCCGCTGGAGGCGGCGGTGCTCACCACCCTGTTCGATCTGGGGGCCGAGGCCCGCCGGCCCCACCACAAGACGGCGCTCCTCCTGGCCGAGCTCGACCGCCATCGCAGCCTGTGGCCCTATCACACCTACCCGGTGGTGCTGGCCCTGGCCCGACCGTGGGTGACGCGCCCCACCTTGATCGATCATCACGGCAACGCCGGCTCACCCGATGGCGACGCGCCGGCCCATCCCCGCTACACCGAGGTGCGCCTGACGCCGGTGGGGGAGGCGGCGGCCCGGGCCGAGCGGGGGGAGCGCCCACCGCTCCCGCTCGGGCTTGTGGTAGGCAACCGGCACGGCGGCGGGAGCCGGCCGGCATTCGATCCCTCCGGCGTGGTGGCCGCCCTCCTGGCCCTCCGGACCGACCCCGCCATCGACGACGCCGCGTTGCACCAGCGGCTCGGCCCACCGGCCGACCCCTCTGGGTGCGAGGTCAGCGGCCCCATCGATCGGCTGCTGGCCGGTCGGGCGGTCGAGCTGGAGCTGCGGGCCCGGATCGTGGAGGAGGAACCGGGTCGCCTCGTGATCAGCCACTGCCCGGTGGCCGGTGCGATGGTGGCCCCCTGGTCGCCGTCCGTCCATCCGCTCGACCTGATGGAGCGCGATGGGCGCAGCAGTTACATGAGCCGGATCAGCAACGAGAGCGACCGGCACGGCCAGCGCTATGTGGTGGACCTGGCCGACGTCGGCGCGGCCGACGACGCGGTGGCCCGGCTCCGCACCCTGTGGCCGCTGGCCATGGAAGCCCACGCCGATCTCGGTGCCCCGTGGCGATCGCTGGCCCAGGAGTACCTGAGCCGGGTGGCCCACGTCGACGACCTGGCCACCCACCTGGCCATCCTCGCTCCACTGGCTGATCGCTGAGGCCTCTCTACGGAGCGTATACTGCAGCGTATGACGACACCGGTGCCGACCCGCTTCACCGACGAGGAGCTCGCCCTGATCGACGAACTGGTGGCTGGGGGCGTGGCCGAGAACCGGTCGGCCGTCATCCGCCGCGGTGTGCGACTTCTGGCCGAGTCGGTACGACGGTCCCAGATCGGTGCCACCATCGCTGACTCCTATCGGGACCAGCCGCAGACTCCCGAGGACGATGAACTGGCGATGGCCAACGCCGTGGCGATGACGGAAGCGGAGCCGTGGTAGCCCAAGCCGAGCTCTGGCTGATGGAGACGCCGAACCAGAAGCGCCGGCCGGTGCTCGTTGTTTCCCGGGACGAGGTGATCCCGGTGCTCAACAACATCGTTGTGGCCCCCGTGACGAGCACCGTGCGGAACATCCCGACGTGCATTCCCGTCGGGCCCGACGAGGGTATCGACCACGACAGCGTGGCCACCTTCGACAACCTGGCAGCCGTCCCCAAGTCGGTCCTCACCACACGGCTCGGCCAGCTCGGTGCGGGCGGACGAGATCAGATCTGCCGGGCGCTGGATGCCCTGGCCAACTGCTGACCGACGCTGGCCGGCCGCAGCCGGTCTCAGCCCACGTAGGAGCGCTTGGCCACTTCCTCCAGCATGACCTCGGTGGCGCCACCGCCGATGGGCAGGATGCGGGCGTCGCGATAGAGGCGCTCTACGGCTGACTCCCGCATGTACCCCATGCCGCCGTGGAACTGGAGGCAGTCGTACATGACCTGGTTGACGACCTCGCAGCCGAATGCCTTCACCCCGCTCATGGCCTTCACGTTGTCCAGGCCCTCGTCGTGCATCCAGGCGGCGTGGTACATCGAGGCCCGGACGGCGTCGACCTTGGCCTGGTTCATTGCCATCCGCTGACGGATGGCGCCCAGGTCGAACAACGACGACCCGAAGGCCTTGCGCTCCTGGGTGTAGGCCAGGGTGATGTCGATGGCCCGCTGGGCCGCCCCGATCCCCATGCCCACCAGCACCATCCGCTCGTTCTGGAAGTTCTTCATCGTCTCGTAAAAGCCGCGATGGGGCGTGCCCAGCAGCTGGCCGTCGGGCACCCACACGTTGTCCAGCACCAGCTCGGCCGTGTCGGAGCACCGCCAGCCGTGCTTGTCGAGCTTCTTGGCCACCGAGAATCCCTCGGTGCCCGCCGGCACCAGGAACATCGAGATGCCGTACTTGTTGCCCGGGTCGGTCTTGGCCGCCAGGATCGTCATGTCGCCGTAGACGCCATTGGTGATGAACGTCTTGGTGCCGTTGATCCGCCAACCGTCGCCGTCCTTCACCGCCGTAGTGCGGATGCCGGCCACGTCGGACCCGGCGTCGGGCTCGGTGACCCCGATCGACAGGATCGTCTCGCCCGCCAGCACGCCGGGCAACCACCGGTCGAGCTGCTCGTCGCTGCCCGAGTTCACCAGGTGGGGCCCCGCCATGTCGGTATGGACCAGGACGGTGGCCTCGAACCCCCCGAAGGTCGACGAGCCCAACGCCTCGGAGAAGGCGGCCGAGGCCAGCATGCCGAGGCCGAGCCCGCCCAGGCGTTCCGGCACCCTCAGGCTGAACATGCCCAGCGCTCCCATGCGAGCCAGCACGTCGCGGGGAACCTTGCCCTCCTCCTCCCACGCCTCGCCGTGAGGGATGACCTCCTTGGCCACGAAGTCGATCGTCTGGTCGTAGATCGCCTGCAGCTCGTCGGTCATGTAGGCGTTGCGGTGGGGCATGGCTCCTCCGGGTCGGATGATCGGTGCGCTCCAAACGTAGTGGATCGCGGCGCCCTGGTTCCCACCCGGAGCTCGCCGGAGGCGAGCGTGTACGCCGGAGGCGTACCCAAGGAACCCGAAGGGTTCCCACCCG
>CADEDH010000064.1:28718-36451 GCA_902826025.1 uncultured Actinomycetes bacterium
GAGGCGAGCGTGTACGCCGGAGGCGTACCCAAGGAACCCGAAGGGTTCCCACCCGGAGCTCGCCGGAGGCGAGCGTGTACGCCGGAGGCGTACCCAAGGAACCCGAAGGGTTCCCACCCGGAGCTCGCCGGAGGCGTACCCAAGGAACCCGAAGGGTTCCCACTAACGTGGGAGGCATGCTGCAGATCCAGTCGAAGGTCAGCGGAGACGGCCAGCTCACGCTGGGCCTGGTCGAGGTCGACATGCCGGTACCCCGGCCTCACGAGGTGGTGGTCCGGGTGGAGGCAGCGCCGATCAACCCGTCCGATCTCGGGCTGCTGCTGGGCGGGGCTGACGTCACCACCGTTGCTCCGGCCACGATCGAGGGGCAGCCGGCGGTGGTGGCCACCGTGCCTCCGGCCGCCCTGGCCGGGCTGTCGGGCCGGATCGACCAGAGCCTGCCCTGCGGTAACGAGGGAGCGGGCGTGGTGGTGGACGCCGGCGCCGACCCCGAAGCCCAGGCGCTGTTGGGGCGCACCGTGGCCGGTTTCGGCGGCGGCATGTACAGCCAATTCCGGGCCGTCCCGGTGGGCCAGTGCCTGGTGCTCAACGAGGGGACCACCCCCGAGGACGGTGCCTCGTGCTTCGTCAATCCCCTCACCGCCCTGGGCATGGTCGACACCATGCGAGCCGAGGGCCACACCGCCCTGGTCCACACGGCAGCAGCCTCCAACCTGGGCCAGATGCTGGTGCGGATCTGCACTGCCGACGGTGTGGAGCTGGTCAACGTCGTGCGTCGGCCCGAGCAGGCCGACCTGCTGCGCCAGCTGGGAGCCACCCACATCTGCGACTCCAGCCAGGCCAGCTTCGCCGACGATCTGGTGGCGGCCTTCACCGCCACCGGCGCCACCATCGCCTTCGACGCCACCGGCGGCGGCCGGCTGGCCGATGAGATCCTCGGGGCCATGGAAGTGGCGGCGGTGGCCCGGGCCGGGGGCGGTGCCTACAACCGTTACGGCACCAACGTGCACAAGCAGGTGTACCTCTACGGCCGGCTCAGTCCTGGTCCCACCGAGCTCAACCGCACGTACGGCATGTCGTGGGCGGTGGCCGGCTGGCTGCTCACCAACTTCCTGGTGAAGGCCGGCCCAGAGCGGGCGGCTGAGCTGCGCCAGCGGGTGGCCGACGAGATCCACACCACGTTCGCCAGCCGCTACACCAAGCGGGTGAGCCTGGCCGGAGCGCTCGACGTGGCCGAGCTGACCACCTACAGCCGCATGGCCACCGGTGAGAAGTACCTCGTGCTGCCCCAGGCCTGATCGTCGTGGCCTGAACTGTGGCGTCCGGTGCTGGATAGTGCGCGCTGGTGTCACAGTTGTCCCGGGTCGATGACCTAGGCCTCTCCTGTGCCGGCGCACGAGAGCGCACAATCGGGGGAGAGGGTGGTCACTACCACCCCGCCATGAGAGGAGCAGGCCATGACCTCCACTCCATCCACTCGCTCGCCCCGCCTAGCGCTCATCCCGGGTGCCGCCGTGGAGCGCATCGTCGTACCGGTAGCGGCCGACACCGGCCACGATCGCGGTATCGAGGTGGCTACTGTCTGGGCCGCCCGCTGGAACCTGCCGGTGCTGCTCGTCACCGTCGACCCCGACAGCAGGGGTGAGGCGGAGGTCCGCCTCACCCACACCCGGGAGCGCCTGGGTGCGGCCAACGGCTTCCCCGTGACCAGCCAGGTGCTGGAGGGGGCAGACGTCGCCACTGCGGTGTCCGAACTGCTGACCACCGGCGACTTGGTGATGATGAGTTCGTCCGGCTCGCTGTCGGGCCGGCCCGGCCCATCCCACACCTGGCCGCTGGTCCAGGCCGCCACCGGCCATCCGGTTGTGCTGGTGGGCCCGAACGTGACTGCGCCCCCGCCCACCCTCGACGGGCCGGTGGTGGTGGGCCTCGACGGGTCCAGCCTGGCCGAGCAGGCCCTGCCGGTGGCGCTCTCCCTGGCCGGCGCCCTGGGCAACCGGCTGTGGCTGGCCCAGGCTGTTCCCCGAGCCGCGGTGGCCCAGGCCGAGCACCTGCGGACCCAGGGCGAGCACGTCTCGACCAGCGCTTACCTGCGGGACACGGCGGCCCAGGTGGCGGCCGGAGAATGGGACTCGCTGGGGCATCAGCTCGCCGGAGCCGAGCCCGGCGGCGGCACCGGTGATCCAGGGGAGCGCGTGGGCTGGGAGCTGATCCAGAGCGACCATCCGGCTGAGGCACTGACCGCCTTCGCCGGTGAGCGCCAGGCCGCCGCCCTGGTGCTGAGCACGCACGGTCGGTCCGGGCTACGGGCCGAGGTGCTGGGAAGCATCGGCCTCGAGGCCGTCGCTCGCTCGACGGTACCGGTGCTGATGATCCGCCCCGAGGGAGACGACGAACCGGCGCTCTCCACCTGACCAACCCCGGATCTGGTGTCCCCTGGCATCGCCGGTGACGCCAGAGGACACCAGATGGATCAGTTGCGAAGCAGATAGGCCGAGCGGAGGAGTTCCGGGTTGTCCTTCAGGTCCGACGCTGCGCCGGACCAGCGGACCTCGCCGCCCTCCAAGACGTAGGCGGTGGACGCCAGAGCCAGGGCCACGTGGGCGAACTGCTCGATCAGCAGCACACCCACACCGCTCTCGGCCACTTGCGACAGCACCGGGACGAGCCGCTTGACCACTATCGGGGCCAGGCCCAGCGACAGCTCGTCGACCACCAGGATCTTGGGCCGGGACACCAGTGCCTGAGCCAGCACCACCATCTGCTGCTCGCCCCCCGACAGGAGGCGGCCACCCACGTCCCAACGCTTCTCCAGCTCGGGGAACAGCGACAGCGTGTACTCGAGCCCCTCGGCCGCCGCCTGCTTGCCCAACGAGTAGGTGGACACCTTGAGGTTGTCGGCCACCGACAGCTGGGTCAGCAGTCGGCGCCCCTCGGGCACCACCGACACACCGGCGGCCCGGATGGCGTCGGGCCGGCGGTTGCCGATCGGGGTGCGGCCGATCGTTATCTCACCGCCGGCGATGCGCAGCAGGCCGGCGATGGCCAGAGCGGCGGTCGACTTGCCCGCCCCATTCGGCCCCAGGATCGTGGTGACCTGGCCCAGGGGGACGTCGAGGTCGAGACCGGGAATGACCTTGTTGGCGCCACGGAGCACGACCACGCCCCGGAGTGACAGGCCGTCGCCGGAGGGGGTGGCAGCCACGGAGTCGGTGACGGGGTCGGACACGGCGGGTTCGCTCATGACAGGGTGTCCTCCAACGCCTCGTCGCCGCCCAGGTAGGCGGCCAGCACCTTCTCGTCGGCCAGCACCTCGGTGGTGGGCCCGGAAGCCAGCAGTCGGCCGAAGTCGAGCACGGCGCTCCACTCACAGCACGCCTGGACCAGTTCCATGTCGTGGTCGACCAGGATCACGGTGGCCCCGGTCCGCTCCGGAATGGCCCGGATGATGGCGCTGAGCTGGGCCGTCTCCTCGTCGGGGAGGCCGGCGCCCGGCTCATCGAGCAGCACCAGCCGGGGCTGGCCCACAACCGCCCGGGCCATTTCGATGAAACGGCGCTCCTTGGCCGGCAGCGTGCGCACCAGGTCGTTGGCCACGTCGGCCAGGCCCACGAAGTCAAGCGCCTCGCTCACCGCCGTCTGGCGGGCGGCCGAGCCGCCGCTTTTGGCCGTGTGCTCGTAGACGGTGGCCACGTTGTCGAACACGCTCAGGCTCTCGATGGCCTGTTCGGTCTGGAACGTGCGCCGGACACCCCACCGGGCCCGCTTGAAGTCGGGAAGCGTCAACAGCTCGACGCCGTCGGCTCGGATCGATCCGCTGGCCGGGGTAACGAATCCCGACAACACGTTGAAGAACGTGGTTTTGCCGGCGCCGTTGGGGCCGATGAGACCGCAGATCCCTTCGGGAAAAGTGACGGTGACATCGGACAGCGAGACCACGCCGCCGAAACGCACGGTGAGCCCATCCACGTCGATCACGATGCGATGCCCTTCTTCTCGTCGGCCTTGGTGTTCTGCACCAGGTTCATCAGCAGGCCGAAGCCGAACAGGGACAGTGAGAAGTCGGTCCACAGCTGGTGGCCCCAGACGTTCTGGGTGAGGAAGGCCAGGAACAGCGTGGCCAGCACCCCGGCGAACAAGCCGCCCCACAGGCTGCGGATACCACCCATCACCGCCGCTGCGATCAGGAAGATGGCCGCCTGGCGGGTGAACGGATCGAGGCTCAGCCCCTTGGGGATGGTGCCAGCGAACAGGCCGCCGGCCACACCGGCCATGAAGGCGGCGATGGCGAAGGCGTAGAGCTTGTAGCGGGTCACGTCGATCCCGGCGGCCAGGGCCGACACCTCGCTCTGGCGGATGGAGGCCCAGGCCCGTCCCGGCTTGCGGGTGAGGACGAAGGCCACCGCCATCATGATGATGAACGCCGCCACCACGATGAAGCGGTAGTAGGCGACGTCGGAGCTGGCGAAGCCAGGGCGGCGCATGGGGGCGATGTCACTGAGTTGCGTTACCACGCCGGAGAAGCCCCCTCCACCGTTGGGGAACTTGATCTGGCTGAGCACGATCTCCACCGACGCCGCCAGCATCAGGGTGACCAGGGCCAGGTAGAGGCCGCTCACCCGCAGAGCCGGCAGGCCGATCATCACGCCGATGGCGGCGGCCACGAGGCCGGCGATGATGAGGAGGATGGGGAAGGGGAGTGAGGTGGCGAAGGCCAGCCGCAGCGTCACCCAGGCCCCGATGCCGTAGGGGGCCACCTGCCCCAGCGACACCAGACCCACCCGCCCGTAGAGCAGGCCGACGCTGGAGGCCAGGATGGCGAAAATAGCGGTCTGGCTGAACCGGGCCACCCAGAAGCCGGTGAACAGAGCCGGCACCAGGAACATGGCGGCCAGGGCGATGGCCGCAGCCGCTCCCACCTGGAACTCCCGCCGGGGGAGCAGCGCCTTCAACCCTGCCATGAGGTGACCTCCGCCGTTGCGAACCAGACTGTCACTGCATCTCCCGTCCTGCCAGCACCACCGTGCGGCGGCGGCTGATCCACAGAATGGCGACCACGGCCACCACGTAGGGGACCAGCTTGCGGTAGTCGGCCATGAAATGGAGCGAGTTCTTGAACGGGGTCAACACCGACTCGAGGACCCCGATCCCGAGGCTGGCCCAGAACGTCACCCACAGCGAGCGGAACTGCCCCACCACGGCGCCGGCCAGGGCGCTGATCACGAAGTACGTCATCGTGCCCTGGTCGAGGCTCTTGAACAGTGGCGGCAGGAGCAGGAACACCACCCCGCACAGCAACCCGGAGCCGAACCAGGCCATGGTTTCCACCCGACGCACCGGGACCCCGAGCAGCGACGACACGTCCCGGTCGTTGGCGATGGCCCGCATGGCCGTGCCGGTGGCTGTCTTGTTGAGGAACGTGGTGACCGCCAGCACGACCACGACCGACAGCACCAGGGCCAGGATCTGGGTGGTGCTCACGATCGTGTTGCCCAGCTTGAAGGTCTGCTGGGGGAACAAGATGCCCCGGGCCTTGGACGAGTCCCAGCCCTTCTTCATCAGACCCTGGAGGAACAGGGCGGCGCCCAGCATGCCCAGCGCCTTCACCAGCGGATCCCGCCGGGCCAGCTTCGGAGCGATCCACAGCCCGTAGAGCAGGGTGAGCAGGGCGCACAGGAGCACAATGGCCGGATAGGCGAGGATACGTACGCCGCCCACCACCGGGATCGGTTTGGTGAGGCTGCCGCCCATCAGCGTCCAGGCGATGTGGGCCGCCATGGCCCCGATCGCCCCGAACGCCAGGTTGACCACGCCGGTTGTCCGGTACAGGACGACCAGCCCCGTACCGGTCATGGCGTACATGGCGCCGAACGCCAGGCCTTGGATCAGGAATGGCCACAATTCACCAAGACCTGGCATTCAGCGCTCCTTCTGCTACCGGTTTCCGCCGTCGGTGGATATCAGCCGACGTTGAGCTTCTGTTCCACCTCGGCCTTGCGGACATCTTTGAGAATGTCGTCGACCGCGGCGATCTCGAAGCAGTCCCTGTCGAGCTCCATCACGTCGGTGCCGTTGGGAACCACGTTGTAGTCCCAGTTGTTGGGCACGTGGGCGTCGAGCTTGCCGTAGTACCACGGCTTGCACACGATGTCGGTGTTGAAGTTCTTGATGTTGACGATGGCGTCGTTGACCTTCACCGGATCGTCGACGTCGGCCGGGTCCATCTCCAGCAGGGTGTGGACGATGATGCGGCCGATCATGAAGCCCATCTGCTGGAACGAGCCCAGGGGCTGATCGGGGGCGTACTTCTCGGAGATGGTGCGGTAGAGCTCCATCTCGGGAGCGGGATCGTCGAGCAGGCTCAGCTCGGCGTTCACGTTGAGCTTGCCGGCCCAGGCCTCGCCCAGAGCGGCCGCCACCGAGTTGTCGTTCAGCGGGGTCGACGAACCCCACACCACCTTGTCGATGAGACCCTGCTCCTCGGCCGCCTTCAGCAGCTTCAGGCCCTCGGGCGGGGTGAAGTTGAGGATCAAGCCCCCGCCTTCACCGGCCCGATTCACAGCATCGATGATGGCGGCATTGGGATCGGCGATCGGGACGTCGATCTCGATGTTCTCCCACTCCATGCCCTTCTCCTTGGCGTACACGCCAACGAGGGAGTTGCCGTAGGCGGAGGTGGCAGTGCGGGGGATCATCGAGACGATCTTGCCCTTGGCCCCCTTGTCCACGATCACCTGGGTGGCTCCCAGGGCGGAATACGCCGGGCCCATGTTGGCGGCGGCGAAGTTGGGCGAGGAGAAGCACTCGGCCGGTACACCGGCCACGATGGTGAAGTAGCCCTTCTCCTTGTAGTAATCGGCGTTCACAGCGCAGTCGAGGATGGAGAAACCACCCACGACGGCCACGACCTTGTCCGACTCGATCAGCTTGCGGGCGGCAGCGGCGGCGTCCTCGGGCTTGAGGTTGTCGTTCTCCACGATGAGCTCGATCGGGCGGCCGTTGATGCCACCGTTTTCGTTCACGCAGTCGAAGTACGCCTGCTGCAGAGCCGGCCCGCCCGAGAAGTCGATACCCGGCACCGACGTGGTCACGTTGCCCACGACGATCGGGTCGCCCTCCGCCTTCTTGCCGTTGTTAAGGCCGCAGCCCTCACCGGCCGTGGCCGGCTTCGATTCCCCGGGGGCGGCGGAGCCGCCCCCGGAGGTCTCGGTGTTGGCATCGGTCGTCGCCGAGCTGTCGCTCGTGGCGTCCGTGGTCTTGGTGCTGCCACCAGTGGTGTCAGCGCTGCTGTCAGACGAGCTGCCACACGCTGCGAGCACGAGCCCGAGCGCTGCCAGCACGGCCGCCGATCGACGTACCTTCATGCCTTCCATCTCCCCTGATTGTGTTACGGAAAGCTCAGCGTCTCAGCCGACGTTGAGCTTCTGCTCCACCTCGGCCTTACGCACATCCTTGAGGATCTGGTCGACCGCGGCGATCTCGAAGCACTTCTTGTCCGTCTCCATGATGTCGGTGCCGTTGGGCACGACATTGTTGTCAACGTTGTTGGGCACGTGGGCGTCGAGCTTGCCGTAGTACCACGGCTTGCACACGATGTCGGTGTTGAAGTTCTTGATGTTGACGATGGCGTCGTTGACCTTCACCGGATCGTCGACGTCGGCCGGGTCCATCTCCAGCAGGGTGTGGACGATGATGCGGCCGATCATGAAGCCCATCTGCTGGAACGAGCCCAG
>CADEDH010000065.1:0-21345 GCA_902826025.1 uncultured Actinomycetes bacterium
ACATTGGATCGGGCGATGTAAGGCGTTGATCGAGATGAGATCAGGAACCATATTGAGCAGAATTCTCGTCGTTGGAGGGATCTGCTTGGCGATGGGTGCATGCACGGATGACCCCGGAGAAGAGGCCGCCCCTCCACCATCGCGAACCGAGGTCTCAGGTGGAGCCGTCACCGGGGCCGCCGCCGGAGCCCAGCCGTCGGAGTCGTTCGCTGAGTACTACCGCAAGTTGGGCGTGGCCGAGCCGGTGGTCACCTGCTACGTGAGCGCGCTGGTCGAGCTGGGCGTGACATCGCTCGACCAGCTCGAGAGCGATCAGGAGATGGCGGCCCGGGGGGCCGACCAGTTCGACCGGTGTGTGGCCGAGTTCGGCACCGGCGCCGGGGCGGGCGGGTTGCCGGCAACGACCCCGACCGCCTGATCAGGGCCGCCCGGCGGTGAGATTGCCGGGCGGGGGCTCGAAGCGGAGGCCGCTCTCGTGCTCCTGGGCCATGCGTCGCAGGGCGTTGGCCATGGCTTCGCCGGCCAGGGTGCCGATCACGACGTACTCGACCGCCTCGGAGCGGGCGATGTCGGTGGGTACGGCGGCCAGGTCGGCCCGGGCCCGGACCTGGGCCTCTTCGGCCACCGCACGCAGGTCGTCGGCCGAGCGGGCCAGGTCGCTGCGCGACAACATGACGAGGGCGTCGGCCAGCATCTCGCGTGACTGGCTCTGGTGCCGCACCTGCCATCCCACCCCGTCCACCAGCTCGTCGATCACGGCGTGGGCTGCGGCTCGCTCGCCGTCGTCGCCCAGCCCGTGGCGAGGAGTGATGGCGTCATGGGCCACGCCGAAGGCGCCGTGCAGCGACAGGGTCTCGTCGTCGACCGCCGCCACCACGGCCTGGACGTCGGCGATGGCCAACCCGCCGACCTCGATCAGGGTCCGGATGAGCCGGAGGCGCCGGACATGGTCGTCGCCGTAGTCGGCCTGGGTGCGGCCCCGGCTGGTGCCGGGCGGCAGCAGACCCTCGCGTAGGTAGTACTTGATCGTCGGCACCGGTACGCCGGTCCGCTGGCTCAGCTCACTGATCCGCATCGGTGGTCCTTGACATCCCAGCTGGATAGTAGCACTATCTAGTTTGGATAGTGAAGCTATCCAATCGACCGGAGTAGAGGAGTGCAGGCATGGCGAGGCAACGGCGACCGGTGAGGCTCCCGGTGCAGGCAGGCCGCTACACGGCGGAGATCGACGGTGATTTCGTGGTCTTCACCGTGGGCATGCGGATCAACCGGTTGTGGAAGGTCCACAAGTGGGTGCCGGTGTTCCGGGCCATGCGGCCCATGATCGTGACGCTGGCCCGCAACCCGGCAAAGGGGATGCTGGGGTCGAGGGCCACGTTGAGCGGGCGCACGGTGGCGATGGTGCAGTACTGGCGGACCTTCGAGGATCTGGAGCGGTTCGCCCGGGAACCCGAGGATCCACATCTGGCGGCGTGGCGGCGGTTCAACAAGGCCATCGGATCGGGGGGAGACGTGGGGATCTTCCACGAGACGTTCAAGGTGCAGGCCGGGGACTACGAGTGCCTCTACGGCAACATGCCACCGTACGGGCTGGCTCTGGCCGGCCGCAGCGTGAAGGTCGGGGAGCGCACCGACACCGCCCGCCAGCGGATGGGGTCGCCATCCGTGCCGGCGAGCTGACGGGCGTCGGGGGGGGGTCAGCGGGAGCGTCCGGTGGGCCCGGCGCCGAACCCGACCCCGAGCTCGTCGTCGGTGGCCACGAGCGACCGGGCGGTCGGGTCGACCCGGTAGCGGGCCCCCGGCTTGAGCTCGTCGGTCGGCACTACGATCGCGTCCCGGTGCTCCTGGGCGACGCCGGGCTCACCGTGCGAGGGGCGGACGTCGGCCGGTTCGGCGTGGGACCCGCCATGGTGGGCCTCCAGGATGCCGCCGGAGCGGGCATCGAACACCACCCGGATCGACGGCCGGGGGGTGGGGTGTCGGTTGTCGCTGTTGTCGGCGGTCAAGGCAGGGAGCTCCTCGTGGTGGCCGGATGGGCCACGATCAGAATCGGAACACGTTGATCTGGGCCGTCGCCGCCACGTGTACGCCGAACAGATAGAAGGTCATCCGGGCGCAGTTCTCGACCGACACTGCGTTCTGGGGGAAGTCCGAGCTTCCTTGGCGCACGGGCGATTCGGTGCCGTCGGGCTGATAGGTCGTCCAGGAGGCGATGACGGCGTTGGCGGCGAACTTCGGATTGTCGGAGTTGGCGAAGAACGAGGTGTTCACCTCCGAGAGGGCGATCGTGGCGTAGACGTTCGTCCCCGGCGGCAACCGGTCGAGGGTGAAGGTCTGGAGGAACTCACCGGAGGTGACCACCGACATCCAGTACCCGTCCACACCCAGCATCGATTGGCCTGCTTTCCCTCGCATCGGATCGTAGTCAGCTGGTGGGGAGCACCGAGAGGAGAATAGCTAAGTGCTGCATAATGTCGGTTATGTCTGAAACCGGGCTGGATCAGGGTTCAGGGGGCCCAGACGTCGTTTGACAGGGCGACGACCTTCCAACCGTCGGGTTCCCGGTCCAGGTAGACGTACCAGGTGGCCCAGTCGAGGCCGCCGACCGCCGGATCGTCGCCGGGGTCGAACACCGTCACGTGGTGGAATCCCGCCAACTCGGGCCGGATGATCGATTCGGGTATCCGGTTGCTGGGTCCGGACGCCAGGTCGTCGAGCGTGACCACGGTGTCGGTGTCGTCGCGGGTGTCAACGAACGGCACGGCGATGTAGTCGGCGAACGTGGCCGACAGGCAGGGTTCGCCGCACGCCGGGCCGTTCCATGAACGAACTGTTGTGTCGGTCAGGATGCCGTCCAGGTCGTCGGTCGTGAACCGCAGCAGCCGGGGCCGGTCGTCGATGTAGAGCCCATGGGCCGACAGCAGCGGACGCAGATCGCCCCGGTCCGCCAGCACCTGGGCCAGATCGGCCACCACCTGCTCCGGCTCCGGGTCGGCGGCGAACTCGGCCGACGTCATCTGGGGGGTCAGGAAGGCGGCGTTCACCCACCCGGCGGTGCTCCCCTGGCGCACCTCGTACCACGGCTGGCCGTCATGGCTGCCGCTTCCGCCGGTGGTCGTGACCCCGGTGGCGTTCCAGGCCAGGTCGCCCACCTTGGCCGCCGCCGGATCGGCCTGCTGGCGCACGGCCAGAGTGTCGTCGTCGGCCACCAGCACCACGTTCCACACCGCGTTCTCCAGCGCCGGTTGTTCCGTGCTGGCCGTGCCCGTGGATCCGGTGCCCTCGCCGCCGCTGGTGGGGCTCCCCCCGGTGTCGTCCGTCCCGGGAGATGTCACCTCGGTGGCCGGGGATAGGCTCGTGCTGACGGCCGTACCGTCGGCCGTCCCCTCCTCATTGTCGCTGCAGGCGGCGGCCGCCACCAACAGGAGGGCGGCCAGAGCGAACACGGGACTGGGGCGGCGTCGTTGCCTCATAGGTCACTCCTACTCCGGGAACCGGCAGTATGACCAGGGGCGAACGCCACCACTCCCCCGCCGCTCTCCCCTGTTCTGCGCGACGGGGTTTCCGTCGCGAAGAACGGGAGGGTGAGGGACGGTGAAAGTGAAGGTGCGGTCAGCCGGCGGTGCCGACTCGTTGGCGCTCGGCCACATAGAGAGCGCTCCAGTCGACGTCGGCCGGGGCGGCGGACCGGATGGCGGCCAGCAGCCCCAGGCGTGACCGGCGTACATCCTCGTCGGGGTCGTTCACCAGCACCTTGTCGAAGAACTCTTCCACGGCATCGGCCAGCCCGCCGGCCTGGGAGGCGAACTCGGTTAGCGACGTGGTGTCGCCGGTTGGCATCGATCGGACCAGGGCCAGCAGCGCCGCCTCTTCGGGCAGCACCAACCGGCTCTCGTCGTAGGTGGGCTCGGTGCCCTCAGGCACGATGCGCACGATCCGCTCGATCGCCGCTACCAGCGTGCGGAACGACTCGACCGGCACCAACGTCTGCAGCGCCTCCAGGTTGCTGGCGGCCCGGCCCGGCACGTTGGCCGCCGGCAGCACGGCGGCGATGATCGTGGGGGCCGTGCCCTCTTCCCGCAGGAGCTGGGCGAAGCGACCGGCGCACAGTTCGGCGGCGTCGGCCACCGTGGTGTCGGGCACGTCGAGGCCCTGGGCCACCAACTGGTCGATGGCGGTGCGCAGCACCTGTTCCACGCTGAACGACTCGAACCCGGGGCAGTCCCGCAGGATACGCACCAGGCCGAGGGCGGCCCGGCGCAGGCCGAAGGGATCGGACGACCCCGACGCCTTGGCCCCCACGGCGAACATGGCGGCCAGCAGATCGCCCCGGTCGGCCAGGGCCAGCAGGGCACCGGGGGTGGACGCCGGCAGGGCATCGGCCGAGGTGCGGGGCTGTTCCATCTCGGCCAGGGCCTGGGCCACCGCCTCGGGCTCGCCGGCCCGCCGTGCGTATTCCCGGGCCATGTGGCCGGCCAGGGCCGACAGTTCCACCGCCATCTGGGTGGCCAGGTCGAACTTGGCCAGTTCGCCGGCCCGGGCCAGGGCGGCGTCGTCGTCGGCCGACATGGGCACGTCCTTGGCCAGCCGGGCCGCCACGTCGCGGATGCGCTCGGCCCGCAGCCGCACCGAGCCCACCCGCTCCTCGAACGTGAGGCGGTCGAGCCGGGAGCGGAACTCGTCGAGGCTGGTGGCCAGGTCGGCCTGGTAGAAGAACAGCGCGTCCTCGTAGCGGGCCCGCAGCACCGACTCGTTGCCGGCCCGCACCACGTCGTGGTCGCAGGGGCCGTTGGCGAACGTCACGAAGTGGGGCAGCAGGGAGCCGTCGGCCCGCCGCACCGGGAGGTACCGCTGATGCTTCTTCATCACGACGGTCAGCACCTGCTCGGGCAGGGCCAGGTACCGCTCGTCGAAGCTGCCCAGGATGGCCACCGGCTCTTCCAGGAGCTGACTGATCTCGTCGACCAGGGTGGCCTCACCCTCCACGTCGACCATGCCGCCCTGCTCGGCGGCCAGCGCCGCCGCCCCGTCCACGATCCGCTGGCGCCGCTCGCCGGCGGCCAGCACGATGCCGGCTCCGGCCAGGGCCGGGAGGTAGGCGTCGGCGTCGGTGATCTCGATGTGCGACGGGGTGGACGTGCGGTGCAGCCGGGTGGTCCGGCCGCTGTCGAGCTCCGACACCGTCACCGGGATCTCGGTGGTGTCCCACAGGGCAATCAGCCACCGGATGGGTCGGCTGAAGGCCAGCTCGGGATCGTTCCAGCGCATGTTGCGGTCCGACCGCAGGCCGTTCACCGTGTCGGCCACCAGCCCGCCCACCAGATCCACCACGTTGCGGCCGGGCTCGGTGATCTCCACCGCAGCGTGCTCGGCGTTGCCGGCGTCGACCTTGATCACGCTGTCGGCCGAGCAGCCCTTCGACCGCAGGAACCCGTCCAGGGCCTTGGTCGGGTTGCCGTCGGCGTCGAAGGCGGCGCTCCACCGGGGGCCCCGCACCACCTTGGTCTCGTCGGTCCCCCAGGCGGCCACCCGGTCCACCACCACCGCAACCCGGCGGGGGGTGCCGAACACCTGTACCGCACCGTGGGCGAGTGATCCGGCCAGGCCCCTGGTGACGGCGTCTTCCACCGCCTCCACCGTGGCCGGCACCACGTCGGGCGGCAGCTCCTCGAAGCCGATCTCGATCAGCAGCGTCTGCGGTTCAGCGGCGCGATCGGGCACGGCGGCCGCTCGGCTCGCCGCCCGCCGCTCGGGGGTCGGGCGCAGCAGCGGATGGCCCAGCTCGGCCCGCCGCTCCACCCACAGCTTCGACACTTCGCGGGCCAGCCGGCGCATCAGGGCGAAGGCGGTGGCCCGCTCCGTGGTGCCCACCGCCCCCCGGGCGTCGAGCACGTTGAAGGCATGCGACGCCTTCAGCACATAGCTGTGGGCCGGCACCGGGAGCGACCGGTCGATCATCGACTGGGCCTCGGTGGTGTAGGCCTCGAACAACATCCGGTTGGCCTCGATGTTGGCGTCGTCGAGGTAGTAGCGGGACATCTCGTACTCGCTCTGCCCGAACACCTCGCCGTAGCTGATGCCGGGGGCGTACTCGATGTCGGTGAAGTGGGTGACCCCCTGGGAGGCCATCAGGATGCGCTCCAGGCCGTAGGTGATCTCCACCGCCACGGGGTCAAGCGTGAGGCCGCCCACCTGCTGGAAGTAGGTGAACTGGGTGATCTCCAACCCGTCGAGCCACACCTCCCACCCCAGGCCCCAGGCACCGATGGCGGGCTGGGCCCAGTTGTCCTCGATGAAGCGGATGTCGTGGGCCTGCAGATCGATGCCGATGGCCTCGAGGCTGGCCAGCAGGAGGTCCTGCGGGTTACCGGGCTCGGGCTTGAGGATGACCTGGTACTGGGTGTGCGTCTGGAGGCGGTTGGGGTTCTCGCCGTACCGGCTGTCATCGGGCCGGACCGAGGGCTCCACGTAAGCGGCCCGCCACGGCTCGGGCCCCAGCACCCGTAGCACCGTCGCCGGGTTCATCGTTCCGGCGCCCACCTCGGTGTTGAACGGCTGAACGATCAGGCAGTCGTGGTCGGCCCAGAAGCTCGTGAGGGCTCGAACGGCCTCCTGCATGGTCACCATGGGGGGCAATGCTATCGGCGGTCGGCGTAAGCCCAGGATGAGCACAGCGCTCACCTGAGCTGAAGCACAGCGCTCACCTGAGCTGAAGCACAGTGTCGGCCCGGGCCAGGGCCACCGGCCGGTTCGACGCCGCCAGCACGGTGAAGCCGGCGGCGGCCAGCCGGTCCCACAGGGCCTGCTCGGTCTCGGCGTCGAGGGCCGAGGTCAGATCGTCGAGCACCAGCAGCTCGGGCCGCTGGGCCAGCGCCCGGGCCGCCGCCGCCCGCTGGGCCTGGCCTCCCGACAGACGCACCCCTCGGGCCCCGATGCGGGTGCCGAGGCCCGCGGGGAACCCGGCCACGTCGTCGTCGAAGGCGGCCAGGGCGATGGCGTCGGCCAGCTCGTCGTCGCCGATCCGGTGACCGAGGCGCAGGTTGTCGGCCAGGCTCTCGGCGAACAGGCGCGGCACCTGGGCCACGAAAGCGCACTGGGGCGGTACGAAGAAGGCGGCCCGGTCGGCGATCGGCCCGCCGTTCCACAGCACCTCGCCCCGGTCGAGAGGCAGGAGGCCCACCACGGCCCGCAGCAAGGAGGTCTTGCCCGCCCCCACCGGGCCGGCCACCACGACCAGCTGGCCCCGCTCCACCGTCAGCTCCACACCCTCAACACCCCGGCCCGCCACCGTGACGTCGCGCAGCTCCAGGCGCTCCAGCGGGATCCGGTCGGGGCGGATGGGCGCATCCGCCGGCCCGCCCCCCAGGATCGGGAGCTGGCGGTGCACGGTCATGGGATCGGGCCGGCCGGCATCGGGCTCGGGCAGCAGCACGTCCATGCGGCCGGCCGACACCTGGTAGCGCCGCCGCCCCACCACCAGCGCGCTGATCCGCATCGGGACCCACACCATGCCGGTGAGCAGTGTGGCGAACAGGGCGATCTGGCCGGTGTCGAGGCCCCGGCGGGCCGCCACCACCAGGGCCAGGCCCACGAACAGGTCGGCCATAGCGGTGTTGGCCGACCACAGCACCTCGTTCCAGGTCTGGTCGAGCACGGCAGTGCCGGCCCGGCGGTCGTTGAGCGTGTCGAGACGGCGGAGCACGTCGCGCTGGGCCCCGGCCACCTTCACCGTGAGCGAGGCGGTGATGGCGGCGGTGAGGAAGTCGCTCACGGCACTGGCCGATTCCCGCGCCCGGGCCCGGTACCGGCGGGCCAACGTGCCCACGAACCGGTTGGCCACGCCCACCACCACCATGGGCCCGACGCCGGCGAGTGTGGCCCACGGGTCGATCTGCCACAGGACGGCCACCGTGCCCGCCGAGTAGAACAACAGACCGAAGAGGTCGATCCAGTTGTCGAGGAGGAACACCATGTCGAACGGATCGTCCCGCAGGCGGACCAGGATGTCGCCCACCGGCACCGACCGCGGCCCGGCCTCCGCTCCCCCACTGGCCAGCTGAGCGTTCAGGGTGTTCACCCGCATGAGGCCCTTGGCCGACTCCACCCCCTGCATATAGGTGACGTGGGCGATGCGGATGAGCAGCGCCGTGGCGATGTAGGCGGCCAGCAGGCAGCCGAGAAGGAACCAGAAGCGGCCGCCGGTCCCGGACGACTGGAGGCGACCGAACACCCGGCCCACCAGCCAACCGGTGGCCAGAGGCGTGACGAACCACACCGTCCAGCCGGCCGAGCCCAGCCAGTACCAGCGACCCCGGTAGCCCACAAGGTGGAG
The DNA here is from genome assembly GCA_902826025.1 of uncultured Actinomycetes bacterium. Classification (GTDB taxonomy): domain Bacteria; phylum Actinomycetota; class Acidimicrobiia; order Acidimicrobiales; family SZUA-35; genus CADEDH01. The sequence goes on from CADEDH010000065.1 coordinate 8,333, forward strand.
CATCCGGCGCTCGCCGTGGAAGATGCGGGCCAGCGGGGTGGTCATGCCAGCAGCTCGCTTTCCTCGGCCGCCTGATCGGCGATGCCCTCCCCCATCGCCCGGAGGCGGGAGTACCGGCTGGCGGGATCGGCGGCCAAGGCCGAGCGGGGGCCCTGCTCCACGATGCGCCCGTTCGCCAGCACCACGATGTCGTCACAGGCGTCGAGAGTGGCCAGGCGGTGGGCGATGACGATGGCCGTGCGCCCCGCCACCAGCCGGGCCACGGCCGCGCCGATGGCGGCCTGGGTGGCGGGATCGATCCGGGACGTGGCCTCGTCGAGCACCACCACGTCGGGTTGGCGCAGCAGCGCCCGGGCCAGGGCCAGGAGCTGGGCCTGGCCGGCCGACAGACCCACCCGGGCGCCGTCGTCGTCCCGGTCGTCGGCGGCCAGGCGGGTGTCGAGCCCGTCGGGCAGGCCCTGGAGCCAGGGCGCCAGGCCAACGTCGTCGAGGGCGGCCATCAGCTCGTCGTCGCTGGCCGGGCGGAACAGCGAGACGTTGTCCCGCACCGTGCCCGGGAACAGCTGGACGTCCTGCGGTACGGCGGTGATCCGCCGGCGCAGGTCGTCGTCGCTCACCCCGGCCAGGTCCATCCCACCCACCAGCACCTGACCGCCGGTGGGGCTCACCAGGCGCAGGAGGAGGCGGGCCAGCGAGGTCTTGCCCGACCCGGTGCGACCGATCACCCCGACCAGCCGGCCCGGCTCCAGCGTCAGATCGAGCGGGTGGAGGGCGGCGTTGTTGCCCTCGTCGTCGTCGTAAACGAGGCCGACACCGTCGAAGCGTACGGCGAGCGGCCCCGGGGGCAGGGTGCCGGTGCCGGCGGCGACCAGGCGTTGCTCCCCCACCAGCTCGGCCACCCGTTGGGCCGCGCCCGATGCCCCCTGGACCTCGGTGAGTCGCCAGCTCAGGTGGTCGATCTTGTCGGCCACGAGCTGCACCAGGCGGAACCCGAACAGCACGGCGGCCACGTCGACCCAGCCCCGGCTGAAGGCGAAGGCCCCGTAGGCCACCACCCCCACCAGCGCCCCGGCCACGGCGATGCGGATGTCGCCCTGCATCCGCATCTGGGCCCGGGTCCGCTCCCGGGTGGCGATCACCATGTCGGCCACCCGGTCGGCCAGCCGGGCCGATCCGAAGGCCCCCGCCCCCAGCGTGGCCACATCGTCCGCCCCGGCCAGGTACTGCTCGGCCTCGCTCATGGCCGCCGCCTCGGCCGCCCGCTCGATCACCGTCTCGGTCACCGACACGTTGCGGACCAACCACGTGACCGTGCCCAGCAGCGCGATCCCGGCCGCCACCCCCGGCAGCAGGGCCGGCTCGGCCACACCGGCCACCGCCACGGTGCCGGCGGCCAGCACGGCGATGGCCAGCACCTGGGCCACCACGGTGGCCAGGAACTGGGTCATGAGGTTGATGTCGCCGTCCACCCGGGTCACGAGCTCGCCCGGGGTGCGGTCACGGTGGAAGGCCAGATCGGCCCGCAGGACGTAGTCGGCCAGGTCGTGGCGCAGGCCGTTGGTGATCTGCCACGCCAGCACCGTGCCCCGCCAGGTGACGAGCACCGTGGTGGCCGACGACCCCAGCCCGGTGAGGGCGAAGGCGGCACCGGTGGCGGCCAGGGGCCCCAGCGTCGACCCCTCGGCCGCCAGCCGGGCGAACCGGGCCAGCAGCAACGCTCCGGCCAGCGGTAGCGCCGTGGCCACGGCCAGCGCCGCGGCGTAGGCCGCGACCGATCGGCGGTGCGGCCGCAGCAAGGACGCCAGAAGCCGGTTCGGGGACGACGCGGTCACCGCTCGACGCTAGCGGGAACCCTTCGGGCTGTCGGCTGTATTACGTCCCGGCCTGTAGGGCCGTATTCCCGCAGGGCCGGTCCCCCCGAACCGGCCCTGCGGACATCAGGCCATACGGGCCCGGGCCCAGGCGCCGAGCTTGGCCACGGCGTCGTCGGCCTCGGGGGCCCTACCGGCCAGGAACTGGAAGACGTGCTGCATCTCGGGATACACCTCCACACTCACCTCCACCCCGGCCTCAGCGGCCCGGGCGGCGAAGCGGTGGGAGTCGTCAAGCAGCGACTCGTCCCCTCCCACCTGGATGAACACCGGCGGTAGGCCGGCCAGATCGGCGTAGAGGGGATTGGCCAGGGGATCGGCCGGCGACGCCTCACCCAGGAAGGTGGTGGCCATCCCCATCAGGATCTCCCGCTGCACCAGCACGTCGACCGAGGCGTTGCCGTCGATGGAGTCGCCCTTGCCCTCCATGTCGTACCACGGAGACAACGGCATGATGCCCGCCGGCAGCGGCAGGCCCTCGTCGCGGGACTGGAGCACCATGGCGGTGCACATGCCGCCGCCGGCCGAGTCGCCGCAGGTCACCACGTGGCCGGCGTCGATGCCCTGGTCGAGCAGCCACCGGTAGGCCCGGACGGCGTCCTCCACCGGTTGGGGGTGGGGGTGCTCGGGCGCCCGCCGGTAGTCGATCACCAGGGCCCGGCAGCCGGCCGCCTTGGCCAGGTGGCCCCCCAGCTTGCGGTGGGTGTGCATCGAGCCGACCACGTAACCGCCGCCGTGGGTGTAGAAGATGACCCGGCTCTCGTCGCATCCCACCGGGGTGCACCAGATGGCGGGGACCCCGCCGGCGTCGACCTCGGCGTAGGTCACGCCCTCGGGCTCAACCGTGGGCAGGTGCCACTCCTCGAACAGGTCCCGCATCTCGTCGAGGCCCATCTCGGGGTTGGCCGCCATGCGCGCCACCCAACTCTTGTACAGGTCCTTCAACATCTCGGCCTGTGCACTTGCCATCGTCGTCCTCCTCTGTGTCGTTTGGTGGTGTGGGTGTGGGGTGGTAGCGCTCAGTCCGCGGTGGCGGTCAGATGGTGGACCTCGGGATCGAGCTCGACGGTGCTCTCCGGATGCTCGGGTCCGCCACCGCACTCCCGGCGCAGCACCGGCATGATCTCCTCGGCGAAGCACATCATCTGCTCCTCGATCTCGGTGGTGCTGAAACCACCCATCTCGAACCAGGCATTGAACATGAAGTCCTCGTACCCGGCGATCTCCTTGATCTTGAGGATCTCTTCGGTCACGTAGTCCACCGAGCCGTGGATGGCCACCTTCCGGTCGCGAAGTTCCTGGAAGGAGACCTTGCGGCCCATGTCGACATCCTCGCCGGGATCGGCCAGCACACCGGCGAAACCGAACGGTCCGTAGTAGTCCCATTGCACCTCGAGGCCCCGGGCCGCCCGGTCCATGTCGCCGATGCCCTTGTCGGCGATGTGGAGATAGCGGCCGGTGATGATGCCCCGCCGCTTGCTGGCGTCCCAGCCGTACTTGAACTCGCCCCGGTTCAACCGGTCGGGCCAGCCCGCCTTCTCGGCCGCGTCGTAGTACATGCGGATGTTGTCCCGCAGGCGGAGGTTGGGCTCCACGATGAAGTAGGCATTGACCCCGTTCTGGGCGGCGAACTCCACCGAGCGGGGGCTGGTGACCGGCTCCCACATCTGGGGATAGGGCTTCTGTACCGGCTGGGGGTACACCTGCAGCTCCCGCAGCTTGGTGGTGGTGGCCAGCACCGGCGAGCCCATCGAGTACATGTCGGGGGCACCGAGTTTGATCACGTCCTCAAGGGACCGCCCGGCGTCGGGCTCGGAGAAGTAGGCGATCGTCTGCTGGTGGTTCCACCGGGTGTAGGACGGCGGGATGGTGAAGAACTCGCCGTGGTGGCTGAACGAGTCCTGCGTCCAGCATTTGAGGATGATCTCGTACGCCTCCTCGAAGTAGGCCCGGTTTCGCTCCTGGTCCTGGATGGTGGCGCCCATCTGGCCGCCCAGCACCTCGGTTTCGCGGGGCTGATAGCCCCGGCCCATGCCGAAGTCGAGTCGGCCGCCGGAGATCACGTCGAGCATGGCCGCCTGCTCGGCGATGCGCACCGGGTGGTGCCAGGTGAGGATGTTGGCCGCCTGTCCCAGTCGGATGCGCTTGGTGAGGGCGGCGATCGCCATCTCGGTCATCAGCGGGTTGGGGCTGTACTCGGCCCCCTCCGGCTGGAAGTGGTGCTCGGTCATGAAGAAGGCGTCGAAGCCGAGCTTCTCGGCCAGCACACCCTGTCTGACCTGGCCGATCTGTACCCGGGCGGCCGACTCCTGGGTGGCCCGGAGATTGCCTTTGTTGATTGCTATGCCGTCCTTGGTGACCATGGTCGGAAGGTCGGACGCGCCGTTGTGAAACACACCGATTTCGATCATGCGATCCTCCTCGGGGATGGATCTATTCAGTTGTAGGTCCCCACCGACAACCCTAGACGGGGAACTTTGCCCAGTGCCATCGCTTCGACGTGAATATCCCCGAGAATTTCTTAGCCAATAGTTTATTTGGCTCGCGCAAAATTGTGTTCACCGAAGAGAATGTCGAGGTCAGCCGAACAGCACGAGGTTGGCGTAGGGTGCCAATTCCACCTGCTGCCCGGCCCGGTAGGCGGTGCCGGCGGGGTCGGTCCCGTCGCCGGTCAGCGTCACCGTCCGGGGGACGGCCGAGGGGTTGGCCTCCACGGTCACGGCGTCGGCCAGCGTGAGAGTCGAACCGTCCACCGGTACCACCGAGACGTCGTCGAGCCAGACCACTGCGCCTGGTGCCGTGAGTTCGAAGATGAGGAGGCTGGATCCGTCGCCGTCGTCGGCGGCGTAGAACAGATCGTGGTCGGTTGCGTCGGGCCCGAGTAGCACCCGGCGGGCCGGAGCCAGCTCGGTGTAGGGTTCGGCCGCCTGGCGGAGAAAGACCCGCACTGAGCCGCCGGCCTCGCCCCGGGCCGAGAAGCGGACCCGGTAGGTCTCTCCGACCGCCACCGGGCCGATGCCGGTTTCGATGTGGACCATCGGTCCGCCTCCGCCGTGGACCACCTTGAGCCCGGGGGATCTCCCAGCTCCGCCTCTCTGGTCCCATGATGCCTGTAGCTCGCCTTCGGGCCAGCCGAACCAGCCCTCGATGCCGTTGTCGAGCCGGCCGTTGCCCACCCGGTCGGGCCCGGTCTCGCCCGTGACCGTGAACGATGTCCGCGCCGGTACGGCGCACCCGGATCCCGCGTCGTGGCCCGACAGGCGCTGCCAGTCGCCGAGCAGCCCGACGGCGTCGGTGCCGGGCAGACGGATCCCGAACTGGGGCTCGGCCAACACCCCGCAGTAGCGGTTGCCGTCGATGGTGCCCAGCCCGGCCAGGAACTCCGGGTTGGGTGGGTTGGCCGTGGTGGTGGCGGACAGGGCCATGGCCTGGCGGCCGTCGACCACCACTGTGTTGTCCCGCATGTCGAGACCCGACACCACCACGTCGCCCAGATCGTCGTCGCCCAACAGGATCCCCGCCTCCTCCGCCCCCACCACGGTGTTGCCGGTGACGGTCACATCGGCCGCATTGTGGAGGTAGATGCCCGACGAGCCCACGTTCAGCACCGTGTTGCCCGTGATCACGACCCGCTGCGACTGGTCGTCGATGTAGATGCCGTGGGTGCCGGGGGTACGCAGCGGGGTGCCGGCGGTGGTGCCGGGGGCGTCGGCCAGCAGGTTGTCGGCGATCACCACGTCGCTGGCCCGGAAGGCGTAGATGCCGCCGCCGTCGGACTTGACCTGGTTGAACCGCCGGATGGTGTTGCCCCGAATCGTGGCCCGGTCCCGGACGTCGATCCCCAGGTAGCCGACGTCGTCGATCGTGTTGCCCTCGAACACGAGGTCGGCACCGCCGATACGGGCCCCCAGGTAGTGCCCGTCGCCCCCGCCCCCCAACCCCGGTTGGAGGGCGACGGCTGTGATGGATGAGCCGGTGATGGAGCAGTCGACGCACGGATGGGCGTCGAGCCCGATGTCGGCCATGCCGGTGATTGCCACGGCAGCCACCGTGGTCTCCACGCAGCCGGCCAGGTTCACCCCGACGGCGGCATCGGCCACGGTGAGGTCGTGGAGCGATACCGAGGTGCAGGTCGAGGCGGTCAGGGCCGTCCGGCCACCCCGCAGGGCGAGATCGGCCACCTCCAGCTGGTGGCCGCCGGTCAGATCGAGCACGGCCGGCACGGCCACCGCCTCCACCGATCCGGGGGCCGGCTCGGTGTCGGCCTGGACGGTGACCGAACGGTTGGTGCCGTCCCACACCCACTCGTCGGGCCGGTCCAGGGCGGCGGGATGGTTCTGGAGGAAGTAGCCGAACCCGACGTAGAGCGGGTACGAAGCGGGCTGGGCCAGGGTGAGACGGTTACCGTCCTGGGCCGTCACCGGGAGCCGGTCGAGCACCCATGGCACGGAGCGGATCACGAGCTCGGCCCCCACCCAGCTCGGCGTCGGTGACGCCGCCAAGCCGTCATCGATCACCACCCCCTGACCCTGCTGGCCCGTGAAGTAGCGGTAGCCGTCGCCCTCATCGGCGTTGGGCCATCGGGCCAGTGGAGCCAGCCGGCCATCGATCAGGACCAGCGGCTGCACGTCATCGCAGATGTTGCACCGGGCCGTCCACCGGCCGGGCCCGGTGGGCTCCCACCCGGTGAGATCCTCTGCCCCGTCGAGCAAGGGAGCGGGGCCGTCCCCGTAGGCGGCCAGCCGCAACGTGGCGGCGTCGGGGTCGCCGGCCCCGTCGATGGTCCGGGTGTCGACGCGCAGGCTGCCGCTGAACACATCGCCCCGGCGGAACAGGAGCTGACTGCCGGGGGGAACCTGGCCCTCGTCCACGGCGTGTTGGAGCCGGGCCAGCGTCCGCCACGCCTGGCCCTCGCTGCGCCCGTCGGCCTCGTCGGACCCGTCGGCCGACAGGTAGATCGATGCCCCGTCGTCATCCAGGTATCGCTGGAGCAACGACTGGGCCGCCACCAGCCCACCGGCCACCAGCGTCAGCACGGCCGCCATCGCAGCGGCCGTCGCCAACGGACCTCTCCTCGCCCTGCGCTCCGCCACCGGGCCTTCCGCCATGGACGGCGAGCCTACTGCGGGCGCCCCGGCCTTCGGGACCGGTTAGGCCACCCGCTCACCATTCGCGGATCACGGATCGATCAGCACGCCGGCGTTGAGGATGCCCTTGGGATCGAGCGTGCGCTTGACCGCCCGGAGTGACTCGGCGAAGAGCTCCGGGCGCTGCAGGTCGTAGGCGCCGGGGCGGTGCATGCGGCCCACGGCGTGGTGGTGGGTGACGGTGCCGCCGGCCTTCACCACCACTTCGTTGGCTGCGCTCTTGACCTCCTGCCACATGCCGATCTCCGAGCCTTGCCGGCCCATGCCCGACCACGTGTAGTAGGGCGCCGGCCCATCGGGGTAGACGTGGGTGAACCGGCAGCTGAGCTCGCCCTGCTGGCACACCTCACCCAGCACCTTGCCCATCTCGGCCCGCACGGTGGCGTCGAACTCGGGCCAGCGGTCCCAGGTGATGGCGGTCTCGAACGTGTCGGCCAGCAGCCCCAGGCTGGTGGCGGTGCCGGGGTCGACCCCGATGAAGTTGCGCCGCCACTCCCCCACCGGGCCCTCGTGGCCGGTGGGAGCGCCGGTGCCGTTGTCGACCACCACGTTCTCGTCGGGAATGTGGCCGCCGCAGTCGCGCGCCAGGCCCACCGCGGCCCAGATGTTGGCGTCCTGGGGCAGGTCGGCCGACTCGAAGGCGATGATCACCAGCGCCTGGGTCCCGTCGAGGCCGGCCGCCCGCTGGGCCTCGGACGGGTCGAGGATCCGCAGGTTGGCCGGCCACAGCTTGGCCTGCACGATGTGGCGCACGGCCTCGGTGCCGGCGGCCCAGGAGTCGAACACCACGCCGGCCGTGGCCCGGAAGGTGGGGCGGGCCTGGATTCGCATCCAGGCTTCGGTGATGATGCCGAGGATCCCCTCGCTGCCGATGACCATCCGATCGGGGCTGGGGCCGGCGCCGCTGCCGGGCAGCCGGCGGGACTCCCACCAGCCCTGGGGGGTGAGCATCCGCACCGACTCCACGAAGTCGTCGATGTGGGTGTGATTGGTGGCGTAGTGGCCGCCGGAGCGGGTGGCGATCCAGCCACCGAGGGTGGAGAACCGGAACGACTGGGGAAAGTGGCGCAGGGTGTGACCCGACGCCTTGAGCTGGCTCTCCAGGGCCGGGCCGAACACGCCGGCCTGGATGCGGGCGGCCCGGGAGGTGGCGTCGACCTCCAGCACCTTGTCGAGCCGGTCGAGGGCGATGGTGACGCAGGCGTCGACCCCCTCGGGCGGGTCGACCCCCCACACCACCGACGAGCCACCGCCGTAGGGCACCACGGCGTGGCCCTCCTCGTGGCACCAGCCGAGAACGGCCTCCAACTCGGCCTCGCTGCGGGGATGGGCCACCAGGTCGGGCGGGTTGGGGAAGTCGAGGTTGAAGGCCCGCGTCCGGTCGGTGAAGTGGGCCCCGTATGCGTGTCGGGCCCGCTCGTAGGTGTCGTCGAAGCAGAAGCCGGCCAGGGCGTCGGGGGCCGAGATCCGGGGGGCCCGCATCTCGGCGTCGGCCAGGTCGGGCACCGGCCGGGCTGTCACCTCCGTGCCGTACCGCTGGCTCAGGTCCTGGGCCAGGGCGGCCCGGGCGGCATCGGTGGGCTCTTCCGACTCGAGGCCCCAGGCCCAGAAGCTCATCCGGTCAGCCATGCTCGATCCTTCCTCGGTGCAGGTCTCGGTCCCGACTCCGGGCGAACCCTACACCGGCCGGTGTCAGCAGGTGGTCTTGCCGCCGTAGCTCCAGACCTTCACGTAGTCGAGCTGCATCCATACCGCCGAGGGCACCGAGCCTTTCCAGGCGTCGAGCTGGATGGCCAGGAAGTGGGGATTGTCGGGGATGAGGTCGGCGCTGGTCTCGTTGATCGTCTTCACCGCCACCCCGTCGCGGTACAGCACCAGCGAGTCGGGGGACCACTCCATCACCATCGTGTGCCACTGGGAGGCGTCGGCCGAGTGCACCGTGTAGTCCTGGTCGTGGACGGTGCCATAGGGCTTGTGGATGAACGAGTAGAACTCGTGGCGGTCGCCCGGGGTGGACAGGGTCTCGTAGATGTTGTTCTCGCCGTCGCGGGGGTGGACGCCGGAGCTGGGCCAGGTGAGCACGACGCCGCTGGTGCCCAGCGACAGATCCTTGTCGGTTCGGACCCGGAACTCGTAGCGCCCGTACTTCTGGCTCAGCTTGTGCGAGAGGCCACCGCTCACGATCGTGCCCCCCTCCATGGAGGCCCGGATGTTGAGGGTGCCACCCCACAGCGACAGGGCGCTGGAGCGGCGAAGCCCGTTGCCGGCGTTGCCGCTGGAGTTGTAGGCGCTCCACGACGAGCCGAGGGCCGCACCGTCGCCGGTGAACTGGTCGTCGAAGGCCAGGTTCCAGATCGGCCGACCAGAGGTGCAGGCCGGAGCGGGCGCCGAGACGGGGACGGGGGCCGGAGCGGCCGCCGTGGAGCCGCCGGTGGTGTTGAGCCGGGGGCTGATCCAATCGGTGGCGGCCCCGGCGCTCAGGCACATCGAGCGCTGGTACCAGGGCGTGCCGGTGGCGGTGAAGGTGATGCCCGACGGCGCCACCACGGTGACGACGTAGCAGCCGTCGCCCGGGCGGAACTGGTAGTTGCCGGCGGCGTCGGTGCGGATCTCGCCCAGGAAGGCGCCCCGCGACCCGTCGGCGTTGGCCCGGAACAGATCCACTTGCACCCCACGCACGCCAGCGCCGCTGGCGTTGGTGACCGTGCCCTGGATCCCGATGATGGCCGCCTCGGCCGGGCTGGCCGAGACCGCGGTCAGGGCCGACAGCAGCAGCATGATCGTGAGGCCCGCGACTGATCGCCAGCCGAGCCGTTTCGTGTTCCGCACCGACATGACCGTTCCTCCAGAGAGGTGCTCGGCTGCCCCGGCTGGGTACTCTAGCCCATACGTGGCCAAATGTGACGAATGAGTGACGTGATCAAGCTTGAAGGGCCTCTCAGCGGCCGATTTCCCGCTCAGGAAGCGCATCCGCCCTGGCCAACGGCCCGTGACGCCGGCTAGCCTGAGCCGCGTGGTTAGCGTGAACAGGGTCGACAAGGCCGCCTGGCGGGATCTGTTCGTCGTGCTCGTGCTGGAGGCGGCGTTGGTGGCCGCGCTCCACTGGGTGGGCTCCGACCTCTACGATGTACCCCTGCGGGCGCTCGGGCCCTGGTTCCAGACCACGGAGCCCACCGTGGCCCTGGTGGCGCTGGCCCGGCTGGTGGGTCTGGCCATCGGGTACTGGCTGCTCGCCACCACCGTCCTGTACGCCCTGTCCTACCACCTCGGGCTCGACTCGCTCACCCGGCTCCTGCACTGGGTCACCCTGCCGGTGGTCCGTCATGTGGTGCAGGGCGTGACTGCACTGTCGCTCACCGGGGCCACCATCCTCGGCCCGTCGGCCATCTCGGCCCTGCCGGCCATGGCCCAGCACATGGCGGTGGCCCAGGGCGACACCACCACCTCCACCACGGCAGGAAGCGACGGCTCGTACACCCCGGGTGCGGCCGGTTGGCCGTCGAGCGGGGAAGACGGGAGCTTCTGGCTGCCCAACGCCGGCCTCCCGCCGGCGGCAGTGGGGGCCCAGGCCGGGGCCGAGAGCTACACCGTGGTCAGAGGCGACAATTTCTGGACCATCGCCGAGAACCGGATCCGATCCGTGCAGGGCGGCGGTGCGACCGAGCGGCAGGTGGCCCGCTACTGGGTCAAGGTGGTCGACGCCAACCGATCGTCGATCCGCTCTGGGGACCCCGACCTGATCTTCCCCGGCGAGCGGGTCACCCTCCCCGCCATCGACTAGATCCGGTCTCGGGTCAGTTGGGGCGGCCCCAGCTGTCGTCGCCGGTGCCGGCTTGGTGGCCGGGTAGAGTGCCGCCCCGCTCGACGGCCTCCCAGTAGCGGGCCGCCTCCTGGTCGTTGGCCTCGGAGTTGAGGGGGTCGGGGGTGCCTGGCGGCAGCAAGGGATCGTCAACGTCGACCTGCTGGGGCCGACGGGCCGGCCGCTCCCAGGGCCGGGGGCCCCGCCACAGTCGCCGGCCCCGGTCGGTGGCCGGGCCACCGCTTCCTCCCCCACCGCCGGCCTGGACCCGGTGCCGGAGGATCTCATCGCTCTGCCACGGCCGCAGGTTGAGGCTGAGCGGGGGCAGCTCCCCGTGGAGCAGCACCGCCTCCCCGCCCTGCAGGGCCGGGATCCAGGCGCCGCCGTCGCGGCTGATCGAGCTGAGGTAGCTGAGGGTGGGGGTGTCGTCGAGCGTCGGCAGGGCCAGTCGGGCCCGGTGGTTGTCGGCCGTGCGCAGCGCCTGCTCCCGGCCGAACGCCCGCTCCAGCTGGAGCAGCCCCGTGAACAAGCTCAGCACCTGGATGCCGGCCCCCGACGAGCCGGCACTGGCCAGTTGGTCGAGCACGGTGGGTGGCGTGCAGTGGACGGTGCCGTCGATCACCACCAGGAGGGGCGGGCTGAGCGTGGCGCCGCCCGATGAGGCGGCCCGGGCCAGGGCGGCGTCGGCCGCCTGCGACAGCAGGGTGGCCAGGAGCGGTTGGAACCGCTCCCCGTGATCGGGGGCGGCATAGAGGTACAGGGTGTTGGGTCGCCCGTCGAGCAGCTGACGGACGTTGATCTGGGCCTGATCGTCGCGGGGCAGGCCGGCCAGGCCGGGATCGAGGTAGGGGGCCATCGTGAGCGCCAGGACCTGGGAGGCGGCGGCCGCCGTGGAGGAGTCGAAGGACCGCCCGTTCTCCCAGGCGGCCATGGCGTCGGCCACTCCAACCCGATGGAGGGCGGCGGTGACGGCCCGCTCGTCGCGGCGGTCGAGCCAGTCGGCCACCTGGCCCATCGGCTGCTCGGTCGCCACCGCCGCCAGCAGCATCGGAGCCAGCAACTGGGCCGCCGCCCGGGCGCCGGACTCACCACCGGCCGAACCGCTCACATGGCCGCTGGCCTGCACCATCATGTCGGCGGTGCGCCGGGCCAGCGCCCACTGGCGGGTGCGCCAGGACAGGTCGGGCTCGCCCCCGTCGCGGGGCAGCGCGCCGAGCGTCTGGAGCGGTGACCAGCCGTAGCGGCGCATGGGATGACGACTGCCGGGGCCGGAGCCGGGGCGCTTCATCGTGGCCGACGGGTCGAACAGCCAGGTCTGGCCGCCCCGGTCGCAGCGTCCGTCCCAGGTCAGATGCACCAGGTCGGGCTTGGACGTGCACACCAGCGCCGGACCCTCCCACTCCAGGATGGCGGGCACGGCCAGCGACGCCGTTTTGCCCGACCCGGTGGGCCCGAAGGCGATGACGGCCTGTCCTTGGTCGGCCGCCACCAGATAGCTGCCCACCCGACCCAGCACCAGCTGGCGGCCGGGTGGGCGGTCGACCAGGAGCCGGGAGGCGGCCAGGGCCACCGGCAGGATCGGAGCGCCGGCGGGCGAGACACCACCAGGCGAGCCGCCGCCTCCGGGGGGCATCTGCGGGTCGGGCCCGTCGTCCTCCGGCGGGGTCTGCCGCCGATTCCGCTGGTTCTGGCGGTACTCCCGCCGGGACCGGGTGCGCACCGTGCGGGGGTTGTTCTGGGGTGTGGGGTAGATCGCCACCGGCATCGGCTCGGGGGGGCGGGGGCCGATGATGCGCCACAGCGGCCAGAACAGGAGGCTGAACACCGTCGCCTCGGCGATGAAAGCCCCCCAGAACCAGCGGGGTCCGGCCAGGGCCTCCCTCGTCTCGGGGGCCCAGGCCCGGTCCCAGTCGAACTTGTAGGCGCCGAGGCGGGCCATGGCGATGGCCGCCTCGCCCATCCCCACATCGGCCCGGGCCCCGTTGCCGAGCCACGACGACAGCTCGGCCGCCCCCCACACCATCACCAGCAGGCCCAGCACGATCAGCACCAGGGTCCAGATCGCCACCTCGGTGTGGACCCCGGGCAGCCCGTCGAGGTACACGACGGGCCGGGCCCGTCCGCCCTCCTGCACCCAGCCTTCGCGCTGTCTCACCGTGCCGTCCTCACCGTGCCGTCCTCACCGTGCCGTCCTCA
>CADEDH010000065.1:21445-36320 GCA_902826025.1 uncultured Actinomycetes bacterium
TCGCGCTGTCTCACCGTGCCGTCCTCACCGTGCCGTCCTCACCGTGCCGTCCTCACGTGCGGGCTCGTTCCGGCGGAGCGTGCGTCGTGGTCACCGGCGTACGAACCAGGTGGTCGAGGTTGGCCCGCATCGAGTGGTCGGTGTCGATGATCTCCCACTCCCGGTCGCCCACCCGGTGGTCGACGATGAACGTCTGCTGGCGCACCTTCCACAGAGCAACACCCCGGCCCAGCCGGGGCAGCACGTCGGCTTCGGCGCCGGTCAGCCCGAGCAGCCGCTTGGTGTCGGCCACCTCGCCCTCGGCCTGGGCGTACACCACCCGGGTCTCGGTGTCGGACAGCAGACCCTGAGCGATCCGGGTGGCCTCCGAACCCTCGCCCCCGGCCGCCTCCAGGTCCGACATGCGGTGGACCACGATGATGTTCGACAGGCCGTACTGGCGGGACATCTTGAACATCGAGCGCAGCCAGCGGGCCAGGGCCACGTTCGACAGCAGGTACCAGGCCTCGTCGAGCAGGAGGATCCGCTGCACCCCGTCGCTGCGGGCGATGGCGTTGTGGAGCCACGCCATGGTGCACGCCATCACCAGGCCCAGGGCGTCGCCCGTGCTGCCCAGGGCCGACAGGTCGAGCACGACGATCGGGCCGTTCCAGTCGATGTCGACCGTGGTCCGCCCGTCGAACATGCCCTTCAGGTCGCCCTCGCACAGCCGGCGAAGCTCGAGGGCGGCGTCCCGTGACCGCTCGGCCAGCCGCTCCGACGTGGTGTTGACCACGGCGGCCATCTTCTGAGGCGGATCGAGCAACACGTCCACCACGTCGATGATCGTGGGGTCGCCGTGGCGGCGCACCGCCTCCTCCCGGGCCAGGCTGATCGCCGTCCGCTCCTCGGGCTGGAGGTCACGCCGCAGGGCCGACTCGGCCAGCGACATCAGAATCTGGTCTTGGCGACGGTCGACCTCGTCGGCGCTGGCCGCCCCGGCGGTCACCAGGCCCCGGTCGAGCGGGTTGAGCCGCACGTCGGTGCCGGGGTCGAGCCGGATGACCGTGCCCCCCATCTTCTCGGCCAGGGGCCGGAACTCGCCTTTGGGATCGATCACCACGGCCCGCCGGCCGAAGGCCGACTGCCGCCAGATGTACGTCTTGACCAGGGACGACTTCCCCCGCCCGATCTGTCCGGCCACCACCATGTTGGGGTTGGTGACCTTGTGGAGCCGGTACAGCTCCCACGGGTCGAAGCAGAACGAGCCGCCCAGGACCTCCTGGCCGATGTAGACGCCCCGTCCGCCGAGCCCGGCGGGCGACTGGAACGGGTAGATGGCCTGGAGATGGGCGGTGGTGGAATGGTGGGGCGGGGTGGCGGGCGACTTCGACAGCAACCCGACCAGGAGGACGATCGCGCTGTAGAGGACCAGCGCCACCCCCAGGACCACCAGCGCCGGGATCAATGCAGTCCCTTGGCCAGCGGCATGGTGCAGTAGAAGGCGGTGTCCTGCTCCCCCCACAGGCGGCGCAGCTCCACCGGGCACTGGTAGGCCATCTGTTCGATCTGGGCCGCCGCCTGCTCCACCTCGTCCAGGTTCGACCCCGACACGGTCACGTAGCCCGAGTAGCGCGCTTCGGCGTGGCCGTCGGCCAGCTCGTTCTCCCGCCGGTCGAGGGCCTCGCCCTCCCGGCGACGGCGGGCCCCGAGCCGGTAGCCGGCCCGGCTGCGCAGCTCGTCGTCCGACAGGCGCGCCGTCTGGGCGTGCTCCACCTGGCGAACCGCCCGGGACGTGGGGATCGGCTCCGACACCACCGACACGGTGCGGGTGGCCCCGCTGTTCATCAGCAGCAGCGGGGCGAGGAAGCTGGGTCGCACCCCGAGCTTGGGCCACTCCGCTATCCAATAGGTGACGTGGTACATCTTGTCGGTCCGGTAGTGGCCCCATGAGGCCTCGGTGGCCATCGGCCAGGCGCTCCGGGCCGAGATCAGGGGCTCGGACCCCCGAGTGCGCCGGGTGGCCAGAGCCAGGGCGTCCTCCGGGTCGAACTGGGTGCGGAGCAGCAGGGCCAGCTCGTCGCCCGACAGGAATCCGCTCACGTTGAGGTCGGACTCCCGGAGCTGGCGCTGGAGGTGATCGAGCTCGCGGTAGAGCACGGCCACCGCTCCCTTGTCGCCCCCGCCGGCCTGGCGTATGGCCCGCCCCGCCTTGGACTGGGAGATCTGCAGCACCAGGTAGGTCTCGTGCTGCTGTGTGACGGGCTGGGCCGATTGGAGCAGCTCGGTGTAGGACCCGTGGGCCGTGGTGCCCTCGGTGGTGCGGGCCCGCTCGGCGAAGAAGGCCCGCATCTCGTCGCCCACCTCGGTGAGTGTGCGCTCGAGCCACTGCAGGCGGGAGATCGGGCTGCCCTGGCGGGCCATCGAGGCCTGCACCGTGGCCCACGACGACAGCCGCCGTACCTGCTCACCCTCGTCGAGCAGCATGAACGACTGGCCCTGGACGCCGATCACCGCCACCCAGCTCTTGTGTTTGCGGTCCCGCAGGACGCCCATGGGTTGGCCCGAGACCGAGGTGTAGATGAGCTGCCAGTCGGCCACCGGTGGCGGGGGCGACGGCTTGCCGGCCCGGCGCATGGTCCGCCCCGTTCCCCCGTCGGGCGGGGTGGCGCCATTGGTGCTGGGGGTGCCAGCGGTCGGCGCAGCCCCCCGAGGGGCCAGGGTGGTGCGGGAGGTCTCGGGCGCGGTGCCATCGGGCCAGGGTGGGATGGCGCTGTCTTCGGGCAGAAGGGCCGAGCCATCGGGCATCGGGGGCTGGCCCGGCCGCGGTGCGGGTGCGGTGGCCACGGGGGGCACCGTGGCCCGCTCGCCTTGGCCGGGGGCGGGCGAGAACCAGCGGCGCCGGCCTCTCATCACGAGCAGAGCGTAGTGGGAGAACGCCGGGAGCCAGTCATCGAATGGTCGCCCTTCGATCGTCCCGAAGGCGGCGGCCACCCCGGCCATGGCCAGCATGATGGCCACGCCCACCCCGATCTGGCCGGGAACGAACCGGAGGAAAGCCACGCCGGTGCCCATGGCGGTGACGAGGAACCCGACCTGGGCGTGCCGCAGGCCACCGAGGAAGATGGCCCTGACCGGGGGCCCGAACTGGAATCTGACGTCGGTACCGTCGCTCACCAGCCCGCCTCACCCGACGTCGGCGGCGAGGCGGCGCCGGAGGCCAGCTCACCGCCCGAGGAGGTTCCCCTGGGGAAGTCGGCCGCCGGGGCGGCTCCACCTCCGTTGCCGCGGGGCGCCGCCGGTACGGCGTTGGGTGACGGCCCGTTGTAGCCGCCGCCCCACGGTTCGTCGGGGCCGGCCGGGGCCGACGGGTCGCCGCCACCCATGTCCGAACCGGCTGCGGTCTCGCCGCCGTAGGCGTCGGTGCTGGCGCTGAAGGGCACCACGCTGCCGCTGCCGCCCCCGCCCGAGGGAGGCGACTGCTGTGAGCCGGCCAGGAACGTGCCGAGGCGTTGGGCGGCGAACAGTCCACTGGCCGTGGCCACCACCCGGCCGTGGGGTCGCCGAGCCTGCGCCTCCATGGCCGTGAGGGCCTCGTTGTGGACGAACGGCAGCAGCTTCATGAGGGCGAACGGGGAGAACGCGGCCATGAAGAACAGCGCCGTGGCCTGCATCATCGACACCAGTGCGTTGTTGTCGTCGTTCAGCGTGGCCGCCCCCAGCGAGAGGAAGGCCAGGATCACCGGCTTGGACAGGATGAACGACAGCTGGACTTCGAACAGGCGGCGGATCCAGGAGCGGGTGGCGGGGAAGATGAGGGCGGCGAAAGCCAGCGGCATGAAGGCGTAGGTGACGAGGATGGCCGCCGCCCGAACCAGCATGACGAACCACAGCAGCAGCGATCCGGCCATCAGGATGAACGAGAAGATCACGAGCAGGATGGGGGCCGTCACCCCGATGCCGCCGGCGATGTTTCCACCAAGCTGGTCGAGCCAGGTCGCCAGCCCGTTCTGGCCGTCGTTGATGTACGCCGCCCCGAGCTCGTCGGTGGCGGCCAGCAGCGCGGTGATGATGTAGCCGGCCAACACCATGCCGATGACTGAACCCGGTAAGTAGAACAACGCCGATTTCACCACGATCTCGGCGTCGCGTTTTATGAGTGAGTAGAGGCCGGCCAGTATCAGCAGCGGCAATGCCAGCGCCTTGGCCGCCTGCATCGACGTCTGGAACACGGCGGACGACGAGTTCACGTCGGGCGTGGTGGTGCCGTTGATGCCCACCCAGACGAGGTCGGTGGCGCCGATGGCCCCCACCGCCACCCAGCGGGCGAAGTAGTCGAAGGCGCCGGCCACCACGTTCTCGGTGACGTCGGCCGTGCAGTCGCCTACGCCGTTGACACCGCAGTTGATGGCCCAGGCCGCCCCGTCGAGCAGCTGGTTGCAGGCCTCGGAGATCACGGGCAGGTTCCCGCAGCCCGGGTTGCCGGCGTCCTGCTCCTGTTGGGGCGCAGTGGGAGCGGTCTGGGCCGAAGCCCCCGGCACCGGTTGGGACACGGCGTAGACGAGGAAGCCGACGACCAGGGCCCGGATCACGCCCCGCAGGATCCGTCGGCCGATGCGTGGTGTCTGGTCAGCGTGTGACATAGCGGTACCCCTCGAGCTCGTCGACTGCAGTGAGGAAGGCGTCGGTGGCCGTGATCGGGGCCTGGGACCAGGCCGGGCTGGGGCCCGGGGTGGAGTCGGCCGACCACACCTTCCAATCGTCGTTCTCCCAGACCACCTCGATGCTGGCCGTCTCCCAGCTGGCCAGCGGCTGGGTCATGCCGGCCGCCGCCACCAGGGTGAGCGTCCACACCTCGACGGTGGCCCGATCGTCGGCGTAGCGGATCACCTCGTGGCCAACGGGGATCGTGCGCAGGAACAGTGCGCTGGCGTTGGGGCCGTTGGCGGTGATGCCCTGGTGCAGGGCGTCCCAGCTCGCTGCCATCTCGTCGGCCAGTGATTGCTTCGAGGCGTCGGCGCTCAGTACCTGGTAATTGCGCACGGCGCCGGCCCGATCGGTGTTGCCTGCCTGCTCCAGCGTGAGCACGAGGTTGGTGGCTGCCGCCACCGCTCCCTCCTGATCGTGGGCGAAGCCGACACCGACACCGTCCACGGTGGCCGTGGGGCCGGCCGAGCTCGCCCCCACCCGGATCTCACCCACGTCGGGGCCCACGGCGTCGGCTGCCGTGCTGTCGCCAGACTGGTTGAAACCGCCCGACAGGAACGCGCCGATCAACATCCCCAGAGCGAGCGCAACGACCGTGAAGCCGATGCGCCAGAGGCGAGCGGTCTGATCAGCCACCGGCCTGGACGCGGTTACCGAAGGCGAAGGCCCAGTTCACCAAGGTGGGGCCAGCGCCGATGAAGGCCACCGCCACCAGCGAGTACATCACGCCCCGCTTGCCCCGCGTGGCCTGGCCGGCGTTGTCGGTTCCGACGCCGAGGGCCCACAGCAGTCCGGACAGCACAAGCGAGATCGTCCCGACAACGATCGCCCATCCCTGCAGGCCCGTGGCCAGCTCCTGGAGAAGGTTCGTTCCCGGAAGCGATTGTGCGATGAATCCGTACACGCTGCCTCCCAACGGCTGATGTTCGCACCAGGACATTAGCCACTCCAACTAGCGAGAGACAATGAGATGACGTCTAATCATTGCTAACCAGCACTAATGGTGGTCTAGGCTGTCGAGCGATGAGCCGACGGGCCCCAGACCACGGTTCAGCGCCCGCCCCCCGGGCGTTGCCGGCCGCCCTCGCTGGCGCGTGCCTCGCCACCGCCGTGTCGGCCGGCGCCCTCTCCGCCTGTGCGCCGAGCGGCACCGTATCGGCTCCGTCGTCATCTGCCTCGCCATCGACCCAGGTCATTGGCCGGGCGCCGGGTGCGTCCACCGTCCCGGCCTCCACGTTGCTTCCGGGGGGCAACGGCAACGGGGCCACTCCGGCGAGCACCGTCGTCGGCTCGCCCTCCACCGTTGGCACGGGGCCGGCCAGCTCGGTGGCCGCCGCCGACGGTGTCGGAGCCCGTATCGTCGGCACCGACTCCGACGTCACGTCGGCCCCGGCGGCCCCGGCCGACGCCGGGCTGGAGGGGTCACTGCGGGAATTCGGTCGCCTGTATCTCGGCTACGACTACCGCACCGACGCTGCGGTCCGCGCTGATTCCCTGCGGCCCTACGTCACCCCCGAGCTGTACACCCAGCTGGCGGCACCCATGCCGGCGGCACTGGTGGCCTCCTTGGTGGCCGAGCAGCGGGTGACCGAGGCCGCCTTCGTCGACATCGCCGCCGTCGACACCGGCGTGTACCGGCTCCGCTACGACGTCCACACCACGGTGGCCTCCAGCGGGCGTACGGTGGATGCCGGTCCGAACCAGACCCGCACCCTGACGGTGACGGTCGACTCCGCGCAGCTGGTGAGCGATGTCCGATGAGGGGTCCCGGTGGTAGGGCGGCTGATGGCGGCGTTCACCGCGGTGGTGGTGGGCGGGCCCATGCTGGCGCTCGGGCTGGTCATGCTCTCGCTGGGTGGGATCGTGCAGGCCGTGTCGAATCCGATCAACCCGGAACCCTCCGAGTTCGCCCGGGAGGACATCCCTCCCCTCCTGCTCGATCACTACCGGCGAGCCGGCCTCAGCTGCCCCGGGCTGCCGTGGACGGTGCTGGCCGGGATCGGCAAGGTCGAGTCGGATCACGGTCGGTTCGGCGGGGCCACCATGGCCGACAACGGCGACATCGCGCCGCCCATCCTGGGGCCGGTGCTCGACGGCTCACTGGCCGGCACCATGGCCATTCCGTTGCCCGGCGGCTCGCCCTGGCACGCCAATCCGAGCTACGACCGGGCGCTGGGGCCCATGCAGTTCCTGACCGATACGTTTCGGGCCTACGGGGTGGACGGCAACGGCGATGGCGTCAAGTCGCCCCACAACGCCATCGACGCCATCTACAGCGCAGCGGCCTACCTGTGCGGCGGGGAGGGTGAGGTGACGAGCGTGCGCGACGCAATCTTCAAGTACAACCGGTCCGACGTGTACGTGAACCAGGTGCTCGACTACGCCTCCCGGTACGGCGTGGCCCCGATCTACGCCGGGGCCGACCCCCAGGCTCTGCTCGACAATCCCAACGTGTCTATGGGGCCGGCCCAGCGCAGCGACCTGGAGAGCGGCCAGATCGATCCCCAGATCGTGGCCATCCTGCTGTCGCTGGCCCAGGAGCACGAGATCTACATCTCGTCGCTCATCACGGGGCACTCGATCTGCATCCACAACACCGGCACCTATCCCAACTGCCGGATCTCCCGCCACTCGTCGGGCCGGGGGGCCGACATCGCCATCCTCGACGGCCAAACGGTGAGCGACACCAACCGGGCCGCCCGCAGCCTGGTGGAGCGGTGGCTGGTGATGAACCGCGAGACCGAGTTCCTCCGCCCCTGGGCCTTCGGCCACCCATTCGGTGATTTGGCCGGTGCGGCGCCGGGAAGCTTCAACGATGGCGACCACGAGGATCACATCCATATCGAGGTGACCGGCACCGTGGCCGGCGCCTGAGAGATCGTCCCACCCCAGCCAAAGGTGGGCCGGGGGTGGGTCTCCCACAAGAGACCCACCCCCGACTCTGTCTCGCCATCCCTGCGAACTGTGGCGCGTGGTGCTGCATTTTGCGCGCTGGCGCCACAGTTCCCGGTGGTGTGAGCGTCTGTCTAGTCTCATGAGCGTGTGGGAGTGGGCAGGGGCCGCGATCGGGGTGATTACGGCGGCCGGCCTGAGCGGCCTGGCGGTGCGGGATGCCCGGACGGGGCGGGTGCCGGTGCGCTGGAGTCGGGCGCTGACGGCGGTGGCCGTCGGTGGGCTGGCCGTGATCGGCATGGCCGGGCGGGACTGGGGGGCTCTGACCGGCGCCCTGGCGGGGGCGGTGCTGGTGACGGGCATCCAGCTCGTGCCCTACGGGCTCCAGGCCCGGACGGGCCGGGCGGCCATCGGACGGGCCGATGTGCGCCTCGGCGTCCCGTTCGGGGCCTCGCTCGGCTGGTTCGGAGTGGGCTTCACCGTGGTCGGCTTCGCCCTGGCCCTCCCGGGCGGCCTGGTGGCCTCGGCCGCTGTGCGGCGCCGTCGGTTGCCGTTCGTGCCGTTCCTGGCCGGAGGGCATGCGGTGGCGCTCGTGTGGGCCCTGTCCCGGTTGTAGGCCGGCGACGGTGTGTCAGGCCGTGGCCTGCAGCCCGGGGGGCTCGTCGGTGCCGTTGGGCCGGTCCTCCACCAGATGGGCCAGATCGCCCGGCTGGAGGGCGGCGCTTTCGAGGAACGCCTGGAGGTCCGTCCGCATGATCCGGTAGACCCGGCCGATGCGGTAGGCGGCGAGCTTGCCGTCGTTGATGAAGCGGTAGATCGTCCGCGTCGTCACCTCGAGCTCGGTTGCCGCCGCCTGCACCGACAGCCACCGGCCGGCGGGCGCGCCGGTACCGTCGCCGTTGTTACTGTGCCCGTTCTCGAGGGTCACGAGTTGCCTCCGTTGCTCGTTTCCAGTGCTCCGACGAGGTCGAACATCCATCCTTCGGCGGTGGCCCGGAAGGGCACGATGGCTGCCGGCTTGCCGTCAACGATGAGCGACGCCACCACCCGGTCGGCGTCGACCTGCGTCCATGCCGCGAGCTGTCCCGTGACCAGCGCCCGGCGCTGGTCGGCGTTGAGCAGGGCCAGTAGGGCGTTGTCGGGCGAGGCGGCGTCGGCCGCCTTCACCCGGGCAACGAGTTGGTCGAACAGGGCGGGGTCGGTGATCGGCCCGTCTGCCGGGGGACCGCCGCCGCTCCGGGCGGCCGCGGTGACCTGGTCGACCAGCACCCGGGTCGGCTCGCTCACCACGGCCGAGGCGCCCTTGGCGTCGCCGATGGCCAGAGCCGAGGTGAACCGCCCCCAGTTCTGGGCGGCGGAGTCGACCACGGCCTGGGGCGGGGGTAGGGCCACCGTGCCCGGCGCCCGGCGGTCCACCACCGTCCACACCTTCAGGCTGTCGCCCCGGTAGACGAGGTCGTAGGGATAGACGTCCTGTCCCTGAGGGCCGGTGACCACCAGCTCCATCGACACCGTCGTCAGCCCGTCGGCCTTCGTCTCCACCGGGTTGCGGGGCTCGAAGGTGACGCCCTCGCCGCCTGCCGGTGCGCCGGCGGCCGCCGACTGGGAGAACAGGACGAACTGGGGGCCGGCGTCGTCGAACCAGGGACGAACGGCATCGAGGTCGGCCGAGCGGGCGAAGCCCTCCCAGGCCGATACCGCCGCCAGCGAGGCGTCGACGGTGGGGCTGGATGCGGCCGAGCCGATCGTGGTGGACACCGAGGGGTCGGTGGCCCCCTCGTCGCCGTTGCCGGCCGCCCGGGACCGTCCCAGCAGGTAGGCGCCGAGCATCAGGGTGGCCAGGGTTCCCAGGAGGATCACCAGCACCGCCTTGAACCAAGGTGGTAGCCAGTTGTTCCCGCCCAGTACCCGTACGGGTGACTTCAGACCGTCGTCGTCTGGGACGTCGATCTGAATGTCCAGATCTGTCATGGGTGCACTGCCTCTCGAAGAGTCGCCGTCGACGCTCGCCCGAACCCCAGCCAAAAGTTCCAGGTCGAGTGCCAGCTGGTCATCAGCCGACAGTCTGCCCACATGCTCGATTTTGTCTCGCTACCTGATCAACTCAGCTATCCGTTTGCGCTCCCTACGCTGTCATCGCCACGGATGAGTGGTGTACGTACTTCTATCACGTCGTAGTCCCGGGCAGTAGCCAGAACGGCCT
Source organism: uncultured Actinomycetes bacterium (assembly GCA_902826025.1). Taxonomy (GTDB): domain Bacteria; phylum Actinomycetota; class Acidimicrobiia; order Acidimicrobiales; family SZUA-35; genus CADEDH01. The sequence continues at coordinate 31,227 of CADEDH010000065.1, forward strand.
GCCCCAGGTCCACGGCGACTCCGCCGGCCGGGAGGCCGGGGCCGGTGAGCACCGAGGTGCCGGTCCAGGTGATCTCGTGGGTGATCACCACCGGGCCCGGCTGGGCGTAGGTGTGGGTGGCCGCCGGGTCGTCGGCCGACCCGGCCCGCCCCGTTCGGTGAACCCGCTCCCCCGTCCGGGTGTCGCTACCCATGTCCCAGCCGAACTCCACGGCCTGGATGGTGGCCGTCACCCCGTACCCGTTGAGGGTGATGGTGACGGTGTCGGCGGTGGGGCCCTCGTACCACATGTAGGTCTCGAGCCCGGTGAGGCCCCGGACGTAGGGATCGAGGTTGACCTGGGGGGTGAACGTGAGGGCGGCGCCCCAGATCTGGTCGGCGTTGGGCAGGGGCGGGGGCAGTGGGGGGCGGGGCTGGCCGGCACCCACGCACGAGATGTAGCCGCTGTTGGTGCCGCCGGTGGCCGGGTCCACCAGCTCGCCCACCCACAGCACACCGGGCTCGCCCGCCGCGGGGCCGCCAGCCAGGAACGACAGGTCGAGGATGGCGGCCGACAGGTCGGTCATGGGCGTCCAGCCCCCGTTGCCGGCGGCGTCGCAGGCCAGGAGGAGGTTGAGCCACACGAACTTGGGTCCGGGGGGAGCCGAACTGCGGACCACCACATTGCCCGGGGTCGGCTTGGGCGGGTTGAGCTGGTCGGAGAGGTTGCAGGTGGTGCCGTTGCGATCGAGGGCGGAGCAGTCCTGGGCCGCGGCCGGCGCTACCGACCCCATCCCGGGCACGGCGAAGGCCAAGGCCAAGGTCACCGCCAGCGTGAACGAGACGGCGATCGCCCGCACAGATCGGGATCCGGATGGGGTGCGGCGGCTGATCATTGCGGCTCCTGACCCGTGGTGCGGCTGCCCACGAGAAGCTCCGTCACCGAGTGTATGCGCCAAGCGTCGCCCGGGCCGTCCCGGCCGAGGGTGAACAGGCCCCGGTGGGTGCCGCCGGGGAGCACACCGCGGGGTAGGTCGTCATCGTCGCCCCGCACCGTGGCCGGGCCGGCGTCGAGCACCACCTCCACCTCGACCAGCTCGCCCAGGTCCCGCGTCTTGGTCACCGACACCAGCTGGGGCAGAGGCTCGTCGAGGTACACGCCGAGGGCCAGGCTCTGCTCCTCGTTGGCCCAGGCCACCTCGGCGGCGTCTTCGCCGTAGATCCGGTCGAGGTCGTAGCGCCCGGGATAGCGGGTGGCCAACCAGCTTCGGGCCCGCAGCTCGCTCACCACGTCCACCCAGGCCGGGTCGCCGGTGGCAGTGGTGGCGAGGGCGGCGGCCAGCTGGTCGATGTCGGTGATGTCGCCGTCGCGTAGGGCGGCCGGCGCAGCGGGGGTCGGGGCGTCGTCGGGGCTCCCGGTCCCGCTGCCGGTGCGGCTGGCGGGGGCGGGCTCCCCCGCCGGTGTTCCGTCGGCGGTGGCCGTGGTCGAGCAGGCGACCAGAGCCGCCATCGCCACCAGCGCCAGGGCGGCGGTGGGCCCCGGCGCGCGCCCGCCTGCAGTCACGGTCCACCCTCCCCGATCCGGGGGGCGGCCCGGGCCGTCACGCCCACCCGCAGCGGCGCCTCGCCGCTCAGGAACACCTTCACCAGGGTGAAATCGACATCGCCCTCGAGGGTCACGGCCACCTCCTGGGTGGCCGGGTCCACCGTGATCCGGGCCGAGTCCACCAGGTCGGCGTCGCCCTGGGCCCGCAGATTGGCCCGGGCCATGTCGTCGGCCAGGCCAGGATCGATCACCACCTCACCGGTGAGTCGGAACGTGTCGGCGTCCACCGCGTTGGCCCCGGCCGACGCCGCCGCCTCGGCCTGCTCCACCAGGCTTCGCCGCACCGACACCCCCCGCCACAGGTCGAGCCCGAAGCCGGAGATGAACAGCACCGACAGCGACCAGTAGAGGACCCACAGGGTCACCGTTCCCCGTTGGCCGTCGTCGTCGATCTGGTGCCCCGCCCCGTCACCGGTGACGGCCGGGGCCTCCGGATCCGGTTCGGCGTCCGCCGCCCGCCGCTTGGTCATTCCAGGCCCCGGTAGTCCTCTATGTGCTGGGTGGCGGAAGCCGTCCAGCTGGTGACGCTCCACGAGCCGACACCGGGCACGTCGATCGACGGCATGTCCATGCTGACCGTCACCGTCACGTCCTGGCCCCAGTCCCACGACGGGGCCGACACCTGGACCTGGTACTCACCGGCCGGAACCCCGTAGTTCGCCGCCACCTCGTCGGCCACGGCCTGGGCGTTGGCCAGCGCCTCGGCCTCGGTGCCCGACAGCACGGCGGCCCGGGCCGCCTCGGCCGCCGCCGCCCGCGCCACCTCCTGGCGCTCGGGCCAGCGCGACACCCCGGCGCCGATCAGCACCACGGGCAGCAGCAGGAACACCATGGCCGCCACCCACTCCACGGCCACGAATCCGGCCTCGTCGTCGGCCCCGGGGTGATCGCCGGCCGGGCCCGGTGCCCCGGGTGAGCAGTACGGGCGACGCCGGAAGCGAGGGAGACGGGACGGTCGGTCAGGGCGCAACGAGGCCGTCCTCGTCGAGCTCGCGGGCCACCACCGAGGTGGTGGCGAACTGGGCGTCGGGCAGAGGTGGCAGCGACCGCAGGGTGGCGTTCGCCGTGACCTGCACGGTGGCCCCGTTGGCGCTGCAGCTGAAGGTGATCCCGCTGGCCATGGGCCCGCCCAGCAGGTCGTCCACGGCGTCGTTGGCCGCCGCCAGGCAGTCGTCGGCCGTGCCTCCCTGCACGGCCCAGGCCCGGGCTCCCTCGTCGGTGGCCTGGCGGATCACGGCCTGGGCGTAGCGCTGCACGAACAGGTCGGCGAAGCCCGTCACCAGCACCAGGGTGACAGCCATGACCCACATGGCCGAGGCAATGGTGAAACCCTGCTCGGTCTCACCACCCGCCACCTCGGTTGTCTCCGGCCCGCCCGACATCGGATCCGCTCCCGGTGGTTGTGAGGGGGCGGCGGCCTAGAGGCCGAGCTCGCTGCGGATGCGGTTGATGATGTCGACGCCGAGCGCCTGCAGGGCGGTGGCGAAGGCCGCCGCCACCACCAGGCCCAGCAGGGCGATGCCCATCGACTGGGCGATCTCGAAGCCGTCCTCCTCGACCGGACGGGCCCGATCGGTCTCCGGGCGGGCGGACCAGACCAGATAGGCGGCGGTGAGCTTGGCCATCGTTTCGGTGATCACGGGTGCGGGTTCCTTGCTGTGCGGGCGGGCGGGATGGGGGGTGGGCGACGACGGGGGCGGCCCCCTGGTCAGGAGCCGAATATGAAGCGCGGAATGGGAGCGACCACGTAGAGGAATACCACAGGGGCCATGACGAGCAGGGTGGGGAGGATCATGGCGCCCTTGCGCCGGGTGCCGAGCCGTTCGAGCTCCTCCCGGCGTTCGGCCCGCAGCGTGTTGGCCACCGTCATCAGCGATTCGGCCACGTCGGAACCCTGCTGGGAGGCCTCGCCCAGGATGCGGTAGATGCGGGCCGCCGCCGGCTCCACCGTCTCCTGCGACAGACGCTCCATGGCCTGGGCCAGCGTGTGGCCACCGGCCACCCACGACTGCGCCTCCCGCAACTCCTCCACCACCGGGCCGCGGCCCCGGGTGATCACCTGGCGGATGGCCATGGCCGGGGTGTGGTTGGCCTTGGCCAGCATCGTCAGGAGGTGGGCCACGGTGTAGAGCTCGAGGCGCATGGTCTGGGCCCGGGCCTCGATGGCGGCATTGAGCTTGCTCCGGGCCGACGTGAGACCCCAGCCCACGCCGAGGGCCACCCCGGCCACGGCCCAGAAACTCTGGGCCCCGAACACCGCACCCACCCACAGCCCCACCAGCACGCCACCGACGACGCCCAACAGGGCTCGCCCGGCCTGGGAGATGCGGTACTCCCGAGGGGACACGTCGATCAGGCCGGCGTGGTGGAGCCGGCGGGCGATCTCGTCTTCGTCGCCCGAGTCGACCAGGCGGGACACGAAGCCGGCGAATCCGTCGATGATCGGGCCGAATATCCGGCGGAACGGTCCGTAGGAGAGGTTGGCGTTGATGGCCAGGGCGGCGCTCACGTCGGCCCGCTGCCCGAGCCGGGTGCGGCGCAGCTGGACGTAGGGCCGCAGGCGCGACTCGAGCGCTGGGCGGGGCCGGACCACGAGGCCGGTCAGGCTGGCCGCCAGGTAGGCGACGAGGAGGGCGACGAGAATGGCGCGGCTGTCCATCAGCGGGTCCGCCCCGTTTCGACGGCGAACACCCGGGGCTCCTCGGGCAGGCGGCCCAGCCGGCGCACCAGGATCATGCCCATCAGGCTCAAGCTCGTGCCGAGCAGGATCACGGCCACCCCGGCCCGTGAGGCGTAGAACTCTCGGCCCGGCCCGGGCCGGAACGTGAGCAGGATGAGGAACAGGAACGGCAGCACGAACACGGCCCGGGCGTTGAGCCGCTGCTCCAGCTGGGCCGTCTCCACCCGGTCGAGCACCTGCAGATCCTCGATGGTCGAGCGGGCCAGCTCGGCCATGATCTCCACCACCACCGCCGGCCCCTGCTCCAGGGCCAGCAGCAGATCCTCGATGATCCGGTCCGACACCGGGTCGGCCAGTTCCTCCCGGATCACCTCCAGGGCGGTGGCCGAGTCGAGCGTGAAGCTCAGGCTGGAGTAGCGGACGAACACGGGCCGCAGCTCGTTGGGTCCCGATGTAGCCAGCACCAGCAGGGCCTGGTGGAGCGACATCGACGACGACACCGAGGCCACGATCGACCGCAGGGCCTCGGGCCAGGCCTCCAGCCGGGCCCGGGCCAGCTTGCGTCTCTGCTGGGCGAACCACCACCGGGGGGTGAGGGCGACCGCCACCGCAGGGGGCAGGGCCACCATCGGGATCGAGGTGATCACCCATACCAGGCCGAAGGTGGCGGCACCGGCGAGGATCGAGCTGGTCCAGAACTGGGTGGGGGTCACCGGAAGTCCGGCCTGGTTCAGCCACTCCTGGCGCCGGGCCCGGCTGGGTCGGGCCGGCTGCTCGGCCAGGGGGGCGAACCGCAGGCGTTCGGGCATGTACCCCACGGCCATGCCCAC
>CADEDH010000066.1:0-19771 GCA_902826025.1 uncultured Actinomycetes bacterium
ACCTGGTGCAGGTCGCCGATCACGGCGTAGTCGGCCCGGGTGACCATGTTGGCCTCGGCGTCGGTGTTGATGGCCAGGATCCGCTTGGAGGCCATTGCCCCCACCCAGTGCTGGATGGCGCCGGAGATCCCGCTGGCGATGTAGAGGTCGGGGGCGATCCTCGTGCCGGTCTGGCCCACCTGGTCGGTATGGGGCCGCCACCCGTTGTTGGTCACAGCCCGGGAGCACCCGACCACCCCGCCCAGCAGGCCGGCCAGCTCCTCCAGCACGGCGAACCCCTCCGCCGACCCCACCCCGCGGCCCCCGCTCACCACCACCGGGGCGGTGGCCAGTGTGGCCCCGCCGCCACTGGAGCCGGAACGGGAGCGGACGATGGTGACGGTCACTGACTGGTCGAGCTCGGGCTCGAACCGGTCGATCGCCGGCGCCCCGAAGCCGCCGTCGTCGGCCGGTTCGGGGGCCACGGCATGATGGGCGATCGTCAGGAGGCGGGGGCCACCGCCGCCCGACAACACCACGTCCTCCAGCAGCGAGCCGCCCCACTGGGTCCGGGTGACGGCCCACTCACCGTCGGCCGAACCGCAGCAGTCGATCGTGCGGGCATTGGCCACGAGCGGAGCGTCGGCCCGGGCCGCCACCTGGGCCAGCACCTCGTTGCCCCGGTCGGTACCGGTGGCCAGCACCACGGCGGCGCCGACCTCGCCCGCCAGCTGGGCCACGGCCTCGGCCCAGGCGTCGGGCCCGTAGTCGGTGACGAGGTCGTGCAGGGCGAGATGCACGGTGGCGGCCCCGAACCGCCCGGCGTCGGCCGCTGCCCTCTCGAAGGCGTCGCCGTCGGCCGGGCAGCCCACCAGTACCCCGGCCACCTCGGCCCCGAGCTGGGCGGCCAGATCCCGGGCTGCCGTCAGCGCCTCCAGGGCAGCGTCGGCCAGCTCGCCCCGGTCGTGCTCCAGCAGCACCACCACCGGGCCGGTCACTGCCCCGCCTCCGACAGCAGGCCCAGCTCGCTCAACAGATCGACCACGGCAGCCGCCGCCTCCGGGCCGTGACCCAGGATCTCGGTGGTGCTGGCCTCCTCCTCCGGGCGGTGGAGGCGCACCGAGCGTTGCCCCCCGGCCCGGGCGTCCAGGGCCATGGTGGCCAGCGCCACCTTCTTCGACGCCAACCGCCCCTTCATCGTGGGGTAGCGGGGAAGGTTGATGCCCTCCTTCACCCCCAGCACCGCCGGCAGCGGCAACTCGTAGGCCTCCAGGCCGTCGTCGACCCCCCGTTGGGCCACCAGCGAGCCGCCGTCGGCCGAGACCTCGATCGCCTTGATGCCGTTGACGATGGGCCGGCCGAGGGCCCGGGCCGTCCGGACGCCCACCTGGAACCCACCGGAGTCGGCCGACTCGTTGCCGAACAGGATCAGGTCGAACGGGGTCCCGCCGCCGGCCTCCAGCCCGACCAGCGCCTCGGCCAGCACGGCCGCCGTGCGCTGGGGGTCCCAGGCCGCGCCGTCGTCGGCCACCGGCACCAGCACCAGGTCGGTGGCCCCCACCGAGGCGGCGTACCGGAGCTGCTCCTCGGCTGCGGGCGGCCCGACGGTGAGCACGGTCACCGAGCCGCCGTGGGCCTCGACCAGGCGCACCGCTTCCTCCACCGCGCACTCTTCGTGGGGGCTGGTGGTGAACCCGAGGTGGGCGGCGTCGACCGCCCGCCCGTCGGCGGTGACGTTGATCCGGGCCCCGGGGGCCGGCACCCGCTTGACGCAGACGGCGATCCGCACCGCGGCCCCGCCCCTACGCCTTCATCCGGCTGTCGTCGGGGTCCAACAGCGGCGTCGATCCCACCCGGGCCACGGTCACCGGAAACAGCTCGTTGAAGTACATCACCTGGAGCTTCGTGCCTTCCACCGCGTGCTCCGGCGGCAGGTAGGCCATCAGCAGGTACTGGCCCAGCGACGGGGCCGGCCCGGCTGTGGTCACCCGGGATACCCGGCCCTTGCGGTCGACGATCCGATCGCCGCCCAGCGTGAGGATGGGCTCGTTGCCCCCCGTCATGTAGCGGGGCTGGCCGGCCGAGTCGTGGTTGTCGTCCACCACCAGGGTGCACAGGCGGGCCGCCGGCTCCTCGGCCCGGGCCGCCACGTAGGCCTCCTTGCCGATGAAGTCGGCCGCCTTCACCCGGGGCCGGTCGAGGCCGGCCTCCACCGGGTTGTACTCGCTCTCCAGCTCCGCCCCCATCAGGCGGTAGCCCTTCTCCAGCCGGCCCGACAGGCCGTACACGCCGATGCCCACCGGCACGATGCCGTGGGGCTGGCCGGCCGCCCACAGGGCGTCCCACAGAGCGGGGCCGTCGGCCCACGAGGTGGTGATCTCCCACCCGGCGTCGCCAACGTAGGAGATGCGGTAGAGCGTGGCCTCGACTCCTGCAACCGTCTGCCGCTGCACCGTGCCGTAGGGGAAGGCGCTCTGCGACAGGTCGGCCGAGGTGAGCGAGCCGACCACGGCCGCCGCGTTCGGACCCCACACCCCGATCGTGCACAGCTCCCGGCTGCGATCGACGAACGAGACCCCCGAGGCCGGCATCTGGCGCCGGATCCAGGCCTGGTCCCGGGCCCCGTCGAAGGCGCCGGTGATCACCCGGAAGAGCTCATCACCGAGGCGCAGGATCGTGAGGTCGCTGTGGAAGCCCCCGCCCGGGGTGAGGAACGGGGTGTAGACGCCCCGGCCCACCGCCACGTCGCACTGGTTGACGGCCAGGCGCTGCACCAGGTCGAGCGCCCCCGGACCCTCCAGGTCGAAGATCTGGAAGGCCGACAGGTCGACCATGCCCACGTGCTCCCGCAGGGCCAGGTGCTCGGCCACCTGGATGGGCGACCACCACCGCCGGTCCCACTCGGCCGGCCGGTCGGGCACCCCGTAGCGCTCCACCAGGGGAGCGTTGTGGTTGTACCACTGGGGCCGCTCCCAGCCCCGGGCCTCGAAGAACTCGGCCCCCAGGGCCTGCTCCCGCTCGTAGAACGGGCTGGTGAACTGCAGGCGCCGGCTCCCCCACTGCTCCCGGGGATGGACGATGCCGTAGGTCTTGTTGAAGTGCTCGGCGCACCGGGCCTCGATGTGGTCCCAGGTGCGTTCATGCGGGTAGAGCCGGTTGATGTCGGAGCCCTCGGGGTCGCACAGATGGGGGTACCCGTAGGTCATCCACTCGGCCACCAGCTTGGCGATCCCCGGGCCTTCCTTCACCCACACGGCAGCGGCCGACCACAGGTTGCGCACTTCGGTCTCGCCCAGCACCGGCATGGCGTCCGGCGTCAACGACAGCAGGCCGTTGATGGCGTAGCGGATCTCGGCGTCGTCGAGGATCTCCCCCATCAGCTCCAGCGCCTGCTCCAGCTGGGGGTCGAAGTCGTCCTGGGTGAACGGCATCTCGGTGGGCGACAGGGCCGCCTCGTCGTTGGACGGGATGTCGTCGGGGCGGTGGAAGATCGGGCGGTGGGCGTAGGAGCCGACCTCCATCGAGCCGGCGCTCTGGCGCTCGTAGCAGAAGGTGTCCATGTCCCGCACGATGGGGAACGCCACCTCCTTGCCCGTCTGCTGGAGGATGTCGATCGGGCCCACGTCGGCCATCTGGTGCACGGCCGGGGTGAGGGGGATGGTGGCGTCGGCCATGGCCGCCAGCCGGGGGCTCCACACGCCGCAGGCGATGGCCACGTGGGTGCACTCGATCGGGCCCCGGTTGGTGACCACGGCGGCAATGGCGCCGTCCACCACCTCCAGCGCGGTCACCTCGGTGTTGGCGAACACCTGGAGGGCACCGGCCTCCTGGGCCCGGCGCCGCATCACGGTGCCGGTCTCCAGGGAGTCGACCACCGACACGCTGGGCGTGTAGAAGCCGCCGAGCAGGATGTCGGCGTTGATGAAAGGCACCTTCTCCTTGATCTGGGCCGGCGTCAGCAGCTCGGCCTCGATCCCCCACGCCTTGGCCGACGTCATCCGCCGCTGCAGCTCCTGCATCCGCTCCGGGGTGCGGGCCACCTCGATGCCGCCGCAGGTGGTGTTGAGGCCCAGGGCGTCGTACTGGCGCTGGCTCTCAAGGGTGAGGAACGCCATCTCCTTGTTGTGGTCGACCGGGAAGATGAAGTTGGAGGCGTGGCCGGTGGAGCCGCCCGGGTTGGGCAGAGGCCCCTTGTCGATCAGGACGATGTCGGTCCAGCCCATCTCGGCCAGATGGCCCGACAGGCAGTTGCCCACGATCCCGGCCCCGATCACCACCACCTCGGCGGTGCTCGGGAACTGACCGGTACCTGCGGTCGACGTGTCGCTCATCGGGACGGAGTCTCCTCTTGACCTGGGTCGGAAGGCCTGCGTTTTGTATGGTGGAACGGTTCTACGATGCGGAACAGCACCGGGGACGATACCTGCCGACAGTACTCCCAACCAATAGCCCCCGGCCCCCGTGGAAGGCCCGAGCATGACCGTACCGTCCGACCTCGAGATCGCCCTCGCCGCCAGCCTCAAGCCGCTGCCCGATGTGGCCGACGCCGCCGGCATCCCCCCCGAGCACCTGGAGCCTTACGGCCGGGGGGCGGCCAAGATCGGCCTCGAGGCCATCGAGGCCATGGCCGACCGGCCCCGGGCCCGCTACGTGGTGGTGTCGGCCATCACCCCCACCCCCCTGGGCGAGGGCAAGACCACCACCACCGTGGGGCTGGGCCAGGGCTTCGGCCACATCGGCCGGCAGGCCACGATCGCCATCCGTCAGCCCTCGATGGGGCCGACCTTCGGCATCAAGGGCGGCGCCGCCGGCGGCGGGTACAGCCAGGTGGTGCCGATGGAGCTGCTCAACCTCCACCTCACCGGCGACATGCACGCCGTCACCGCCGCCCACAACCTGTGCTCGGCCATGCTCGACGCCCACCTCTTCCACGGCAACGCCGCCGGGCTCGACCTCCACAACATCACCTGGCGCCGGGTGCTCGACGTCAACGACCGGGCCCTGCGCAACCTGGTGATCGGCCTCGGCGGGGCCCAGGACGGCATCCCCCGGCAGACCGGGTTCGACATCACCGCCGCGTCCGAGGTGATGGCGGCCCTGGCGCTGGCCACCTCGCTCCAGGACCTGCGGCGCCGCATGGGCCGCATCGTGGTGGGCTACACCAAGGGCGGTGAACCGGTGACGGCCGAGGACATCGGGGTGGCGGGGGCCATGACCGTGATCCTGCGGGAAGCCATCAAGCCCAACCTGATGCAGACGCTGGAGGGCACGCCGGCCCTCGTCCACACCGGCCCGTTCGGCAACATCGCCACCGGCAACTCCTCCATCGTGGCCGACCTCATCGGGATCCACACCGGTGACTACCTGATCACCGAGGCCGGCTTCGGGGCCGACATGGGGGCCGAGCGGTTCTTCAACATCAAGTGCCGCAACTCGGGCCTGACGCCCGACGCGGCGGTGGTGGTGGCCACCGTGCGGGGGCTCAAAGCCCACTCCGGCCGCTACCGGATCGTGGCCGGCCGGCCCCTTCCCGAGGCCCTGCTGGCCGAGAACCCCGACGAGGTCCACGAGGGCGGGGCCAACCTGCGCAAGCAGCTGGAGAACATCACCATCCACGGCGTCACCCCGGTGGTGGCGGTCAACGCCTTCCCCGGCGACCATCCGGCCGACATCGCCGCCATCGGTGAGATCGCCGAGGCCTGCGGGGCCCGCTGGGCCCTCACCACCCACTTCAGCGACGGCGGGGCGGGGGCGGCCGAACTGGCCGAGGCGGTGGCCGAAGCGGCCGAGGAGCCCAACCGGTTCCAGCTCCTCTACCCCGACGACGCCTCACTGAAGGACAAGATCGAGGCCGTCGCCACCCGGGTGTACGGGGCCGACGGTGTGACCTATACGGCCGAGGCCGACCGCCAGCTCGCCACCTACACCGCGGCGGGGTTCGGGAACCTGCCGGTGTGCGTGGCCAAGACGCATCTGTCGCTGTCGTCGGAGGCGTCGCGCAAAGGGGCACCCACCGGCTGGACCCTGCCGGTGCGGGAGGTCCGGGCCTCGGTGGGGGCCGGATTCGTGTACCCCATCTGCGGCGAGATGCGCACCATGCCCGGCCTCGGCACCGACCCGGCGGCCCTGCGCATCGACATCGACGCCAGCGGCCAGATCGTGGGGCTGAGTTGAGCCCTGCCGATCACGATCGGCTCCGCTCCCTGGTGGCCGGCATGACCTACGAGATCGTCCCGCTGCGCAGCGCCGCCGACGCCATCGCCGCCCTGCCGGCCGCCGCCACCGTGTCGGTCACGTGCTCGCCGGTGAAGGGGATCGACGCCACGCTCGAGCTGTCGGCCCAGGTGCTGGCGGCGGGCCACACCCCGGTGCCCCACCTGGCGGCCCGCATGGTGGAGGGCCCGGCCCAGGTGACCCGCATCGCCGCATGGCTGCGGGCCGAGGGGGTGCACCGGATCTTCCTGGTGGGAGGCGACGCCGAGCATCCGGCCGGCCCCTACCCCGACGGGCTCAGCCTCCTGCGGGCCCTGCTCGACGCCGACCCCGGTCTCACCGAGGTGGGTGTGCCCGGCTACCCCGACGGACACCCCCTGATCCCGGCCGCCGCCCTGGCCGATGCGTTGGCGGCCAAAGAGGCCGTGTTGGCCGAGGCCGGGCTACAGGGCCACGTGAGCACCCAGATGTGCTTCGATCCAGGCCGGATCAGGGCCTGGCTCGGCGACTCCCGCACCGCCGGGCTCACCCTGCCCGTACACCTGGGGGTCCCGGGCGTGATCGACCGGGCCAAGCTCATGACGATGGGCGTCCGCCTCGGGGTGGGGGCCTCGCTGCGCTACCTGCGCAAGAACCGCAAGGCGCTGGGCACGCTCCTGTCGGCCTCCCATTTCGACCCCGCCACCGTGCTGGAGCCGCTGGCCCCTCACCTGTCGCCGCTCGGGATCGAGGGCATCCACTGCTTCACCTTCAACCAGGTGAAGCCCACGGCAGCGTGGCAGGCGAGCTGGTAACTGGTCGGTAGCTAGCCGGCAGGAACGGCCCGCACGTCGATCCGGTTGGGCGAGACGGTGAAGCGGGACACGAAGCCGGCCAGCTGGGCCGGGGTGACGTGGGCCAGCACGTCGAGGGCCTGGTCGGGATCGACCACGGTGGCCGGGTCCCGTCCCTCGTCGAGCAGGGCCTCCAGGATCTGGTCGTGGTCGACGTAGTTGTACCGGTTCTGGAGCACGGCCTGGGCCTCGCCGAAGTCGGCGCTGGCCACCTGCCCGGCGGCCAGCGCGTCCAGCTCGGTGCCCACGGCGGCCACGATCTCGTCGAGCCGGGCCGGGTCGCCGTCGACCGACACCGTGAGGTCGGCGGCGCTACCCCCCTCGTCGAAGGTGACGGCCGACGAGCCGCCGTAGGTGGCCCCCAGCTGTTCGCGCACCACGGTGAAGAGGCGGTCGTCGAGCAGTGACACGGTCAGGTCGGCCAACACCTGGTTCACGGCCGACTCGGGCATGGCGGCGGAGGCCAGGCTGAGCCGGTAGGCGCCCGACAGCCCGCCGGTGCCGGCCTCGACCCGCCGCTCGACCGCCGGGGCGGGATCGGCGGGCCAGGCCGGCTCGGCCCCCGGGGCCGCCGGCAGGGTGCCGAGGTACCGGCGGGCCAGATCGATGATCGTGTCCTCGTCGACATCGCCCGTGATCGCCACCATCAGCCCGTCGGGGGCAACGAACCGGCTCTCGAACAGGCCCCGGGCCCGCTCCAGCGTGAGGGCGTCGAGCTGGGCCGGCGTTGGCCCCTCGGTGAGCCCCAGCCCGGAGTACCGGGCGGCCGACAGGGCGTTGTCGGCGGCGTACGACGGGTCGAGAGTCGACTGGGCCACGTCGTCCCGGGCGCCCGTCACCGCCTGGTTGAGGGGAACGGCGTCGGCTCGTGGGGCGGTGCTGTACAGGTGCAGGAGCTGGAACAGGATCTCCAGGTCGTCGACCGAGGAGCCGCCGGCATAGCCCTCGGCCCCCAGGTCGATCCAGGGCGACAGGTACACGTCGGTGTCGAGCAGGTAACGGCGGACCTGCACCGGGTCGTAGGGGCCGAGCCCGCTGGCGGCCACGGCGTCCACCGCGGTGAAGGCCACCGCCCGGTCGTCGGGGGCGAGGCGGGCCAGGCCACCGGGCGACCAGGCGCTCAGGCTCACCTGAGCGGCGGCGAAATCGGCGGGCGAGAACAGCACCCGGACACCGTTGCCGAAGCGCAGCAGGATGCCGGGGTTGTGGGTGAGGTCTGCCCGATCGGTCTCCTTGACCGGCTCGGGAGCGGCCATCAGCTCGTCGATCGGGGTGACCGGGGTGTCGCCGATGGCCACCACATCGGCCTTCAGCGCCCGGTCGAGGGCCGCCTTGTGGTCCTCGAGGCGCCCGACCCGGGCGGCGTCGGGGCCGACGGCCATCAGGATCGGAGCCTGCGCCGTCATGGCCCACTGCCAGTAGGCGTTGAGCTCCTCCAGCGTCATCTGCTCCAGGACGCTGCGGTCCATGGCCACCGAATCGGCCACCGGCTGGAGGTCGGCCCCGTCGAGGAAGTGCTCGACCATGGCGTCGGCCAGGTCGCCGTCCTGTTGGGAGTCGGCCTCGGCCAGCCGCTGATCCACCCCCGACAGGAAGCTCCGGCGGGCCCGGTCGAGCTCGTCGGCCGTGAACCCGCCGGCCACGGCCCGGCGGATCTCGGTGACCAGGGTCTCGGTGCCGGTGACCAGGTCGGGGGCATCGACGTTGAAGCCCATGTAGTGCAGGCTGCGGGTCTGCCAGAACGAGCCGGCGAAGGCGGTGGTGAGGGGTAGGCGGCCGGTGCTCAGCCCGTCGCCGAGCCGCTCGGCGATGATCGAGCCGGCCACGTCGTCCAGCCAGGCCAGGTGGTTGCCGTCCCGGGTACCGAGGTTCCAGTCGGGCAGGGGGTAATCGATGCTGACGAACGACTCGGCGTAGCCCGGGGCCACCACCACGTCGGCGTAGGGGGTCTGGCGGGGCGGCACCGGACCCGGATCGGGCGACGGCGAGCCGCCCCGGGCGGCAAGGGGCCCGAACCGCTCGGCGATGGCTGCCTCCAGCTCGTCGGCCGGCCGGTCGCCCACGGCGATCACGGCCATGTTGTCGGGCCGGTACCAGGTGTCGTAGTAGGCCCGCAGGGCCTCGGGGGTGGTGCCGGCGATGGCGTCGGGGCTGCCCAGCACGTCGACCCCCTGCCACGGTGTACCGAGGAAGTAAGCCTGGTCGAAGGCGGCGTTGACCTTGCCCTCGCCGGTCTCGGCGCTCGACCTCTCCTCCTCCCGCACCACGCCCACCTCGGCTGCGACCTCGGCCGGGCTGAGGGTGGCGGCCGAGGCCCACTGGGCCAGCACGTCGAAGGCCACGTCGACGTTGTCTCCCTCGTCGGGCACCGTGATCTGGTACACGGTCTCGGAGTCGGAGGTGTAGGCGTTGAAGTCGGGCCCGATCTCGGCCCCGATGGAGCGCAGGGTGGCGTCGAGCTCGTTGCCCGGGAACTGCTCGGTACCGTTGAACATCATGTGTTCGAGGAAGTGAGCCGTGCCGGAACCCCGGGGGCTGTCCTGCAGGCCCCCAGCCCGCACCACCAGGCGCATGGTGACCGACTGGCCGGGGAAGCCGTTGGACCGGGTGTACCAGGTGAGCCCGTTGTCGAGCGTGCCCACCTTGGTGGCGGGGTCGATCGGGAGCGGGGTGGCGTCGGGAGCGGGGGCCGTGCCGTCGATCACCAGCGGGGCCGGGTCGGGGGCGGCGGAATCCGACGACGGCGGCCCGTCGTCGCTGCCCGAGGTGCAGGCGGTGGCCAGCAGGCCCACGGCGAGCAGGATCAGGAGCGGGCCCACGAGCGGGCCCACGAGCGGGCCCGCCAGCGGGTGGCGGAGTAGAGAGCGGCGTGTGATGGGCCGAGGCTAGCTGGCCTGGCCCGGCGCTTGGTCGCAGACCCCGGCGGCGGCGATGTCGATACCGGCGGCGTGGAACGCCTCGGCCAGCCGGAGCCGGAGCTCGCGAGCCACGGCCCACTGGTCGGCCGGGGCGGTCTTGGCCACGAGGCGGATGGCGGCCCCGGTGGCGTCGACCCGCTCCACCCCCAGCACCTCCGGTTCCTCCAGGATCACGCCGCCGCTGAAGCCCTCGTCGTGCCACAGGTCGTCGGCCACTTGTTTGATCACCACGGCGGCCCGGCGAAGGTCGGCGGTGGACGCCACCTCCACGTCGAGCACGGCCCGGCTCCAGAGCTGCGACTTGTTGGCCACCCGCCGGATCTCGGAGTTGGGGACGTACCACACGGTGCCGTGGACGTCGCGCAGCGTGGTCACACGTAGCGACACCCGTTCCACCGTGCCCGACACCGGGGTGGCGGCCACCTGGCCCAGGTCGATCACGTCGCCCACCCCGAACTGGTCCTCGGTGAGCATGAACCAGCCGGCCAGGAAGTCGGCCACCACGTGCTGGGCCCCGAAGGCCAGCACCACGCCCACCACCCCGGCCCCGGCCAGCAACGGCCCGAGGGTGATACCGATCTGGCCCAGCACGAGCAGGCCCACGGCCACCCACACCGCCCCCGACACCAGCGACGTGAGCACCGAGGTGATGGCCCCCGCCCGCTGGGCGGTGCGGGAGTGGGTGACGTCGCCGTTGCCCCGTCCGGCGGCCCGGTGGCCGAAGCGGTTCACCGACCGGCGCAGGAACCGGCTGGCGATGATCCCGGCCATCAGGATCAGCAGGATGCTGAGGGGCCGGTCGATGAACCAGTCGGCCGCCTTGGCCCAGTAGGAACTCGAGGTGCGCTCGAACACCCAGCGGCAGGCCAGGCTGCCCTCCTCGCCGCACACCCCGCTCACGGTCTCCTGGGCGATCATCTGGGCTGGCACCTGGACTGGCACCCGCCCCACGCTATTGGGCCCGGACGGCGGACCGGAGCCACAATCGGGCCATGCTCGGCCATCTTGGACTCAACGTCGGCGACCTCGACGTCGCCCGTACCTACTACGGCGCACTCCTACCGCTGCTCGGCTTCGAGCCGTTCTTCGACCATGCCGACGAGGTGGCGTGGCGCCCGGCTGGCGGCAAGCCCGGAACCTGGCTGTTTCTGTACCCGGCCCCCGGACCGGCCGGTTTCGACGCCGACGCCCCCGGCCTGCAGCATCTGGCCTTCATGGTCCGCACCCGCTCGGCGGTGCAGGCCGCCCGGGACGCGGCGGTGGAACTGGGCTCGGTCGTCGTCCACGAGCCCCAGGTGTTCCCCCAGTACCCCCAGCCCTACTACGCCGCCTTCTGGCGGGATCCGTTCGGCTTCCTGGTGGAGGCGGTCTGCCACCACGACCGGAGCTGACCAGGCACTATGGTGTCCGCCGATGGACCGCCACTCGGCGGTGACGAAGGGGAGGGACACCCATGGAAGCACTGGCATCGTCGTACGCGAAGCTCCGCACGCCGCTGAGCCGGGTGGGGCCGTGGGCCCCCACGTTCCTGCGGGTGGTGCTGGGGCTCACCATGTTCTGGCACGGCTACAAGAAGTTCGACGACGGCCTCGGTGTCTACGAGGACTTCTTCCGGTCGATCGGCATCCCGGCAGCCGCCATCATGACCCCCATCACCGCCGTCCTCGAGGTCGTCGGGGGGCTGGCCATCCTGGCCGGTGTGGCCACCCGGGTGTTCTCGCTGCTGTTCATCGTCCAGCTGCTGGTGGCCGTGATCAAGGCCAAGTACGGGCGGGACATCGGCTACATCGGCTCCGGCACCGCCGGTGCCGAGCTCGACTGGACATTGATCGCCGGCTTCTTCATGCTCGCCGTCGGCGGCCCCGGCCCCTTCTCGGCCGACGCCCAGCTCGGCCTGGAACGCAAGGAACGATCCAGCGTCGGAGTCTGACGATCAGCTCCCGTAGTTGACCAGGGCGTGCATGTAGTTGGCCCGCTCGAAGGCGCTGGGGTCGACCACGGTCCGGTGGCTCACGCTTCCCCGGGCCTGGTCGACCGAGGCATAGCCCCGCTCGGTGAGCCAGCCCCGTAGCCCGTCTACCACGGTGCCGATGTGGGCCGGGCCGTACAACAGAAGGGCCGAGGTCATCATCACCACGTCGGCCCCGCACAACAGGGCCTTCGCCGCCCCGGCGGAGTCGTGGATGCCGGTCGTGGCGGCCAGGTCGATGGCCAGGTGGGCTTCGAGAATGGCCAGCCACCGCAGCACCAGACGCAGCTCGGCCGGGGTGCTGAGCACGAGGTCGGGGGTCACGGTCAGGCGGTCGAGGTCGATGTCGGGCTGGTAGAACCGGTTGAACAGCACCAGGGCGTCGGCCCCCGCCGCCTCCAGCCGCCGGGCCATGTTGCCGGGCGACGAGAAGAACGGCCCCACCTTCACCGCCAGCGGGATCTGCACCGCCTCCCGCACCGACTCGACCAGGCGCAGGTAGCGGTCCTCCACCTCGGCGCCGGTCAGATCCACATCGGCCGCCACGTGGTACACGTTCAGCTCGATGGCGTCGGCCCCCTCGTCCTGCAGGGCGGTGGCGTAGTGGCTCCAGCCGCCGGGCGACGTGCCGTTGAGGCTGGCGATAACCGGAATGGTCAGCTCCCGCTTGGCCGCCACCAGCAGGTCGATGTACTCCTCGGCCCCGGTGTTGTAGTCGTCGAGGGCGGGGAAGTAGCCGTCGGTGGCCTCGCCGAACTCGTGGCCCAGCACCAGGGTGCCGTCGAGCACCATCTCGGAGTGCTCCACCTGCTCCTCGAACAGCGATGGCAGGACCACGGCCGCCGCCCCCGCCGCCTCCAGCTCGGCCAGCGTGTCGAGCGACCCGGTGAGGGGCGAGGCCGAAGCCACCACCGGATGGGTCAGGTCGAGGCCCATGTAACTCGTGCTCAGGTCTGTCATCGCCGGGCCTCCTCGTGGGGGGTGATCAGTCACATCAGATGTCGGGGTCGTCGACCAGACCGAAGCGGGCGGTGCGCTCCACGGTCACCATCTGCTCGTACAGATGCCAGCGGTCGTCGATGTCGCGCTGGGCTTCGGCCATCAGCGCCTCGGCCCGCTCCGGGTTGGCCCGGGCCAGCAGGGCGAAGCGGGCCTCGGTCTGGGCGAACTCCCGGAAGGTGCGGGTTGGCTTTCGGCTGTCGAGATGCAGCGGATGGTCGCCCGGGGCGTCGCGGTGGGGGTCGTAGCGGTACAAGGGCCAGTAGCCGCTCTCGGCCGCCGCCTTCTGGTGCTCCATCATCGTGGCCATGTCGATCCCGTGGGCGATGCACGGGCTGTAGGCGATCACCAGCGACGGGCCGGGGTGGGCCGCCGCCTCGGCCAGGGCCTTCACCGTCTGGGTCATGTTGGCCCCCATGGCCACGTGGGCCACGTAGACGTCGTTGTAGGCCATGGCCAACATGCCCAGGTCCTTCTTGGCCTGGGTCTTGCCCCCGGCCGAGAACTTGGCGATGGCGGCCCGGGGGGTCGACTTCGACGTCTGGCCCCCGGTGTTGGAGTAGACCTCGGTGTCGAGCACCAGCACGTTGACATCCCGGCCCGAGGCCAGCACGTGGTCGAGCCCGCCGAAGCCGATGTCGTAGGCCCACCCGTCGCCGCCCACGATCCACACGCTGCGCCGCACCAGGTGGGAGGCCAGCGACGCCAACCGCTCGGCCTCGGGCCCGGGGTGGGCGACCAACCAGGCCCGCAGCTCGTCGACGTCGCGGCGCTGGACGGCGATGGCGGCCTCGTCACCCTGGTCGTTGGCCAGCAGCCGGTCGGCCAGGGGGCCGACGGCCGGCGCCAGCGCGGCGAGGCCGGCCAGCAGCGCCCGGGCGGCCTCCGCCTGGTGGTCGAGGGCCATCCGCATGCCCAGGCCGAACTCGGCGTTGTCTTCGAACAGGGAGTTGGCCCAGGCCGGGCCCCGGCCGTCGAGGCCGGAGGTCCATGGGGTGGTGGGCAGGTTGGCCCCGTAGATCGACGAGCAGCCGGTGGCGTTGGCCACCACCATCCGGTCGCCCAGCATCTGGGTCACCAGCTTGAGGTACGGGGTCTCGCCACAGCCGGCGCAGGCCCCGGAGAACTCGAACAGGGGCTGGGCCAGCTGCGAACCCTTGATCGTGTCGAGCGACAGGTTGGCCCGGTCGTGCTCGGGTAGGCCGAGGAAGAACTCCCACCCGGCCCGCTCGGCCTCCCGGTGCTCGGCCGCCGGGGCCATGTTCAGCGCCTTGTGCTTCACCGCCTCCTTGGCGTGGGCCGGGCACACGTTCACGCACACCCCGCAGCCGGTGCAGTCGTCGGGGGCCACCTGGATCACGGCCGCCGCCCCGTCCTCCCCCTTCCACGGCCGGTGGCGGAACCCCTCGGGCGCTCCGGCCAGGGCCTCGGCCGGCACGACCTTGATGCGGATGGCGGCGTGGGGGCAGGCCAGCGTGCAGCGGGCGCAGTCGATGCAGATGGACTCGTCCCAGATCGGCAACTCGCCGGCCAGGCTGCGGCGCTCCCAGCGGGCGGTGCCGGTGGGGAACGTGCCGTCGGCCGGCAGGGCGCTCACCGGGAGCCGGTCGCCCTCCCCCGCCATCAGCGTCACCGTCACCTCCCGCACGAAGGCGGGGGCGGTGACCGGCACCAGGGGCGCCGGGGCGTCACCGGCGGCCCGGTCGCTCGGCACCACCATGCGGGCCAGGGCCGGGATGGCGGCGTCGACGGCGGCGAGGTTGCGCTGCAGCACCAGATTCCCCCGTCCACCGTAGGTGTCGGCGATCGACTGCTTCACAGCGGCCACCGCCTCGTCGGTTGGCAGCAGGCCCGACAGGGCGAAGAAGCACGTCTGGAGCACGGTGTTGACCCGCTTGCCCAGGCCGGCGGCGGTGGCCACGGCGGCGGCGTCGACCACCCACACGGTCAGACCGCGCTCGGTGATCTGGCGCCGGGCCCGGGCCGGCAGGTGGGCCCAGGTGCCGTCGGGCCCGTGGGGCGAGTTGATGAGGACGGTGGCGCCGGAGCGGGCAGTGGCCAGCACGTCAATACGGTCGAGCGAGGCGAAGTGGTGGACACCCACGAAGTCGGCCTCGGTGATCAGGTGGGCGGCTCGAATGGGGCGGGGGCTGAAGCGGAGGTGGGAGGTGGTGGTCGACCCCGACTTCTTCGAGTCGTACACGAAGTAGCCCTGCACCTGGCGCCCGGTGTGGTGGCCCACGATCTTCACCGTGTTCTTGTTGGCCCCCACCGTGCCGTCGCTCCCCAGGCCGTGGACCACGGCCCGGTAGACGTCGTCGGCCTCGGGCCACGCCGCCGGGTCGGGGGTGACGCTGGTGTGGCCCACGTCGTCGACGATGCCCACGGTCAGCTCCCGCCGGGGCACGGGGAGGGCCAGTTCGTCGAGCACGGCGGCCACCATGGCCGGGGTCAGTTCTTTCGACGCCAGCCCGTAGCGGCCCCGGACCACCAGCGGCATCGACCCCGCCGTCCAGCCCTCCACCAGGGCGGCCACCACGTCAAGGTAGAGGGGCTCGCCGGGGGCGCCCGGCTCCAGGGTCCGGTCGAGCACAGCCAGGCGCCGGGTGGTGGGCGGGAGGGCGGCCAGCAGGGCGGTCACGTCGAACGGGCGGTACAGGTGCACTGTGACCAGGCCCACCCGTTCGCCCCGGGCGGCCAGGGTCTCCACCACGTCGGCGGCGGGGCCGGCGGCCGACCCCATCAGCACCAGCACCCGCTCCGCCTCGGGGTGGCCGGTGTAGCTCATCAGCTCGTAGCGGCGCCCGGTGAGGGCGGCGAAGCGGTCCATGGCCCGGGCCACGATCCCGGGCACGGCCTGGTGGTATGGCCGGGCCGCCTCCCGTCCTTGGAAGAACACGTCGGGGTTCTGGGCCGTGCCCCGCAGGACCGGGTGGTCGGGGTCGAGGGCCCGGCGGCGGTGGGCCGCCACCAGGTCGGGGTCGATCATGGCGGCCAGGGTGGCGTCGTCGAGGGGGACGATCGAGGCCACCTCGTGGCTGGTGCGGAACCCGTCGAAGAAGTGGAGGAACGGCACCCGGGCCTCCAGGGTGGCGGCGTGGGCGATCAGGGCCAGGTCCTGGGCTTCCTGCACCGAGGCCGACGACAGCAGGGCCATGCCGGTCTGGCGGGCCGCCATCACGTCGCTGTGGTCGCCGAAGATGCTGAGCGCGTGGGTGGCCACGGCCCGGGCGGCCACATGGATCACGGTGCTGGAGAGCTCACCGGCGATCTTGTAGAGGTTGGGGATCATCAGCAGCAGACCCTGGGAGGCGGTGAAGCTGGTGGTGAGGGCACCGGCCTGGATGGCCCCGTGGACGGCACCGGCCGCCCCGCCTTCGCTCTGCATCTCGATCACGTCGGGCACGTCACCCCACAGGTTGGGGGTGCCTGCTTGGCTCCAGGCGTCGGCCAGCTCCCCCATGGCCGAGGCCGGGGTGATGGGGTAGATGGCGATGACCTCGCTCAGCTTGTGGGCCACCCGGGCGGCAGCCTCGTTACCGTCGAGCACGCAGTGCTGCTCCGGCGGCGCCGGCACCGCCTGGGCCTTCCGGCCTTCGGAGTGGGTGAGCTCATCGAGCGACATGGTGTGCTCCTGTGGACCTTCGGCCCTTGAGTGGACGGGGAGCGGACGGATTCACTGGAATGGTCAGGCCAGCCCGGGAGGAACGATCGTGAACGCTCGAAACCAGGCCGGCGGTGCCCGCCCCCGATCGGCGCCACCCCGCCCCGATCCCTTCGCTTTCGACCCGAAGGACGCCACGATCGATCTGCGGCCCCATCTGGCGGAGCTGAACCAGCGACGCTGCATCGAGTTGCTGGAGTCGATCCCGGTGGGGCGCATCGCCTTCACCGCCCACGACGGGCCGATCATCCTGCCGGTGAACTACGCCTGGTTCGAGCAGACGGTGGTGTTCCGCACCCTCGACCGGGACCTGCAGGACCTGATCGACGGGCAGTTCGTGTGCTTCGAGGTCGACGACTGGAGCGCCGAGACCCGCACCGGCTGGAGCGTGGTGGTCCGGGGCGCGGCCCGGGAGGTCAGCCAGTGGGCCGAGCGGGAGCAACTGGAGAGCATCGGCCTCGTCCCCTGGGCCCGCGACGTATGGCGGCCCCGCTGGATCCGGGTTGAGCCGACGGAGATCACCGGCCGGGAACTCGTGCGCTGAGGGTCGTTGCGCCACCCGCCCATGGTCTTCCGGCGGCGACCTCCGAGCCAGGGCCCTTGGACCCGGCCAGGCGTCACAGGTGTTGCCGGTCCACCGGGCGCACCGGCTGGTCTACTGCCGCACCCGCTCCAGGGCGTCGAACAGCTGGGCTCCGGTGAGCGACTCGATGATGTGGCCCTCACCCTCGACCACGGTGAGCTCCACCGGGATGCCGAGCTGGCGCAGGGTGGCTTCGGTGTCCTCGCTGCTCGACCGCCAGGCGGCGTCGTCGCCCCCCACGAACAGGGCGACGCCCAGGCCCGTCAGCTCGGCCAGGGCGGGGTCGGTGCCGCCGTCGGGTGAGTTGCCGGGAAACGTGACGAGCGAGCGGAAGCGGTCCGGCGTGGCGAGGGCCGCTCTGAACGCCGACAGGCCCCCGTTGCTCACGCCGGCCAGGTCGAAGCGTCCGCCTTCGGGCGGGTGGTCGGCGGCCACGGCGTCGAGCAGTTCGGGCACGAGGGCGGCCGAGGCTTCCGTGTAGAACAAACCGGTGTCGGGGGCGGCCGGCGACACCACAACCCAGCCCCGGGCCACGGCCTCGTCGTGCCAGGTGCCGGCCACGATGCGCCGGGTCAGGTCGAGGTCCTGCCCACCCGGCGGGAAGGCCAGCAGCACCTTGGTCGGCACACCCGGCGCCACGCCCGGCGGCACCACCAGCACGTAGGTGATCTCGGTGCCGTCGGCGGCGGTGAACGTCCTCTCGGTCGTGCCGCCCTCCGCCTCCTCCCCCACCAGGGGCGGGGCCGGGCTGGCCGCCGGCGCCGCCCCGTCAGACCCGCACGCCGCCAGAACCCCGGCCAGCGTCACCAGCAGCAGCCGCCGCCACCCCCCGTTACCCAAGAGTTGAAGCACCGCCGCATCGTGCCACATCCACTGCCCGCTGGGCGCAACATCCGGCGCCCAGAACGAACCGCGTAGCGGTATGTCTCGCTCAGAGGTACATGTCGCTACACAGTACGAACTGAGGTCCCGATGTTTCGGCAGAGACCAACCTCAGGAGCCGGGGGTGGGGCCGAGCTCGTCGGCCTTCGCCGCCTTCCGTTGCCCCATGGGTCGATCGGGGCCGACGGTGGTGTCGCGGGCGGTCTGCGCTTCCAGCTCGGCGTTGACCAGGGCGCCGAGCAGCACCGACAGCGAGGTCAGCAGCAGCCAGAGCAGCAGGACGACCACGGCGGCCAGGGCCCCGTACGTCTCCTGGTAGCGGCCGAAGTTGGCCAGGTACACCTGGAACCCGGCCGAGGCCACCATCCAGATCACCACCGCCACGATCGCGCCCGGGCTGGCCCAGCTCCACTCCGGGTCGTCCCGGTCAGCGGCGAACCGGTAGACGGCGGCCAATCCGGCCGCGAACCCCAGACCCAGCACCGGCCACACCAGCACCCCCAGCCACGCCGGCAGGTCGATGGCCCGCAGCGCCGCCGGGAGGGCGGCCGCCGCAGCCAGGGCCAGCCCGGCGAACACCAGCCCACCGATCGTGCCCCCCAGAGCCAGCACCTTGCGCCGCACCCAGCTCCGGTCATCGGACTCGTCGTAGGCCACGTTGAGGGCCGTGATCAGATTCGACGCCGCCGCTGAGGCCGACCACAGCGCCGCTCCCACCGAGACTACGAGGCCGAAGCCGAGGGCCCCGCCCGACGACGCCGTCACCGCCGTCATCTGGTCGGTGATCAGGCTCCGGGCATCGGCGGGGACGGCGGTGAGCAGGTCGTCGACCCGCCGTTCGATCGTCGCCGGGTCGGCCACCAGCCCCACCACGCTGAGGGCGGCCACCAGCGCCGGGAACAGCGACAGGAACGCCCAGAAGGCCACGCCGGCCGCCAACAGGCCCATCTGCTTGCGCTGGAAAGCGGTGATCGCCCGCCGCACGGCGTCGAGCCAGCCCAGCGGCGGGATCTCCGTGGGTTCGGCGGCCCGGCGGCCCCGCTCGTCGCCTGTCCCGTCGGCTACGTCCATCGGGTACTCCTCCCCGGCCCGGCCCGGGCGGGCGGCGGTCGAGGGGTGTTCTACCCGATGCAGGCCGATCAGTAGCCGGCGAAGCTCATGGGCACCTCGTTCACGATCGCCGGGTCGATCGCCGTCAGCGGCACCGGGGTGTCGTTCACCACAGGGCCGCCCCACTGGCTCGGGCCAGGGACCGTGTCCGCTGACTGTCGGGATCCGGGCTGGGCGGGGGCAGCGTCAGGTCGGGTCCCACCAGATCGAGCACCCGGAACGCGATGCCCCGGTCGGCCAACCACTCCCCGGCCAGGGCCACCTCGGACCCGTCGCCCCCGTCGTCGATGCACACCAGTCGAACCTCCGCCGGCGGGCAACCCAGCTCGGCCTCGGCCTCCCCCACCGCCAGCTGCACCCGCTGGCTGAGCCCGCCGGCCCGGCTGCTGGTGGGCCTCAGGCTGAAGGTGGCCTGGATCGTGCCCTGGGCGGCGGCCGCCGCCTCCGACCCCAGGGCCAGGCCGTCGATTCCGAGCATGTAGGCGGCACCGGTGTCGTCCATGGCCGGAATAACGGCGCCGTCGGGCCCGCCCCTTAGCAACTCGGCCCTTCCATGATACGGTACTGTTCCGCATCGTGGTACAGCACCGGAGGGGTCAGCATGGCTGATGACACTGCTGA
>CADEDH010000066.1:19871-35743 GCA_902826025.1 uncultured Actinomycetes bacterium
GACGGCGGGGCGGACGAGGACGAGGTCGATCTCGCCTCGCTCAACGACGAGGACCTGACGGCCCAGATGCACGACGACCTCTACGACGGCCTGGCCGAGGAGATCGTGGAAGGCACGAACATCCTGCTGGGGCGGGGTTGGGGGGCCGACCGGGTGCTCAACGAGGCGCTCGTGGAGGGCATGCGGATCGTCGGCATCGACTTCCGGGACGGGATCCTCTTCGTGCCCGAGGTGCTGCTGGCGGCGAACGCCATGAAGGCCGGGATGGCCGTGCTGCGGCCGCTGCTGGCCGAGACCGGAGCCGAGCCCATCGGCAAGGTGGTGCTGGGCACGGTGAAGGGCGACATCCACGACATCGGCAAGAACCTGGTGGCAATGATGCTGGAGGGGGCCGGCTTCGAGGTGATCGACCTCGGCATCAACACCGACGTCGACGCCTTCCTCCAGGCCCTCGACGAGCACCAGCCCGACATCCTCGGCATGTCGGCCCTGCTCACCACGACCATGCCCTACATGAAGGTCGTGATCGACACCATGGTGGAGAAGGGCCTGCGAGACGACTACATCGTGCTGGTGGGCGGCGCCCCCCTCAACGAGGAGTTCGGCCAGGCCGTCGGGGCCGACGGCTACTGCCGCGACGCCGCCGTGGCCTCGGAGACCGCCACCCGCCTGGTGGCCGCCCGCCGGGCCGCGGCCTGAGCCGTGACCAGGCCTGAGGCCGACCCGGTCCTCGTGCTGGCCTGCGGGGCGCTGGCCCGGGAGCTGGCCGACCTGGTACGCCTCGACGGTCTCACCCATCTGGAGGTGGAGTGCCTGCCGGCCGACCTCCACAACCGGCCGGAGCGGATCCCGGCGGCGGTGGAGGCCCGGCTCGACGCCATCGAGGCCCAGGGCCGCCGGTACCGCCAGGTGATCCTGGGCTACGCCGACTGCGGCACGGGAGCCCGCCTCGACGAGGTGTGCCGCCGTCGGGGGGTGACCCGCCTCCCCGGGGCCCACTGCTACGAGGTGCTGGCCGGGGCCGACGTGTTCGCCGGGCTGCACGATCGGGAGCCCGGCACGTTCTACGTCACCGACTACCTGGCCCGACATTTCGACCGGCTGGTGATCCAGGGCCTCGGCATCGACCGCCACCCCGAGCTGACCCCCCTCTATTTCGGCAACTACCGGCGCCTCGTGCATCTGGCCCAGCGGGACGACCCGGAGCTGGCCCGCCTGGGCCGGGCCGCCGCCGAGCGCCTGGGCCTCGTCCACGAACGCCTGGCCACCGGCCCCGCCCCCCTTCGGGGCACGCTGGTGGCGTTGACCGACCGAAAGGTCCCCGCCAAGGTGATGAGCCCATGACCGACACCATCCTCAGCTCGGCCACCCGGGAGGTGGTCATCGGGTTCGACCGCCCGTTCGTGATGATCGGCGAGCGGATCAACCCCACCGGCCGCAAGCTGCTGGCCGCGGAGATGCGCAACGGCGACTTCAGCCGGGTGGTGGCCGATGCCCTGGCCCAGGTGGCGGCAGGCGCCCACATGCTCGACGTCAACGCCGGCATCCCCCTGGCCGACGAGCCGGCGCTGCTGACCAAGGCGGTGGAGATCG
This sequence comes from uncultured Actinomycetes bacterium, assembly GCA_902826025.1. Classification (GTDB taxonomy): domain Bacteria; phylum Actinomycetota; class Acidimicrobiia; order Acidimicrobiales; family SZUA-35; genus CADEDH01. The sequence continues at coordinate 21,465 of CADEDH010000066.1, forward strand.
TGCAGTCGGTCACCGACGCACCGCTGTCGATCGACTCCTCCATCATCGAGGCCCTGGAGTCGGCCATCGCCGTGTACCAGGGCAAGCCCCTGATCAACTCGGTGACCGGGGAGGAGGCGGTGCTGGAACGGGTGTTGCCGTTCGTGGCCCGCTACGGGGCGGCGGTGGTGGCCGTGTCGAACGACGACACCGGCATCTCGGAAGACCCCGACGTCCGCTTCGAGGTGGCCCGCCGCATCGTCAACCGGGCCGCCGACCACGGCATCCCCGCCGCCGACGTGGTGGTCGACCCCCTGGTGATGCCGATCGGGGCCATGGCCACCGCCGGCCGCCAGGTGTTCCGCCTCGTCCACCGGCTGCAGACCGAGCTGAAGGTCAACACCACGTGTGGGGCGTCCAACGTGAGCTTCGGCCTGCCCAACCGGCACGTGGTCACCGGGTCGTTCCTGTCGATGGCAATCGCCCACGGGATGACGTCGGCCATCATGAACCCACTGCACGACGAGGCCCGGGCGGCGGTACTGGCGGCCGACGTGCTGATGGGCCACGACGAGAACTGTGCCGGCTGGATCGCCCGCCACCGCGAACCGGTTGACGGGGCGTCCCCCGCCGCCACCACCGGCCGCCGCCGGGGCGGGCGCCGGGCCCGCCTCGGGGCCGACGGTGGCCCGGCCAGCGCGGCCGATGCCTGACGACGGGTCGGTCACCCACCGGGTGGTGTTCACCCCTTCGGGCCGGACCGGCTCGGTGGCCGACGGCACACCGGTGCTGGTGGCGGCCCGCCAGCTGGGGGTCGACCTGAGCTCGCTGTGCGGGGGCGGCGGCGTGTGCGGCCGCTGTGCCGTGCAGCCCCAGTTCGGCCGGTTCTCCAAGTGGTCGGTGGTCTCCGAGGCCAGCCATCTGAGCCCGCCGGGCCCCAAGGAAGACACCTACCGGAGCTGGCGGACTCTCCCCGACGACCAACGGCTGGGCTGCGCCGCCCGGGTGCAGGGCGACGTGGTGATCGACGTGCCCCCGTCGAGCCAGATCCACCGCCAGGTGATTCGCAAGGACGTCGATCTGGGTGATCTGGTGGTCGATCCCCTGATCGAGCTGCGGTGGCTGGAGCTGGAGCCGGTGGCGGCCGACGACGGCACCCCGGCGGCCCGCCGGATCACGGCCGAGCTGGCCCGTTCCTGGGGTCTGGCCGACACCGTGCTCGACCCGGCACTGCTCGGCAAGGTTCACGCTGCGGTGTCCGACGCCGGGCCGTCCGGGGGCCGGGTGAGCGTGGCCCTGCGGGGGAACCGGATCGTTGGTCTGTGGCCGGGCCAGGTGGACCGGGTGGCCGGCATCGCCGTCGACCTCGGGTCGACCACCGTGGCCGGGCACCTGTGTGACCTGTCGACCGGGGAGATCCTGGCCACTGCCGGGCGGATGAATCCCCAGATCCGCTTCGGCGAAGACCTGATGAGCCGGGTCAGCTACGCCATGCTCAACGACGGCGGCGCCGCCCAGCTCACCGCCGCCGCCCGGGAGGCCGTGGCCGGCCTCGTCGACGAGCTGGTGGGGGCGGTCGGTGGGCTCGACCGGTCCCAGGTGCTGGAGCTGGTGGTGGTGGGCAACCCGGTGATGCACCACCTGCTGCTGGGCATCGACCCCACCCCCCTGGGCCAGGCCCCCTTCATCCCGGCCACGGCCGACCCGGTGGAGGGCGATCCGGCCGGCCTGATCAGCCTGACCGACCTACCGGGGGCCCGGCTGTGGGTCGGCCCCCTGATCGCCGGCCATGTGGGGGCCGACACGGCGGCCGCCATCCTGGCCGAAGGCCCGCACCGGGGCGACGGGATCATGCTGCTGGTCGACGTGGGCACGAACGCCGAGATCGTGCTGGGCAACCGGGATCGCCTCTACGCCGCCTCCAGCCCCACGGGCCCCGCCTTCGAGGGGGCCCAGCTCACGGCGGGCCAGCGGGCCACCGCCGGCGCCGTGGAGCGGGTACGGATCAGCCCCGACACGCTGGAGCCCCGGTTCCGGGTGATCGGGGTCGAGCCGTGGTCGGACGAGCCCGGCTTCGACGCCGCCGCGGCCGGCACCGGCATCACCGGAATCTGCGGGTCGGGCATCATCGAGGTGCTGGCCGAACTGCATATGGCCGGGGTGATCGACCACGACGGGGTGCTGGGCCCGGTGGCCGGTGTCGACAGCCCCCGCATCGTGGCCGACGGCCGGACCTGGACCTATGTGCTGGCCGACGGCGTGGCCGTCACCCAGAACGACGTGCGGGCGGTGCAGCTGGCCAAGGCGGCGCTCCGGGCCGGCACCGAGCTGCTGCTGGAGAAGGCCGGGCTCACGTCGGCCGACGTCAGCGAGGTCCGCCTGGCCGGCGCCTTCGGGGCCCACATCAGCGCCGAGCACGCCATCGCCCTGGGCCTGATCCCGCCGGTGCCGGCGGAGCGGGTGCGGTCGGTGGGAAATGCGGCCGGGGCCGGGGCCCTGCGGGCCCTGCTGTCGGCCAGCCAGCGGGCCGAGATGACAGCGGTGGTGGCCGGAGTGGAGCGGGTGGAGACCGCCACCGAGGCCCGCTTCCAGGAGCATTTCGTGGCCGCCCTGGCCATCCCCCACAGCAGCACGGCGCCGGTCCGGGCCCGCCGCCGCGCCGAACGAGCATCACGCGCATCCCGAGTCGAGCAGCGAGGTTGACCAGCATGGACGAGACGACGACGTCACGGGGCCCCTCTTCCGCCGGTGGCGGGGGTCGCCGGTCGGGGGGCCGGGCCGGTCGCCAGGCGGCCCGGGCGGCGGCGGCGATGGCGGCCTCCAGCGGCGACGCCTTCCTCACCCGTAGCCTCAAGCCGTTCGACATCGTGAGCGAGGAGGGCCTGGCCCTGCTCGAGCACAACGCCGACACGATCCTGGAGACGGTCGGGATCGACTTCAAGGGCTACCCCACGGCGCTGGAGCTGCTGGCCGGAGCCGGGGCCGACGTGGACGGCGAGCGGGTGCGGTTCCCCCGGGGGCTGGCCCGATCTCTGGTGACGGCCACCGCCCCCCGGGTCTACACCCAGCACGCCCGCAACCCGGCCCGGTCGGTGCAGATCGGGGGCGACGCCACGGTGTTCGCCCCCAACTACGGGTCGCCCTTCGTCCACGACCTGGAGGGCGGGCGGCGGTATGCCACGCTGGAGGACTTCGAGAACTTCGTGAAGCTGTCGTACCTGGCGCCGGCCATGCACCACTCGGGCGGCACGGTGTGCGAGCCGGTGGACGTGGCGGTCAACAAGCGCCACCTCGACATGGTCTACGCCCACCTCCGGTGGAGCGACAAGCCGTTCATGGGGTCGGTGACGGCCGGCGAGCGGGCGGCCGACTCGGTGGAGTTGGCCCGCATCGCCTTCGGCGGCGACCTGGGTGATCGCACGGCGATCACCAGCCTGATCAATGCCAGCTCGCCGCTCAGCTGGGACGCCACCATGCTGGCGGCGGCCGAGGTGTACGCCCGGGCCAACCAGGCCTGCCTGATCACCCCGTTCATCCTGGCCGGGGCGATGGCGCCGGTGACAACGGCCGGGGTGGCGGCCCAGACCCTGGCCGAGGCCCTGGCCGGGATGGCCTTCGTGCAGCTGGTGCGGCCGGGGGCGCCGGTGATCATGGGGTCGTTCGCCAGCTCGATGTCGATGCAGACCGGGGCCCCCACGTTCGGCACACCGGAGCCGGCGCTGGTTCTGTACACCGTGGCGTCGCTGGCCCGGCGCCTGGGTGTGCCGTTCCGGTCGGGCGGGGCGCTCACGGCGTCGAAGATCCCCGACGCCCAGGCGGCCTACGAGAGCGCCGCCACCCTGATCCCCACCCTCATGGGCGGGGTGAACTTCGTGCTGCACGCCGCGGGGTGGCTGGAGGGCGGGCTCACCGTGGGCTACGAGAAGTTCGTGCTCGACGTGGACCAGCTGGGGATGATGGAGGTGTTCGCCAAGGGAGTCGACCTGTCGCCCAACGCCCAGGCGGTGGAGGCCATCGTGGAGAACGGGCCGGGCCAGCACTTCCTCGGCACCGCCCACACGCTGGCCAACTTCGAGACGGCGTTCTACCGGTCGACCACGGCCGACAACGCCAGCTACGAGCAGTGGGCCGAGGAGGGTTCGCTCGATGCGGCGCAGCGGGCGGCCAGGCAGTGGCGGGAGCAGCTGGCCGGCTACGAGCCGCCCCCCATCGACGATGCCGTCGACGCCGAGCTGCGGGACTACATCGAACGCCGCAAGGCCTCGATGCCCGACGAGATCGGGTGACGCACCCCGTTGACTGTAGTGATCACTGCGAATAGTGTTCGTAGCGATCGCTACAAACTCACCGAGGAGCTACCCGTGACCGAACCAGCCGCCACCGCCACCGATGTCGTCGATCGTTTTCTCGACGCCTTCGTCGCCATGGATTTCGACCGGGCGTTGCCGCTCCTGGCCGACGACTGTGAGTACACGAACATCCCGATGGGCACCGTGCGGGGCCACGCCGGGGTGCGGGAGGTGCTGGGCCCGTTCTTCGAGCCCATCCACGAGAACGAGTTCGTGATCCTCCGCAAGGCAGCCGACGGTCCGGTGGTCTTCCTGGAGCGCCTCGATCGCCACCGGCTCGATCACGGCTGGCGGGAGCTTCCGGTCAACAGCGTGTTCGAGGTGCACAACGGCCTGATCACCGTGTGGCGGGACTACTTCGATCTCATGACCGCAGCCAAGATCCACGACCCGGCAGCCGCCTGACAGGCGTCGTCCGAGCCCTCAGTGGCGGAGCAGCTCCCGGAGGCGGGGCGGTAGCCAGCCGGGTCGGGTGTCGGGGTTGAACTGGCCGTCGGCGTCGAGCTGGTAGGTCCAGGGGCTGGGCTCCTTGGCGATGGCAGCCACGGCGGCGGCCAGGCGGTCGATGTCGTCGAGGTCGGAGTAGCAGCCCAGGCTGGCCCGCAGCAGACCGGGGCGGAAGCCGTCGCTGCGGCGGGTGGACCAGGCCTGGATCCCGTCGGGTGGAAGGTCGAGCAGGGTGGCCAGCAGCGGGTGGGCGCAGAAGCAGCCGTTGCGGATCCCGACGCCGTGCTCGTGGGCCAGACGGGCCGCCACCAGCCGGTGGTCGACCGGTTCGCCCCGGTCGTCGAGCACCTCGAACGGGATGACCCCCACCCGGTCGGCGGCCGGGTCGGCCGGCTCCAGGAGCCGGACGCCGTCGACGGCGCGCAGGGCATGGAGGGCAGCGGTCAGCAGACGGTGCTCGGCGGCGGCCACCCGGTCCATGCCGAGAGCGGCCAGTGTCTCGAGAGCTACGCCCAGGGCCACCGCCCCCACCACGTTGGGGCTGCCGGCCTCGTCCCGATCGGGGGCGGGGGCCCAGATGACGCCGTCGGGGGTGACAGTGTCGACCGTGCCTCCCCCCTGGTACTCGGGAGCACCCTGGTCGAACGTGGCCCGGGGGCCGATGAGGGCGCCGGTGCCGAATGGGGCGTAGAGCTTGTGGCCCGAGATGGCCAGGTAGTCGATGTGTGCCGGATCATCGTGGGGACGGACATCGATCGGGCGGTGAGGGGCGAGCTGGGCCCCGTCCACCAGGATCGGCGCCCCGGCGGCATGGGCCCACGAGGCCAGCTCGTGGATGGGGGGCACGAGGCCGGTCACGTTCGACGCGCCGCTCACCGCCACCAGGTCGATCCGGCCGGCATGGCGCAGCAGCGTCGCCTTCATCTGATCGAGGTCGATGGCGCCGTCGGGCCGGAGGCCCACCTGCACCACCCGGCCCCGGGCCCGCCACGGCAGCAGGTTCGAGTGATGCTCGGCCAGCGTGGTCACCACCACTCGTTCGGTGGGTTCGCCGTCGACGGGAGTGGGCAGCCGATGGGCCAGCTTGTTGATGGCGTCGGTGGTGTTCCGGCCGAAGATCACCACGTCCCGCTCCGGGTCGGCACCGAAGAAGCGCCCCACCCGGAGGCGCGCCACTTCGTAGGCCTCGGTGCAGAACCGGGACTTGTAGCCCGCCCCCCGGTGGACGCTGGCGTAGTACGGCAGCAGATCACTCACCGCGTCGGCCACCGCCACCAGGGGCGGGGTGGACGCCGCGTTGTCGAGGTTCACATAGCGGACGAAGCGGCCGTCGGCCAGGGGCACCAGCTCACGGGCCCCCACCACGAGATCCTTGGGATCACCCGAGAGTTCCATACCGAGTGGAGGACGGGCCGACACCGGCGAGACGTGACATCAGTCACGACGGTCGGCGAACGCCCGGCGGAAGAGGGCGATGGTGGAGGCGAAGGAGGCGGTGGCCGCCGCCTCGTGGTAGCTGGGCCAGCCCCGCCACGTGTAGCCGTGATCGGCGCCCGGGTACACCGCTATCTCGACGTCGGGCAGGGGGCGGATGGCGTCGAGAAACGGCAGGTGGGATGCGAGCGGCTGCATCTGGTCGGCGTCCCCGATACCGACGAAGAGCGGCGCGCCGAGCCCACCGGCGCTCAGGTGGGGCGAGTCCGGCTGGTCGTCGACCAGGAACGACGGATGCCACAGGGCGCCAGCAACGAAGCGGTGGGGCAGGCGCATCATCGATCGGAACGCGGCCCGGGCACCGACGCAGAATCCGATGGTCGCCAGCGGTTCCTCGTCATCGTCGTCGTTGGCCTTCAGGGTGGCGTCGAGGTCGGCCTGGATACCGGCGTCGGTCAGTGTGCTCAGCATCTCCCACAGCCGGTCGACCAACGACGGATCGGCCTGGCGTTCGTGCAGTTCCCAGCCGAGCAGCCGGCCGTGGCGGTGGTACAGGTCTGGCACGAGCACCTCGTATCCTTCGCCCGCCAGGCGGGCGGCGAACTCGTGCGTGGCCCCCCTGATGCCGGGGCCGTCGTGGAACATCACCACCCGCGGCCAAACCGCGTCTCCTACCGGCCGCTTGCGCAGGACCACCATGGGCGCACCTTCGGATTCGGCTTCGACGATCTCGCCGACTATCTCCACTCCGTCGATGCTAGGCGGAGACCGAACGGTGGACAGCCGGCAGTGGTCGGGCGAGTTGTGAACCTCAGTCGAGATCGACGACGACTTTGCCCCGCGCGCCGCCTTCGCCCACATAGGCCAGGGCCGCCGGCACGTCATCCAGACGGAACGTGCGATCGATGTGGATCGACACGTCGCCCGCCACGCAGAGATCGGCCAGCGGCCCAAAATAGGCCGGTCCTGGTTTCACCGCCAAGACCCCGATGCGGCGGCCCGTGAGGCGACCAGCCACCGGGCCGACGAGAGCTATCCGCAGCAACGCCGACATCGATCCGCCGACACACCGGTAGCGGCCGTGCCGCTTGAGCACCCTGCGGTAGGCGAACACCGATCGATCAGCGACGAGGTCGAGCACGAGGTCGTACGGTTCCCCGCTCCGGGTGAAGTCCTCCCGGCCGTAGTCGATCACCTGATCGGCCCCCAGCGACCCCATGAAGTCGAGCTTCCGAGCGTTGTCGACGGCGACCACAGAGGCGCCGCACCTCTTGGCCAGCTGGATGGCGAACGAACCGCTGCCGCCACCGGCCCCGTTGATCAACACCCGCTGCCCGGGGCCGGCGCCCGAGATTCCCTGCAGCGCGATCGCTCCGGCCTGGGGGATCGTCGATGCCTGGGCAAAGGTCAGCTCCGCTGGCTTGCGGGCCAGGGCCGACTCCGGCACCAGGGCGTACTCGGCGAAGCCGCCCTTCAGACCGAGGTTGTCGCCGTACACCTCGTCGCCCGGACCGAAGCGGGTGACGCCCGGGCCGACGCCCTCGACCCGCCCGGCGATGTCCGAGCCGAGTATCCGACGAGACGGCGTCCGCAGCCCCCCGATCCGGGCGTAGAGCGGCGAACCACGCAGGCACTCCCAGTCCGACAGGTTCACCGAGGTCGACGCCACCCGAACGAGCACCTGACCGGCTGCGGGCGACGGCGTCGGGACGTCCTCCAGCCTCAGCACCTCCGGACCACCGTACCGGTCGTACACGATCGCCCTCACGGGCGGCGCCTGGGGGAATTGGGTTCAGACTGCCCCGGCATGGCGACAACCTAGCGCAGGATGAAGGCGACGCAGGGCCGGCCACCGAGCAGCTCCCGGCTTGTCCACTGACGGCGTAAAGTGGTGACTGACAGTTGCATGTTGTACATTCGGCGAGGACAGTACCTGGCGGTGGCGTACGGTCCACCCCTTTCGTGTCGTCTTGTGTCATCCCGACAGTGCCCGGCAAGGGGTGTGATACGCACAGGAAAGGCCCTGCATGGAGCTGACGTTCGATTCAGTTGAACTGGTTGATCAGTTGGAGTCGTTGACTCCTGCCGAGTTGGACCGTCTGCCGTTCGGTCTGATCACGATGAACAGATCCGGCGATGTCATTGCCTACAATGCCTTCGAGTCGGCGAGAGCCGGTATAGATGCCAAAAAGGTACTGGGCCGAAATTTCTTCACTTCGGTGGGACCGTGCACCAACAACTATCTGATTGCGCAGCGGTTCCTGGACGAAGATGCTCTGGACGAGTATCTCGATTTCGTGTTCACGTTGCGGATGGCCCCCACGCCGGTGCGGTTGCGGATGCTGGCTCGCGCCGGATCGGATCGCCAGTATTTGGCCGTCCTGAATCGCGATGACTGATAGTCCGTCGCTGCCCGATGACGAGACACAGGGCCTGCTTCAGTTCATGTATATGTGTCCAATCGGCCTGTTGTCCTACCGCGAGGACGGCTCGATCGAACACATCAATCCGGAAGCGGTGAATCTACTGGCCCCTGCCTTTGGCATGCGCGAGTACCGCAACGTCTATTCCATGTTCGAGGACTTGTGGCCTGATCTCCAGTCGCTGGCCGCCGGCGCACCGATCGGTCGCGTGGTAGACGGTCATCGCTTGGCTTCGACCGCTGGCCCCGAGGATCGCTGGATCTCGCTGTCGGTGGTTCGCGTGTCGGAGAGGTCGACCATGATGGTGGTGACCGACGTCACCACCGCGATCGATGCGGAGCAGCAGGTGGCCCGGTCGCTGGCCAGTCTGCAGGCGTTCGAGCGTCAACAGGCCGCAGCGGCTGCGGCCCTGGCCCGGAGCCAGCAGGTGCTGGCCGGCCTGACCGGCGAGATGTCGAGGGCGGCCAGCGTGGCCGAAGTGGCGGAGGTGGTGGCGCACAGCTGCGTTGATGCGTTGGGTGCCCACCTCGGAGGCTTCTTCACGATCAGCGACGACGGCAACGATCTGGTGATGGCAGATGGCTCGGGCGCGGCCGAGCTGGTGGATCCGTTTCGGTTGATCCCCGTTGCGTCGGAAGGTCTACCGATCGCAGTCGTGGCCCGCACGGGTGAGGCCGAACTCCTACCCACTCCCGAGGCCATCGCGGCGGCCTGGCCTCACCTCGAGGGCGAGCGAGTCCGTCAGGGGGCCGAGGCATGGGCGACGCTGCCGTTACGCGACGGCGACCGGGTCATTGGCGTGTTGGCCATGGGCTTCCCGACCCCCCAGCCGTTCGATGACGAACAACGCCACTTCATTCGCCAGTTGTGTGAGCGGGTGACCGAGGCGACCGTCCGGGCCCGACTCTACGAGCGGGAGCGCAGCGAGCACCTGCGGTGGGAACAGGCCGAGCGTCGAACCCGATTGGTGTACGAGTTGACCGCGACCCTGGCCGGGGTGGCCGATGCCGAGTCGACCTGGTTGACCGTGTTGGAGGAGGTCGGGCGGGTAGCCGGGTGTGTGTCAGCGGCGCTGTTCGAGGTGGACCAGGAGCGGGGGATGCTCCGGTACAAGCATCAGCTCGGTCTACGGCAGTCGTTTGCCGACGCCTGGTCCGCCTTCGATCTCGGCGCCGATCTGCCGATCGTGGAGGCAGTGCGGACCGGCACCACCGTGGTGCTGCACGACCGTGACGAGATGTCACGCCGAGTCGGGGACCGGTGGCGAGGGGCCGGGCAGGCGATTCACGCCTGGGTCTGCCTTCCCCTCACCGGCGAAGACACCGTGACCGGCGTGATCGCGCTGGGCTTCGACCGCGCCGTCGAGCAGGACGAGGAGCTGTTCATGTCACTCCTCGCCCGTCAGGCCGGTCTCGCTCTGGAACGGGCGAAACTGCGTGAGATCGAGCATGCCGCCCATGAACGGGAGCGACGAAGCCGAGCCCGAGCCGAGGTCCTGGCCCTGATCACCGGACGGTTGAGCGGAACCGAAGGCACTATGGCACGCGCCCAGTTGCTGGTCGAGGCCCTGGTCCCTCGCGTCGCCGACTTCGTCTCGGTCGAGATACCAGGATCGGAAGAGCCGATCGTAGCCGTGGCCCATCGCAATCCGGATCTCGTCCCCATCCTGCGAGACCTGCGTGAACACCACCGGCTGGCCGACGACGATGCCTGCTCGATCGCACGTGCAGCAGCCGGTGAGCGCCAGCTCATCTCAGACATAAGTGCTGAGGTTCGAGCAGAGTTCGTAACCGACCCGGAGACCGAGCGAATCTTCGCCCAGCTCGCCCCGAGAAGCCACATCGCCGTCCCCCTACCGATGGGACATGCAGCGGGGGCCCTGCTCGTGGGCATCAGTGATCCTGACCGTCGCCCGTACGACGTCGACGACCTCGAGTTCATCGCCGATATAGGAGCCCGGGCCGGGGTACTGCTCGGAAACTCACAGGTCATGGAAGCGGAACATTCCATCGCCAACCGGCTCCAAGACGCCCTGCTTCCGGTACGGCTCCTACAGCACCCGCAGATCGTGCTCCACACCACTTACCGAGCAGGAGGCGACCAACTCAGAGTTGGCGGCGACTGGTACGACGCATTCCAACTTCCGAATGGGCTCATCACGTTCGTCGTCGGCGACGTCGTCGGACGAGGCATCGATGCCGCCGCCTTCATGGGCCGACTCAGCAACGGATTAGCCGCCCTTGCCCCCAACGCCGGCACCACCGCCCAGCTCATAACCGAGTTGGCCCGGTTCAGCGCAGCATACGCCGGGCCCGACTTCGCGACCGTATTCGTCGCCGCTCTCGACCCCAGAGACGGAACCCTTTGGTACTCCTCAGCTGGTCATCCGCCCGGCCTCATCGTCGAACCCGACGGAACCACCCGCTGGCTGGATCAAGCGACCAGCCCACCGCTTTTCGGCTTCCAACCCCACCAAGGAAAGGAAGCGCAAACCAGGCTGACCCCGAACTCGGCCCTACTTCTCTACTCGGATGGACTCATAGAACGCCGGGGCGAATCGATAACCGAAGGGCTAGAACGACTCGAGAATGCCGCCAAGCAGCTCATGACCGCACCCCCACCCGATAGGAACTGCGCCGACCTACTCGCCGACACCCTTATCGGACCGGACAACGATGACGACGCCGTACTGCTCTGCGCCCAATTCCTCGCCCAACCGGATACCGAACCGGCCGAGCCGAACTCAGCCGAAACAGCATTCGAAACGGCCCTGCTCAGGACCATCCGGATCCGCTGATAGCCGAACCCTTCGAATCGCACCTGCATTGTACGTGGAGGCCGGTTTGAGGCGCACCGCCGGGGGAATCGGACGGCGATGAGCCAGCAGACCGACAGCGACGACAACAGTGACAACAGTGGCCACGAACGGGGCAACGAGGTCCCGGCGCCCAGCGAGGAACGGGTGGCCACCCGGGCCGCTGGGCTCACGTCCGAGGAGCGGGAAGCGGGATCCGACGATCCCGAGGCCCAGGCCCGGGCCATCCTGACCGAGAGCGAGGAACGGGTGCTCGAGCAGGCCGACGACCCGGAGGACATCGAGCGCCGGACCTCCGACGAAGCCACCGAGCCGCTCTGAGGCGAGCCGAGCACCGGCGACACCGAGTTCGACAAGGTCTTCCTCGCCGACGCCGACGCCGTGGTCCACTGGGACGCCATCATCGGCGCTCTCAACGACAGGTGACGGATCCAACCCCTGAACTGCCACGCCGCCGGCTGGGCTGACGGAGCGCCCAGGACCGGTATGGGCCGTTCGACCCACTCGGTGCTAGGGGCTACTGGGCCGTACGGCTCATTCTGGCGGTCTGACCGACACAAACGCGGCCGCCCTGGTGGACCGGCGTCCACCCCGGTCGATCACTCATGAGGACGGCCAACCAAGGGGCGAGTCGTGATCTGTGTCCACAAACTGAAGGGCGAGCCGCTCTGGATCAACCCAGACCAGATCGTCTTCGTCGAAGGCGGCCACGAGAGCGTCATCACGCTCGTCGCCGGCAAGCACGTCATTACCCGTGACACCCCCGAGCAGGTAGCTCAGGCAGTGCGTGAGCACCGGGCGAAGATCCTGGCCCTCGCGTCGCGCCTCATCGACCACACGGTGTCGGACGGCGACGACGTCGCCGAGGTGCGTCGCCTCCTGCGCTCCGTGCCGGATCGAGAGGACTGAGCAGTGCCTCTCACCTACGTCGTCGGGTTCGTGCTGTGCGTCGCCGCCATCGTCGGCTCGACGATCATGGACGGCAACTCGTTCGGGCCGCTGATCGGTCCCTCGTCGTTCGTGCTCGTGTTCTTCTGCGCGGTCGGCGTCTCGATGATGTCGTTCGAGATGGACGACATGAAGGCGCTGCCCAAGGCCTGCATCCGTGCGCTCAAGCCGGTCACTGTCGACTTCGACGCCCGGATCAAGTTCTACATCGAGCTGGCCGAGCTCGTGCGTCGTGACGGTCTACTCGCGCTCGAGTCGCGCATGAACGAGGTGGACGACCCGTTCATCCGGCACGGCCTCGGGCTCATCAGCGACGGCTGCGACGAGGCCCAACTGCGGCGTGAGCTCGAGACGTGGGTCGATTCTCTGGTCGAGCGCCATGCGGTCGCACCGTCGTTCATGCGGAAGATGACCGTCTACTCGCCGGCGTTCGGCATGGTCGGCACAGTGATCGGTCTGGTCAACATGCTCGGCAACCTGTCGAGCCCCGAACAGCTCGGTGGCGGTATGGCCTTGGCCCTGTTGACCACCTTGTACGGATCGCTGTTCGCCAACCTGCTCTTCCAACCCTTCGCCGAGCGCATGGAGCACCTGCACGAGGCTGAGGTCACTCAGCTGGTGTTCGACACCGATGCCCTCCTCGGTCTCCAGACCGGCACTCCCCCGCGCGCCATGGTCGACCACCTCGAGAGCCTGCTACCGCCGGCCCAGCGGCGTGGCTTCGAGGAGCGCAAGAAGGCCGCAGCATGAGTCGCCGGGAGAAGAAGGCCGCCGACGAAGGTCCCGGCTGGCTCGCCACCTACGGCGACCTCGTGACCCTGTTGCTGGCCTTCTTCGTGATGCTGTTCGCCGTCTCGAGCGTCGAGGCCCAGAAGTTCGAGGCCTTCCTGGCCGGCCTCGGGCAGTTCGACAACGCAGCCGCCGCACCCGGGGTGTGGCCGCCGTCGGCGGGCGAAGCCCCGATCTTCTCCATGAACGCCAATATCGGGAAGGGGGCCCTCGAGAAGGCCGATGCCACCGAGGAGGCCCTCCGAGAGCAGGAGCAGATCGAGGAGGAGCTGGCCGAAGCGGTCGAAGCGGCCGGCCTCGCCGACTCGTTGGAGCTGCGCGTCGATCCCCGTGGCATCGCCGTGGCCCTCACCACCGACAACGTGCTCTTCGAGGTCGGCTCGGCCGAGCTGACTGCGCCTGGTAACGACGTGATCGGCCGCATCGCCGCAGTGCTGCACACGCTGGACTACGACGTGACCATCGAGGGCCACACCGACAACACGCCACTCAGCCGTGAGGGTTACACCAACTGGCACCTCTCGACCGATCGTGCCGTGTCAGTGGTAAATGCCTTGGCAGTCCGGCATGGCGTCGCACCGACACGCCTCTCGGCGGTGGGATACGGCGAGCACAAGCCCCTCGATCAGGCGAACACCACCGAGGCCCGGGCACGCAACCGCCGGGTCGAGATCATCGTCCACACCGGGTCCGAGCAGCGACTGGCTGAGACGTCCCCTGCGGCCGCGCCCCTCACTGCCGTCGATACCGCGCCGCCGTCCTTCGCTCCCGTACCTGTGACCGTTGCGCCGGAGCTCGGCGATTCAGTCCCGCCTGCCCCCTTAGCCGAAGAGAACTGAGGACCCCCATGCAATCCACCCATGTCGAACCGCTGCATCGAACGTGGATCCATTCGGATCGCTTCGTTCCGCGGCAATTCGTACGACCGGCCATGTCGTTCATGAAACTCGAGGCTGCCTCGGGCATCGTGATGCTCATCGCCGCCATCGCCGCGGTGGTGTGGGCGAACGTCGCGTTCGACTCCTACGACAGCATCATCCACACCCACACCGCGATCGCCTTCGGGTCATGGCACCTCGACCTTCACCTGGGCCA
>CADEDH010000067.1:0-27865 GCA_902826025.1 uncultured Actinomycetes bacterium
CACCGAAGTGCCCGCTGCGATCGGCACCTACCAGCAGGCCCACGATCGCCGCGACGTCGACCGAGCGCTCGCTTCGTTCGGGCCCGACGCCACCGTGATCGACGACGGCGTCGCCTACGTCGGCACCGAACGCATCCAGTGGTGGCTCATGAACGCAGCGAGGGAATACACCTATACCCGCACCCTGACGGGGGCGGAGGACCTCGGCGACGGCGCGTACCTCATCCACAACCACCTCTCCGGGGACTTCCCCGGTGGCGAGGCCGATCTCCGCTACCGGTTCCAACTGCGCGACGGTCTGATCCACCACGTCGAGATCGCACCCTGACCGCATCGACCCGATCGATCTGCCTCCGACATCAGAAGTTGGCGGGGGTGGACTCTCGGACGAGGCGGGCCACGACATCGGCGGTTGCTTCCGGCACCCTCGTCGGCGGGAGCGACCGCAGCAACGCCGCAGCGTCGTGGAATCGAACCATCTCCGAGTTCGCCACCTCGGTCCGGTCGGTGAATCGCAGGCACGCTCGGTCCGCCCGGCCAAGGGCGACGGCGGTGTCGACACGTAAGGAGCAGCGACAGGCGGCCGCCTCGCTGACCAGCCCACAGTGTTGGCCGAGAAACCGGCGCACCTTGCTCCGCGCCCGCGACAGTCGCTTGCGGTAGGTGGCCGGTGCGACGTCGCAGATGTAACCGCCGGTGTTCGAGTCGACCTCGAAGATCTCCCCGACGATGTAGGCGATCCGGTGCTCCCGGTCGAGGCAGGTGAGCATGGCATGGGTGCACGCGAGCTGCACTTCGCGTTCCAGCACCTCGGCATCGGGTGACGAGGTCGGGGAGGCGGCCAAGCCATCGAGCAGATCGGCGGCAAACGAGTCGAACGACAGTCGTTCCCGCTCGACCACGCTCTTTCGACGATCCATCAGCCGGTTCACTGCGATCCGATGCACCCAGGTAGAGAACGCCGCCTCGCCGCGATAGCTCCCCAGGCGGGTGACCATCCGGATCAGAATCTCCTGGGTTGCGTCCTCGGCGTCGCCGGGGCACGCCGACATCCGCAACGACAACCGGTACACCTGGTCCCGAACCGCCAGCACCACCTGTTCGAGTGCGAGGGCGTTGCCGGCCTGAGCGTCGCGTACCAGTTGCGCCAGCCGCTCAGTGTCGCCGAGACCCCGACTCATTTGCCCAGCGTCGCGCCACGCGGCTGATCGATCAACACCAGCCAGGACCCATCGGGCTGGCGGCGCAGCACGTCGGCGCTCAACCCGCCTTCGCGGTGCACGCCGCCCCCGGGAAGGGCAGCGGCCATCGACCACGAGTTCGAGACGATGGCGATGTCGTCCACGATGACGACGTCGGGCTCGTCGCCGTACTCGATTCGGGGCCGCATCGCGGCGAGTTCCGTCAAGGCGGCGGCGATCGCATCGCTACCGCGGAGTACCACTCCCAGCTGTGGCTCGAACACCCCCTGGGGTTCGTACAGGGAAAGCAGCCCATCAGCATCGCCGGCCGCGGCACGCGCCGCGAACAGGGTCATCAGATGAGCGGGGCTCGTTGCCTTGTCGTAGGTAGTCATGATTGTTGCTCCTCGAAGACGGTGTGCGTTCAACACCCGTATTGGACGACGGGAATCCGCCGGTGTGACCGACGAGTTCCGAACCGGGCCTCGTGAACGACGCTGACGGGGCGCTGACGATCGGCCACGGGCCCTGTTCGGCCGAGCCATCGGGATCTAGCGTGACAACCATGCTCCACATACGCCTGCTGGGCCCCCTGGAGGTGGCCGACGACCAGGGTCGCAACCTGCTCCCGCCAGGCTCCCGGGAGCAGCTGTGCCTGGCCATCCTCGCCGTGGTGGCCCCCACCGGCCTGTCCACCCCCCGGCTGGCGGCCGAGCTGTACAGCGACCGGGAGACGGCCGATCCCCGCAACGCCGTGCAGGCCGTGGTGTCACGCCTGCGCCGGGCCCTGGGCCAGGCCGCCGGCTGCGTGGAGACCACCTCGAACGGTTACCGCCTGGTGGACGTGAGCCTCGACGTGGACCAGGCCGAGGACCTCCTGCGGCGGGCGGCGGCCGAGCCCGACCCAACGGGAGCCGGAGCTGCGCTGGCCGAGGCCCAGTCGTTGTGGCGAGGCCCCACGCTCGACGGGCTCGGGGCGGCCGCCGCCCTCGACGCCGAACGGCTCCGGATCGACGGCCTGCGGGCCGACGCGGTGGAAGCGGTGGCCGCCAGCACCCTCCACACCGGAGCCGCCACCCCTGAGCTGGTGGCCACCCTGGAGGCCGCCACCCGGGCCGAGCCACTACGAGAGCGGAGGTGGGAGCTCCTGATGACGGCCCTCTACCGCCAGGGCCGCCAGTCCGAAGCCCTCCGGGCCTTCCAACAGGCCCGGCGTCACCTGTCCGACGAGCTGGGCCTGAGCCCCGGCCCGGCGCTGGTGGAGCTGGAGCGGCGCATCCTGGTGCAGGACCCCACCCTGCTCGAACCGGCGAACAGCGCACCCCCGGCCGGGGCGAACGCCCAGCCGGCAGCGGGGGTGCAATCGCTCGTGGTGGGCGGCCCAGGGCAGCCAGCCGTGGTGGCCGAGCCGGCAGCGGCCCTGGCCGCCGCCCTCGATACGGCCCGCCAGCACGGCGTCGCAGTGGCCGTCCACACCGGCCTGATGCGAACGAACAGCGTGGCCGATCTGGCCCGGCGCCTGCTCGACGTCGCCCACCCCGGCCAGGTGCTGGCATCGGCCGCCACCGTCGACCTGGCCCGACCCGACCTTGCCCCCGGCACCGAGCTGCGAGACCTGGGCCTCCATTGGCTGGCCGATACCACAGAGCCGGCGGCCGTGTGGCAGGTGAGCGGGCCGGGCCTGCGCACCGTGTTCCCCCCGCTGCCCACCACCGGGCCGGCCTCCCTTCCTCGCCTCCGGTCGCCCCTGCTGGGCCGTGACCCGCTGCTGACCGAGGTGGTCGATCTCGTGGGCCGTCACCCGCTGGTGTCGCTGGTGGGGCCGGGTGGCATCGGCAAGACGTCGCTGGCCCTGGCCGCCGCCTGGTCCGTGGCCGGCGGCCGGCCGGTGACGTTCGTCGATCTCGCCACCACCACCGATCCCGAGGTGGTGGCCGACCGGCTGGCCCAGGAAGTGGCACCCGCCGACCTCGACGACCGCCGCAGCCCCCACCAGCGCCTGGCCGATCACCTGCGGATGAGCACCGACCTGGTGGTGGTCGACAACGCCGAGCACGTGCTCGACGCCGTGGCCACCGCACTGGAACCGGTGTTGTCGGGAGACCTGAAAGGCTCGCTGCTCATCACCTCCCGCCAGCCGCTGGGCCTGGCCGGTGAGGCCATCGTGGGCATCCCTCCCCTGGCCCTGCCCGACAGCGACGCCGACCTCAGCGTGACCAGCGAATCACCGTCGGTCGAGCTGTTCCTGGCCCGGGCCCGGGCCGCTCGTCACGACGTCGCCGTGCCTCCCGGCCTGCTGCCGGTGGTGGCCCACATCTGCCGCCGGCTCGACGGCATCCCGCTCGCCATCGAGCTGGCCGCCGGCCGGGCCTCGCTGCTGTCGGTGGAGGACATCGCCGCCCGGGTGGACGACCAGCTCCGGCTGCTGCGCCAGGTCCGTTCCAGCCGGGAGCGTCGCCACCGGAGCCTGGAGGCGGTGGTGGGCTGGAGCGTCGACCAGCTCACGCCTCCGGCCCGCCAGCTCTTCGCCCGCCTGGCCGTGATGGCCGGGGAGTTCGACCTGGCCGGGGCGGAGGCACTGGTCGAGCGGTGCGGGCTGGGGTCGATCGACGTGCTGGAAGGCCTCGACGAACTGCACGACGCCTCGCTGCTGGCCGTGAGCGGGGCCGGCGGGGCCGGCACGGCCCGGTTCCGCATGCTGGAACCGATCCGCCAGATGGCCGAGGCCGAGCTGGTGTCGGCCGGGTTGGCGAACGAGACACGGCGGGCCCATGCCCGATGGCTGATCGAGCTGGTGGCCGACGCCCATGCCCGGCGGGACGACTCCCGCCCCGCTGCCTTCGCCGCCGTGAACCGCTACGGCAGCCAGCTGCGGGCGGCGGTGGCCTGGGTGGCCGAGACGGCCCAGCTCGACCTGGCCCGGGAGATCGCCATCGGCGCCGCCTGGTGGTTCCTGCTGAACGACGCCCGAGCCGGACGGGACCTGATGACCCGGCTGATGGGGCTGGCCGACCGCCAACAGGACCCGCTGACCTGGGCCGTGCTGGTGATGGCCCGGGCCATGGCCACCGTCGACCACACCGACCGGGTGATCGCCGGGCCGGTGCTGGAGGCGGTGGAGCTGCTCGACACCCATGGACATCCCGATGCCGACGTGGCCCGGGTGGTGGCCGCCTTCGCCCAGCTCGCCGGCTCCGACCTGAGCGTGCCCCACCGGCTCCTCCAGGAGGCCGAGGCGATGACCGAGGGGGGCGGCACCTGGAGCCGGGCCGTGGTCGACATGTCGATGATGATCCTCGACGGGATCCGCTACGCCCTCGATCCCACGTCCACCGATCCCGCCCAGGCTCTGGCTCGGGGACACCGGGCGGCCGCGGCGTTGCGGGCCATGGGCGAGCGCTGGGCCCTGGGCGTCACGATCAGCGAGCTGGGCCGGCTCCACCAGCAACTGGGCAACGACCGTGAGGCCGAGGCCAGCTACCTGGAGGCCATCGAGCACTTCGACGGGGGCGATCATCACGGCACCCATTTCCTGTACTCCTGCCTGGGCCGGCTGGCCACCGAGCACGGCGACCACGAGCGGGCCTTGGCCTACCACCGCCAGGCGCTGGCCATCGCCGAGGTCGACGCCAACCCGGGCTGCATCGCCATCACCCAGGCCGGGCTGGCCCATGCCGCCGAGGCCCGGGGCGATCTCGACGAGGCCCGCCAGCTGTACCGTCTGGCGCTGACCCTCACCGACGATGTGTCGATCCTGGAGTACGGCCAGGGCGAATGGCGAGAAGCACTGGCCCGGCTGGAACAGGTCTAGGCGAAGGGCTCAGCCCAGGGCGGCGGCCAGGCGGGCGACGAGGTCGTCCTGGAACCGGCGGGCGCCGGGGTGGGTGCCGTGGCCGAACCCGTGGATCTCGCCCTCGTACTCGGTGAGCTCGAGCACCCCGCCGGCTTCGGCGTACGCCGCCACCAGGTCATCGACCATCACCCGGGGCACGTTCAGGTCTTCCGAGGCGTTGACCAGCCACACCGGTGGCAGGTGGCGGGCCCGGCCCGAGCGCAGGACGGCCGATATCGAGGCGTCGGCCATCGTGGCCTCGTCGCCGTAGTAGGCCTCGGTGGAGGCCACCAGGTTGGGGGCGTCGAGCCGGTTGCCCTCGGGCACCGGCTGGCCGATCATCTTCTGGGCGTACTGGTAGCGCACCAGCGGGTCTACCGGGGGCCAGAAGGCGCCGACGAAGGCCACGTCCACCTCGGTCAGCGCCGTGTGGAGGGCCAGGTGGCCGCCGCTGGACGAGCCGCACAGGGCGAGACGGGCCGGGTCGATATCGAGCCCGGCGGCGGTGCGGACCCACCCGACAGCTTCGGCGATGTCGTCGACGGCGGCTGGGTGGCGGGCATTGCGGCCGTCGCGGAAGTCGACGGCCACCACGGTGAAGCCGGCCTCGGCCACCGCCGTGTTGTAGACCTCGCCCAGCGTCCGGTTGCGGGAGGCCCAGGCCCCACCGTGGACGTCGACCATGACCGCGCCGCGGCGGGCGGCGGCGGTACCGGCCGGCGGCGTGTAGATCCGGGCCTGGAGCCCGTCAGCGGGCCGCCACACCACGTCGGTCCACGTCACGCCGTCGCCGCTCATGGCGTGTAGCTCACGGGCAGCTCGGCCACCACGTGCAGGAAGTTGGAGCGGACCTTGCGGTACTGGCCGTCGGCCGCCATGTCGGGAAAGTGGCGCAGCACCTCCGACAGGGTGATGGCGATCTCCCGCCGGGCCAGGTTGGCCCCCAGGCAGAAGTGGGCCCCGCCGGTGCCGAACCCGCCCTGGTGGTTGGGATCACGCAGGATGTCGAAGCGGTACGGGTCGGGGAAGTGGCGGGGGTCCCGGTTGGCCGACGGGTACCAGATCACCACCTTCTCCCCTTCGCTGATCTCCACCCGGCCTGTCTCGTCGTCGCCCATCACCACGTCACGGGTGGCGTCGCGCTTCATGTGGATGACGGGGCTGGCCCACCGGACGATCTCCTCGGCCGCCGACCACGCCACCTCGTCCTCGGCCTCGGTGCCGAGCGCCTCGATCCAGCGCTCACGCTCCTCGGGCCATTCGGTGAGGGCCAGCATCCCGTGGGACAGGGCGTTGCGGGTGGTCTCGTTGCCCCCCAGCATCAGCAGCCGGAAGAACGGGCCCACCTGGTCGGCGGCCAGAGGCTGGTCGGCGATCTGTCCGGTGACGAGAAGCGAGGTCAGGTCGTCGGTGGGATCGGCCAGCCGCTCCTGACCCAGGGCCAGGCCGTAGTTGTCGATCTCGGCCACCACCCGGGGGATGTCGTGGCGGGTGAGCCCGTACTCACCGGGGGTGAGCGACTTCCCGGTGAGGTCGACCATGAGATCCTGGTCCTCCTCCGGGATGCCCATCATGTCGCAGATGACGGCGGCCGGGAGGCGCACGGCCACGTCGGCCACGTAGTCGATGTGGGCCTTCCCGTCGGGGCCGGTGGGCTGCTGGCGGAGCCGCTCGACGATCCCGTCGACCCGGCGGTTGACGGCCGGGGCGAGGGCCCGCACCTGGCGGGGGGTGAAGCCCTTGTTGACCACCTTGCGCATCAGGGTGTGCAGGGGTGGGTCCATCGAGATGATCGTGCCCTCGGCGGCGTTGACGGCGCCCCGGTCGTTGGCTGCCGTCACCCCGTAGGCGTTGGAGAACGTGGCGTGGTCGGCCGAGATGGCGGCGATGTGGTCCCACCGGGTGAACGACCAGAAGGCGTCGCCGGTTGAGCGGTGCTCGTCGCGGGCGATCGGGCGCTCCTCCCGACGGCGCCACAGGACACCGTGGATGTCGGGCCGGCCCCAGGTGGCAGGGTCGGCCAGATTGATGTCGTCGAGGTCGAGCGTGGTTTCGGGGGGTGGGACCTCACGGTCACGGGGCCAGTCCTGCACCTGTACCTGGTGGAGGACCGGGGGATGCACGGTTCGGGCCGGGGTCTGGTCCATCGGCCCACAGTAGTAGCCCTCCTGCTCGGCGGCCCAAGGCGCCGGGCAGGAGGGCTCAGCGGGGGATCAGCCGTCGGTGACGCAGCCGTTGGAGGCGTCCTGCACCAGCTTGATGTACTTCCACAAGGTGCCGCTGGTGGCCTTGAACGGCGGGGCGGTCCAGGCCCCCCGGCGGGCCGCCATCACGTCGGCGTTCACGTCGACGGAGATCTCGTGGGTCTCGTCGTCGATGGTGATGATGTCGCCGTCGCGGACCAGGGCGATCGGGCCGCCCTCCTGGGCCTCGGGCACCACGTGGCCGATGATGAACCCGTGGCTGCCGCCGGAGAAGCGGCCGTCGGTGATGAGGGCCACGTCGTCGAGGAAGCCGGCGCCGGCCAGGGCGCTGGTGGGGGTGAGCATCTCGGGCATCCCGGGCCCGCCCTTGGGACCCTCATAGCGGATGACGATCACGTCGCCCGAGGCGATGCGGCCCTGCTCCAGGCCGGCCAGCATGTCCTCCTCGGAGTCGAACACCCGGGCCGGGCCGCTGAAGCGAAGGCCCTGCTTGCCCGTGATCTTGCCCACCGCCCCCTGGGGGGCGAGGTTGCCCCGCAGGATCGAGATGTGGCCCCGGGCCTTCACCGAGTGGTCGAGCGTGGCCACGATCTTCTGGTCGCCGTCGAGGGCGGGGAGGTCGGCCACGTTCTCGGCCAGGGTCTTACC
Organism: uncultured Actinomycetes bacterium; assembly: GCA_902826025.1. GTDB lineage: Bacteria > Actinomycetota > Acidimicrobiia > Acidimicrobiales > SZUA-35 > CADEDH01. The sequence continues at coordinate 7,866 of CADEDH010000067.1, forward strand.
GGTCACCGTCATCTGCGACCCGTCGAGCAGGCCTTCGGCCAGGAGATACTTGATGACGCCGGGCACGCCGCCCACCGAGTGGAGCTCCTCCATCACGTACTGGCCGGAAGGTTTGAGGTCGGCCAGCATCGGCACCCGGTTGGAGGTGGCCAGCCAGTCGTCGATCGTGAGGTCCATCTCGAAGGCCCGGGCGATGGCGATGAAGTGGAGCACGGCGTTGGTGGAGCCGCCGAGGGCGCAGGTGATCACCATGGCGTTCTCCAGTGAGGCCCGGGTGACGATCTGGCGGGGGGTGAGGTTCCGCTCCAGCAGCACCTTCATGGCGTGGCCGGCCCGCACGCACTCGTCGACCTTCGCCTGGTCTTCGGCCGGGGTGCACGAGGAGTAGGGCAGGGAGAGGCCCAGCACCTCGATGGCGGTGCTCATCGTGTTGGCCGTGTACATGCCGCCGCAGGCCCCGGCCCCGGGGCAGGCGTTGGCCACGATCGACAGGCGGTCCTCTTCGGTGATCACCCCGGCGAGCGACTGGCCGTAGCTCTGGAAGGCGGAGACGATGTCGACCTTGGTCTCCTGGCCACCGACGGTGGCATGGCCCGGCTTGATGGTGCCGCCGTAGACCATGATCGCCGGCCGGTCGAGGCGGCCCATGGCCATCACGCAGCCCGGCATGTTCTTGTCGCACCCGGGGAGGGTGATGAGGCCGTCGTACCACTGGGCGCCCATCACGGTCTCGATCGAGTCGGCGATGAGGTCACGGCTCTGGAGGGAGAACGACATGCCGTCGGTGCCCATCGAGATGCCGTCGGACACGCCGATCGTGTTGAAGCGCATGCCGATGAGGCCGGCGTCGCTGACCCCCCGCTTCACCTCGACCGAGAGGTCGTTCAGGTGCATGTTGCACGGGTTGCCGTCGTACCAGCAGGCGGCGATACCCACCTGGGCCTTCGACATGTCGTCGGGGGTGAGGCCGGTGGCGTAGAGCATGGCCTGCGAGGCACCCTGGCTCGGCGGCTGGGTGATGCGGGACGAGATGCGGTTCATGGCGCCGGCGCCGTTGCCGTTGGAATGCTCGGACATGGAGGTGAAGCTACCGGCTCCCGGGCCCTGTGATACCGGTCACCCGGTTACGCCCGTGCCGACCTCAACCTGCGCGACGGAAATCGCGCCCCACCAGCGATCTGCGCAACGTTTTCGCCGTATTCCGGTGGTTTCGCGACGCAGAAGGGTGGCGTGTCGCGATTCCGTGACGCAGATCGGGGGTCCCGTCCGCCGACGCCGCCGATCAGCGCATCGGCGCCTACTCCACCGGGATGCGCCAGCGCCTGGCGCTGGCCGCCGCTCTGCTCGGCGAACCATCGATCCTCGTGCTCGACGAGCCGTCGTCGGGTCTCGATCCAGCCGGCATCCATTGGCTACGCACCCTGCTCCGGGCCCGGGCCGACGCCGGCGGCGCAGTGCTCATCTCCACCCACCAGCTGGCCGAGCTGGCCCGGGTGGTGGATGACCTGGTGGTGATCGACCGCGGCCGCCTCGTGGCGGCCGGTCCGGCCGCCACCGTCCTGGGCCAGGCCGGCGCCACCTCGATCGAGGGCCTCGTGCTCGGAGCGGCGGTGGCGCCATGAACGACGGCGAGGCCGACCGGACGACGCTGTGGACCCGCGCCCTGCGGGTGGAGGCAGCGGCGGCGCTGGCCACACCGGTGGCCCGGGCTCTGCTCGCCGCGTCGGTGGTGATGGCCGTGGTCAGCGGGTCGGCCAACATCAGCGTTCTCGATGACCTGGCCGGGGAGGGGCCGATGCGCACCGCCCTTCATGGTGCCACCGTCCCGGCCCTCGTGTTCGCCCTCGTTGCCGGGTCCTGCGGGGCGAGCACCGACCGGCGCCACGCCGTGACCGACCAGCGGCTGCTCACCGATCCGTCGCGGCTGCGCTGGTTGGCGGCCAAGGCCTTCGTCCAGGCGGCCATCGGCCTGCTGTACGGCCTGTTGGGGGTGATCACGGCGAGCGTGACGGCGGTAACGGCCTTCGCCCTGCGTGGCGCCACCTTCGATCTCACGTCGATCGTCGTGGCCCGGTCGTTCGCCGGCGTGATCCTGGGGTGCGCGTTGTTCGCCGCGTTGGGCACCGCCGCCGGCTCACTCACCACCAACACGGCGGCGGCGGTTACGGTGCCTCTGGTGTGGGTGCTCGTCGTCGAGCCACCCGCCGTGGTGGGCCTTCCCTCGGTCGGCCGCCTGTTTCCGGCCGCCGCCGGCCTGGCCCTCACCTACAGCCCCGATCCCGAGCTGCTGGGCCAGCTGACGGGAGCGGCCCTGCTGGGCGCGTACACCGCCTTCGCCCTGGGCGCCGCCCTCCGCCGGATCGGCTCGGCGGATCTGTAGCCCCGACCCGGCATGGCGCCGCCACACGGCGCCTCACCCTCGCTCACATCGAACGGTCCTCCAGCACCAGGTGCTCGACGTCGGACAGCTTGGACAGGGCGAACACGTGGCCCTCGGCCACCGGCATCGAGGCGAGCCGGGTGATGCCGGCGTGGTAGTGGGTGAAGCGGTCCCACTCCCACGGCACGGGGGCGAGCCCCAGCAGGTGGCAGATGACGACGGCGTTGGTGCCGCCGTGGGCCACGAGGGCGATCCGGCGGTCGGGGTCGGGGCACGACCACAGAGCGAACTCGCTCTGCACCGGCTCGATGCCCCGCTCGGCCAGGAACAGCCCGCACCCTTCCCGGATACGGGCCACGAACTCGCCCACGTGCTCGCCGCCCAGGTGCTCCAGGCCCCGCCACCGCTCCGACGACGGCCGCCGGCGCTCCTCCTCGAACGCCTCGGCCGTCTTCTCGACCGGGGTGCCGTGCCACATCGGGTTACGGATCTCCTCCAGCCAGGGGGCGATCGCCTCCGGCCGGCCCAACGCCTCGAACAGGGGCGCCGCGCTCTCCCGGGCCCGCACCAAGGGCGAGCAGAACACCTCGTCGAAGCGCTCGACGGCGAGGGTCCTGGCCACGGCCTCCACCTGGCGCCGCCCCCGTTGGGTCAGCGGCGGATCCCCCACGGTGAGCCCGTCGACCACCCACTCCGGCTGCCCATGGCGTATCAGCACGATCTCCACGGACCCGATCGTAGGGGCCAACAGCCTGCCAGTGTCAGGATCGGCCAGTGTCAGGATCGCTGGTTCACGAAGTCAGGTTCGGGCCACCCGCACCGACCCCGCGCCATGGCGGCACAGGTCCCGCAGGTCGTCGGGATCGCTGGTGAGCACGAGCGCCTCGTCGCGCTGGCTACCGGCGAAGGCGGCGACGATGGCATCGATGGCCGATATCTCGTCGGCCCGCCCAGTCCGGGTTCGCAGGCGCCCCGCCTCCCGGGCCATCTCCTCGGTGATGGGGCGGATCTGGCAGTGGCGCAACAGCCGGTTCACCGGCGCGTCCCGGCGTCCGTCCCCCGTGAGGACCTCGGCCAGGACGACCACCGGCACCTGCGCCGGCCACAGACCGCGCCGCCGCACCTCGTCGAGCCGCTCCCGGTACCGGATGAGGCCGGTCACGCCGCCGCCGTCGAGGACGAGGATCACGCGCTCCGTCGGCTTCGCCGGGGCGACGCCTGAGGTCGCTCCACCGCTGCCGGCCGGGCGTCGACCGGCTCCGCCTCGAGGATCTCGTCGGCCCAGGCCACGGCCTCGGCCACCTTGCCGCTCGACACCGGCCCCAGCCGACGATCCATCTCTGCCAGGTGCTCATCCAGCGAGCGGCGTTTCTCCCGCCGGTCCAGCTCGTCGAGCAAGGCCTCGGTGGCCACCCGCGAGACGTTCACCCCGGCAGCACGGGCCCGCTCGATCACCTCGTCGGGAATGGTGACGTTCACCCGGGCCATGCGCACAGCATACACACCCATCCCCGGGCCGGCGGCGGCCGTCAGCGGCGGTTGACCTCGCGGAGCAGGGCCCGGTCGCCGGCGTCCCACTCCTGGTGGAGGGTCACCGACGCCAGCTTCCAGCCGTCGGCCGTGCGCCGCACCTCGTTCTCGTACCAGCCCCCGATCAGGTACCAGCGGTCCCGATCGGCCCAGTGCTGGGCCTGGATGTAGGCCGTGTACCGGCCGGTGGTCCGGCTGTCGAACGAAATCCGCTGGTTGGTGATCGAGTGCTGGGTGGCGGCGAACCCGTCGATGGTGGACCGCACAGCCGCCACCCACGCCTCCACCGGGACCGGCTCGGGCGACGCCGGACGGTGGGTGAAGCTGGAGAAGTCGATCCGTACCTCGGGCAGGAAGCATGTGGCGTACCCCTCCCAGTCGCGGCGGTCGATCCCCTCGGCGTAGCGGAGCGACAGATCGAGCACGGCGTGCCAGGAGGCGATCTCGTCGATGCTGGCGGGCAGGGTGGAGTGCATCGCCGGAGCTTAGATCGGGGCGGCGGGCGGAGGCTCGGGGAGGACCTCGGACGGCAAGCCCCGGGCCGCGGTGCACCTCTGGTCGGCCGCTTCTAGCCTCTAGAAGTGGCTTCTGACGCTGAGCGCCCGTACTACGAACACAAGATCCGCCTCTTCTCGGCCCACGCCGCCCGGGGCAAGGTTCTCGACTACGGCTGCGGTGTCGGCAACTACTCCCGTGACCTGGCCCGACGGGGCTGGGAGGTGTGGGGCGTCGACGCCAACGTGGCCCGCCTCAAGGAGGCCGAGGAGCTGACCGAGGCGGCGGGCCTCACCGACCGGTGCCACTTCGTGGAGGTGGCGATCGCCGAGAAGCAGCTGCCGTTCGAAGACGGCTTCTTCGATGCCATCTTCGCCTCCGAGGTCATCGAGCACGTTCCCGACATGCTCAGCTTCATCGGCGAGCTGAAGCGGGTGCTGCGCAAGGACGGCACCCTCTACCTCACCACCCCCAACGGTGTCTCCTACCGCCACCTGACCAAGAACCTGATCTGGCGCCCGTCCAAACGGATCCCCGAGATCGAGTCGTGGCCCCAGTACCTGCCGGGCAAGGAGGGCCACATCTACTACTGGGACGTGTGGACCCTGTACCGGCTCATGCACATCAACGGGTTCACCTACGTCACCCACGAGTTCGCCGAACCCCACCCGGCGTTCCGCAAGGTGTCGGGCTGGGTGCGGCCGCTACGGCCGCTGCGCACCGGGTTGCTGCTGGTCCTGCGCCACACCGACCCCGAGCTGCACTACCGCTAACAGGTGGCGAGCGTGACGAACAGGGCCTTGGCCTGCACCATCTGACGCCCGTCGCCGCCCACGATGGCGCCTCGCAGCCTCACCAGCCGGCCCTTGTGCGGGGCGGCCTCGGCCTCGATGCGGTAGGGTCCGCCGTCGAGCGGCAGGGGCTGGGGGTAGCGCAGGTCGAGGGTGCCGGTCACCACCCGCTCCCCCAGCACGTGGGCCGCGGTGCGGGCGCACACGTGGTCGAGCACCACGGCGGCGAACCCACCGTGCACCCATCCCGGCACGCCCCGGTGCTCGGGCTGGGGATGGAACCAGGCCACGCCGGTGCGGGGCCCCTCCATCACCACCTCGGGGCGGAGCGCGGCCAGCACCCGATCGAGGTCGGACTCCGGCATCAGCCGGCGATCTCCGACCCCGGCACCACCACGGCCGCCCCCAGTCGCCGCTCCCGGGCCAGCTTCAGCCCCGACCGGGCCAGCCCCACGGCGAACAGCCCGAGGCTGCACACCAGCAGCGGTTTCAGGTAGCCCAGCTCGAACAGGGCGGCCCCCACGGTGGCCAGGGCGTAGTACCGGATGGTGCGGGAGATGAAGGTGGCCAGCGCGTACTTCACCGGCGGGTAGCGCCGCATGACGGCCAACAGGCGGAACGGCTCGAAGAACAGGAACCCGGCCAGCAGCAGGGTCACGAACATCGAACGATCGGTGAAGGCCACCCACCGGTTGGTGTCGAAGAAGCGCCGCACCCGGTCGAACATCGGATGGTCGAGCAGGAGCAGGATCCAGTGCCGTTCCACCAGCACCACCGCGGTGTTGACCAGCCCGCCCACCAGGGCCACGGCCACCGCCGGGCTGTGGGCCGCCGCCACCAGGGTGAAGGTGTCGGCCGGGAGGGGCACGAACGTGGTGCCCATCGTCATCAACCCGGCGTAGCGGGCCAGCGACACGTCGAGGGCGTGACCGGTCAGCCAGATGGCGGCTCCCACCGCCATCAGAGCCAGGCCGATGGCGGCCAGGCGGACGGACCGGGACCGCAGGGTCACGGGTCCGGAGCGAGGGCGGGGACGAGCGGTGCGATGGTGCGAGCATAAACCATGAGGGACCGATCGATCACAGCGGCACCGACCCGACCGGTGAGCCGTCGCCGCCGATCGGGGACGGGCTCCACCGGCTCCAGACCGCTCAGCATCTCCTGCTCGAAGGCGGCGATGAACCCCCGGTCGCGGATCACCACACCGATCTCGTCGTTGCACGACAGGCTGTGGCGGCCGAAGTTCGACGAGCCGACGAGCAGGGCGTCGTTGTCGACCAGCAGGAACTTGGCGTGGGAGAACCGGGGGAATCGCAACAGGCCCACGCCGGCCCGCTCCAGCCGGTGAAACAGGTAGGGGGCGATGAGCTGGAGGCACCAGAAGTTGTTCTCCGGCGCCACCACCACCGTGCGCGAGGGGGCCGGGCTGGCCTCCAGCACCTCGGCCAGGCGCCGGTCGACGGCATAGGGCGACGCCACCACCACCCGGTGGCGGGCGCCGGCCACCAGCTCGTCGAACGTACGGGCCAGCGCCCGGTTGGTGACGATGGCTCCGTCCACGGTGCGGCGCCGGCCGGCGAAGCTGGCGTCGAAGTCGGCGGCCACGGCCCGGCCCACGTCGGGGTCGTCGACCCGGACCATGAAGTCGTGCCAGGCGAAGTTGTGGTCACTCACGTTGATCCCGCCCAGGTAGGCCACGCCGTCGATCAGGTACAGCTTCTTGTGGTTACGGGCCAGGGCGAACAGGTTGGCCGGGCCGTTGGGGTGGGTGAAGCGGAGCCGGACCCCGGCCGCCGCCAGCTCGGCGTACATGGCCCGGGTGCGGCGGTGCTCGGCCGCCACGGCCCGCCGGCCCACCGGCTGGTCGCTGACGAACCGGTGGGAGAAGCAGTCGATCAGGAGGCGAACCGGAACTCCCCGGCCGGCCGCCGCCTGGAGCGCGTCGGCCACGGCCAGGCCGGCCCGGTCTCCGTCGAACGTCATGAGCTGCAGGTCGATCTGGCGCCGGGCCCCTGCCAGCCGGCGCAGCAGCTCGGGGCCGAACTGCTCCGTGGTCAGCAGATGGTAGGCGGACCGTCCGGGTAGGGAGGATGGGGTCGCCCGGGCCGACGCAGTGAGGGTCGGCCTGGACCGCCGCCGGGTGGTGGTGGTCACCCGCTAGAGGTTAGGGGCCGGCCTGGCCCAGATGGCATCCTGTGGCCATGACGCGTGTGGGCATCTATCCCGGCTCGTTCAACCCGCCCACCAGGGCCCATGTGGCCATCGCCCGGGCCGCGCTCGAGCAGCGGGGCCTCGATCGGGTGGTGCTGGCCCACAGCCCGAGCGTGCTGGGCAAGAGCGACGTGGAACGCCCGCTCTTCCGCCACCGGGTGGCCGTGCTGGAGGCGGTGGCGGCCGACGAGGCGCCGTGGCTGGCCGCCGCCGTGACCGGCCACCGGCTGCTGGCCGACATCGCCGCCGGGTACGAGGTGGTGGTGATGGGGGCCGACAAGTGGCACCAGATCCAGGAGTTGCAGTGGTACGGCGACAGCGAGGCCGAGCGCAACGCTGCCCTCGCCCGTCTGCCCGAGCTGGCCATCGCTCCCCGGCCCCCCTTGGCGGTGCCGGCCCGGTGGGCGCTGGCCGTGCCCGACGAAGCGGTGGCCGGTGTGTCGTCGACGGAGGCCCGGGCCGGGCGGCTGGAGCTGATGGCCCCCGCCGCCCGCCGTTTCGCCCAGGCCACCGGCGCCTGGGTGGACCCCGAACGCTACGAGCGGTACCTGGCGGCCGAATCCCCGTCACCCGATCAGGCGCAGGATTAGGGATCGACGGGGCCGGGGTTGGGGCCCTGGGCCCGGATGCGTTCCACCTCGGTCATGGCGTCGCGCAGGCGGTCGATCCACTCGCCCTGGTGGGCCAGCACCTGATTCACGCACCAGGCCAGAGCGTCGGAGCGGCTACCGGCCACGCCGGCATCGATCAGGGTGTCGAGCACCTTGCGCTCCTCCAAGCGGAGGCGGCTCATCACCGGCACCGAGGCGTGGGTGAACACGGCCTCGACGTCGCCGCAGGCCGCACCCCACGACACCACCCGTTGCCACCGGGCCTGGGCCTCCTCGGCGATGCGGATCCGGTACTGACGGGTGTCCTCCCGGAACCCGGTGATGCGGGCCCCGGCCGCCACGCGGACGGCGTCGGGCCCCTCCGGCATCGTGCCCGGCAACGACAGGCGGCCCACCACCAGGATCTCGTCGCGGTCGAAGACGACGCGGGGCACCTCGATGAACCAGTCGTCGGGGATGCGCCCGGCGAACCAGGCCGTGGCCTCGTCCTGATCGAGCGGCGGGCGGCGGGCGGCCCCGCCCCGCCCCATCGAGCCCCGGGGGCCCGGACCCCGTCCTCCCGGGCCTGGGCCCGGTCCGAACCCGGGCGGCGGCCCGAATGGCCCCGGCCCCCCTGGCCCTCTCGTTCCTCTCGGCATGGCGTTCTCCTTCGATCCGTCTGGTCGGTGGCCGGTCGGTGTTTGGAATACCCGACCCACCTGGTCGGGTTCAGTCGTTGCACCAACTCGATTACGGTCTTTCCGAGTTACACTCGATAACTGTAATCATGTAATCGGAGGAGCAACAAGCCCATGACCATGATCAGGAAGCCCGAAGACACGTCGACCGAAACCCTCCCCGTCCTTCCCCTGCCCGATGGCGTCGTGCTGCCCGACATGGTGGTCACCGTCGCCATCCAGTCGAAGGAGGCGGCCGAGGCGATCCGGGCCGCCCACGACGGACGACTCCTGCTCGTGCCCCGGGTCAACGGCGCCTTCGCCCGGGTGGGCGTGATCGCCTCCGTGGCCGACCGATCGCTCGACAACTCGCCCCCCATGGTCACCCTGCGGGCCCTGGGCCGGGCCCGGGTGGGTGCTGGTGTGGTCGGCTCCACCCCCGGCCTGTGGGTGGAGGCCGAGCCCGTCGCCGACCCCGACCCCACCCCCGAGATCGAGGCCCTGACCACCGAGTATCGGGCTGCCGCCACCTCCCTGCTCGACCGCATGGGGGGCCGCCAGCTGGCCGGCGCCCTGCGGGAGCTGACCAGCCCCGGCGCCTTGGCCGACTCCGTCGGCTACTGGCCCGAGCTGTCGCTGGAGCAGCGGGTGGAGCTGCTGGAGACCACCGATCTTGAGGCCCGCCTCCGCCTGGCCCTGGGCTGGGTGAAAGACGCCCTGGCCGACCTGGAGATCCAGGCCCGCATCCGCAAGGAGGTGTCGGACGATCTCGACAAGGGCCAGCGGGAGGCCATCCTGCGCCGCCAGATGGCGGCCATCCGCTCCGAGCTGGGCCAGGGCGACGATGCTCTGATCGCCGGCTACCAGGCCAAGCTCGACGCCCTCACCGCGGCCGATGCCCTGGGCGAGGCCACCACCGCCGCCGTCCAGCGGGAGATCGACCGCTTGGAGCGCACCGGCAACGAATCGATGGAGGCCAACTGGATCCGCACCTGGCTCGACACCGTGTTCGAGCTGCCGTGGGCCGAGCGGGCCGATGAGCGGCTCGACCTGGCCGAGGCGGCCGGCATCCTCGACGCCGACCACACCGGCCTGCAGGAGGTGAAGGACCGCCTGCTGGAGCACTTGGCCGTGCGCAAGCTGCGGGCCGAGCGGGCGCTCGACGCCAAGACCGACGACGCCGAGACCGCGACCGAACGCCGGTCGGACCGGCGGGGCGTGATCCTTGCTCTGGTGGGCCCGCCCGGCGTTGGCAAGACCTCGCTGGGCGAATCGGTGGCCCGGGCCCTGGGGCGCTCCTTCGTGCGCCTGGCCCTGGGCGGCATCCGCGACGAGGCCGAGATCCGGGGACACCGCCGCACCTACGTCGGCGCCCGCCCCGGCCGCCTGGTCCGGGCCCTCACCGAGGCCGGCTCGATGAACCCCGTGATCCTGCTGGACGAGATCGACAAGGTGGGTGCCGGCTGGCAGGGCGACCCGTCGGCTGCCCTGCTGGAGGTGCTCGACCCGGCCCAGAACCACTCCTTCCGGGACCACTACCTCGAGTTCGAGCTCGATCTGTCCGACGTGTTCTTCATCGCCACCGCCAACGTGCTGGAGACGATCCCCGGCCCCCTGCTGGACCGGCTGGAGATCATCACGATCGATGGCTACACCGAGACCGAGAAGGCCGCCATCGCCATCGACCACCTGCTCCCCCGCCTGGTGCGCCGCAACGGCCTGCACCCGGGCGAAGTGGTGATCACCGACGAAGCCGTTCGGGCGGTGGCCGCCAACTACACCCGGGAGGCCGGCGTCCGGCGCCTGGAACGCCTGCTCGACAAGGCCATCCGCCGCTCCGCCCGGACCATCGCCGAGCGCAGCTCGGGCGACGGGACGACCGACGGCGCGGCCGGCAAGGCGGAGTCGATCACGGTCAGGCCGGACGACCTGCGCCGCCTGTTGGGCCGGGCCATCCCGGCCGAGGAGGTGGAGAACCGCATCGATCGGCCCGGGATCGCCACCGGCCTGGCCGTCACCGGCGCCGGGGGTGACGTGCTGTTCGTGGAGACCGCCCTCATCGACGGCGACGGCGATGCCGTGCTCACCGGCCAGCTGGGCGACGTGATGAAGGAATCGGCCACCATCGTGCGCTCCATCGTCAGCTCCCAGGCCGAGCGCCTCGGCGTCACCTTCCCCGCCGGCAAGCGGGTCCACGTCCACTTCCCGGCCGGTGCCGTGCCCAAGGACGGGCCCTCGGCCGGTGTCACCATGACCACCGCCCTGGTCAGCCTGTTGTCGGGGCGCCGGGTGCGGCCCGAGGTGGCCATGACGGGCGAGGTGACGCTCCAGGGCCGGGTGCTGCCCATCGGCGGGGTGAAGCAGAAGGTGCTGGCCGCCCACCGGGCCGGGATCACCACCGTGATCCTGCCGGTGGCCAACGGGCCCGACCTGGAAGACGTGCCGACCGAGGTCAGCGACACCCTCACCATCCACCTCGCCACCGATATCGACGAGGTGCTGGGCTGGGCCCTGGAACCGGCATGAACCGGGAACAAACCGGTCCCCCGCTGGTTGTAGCGGATAGGGGCTGAATCCTCGCCCAGGCTCTACGGCGGCCGGGCCCGTCGCCCTACCCATCCCTCCAGGGTCCGGCCGCCGTACCATTCGTCAGCCTCTCCTCGCCCCCTGATTCGTCGATGTGGGTGACGCCCAGCCAGAATCGCGGCACAATCTGTCTACCCGCGTGGCCGACCGCGCCCCGCAACCGGCTGAATTAGGAGAATTCATGGCAGTACAGGGCTCGATTCTCGGCAACGCGGTGCTCCGACGGGAGGACCCGACGCTCCTCACGGGATCCGACAAGTTCTTCGACGACCTCGCCATCTCCGGCGTGGGCTACGTCCACTTCGTCCGCTCCCCCTACGCCCACGCCCGCATCACCGCCATCGACACCTCGGCCGCCGCCGGGATGCCCGGCGTGGCCGGCGTCTGGACCGCCGAGACCCTGCCCATGAAGTCCTACCAGGGCTTCGCCGCCTTCCCCGAGGTCTTCAACCGGCCCCCACTGGCCATCGGCAAGGTGCGCCTGGTGGGCGACATCGTGGCCGTGGTGGTGGCCGACACCCGGGCCCAGGCCGAGGATGCTGCCGAGGCCGTGGTGGTCGACTACGAGCCGCTCCCGGTGGTCACCGACATGGAGGCCGCCCTCCAGCCCGGGGCCCCCGTGCTGTTCGAGGAGCACGGCTCCAACCTGATCTTCGAGACCGGCATCGGCCTGGAGGACAAGCCCCTGGAGGGGGCCGACACCGTGGCCGAGGTCCGCATGGTCAGCCAGCGCCTGGCCGGCGTGCCCATGGAGCCCAACGGCTGCGTGGCCATCCCCGACGGCGACAACATGACCGTCTACATCCCCAGCCAGAACCCGATCGCCGTGCGCGACGTCATCGTCGCCCAGTGCGACCTCGACCCGGCCAAGCTCCGGGTGCTGGCCCCCGCCGTGGGCGGCGGCTTCGGCCCCAAGGCCGGTGCCTACGTGGAGCACTTCATCACCACCCGCCTGGCCCAGGAGCTGAACCGGCCCTGCAAGTGGACCGAGCAGCGCTCGGAGGACATGGTGTCCCTCGTCCACGGCCGGGCCATGGTGCTGTCGGCCAAGCTCGGGGTGAAGAGCGACGGCACGATCGTCGGCCTCGACTGCGAGGTGGTGGCCGACTCCGGCGCCTATCCCGCCATCGGCGGCTTCCTCACCTTCCTCACCCAGACGATGATTCAGGGCGTCTACCAGATCCCGAAGATCCGGTTCCACGCCGTCACCGCCGCCACCAACACCACCTCCACCGGCGCCTACCGGGGTGCGGGCCGGCCCGAGGCCACCCAGATCCTGGAGCGGGTGATCGACGTGGCGGCCGACGAGATCGGCATGGACCCGGCCGAGATCCGGCGCAAGAACTTCCTCCAGCCCGACGTGTTCCCCTACACCACCCTGGGTGGGGCGGCCTACGACTCGGGTGAGTACGAGCGGGCCCTCGATGCCGTGCTGGTGGCCGCCGGCTACCAGGACCTGCTGGCCCAGCAGAAGGCCCGGCGGGAGTCGGGCGATCCCAAGCAGCTCGGCATCGGGGTGTCGTCGTACGTGGAGATCACGGCTCCGGTCGGCCTCCACATCGAGTACGGCGCGGTCGAGGTCAACACCGACGGCACGGTCACGGCCAAGGTGGGCACCAGCGCCCATGGCCAGGGCCACCTCACCGCCTTCTCCATGATCGTGTCCGACATGCTGGGCGTGCCGATGGACTCCGTCATCCTGATCCAGTCCGACACCGCCGAGATCCCCCGGGGGGCCGGCACCATGGGCTCTCGTTCGTTGCAGACGGCCGGCTCGGCCGTGCACGTGGCGTCGGAGACCGTGCTCGACAAGGCCAAGAAGCTGGCCGCCCACCTGCTGGAGGCGAGCGAGAGCGACATCGTCAAGAGCGACGATGGCGGCCTCCAGGTGGCCGGCGTGCCCACGTCCAAGCTGTCGTGGGGCGAGCTGGCCCAGGCGGCCAACGACGCGGCCAAGCGCCCGGCCGACATGGAGGCGGGGCTCAGCCACGAGCTCGACTTCGACGGCACCAACTCCACGTTCCCCTTCGGCTCCCACATCTCGGTGGTCGAGGTCGACACCGAGACCGGTGCGGTGAAGATGCTGCGCCACGTGGCGGTCGACGACTGCGGCAAGATCCTCAACCCGATGCTGGTCACCGGCCAGCAGCACGGCGGTATCGCCCAGGGTGCTGCCCAGGCCCTGTTCGAGGTCGTGCTGTACGACGAAGACGGCAACCCCATCACCTCGAACCTGATGGACTACGCCATCCCGTCGGCGGCCGAGCTGATCTCGTTCGAGACGTCCAACACCGAAACCCCGAGCCCGCAGAACCCGCTGGGGGCCAAGGGCATCGGCGAGTCGGGCACGATCGGCTCCACCCCGGCCATTCAGAACGCCGTGGTCGACGCCGTGTCGCACCTCGGGGTACGCCACATCGACATGCCGCTCACGGCCCAGACCGTGTGGACGGCGATCAACGCCGCCAAGGGTTGATCCCTCGCCTGTCGTCGTCTGATACGCGCTGAAGGCCGGGCCCCCTCTCGGGGGTCCGGCCTTCTCACGTCCGGTGTCATGGCTACGGGGGGGAGATCAGGCGGAGCGGACCAGCACCTCGCCCGCCCCCACGTCGAGGGTGATGCGCAGGTCGGGGTCTTCCACCGTGCGGCTCACGTGATTGCGGAAGCCGTCGTCGGTGCGGCCGTACAGTTCCACGTTGCCCACCTCGGTGGAGGCGTCGATGTCGGCCTTGATCTCCTCGGGGATGACCACCTCCAGCGAGCCGAAGTCGAGCCTCGTGTCGATCGTGGCCGGCTCGTCGAGCGAAGCCAGCTCGGCCGGGGTGAGCCCGCTGAGGTCGATGATCACATCACCGGCGTCGGTGTCGATCGACAGGGGCAGGTCGGTGGCCGAGTCGACGATGTACGTGCGGGTCTCGCCCTCGATGTCTATGCCGCCCCGGGCGATGGCGATGGCGCCGAGCAGCAGCCCGATGGCCAGCAGGGGCAGAACGACCACGGCCACCAGGAACCCGACGAGCAAGCCGATTCCGAGCCGGCGCCGGCGGGAGCGGAACGGCACCGGAGCGCCCACCGGGCCGGGTGAGGGTGCGGCAGCGTAGGCGTTGGGGGGCAGGTCGCCACCCAACGCGCCGCCGGCTCCGGACGGAGCGGGGCCGCCGACCCCCGGGGTCGGGGCGGCGGGCGGAGCGGGTGTGAAGGCGGCGGGACCGGGGGCGGCGGCCGGAGCGGGCGTGGTCTCGCCCTGGAGCAGTAGCCACACACCGCCGCCGATCAGTACCACGGGGATGATGAATCCGCCGTCGCCCCCGCCCAGGGCGATGGCCAGCAGGGCACCCACCAGGGCCAGGCCGATACCGATGTCGCGGTTCGACAGCGACCGCAGGGGGCGGGGCGGGCCGGCCGGGGGCCACACGTCGGCCCGGGGGATGATCAACCAGGCCAGGAAGTAGGCGATGAAGCCGATGCCGGTGGACAGAGCCAGGATCACGAACAGCAGGCGGACGAGGGAGACGTCGAGCCCGTAGTAGTGGGCCACGCCGGAGGCGACGCCGCCGAAGCGGCTGTAGGGGTCCCGCACCAGGCGGCGAACGGGGGGCGCCGGCGGGGGTGGGAGCGGGGGTGTTGGCGATGGGGTGTCGGTCTCGTAGCTCATGATGCGATCATCCGCCCGCCACCGGCCCTCCGGTATCGGGCATGGCACGGAGCGACCCCTGAGATCCACCCTGAGGCTCAGGGAAGGGGTCGGGGAAGACCCTGATGCGCTGGCCGGCCATGGGATGAGAGTATGCGATCGTGACCCTCGACGTACCGGCCCGCCCCCGCTGGCAGCTCCCCCGGATCGACCCCGGGGAGCGCTGGGTGGGCGGTGTGGCCGCCGCCGTGGCCCGGGAGATCGGGGTCCAGCCGCTGGTGGTACGGGCCGCCTTCGCCATCCTGGCCCTGGCCGGCGGATGGGGCCTGCTGTTCTACGGGCTGGCCTGGATCACGCTGGCCGTGGCCCAGCCCGACCGGCTCGCCCCCTACCGACCCGAACCCAAGGCCGCCTCCCCCATCCACCGTCACATAGCGGTGGGCATGATCGTGGTCGGGCTGCTGTCGGTGTTCAGCCAGATCGGGTTCGCCTTCTTCCCCAAGATCGTGGTGCCGGCCGGCTTCATCCTCACCGGCATCCTCATCGCCTGGACCCGCAGCCAGGACGAGAGCGGGGTGGCCGCCACCGCCCGCACCGTGATCGGCGTGCTGGTGGGCCTGGGTGGGCTCATCGCCTTCGTGCTCGTGTCCGACAACTTCGTCGATTCCCTGGTGGTGGTGCTGGTCGCCGTCGTCATCGCCGCCGGGGTGGGGCTGGTGGCCTTCCCCTCGCTGGCCCGGATCGGCCGGGAGCTCGACATGGAACGCCAGGACCGGGTGCGGGCCGACGAACGGGCCCGGGTGGCGGCCCACCTGCACGACTCGGTGCTCCAGACCCTGGCCCTGATCCAGCGCCACGCCGACGACCCGACCCGCACCGCCCAGCTGGCCCGCCAGCAGGAACGGGAGCTGCGCCACTGGCTCTACGGGGCCCCCGCCGCCCGGGCCACCCGCCTGGGCCCGGCGCTGGAGGCCATGGCGGCCGAGGTCGACGCCGCCCACGGCGTACCGGTGACCGTGATCGCGGTGGGCGACACCTCCGATGTGGACCAGACCCGCGTCGAGCCCCTGGTGGCGGCGGCCCGGGAGGCGGCGGTGAACGCGGCCAAGCACTCCGGCGCCCCCCGGGTCGACGTGTTCGCCGAACGCCACCCCGATCGCATCGAGGTGTTCGTCCGCGACACCGGCCAGGGCTTCGATCCCGACGCCGTGCCGGCCGACCGCCGGGGCCTGGCCGAGTCGATCCGGGGCCGTATGCAGCGCGCCGGCGGATCGGCCACCGTCCACTCCGCCCCGGGGGCCGGGACCGAGGTGGAGCTGGTGCTGCCCCTTCTGGTGGATACCGTCGAACCTTCCCAGGAGGTCTCATCATGATCCGAGTGGTTCTGGTCGACGATCACGCCCTGGTCCGGGCCGGGGTCCGGGCCGAGCTGGAAGGCCACGTGGACCTGGTGGGAGAGGCCGGCGACGTGGGCGGGGCCATCGACGTGATCGTGGCCACCAAGCCCGACGTGGTGGTGTGCGACGTGCACCTCCCCGGCGGCAACGCCCCGGCCGTGATACGGGGGGTGGTCGACCGGGGCGTGACCACCCGATTCCTGGCCCTGTCGGTGTCCGACGCGGCGGAAGACGTGATCGAGGTGATCCGCACCGGGGCCCGGGGCTACGTGACCAAGACGATCAACGGGGCCGAACTGCTCGACGCCGTGCGCCGTATCAACGACGGCGACGCCGTGTTCTCCCCTCGGCTGGCCGGGTTCGTGCTCGACGCCTTCTCGGCCGACCTGGGGGCCAGTGGCGATCCCGAGCTCGACCAGCTCACCGCTCGGGAGCAGGAGGTCATGCGCCTCCTGGCCCGGGGCTACGCCTACAAGGAGATCGCCCGACGGCTGTCGATCTCCACCAAGACGGTGGAGACCCACGCCTCGGCCGTGCTGCGCAAGCTCCAGCTGTCGAGCCGCAACGAGCTGGCCCGGTGGGCCGCCGACCGCCGACTCCTCTGACGGCCAGGTCCAGAAAAGCCAGCGGCCGGCGACGATCAGCGCACCACGACGGTGGGGACCACCGGTTGATGCACGAGGCCGGTGGTGACCGATCCCACCAGCAGGTGGGCGACACCCTCGTGGCCCCGCGCCCCCAGCACCAGGAGGTCGGCCTCGGCCGCCGCCAGGCTCAGGAGCTGGCGGGGATCGCCCACCTCGCTCCAGCCCCCGATGCGGGGGCCGGCAGCGGGATTCTCCGCCTCGATCACGTCGATGGCAGCGGCGATGAGGCCCTCAGGGCTGGCCGACGCGGCGGTGCCGAGAGAGCGATCGGCCTTGAGCCGGTGCCCCTCGCGGCCGCAGTAGAGCAGCTCCACCCGGGTATCGGGTGGGGTATTGGCCACGGCCCAGCGGGCGGCAGCCAGCGAGTGGGCTGATCCGTCGAGGCCCACCACCACCCGGTGGAACCGGTCGTCGGTGAGAGCATCGGCCGGGATCACGGCGACCGGCCCCGAGGCGTGGTTGACGCAGTACAGGCTCACCGAGCCGAGCACCCCGGCGGCCACGGCGCCGTGGCCCCGGGTTCCTACCACGAGCAGCGACGCCCCATCAGCCGTCGCCACCAGCACCTGACCGGCCGGCCCGTGGAAGGTCGTGGGCTCCAGGTGTTCCATCGGCCCCGCCGCCTCCTGCACCCTGTCCAACACCTGGCGGGCCTCGGCGTGGAAGTCGGCGCTCGGCGGGGGCAGGGCGGCGGCGCCGGGGGCCAGCGGGGTGAGCGACCACCAGGGGTACTGCCAGGACGCCACCAGATGCACCGGCCCGAACCGGTCGGTCCGGGCGGCGGCCCAGCGCAGGGCCACGATCGACCCGGGGGAGCCGTCAACACCCACCACCATCCGCCGTTCCACCGGGATCTCAGCCATGCTCTCCCTCTTCTCGCTGCTCTCGTTCGACAGTGGTCCGGGCAGCCCACGGTGGCCAGGGCCCTTTGTCCTGGCGATTGGATGCCATCGGCAGACGGTGGGACCATGGTCTGAGGTCCGTGTCCAGCGAACCTGAGGGGGCGTAACCAACACCGACCCTTGGGGACGTCCCCCACCTTTCCGAAACCCCCCGATCCAAACAAGGGACAACGCATGCGACTTGGTTACTTTACGATGCCCAGCCATCCGCCGGAGCGGAGCCTGAAGGACGGGCACGACTGGGACCTCCAGAACCTCATCTGGGCCGACGAGCTGGGCTACGAGGAGGCCTGGATCGGCGAGCACCACGCCATGGTGTGGGAACCCCACCCCTCCCCTGATCTGCTGGTGGTGGAAGGCTTCCGCCACACCAAGAACATCCGGATCGGCCCCGGCGGCATCTGCCTGCCGTACCACCACCCGGTGGAGCTGGCCAACCGCATGGCCATGCTCGACCACATCTCGGAAGGCCGGCTGAACTTCGGCATCGCCGCCTCCGGCTCCCCCACCGACTGGGAGATGTTCGGCGTCGACGGCATGGGCGGCGAGAACCGCGACATGGTGAACGAGTCGGTCGAGATCATCATGAACATGTGGGATCCCAAGCCGGGGTGGAAGTTCGAGGGCAAGTACTGGAAGGCGGCGGTGCCCACCCCGATCCCGCCGCTGCTCCAGCAGCACATCCTGCCCGTGCAGAAGCCGCACCCCCCGATCGGGGTGGCCGGGCTGTCGGCTCCGTCGCCCACGCTGACCATGGCCGGCGAGCGGGGCTGGATCCCCATGAGCCTCAACCTGAACCCGGCCTACTGCGCCAGCCACTGGGACTCCTACGAGGCCGGGGCCCGTAAGGCCGGCAACGTCGTGAGCCGGCGGGACTGGCGCATGGTGCGGGAGATCTTCGTGGCCGACACCGACGAAGAAGCCTGGGAGCTCTCGGTCAACGGCGAGATGGGCCGGATGATGAACGAGTACTTCCTGCCCCTGCTCAAGGCGTTCGGGTTCACCGACTTCATCAAGGCCGACACCAGCACCCCAGACGACCAGGTGGATGCGGCCTACTGCGCCGAGCACAACTGGCTGATCGGCTCGCCCCAGACCGTGGCCGAGAAGATCGAGAAGGTCTACGCCGACACCGGCGGCTTCGGTGTGCTGCTGCTGTTCGGGTTCGACTACATGGAGCACGAGCCGGCCTGGAAGCGCTCGCTCGAGCTGCTGGCCAAGGACGTGATGCCCCGGGTGGCCCACCTCACCGGCGAGTGAGCGCCTAGGACCCTCGATGGCGGCCGGCGGGTGACCCGCCGGCCGTCGCCTTTTTCGGCGAACGGAGTTCGCCGAAGGGGACACCTACACCCGGGCCAGCGGGGTGGGGACGCCGGCCACGCCGGGACGGGTGCGGTAGACGCAGCCCCCCTTGTCGGGATCGTCGAGATTGTCGGCGGTCACGATGTAGAGCTCGTCGTAGTCGGGGCCACCGAAGGCGCAGCTGGTCACCATCTTGGCCGGCACGGGGATCTCTCCCAGCAACTCGCCCGCCGGGCTGAGCTTGGCCACCCGGCGCCCACCGGCCTGGGCCACCCAGAGGTTGCCGTCGACGTCGACGCACATCCCGTCGGGCACGCCCCGCTCGAACACCTCCCGGCCCCCGATGTGACGGCGGTTGGAGAGCGAGCCGTCGGGCGCCACATCGTGGACCCAGAGGCCCTTGGTGGTGGAGTCGACGTGGTAGAGGGTGCCGCCGTCGGGTGAGAAGCCGATGCCGTTGGTGGCGCTCACGTTGTCGTAGAGCTGGGTGGCGGAGCCGTCGAGCTCGATGCGGTAGCACTCGCCGGGCACGATCTTCGCGTCACGGTCGAGCGGGTTGAACCGCATGCAGCCCACGATGATGCGACCGAGGGCGTCGGGTTGGAGGTCGTTCCAGTGGGGTACGCCGGGGTCGCTGAGCAGCACCCGGGTCTCGCCGTCGCGCCAATGGGCCACGTTGCGGCCGGTGATCACGAAGCCGCCATCGGCATGGAGGGCCAGGCCGCCGGCCGCCTTCCGCTCGGGCACCAGGTTGGTGAGCGTGCCGTCGGTGGCGCGGCGGTAGATGCCGCCCTTGGTGATGTCGGTGAAGTAGAGGTTGCCGTCGGCGTCGGTGCGGGGCCCTTCGACCAGGCCGAA
>CADEDH010000067.1:27965-32461 GCA_902826025.1 uncultured Actinomycetes bacterium
CCTGCCTTTTGGGCCGGCCTCCCGGGCCGGCCCTGCCTTTTGGGCCGGCCTCCCGGGCCGGCCTACGATCGCCGGCTATGGCTCGACTGGACGGCAAGGTAGCGATCATCACCGGGGCGGCACGGGGGCAGGGGGCGGCGGAGGCCGAGCTGTTCGCCGCCGAGGGGGCCAAGGTGGTCCTCACCGACGTGCTGCTGGAGGAGGGGGAGGCCGCGGCGAAGGCCTGCGGCGGGTTGTTCTTCCATCACGACGTGTCGAGCGAGGAAGGTTGGGCCCAGGTGGTGGCCGACACGGTGGCGGCCCACGGCCGCGTCGACGTGCTGGTGAACAACGCCGGCATCTTCCACCGGGCCAAGATGATCGACCATACCCTCGATGACTTCCGGCGGCTGTTGGAGATCAACACCGTCGGTGTGTTCCTGGGGATGAAGACGGTGGCCCCGGTGATGATGGAGCAGCAGGCCGGCTCGATCGTGAACATCTCGTCGATCGCCGGGATCATCGGGGCCCCGGGCTCGATCGGGTACGGGGCGTCGAAGTTCGCCGTCACCGGCATGACGAAGACGGCGGCGGCCGAGCTGGCCCGGTACGGGGTGCGGGTCAACTCGATCCACCCGGGGCTGATCAACACCGAGATGTTCCAAGAGGTCGTTGGCCACGACCAGACCCGCTACGACCGCTTCGCCGAGTCGACCCCGTTCCGGCGCACGGCCGAGGCTTCCGAGATCGCCTACCTCGCCCTCTACCTGGCGTCCGACGAGTCGAGCTTTTCCAGCGGCTCGGAGTTCGTGGCCGACGGCGGCGTCACCGCCATCTGACCCGGTACAGCCGGGCAGTGGCGCCGCCGAAATTTCCCGCGGGAAATTCGTCCGCTGGCGCGACCAACGGGTTTCGCTCCCGTGGGACCGGTGTCTGGCTCCTGCGAACGGCTGGAAGGTGGCGAACCACCGCCGAGCGAGTGGGGTCGGCCAGCCCCCCACCCCGGTAGGGGCGGCCGTAGTCATGGACGGTGACATGAGCGCCGCCGGTGCCGGCCCGAGCGACGATGATGGCCCTGGTGGCTGTTCTCGCCGCCCGACCCGAGGCCCGGGCCCGGCTGGCCGATCCCGCCCGGGACGGCCATGCGGGCCCCTGGGCCTCGAGCATCGGTTCGGGCGGCCACTCCCCGGTGATCCGCTCCCCCCACTCGACGAGACGGTGGAACGCGTCATCGGCTACGTCGCCGCCAACCCCCACGCCGCCGGCGTGACGATCGACCGGCAAGGGGTGGCCGACCTCGTCCGCCGCCGCGACCTGGAGGTCAAGCCGTGGCCGTTCGATCCCCTGACCATCTGACCACTTCTCCAGGGCGCCGAGTCCGGCCCGCCCTCCCGACTGCCACTGTCACACCCGCTTCGTACTGTTGACGTGACGGCGCCGAGCGGCGCCGACACAGCAATCGACACGGGGAGGTGGCGATGAAACAGCCGGCGGGCATGGTCGACGGCATGGTGGACGGCATGGTGGACGGCATGGTGGCCTGGGATGATCCGGCGGGGCTGTCGAACGGGGGATTGGCGGCGGCCCTGGCCGGGGCGGCGGCGATCGAGGCGGCATCCAAAGCCCGGTTCCTGGCCCTGCTGGGCGAGTTCCTCGAACGCCAGGTCTGGGAAGACGAGGGGTGCGTCAGCGCCGTCCAATGGCTGTCATGGCGGTGCGGCCTCGGCTCGGTGACCGCCTCCGAACACATCCGGGTGGCCCAGGCCCTCCGCCGCCTTCCGGCCATCGCCGCCGCCCTGGCGTCGGGGGCGGTCACCTGGTCCAAGGTCCGGGCTGTCACCCGCATCGCCACCCCGGCCACCGAAGCCACCTGGCTCGACGTGGCCCTCGATGGCACCGCCGCCCATGTCGAGCAGATCGTCCGCACCCAACGCCGCATCAACGCCGCCGACGCCGACAACCAGGAAACCACCCGCTCCCTCTCCTGGCGCCAGGCCGACGACGACGGCTCCGTCGTCATCACCCTCCGCATACCGGCCGCCCAGGGGGCGGCCGTGATCGCCGCCGTGGCGGAGCACGCGACCCCCGAAGCCGGCGCCCCCATCGCCACCCGCCGGGCTGACGCCATGGTCGAGCTGATCCTCGGGCCCGACATCGCCACCCCCACCGTCACCATCGTCACCACCGCCGAAGCCCTCGCCGCCGGGCAGACCGATAACGCCGACGGTGATCCGGGGCCGTGTGCCACCGACACCGGCATCGCCATCGACCCCGGAACCACCGCTGCAGCGGCCTGCGACGGACCCGTCATCACCGCCGACCCCAACGGCACCTACCGCCAACAGCGATACCCGACCACCGCCACCCGCCGCCTTCTGGCCCGACGCGACCCCACCTGCCGGTTCCCCGGTTGTCACCACACCGGCCGCCGCGAAGCCCACCACCTCATCCACTGGATCCATGGTGGATCACGCCATCCCGACAACCTCGTCCTGCTCTGCCCCGGCCACCACCGCCTCATCCACCGCCACCACATCACCCTCCGGCTCGAGCCAAGCGGCACCGTCACCGCCTGGGGCCGCCACGGCCGGCGCTATCACGAACCGCCCCCAGCCACAGCCCAACCCTGGCCCCAACCACCGGCCGACCCGATGCCCACCTGGGACGGTCACCGCCTCGACCACCACTGGATCGCCACCTGCCTCGCTCAGTCGACAGCCGGCGGCTGAGCCGATTTCCCGCGGGAAATCGAGGCCGGCTCTGGCCGCCCACTACAAGAGTGCACGGAGGGCTTGGTTCGCCGTCTACGGCGCCGGTACCCTCGCTGGCGCGAAGGATTGTCGAGGTGCAGAAGGGAACCACCAAATGGGTGCCTGGGGGCATGGAGTCTAAGACAACGATGATGCAGCTGACTGGGCGCACGACTTAGCGGACGGGGGATTGGCGACCTTGCGGCAGGCCCTATCTGGTGCGCCATCAGACGACTACCTGGAGTCGCCCGAGGGTTCCGCAATGATCGCTGCGGCCGATGTCGTTGCTCGGCTGAAGAGCGGGCGTGGCGAGCAATCGCCGTACGCAGAGGCTGTGATCGAGTGGGTTCAAGCGAACCAAGCTGCCGAATGGCAGCCCTTGGTAGCTCCCGCGCTGGCAGCTCTCGAACGGGTGGCTTCACCAGAGAACAGCGAGCTGTACGAGCTGTGGGCTGAGGCGGATTCGGTACAGCCATGGCTCGGGGTGCTCGACGAGATTCGCGCCCGGCTGGCTTAGCTCAGACCATCCCCGCTCGTCGGCCGGCGGCGGACCGCACTGCTCGTTCGACCTGCCCTGGACGTTGGACTGCCAGGATGACGGGCGGCCAGCCGGCACCGTCGGGATTAAGCGCTTTGGGGATCCTGACGTTAGTAGTTGCCAACGTCTCTCGGTCCGGCATGTGGTGGCTGTTATTGGGGCCCTTTTCTCTAGCACTCGTCGTCGACGCCCTTGCGCGAACACGAGTCAGCGGGTCTGCCGACCAGGAGCCATCTGGGGACGGAACGTTTGATCCTGTGATCGAGTACCCCGTTGCCATGAAGACCGCTGCTTGGCCAGATGGTGTTCGGTTCCTTGCAGGCACTTGGTCGAAAAGAAGACGCCGGGCGAACCTGCTCAGGGCTGACTTGACTTGCTCAGCCCCCGACTGTCGGCCCCCGGTCGACGCTGCTATGCGACTCCGCCGTTCCCGTGGATCTCGGCCACGCAGAGGCCGGAAGTCGTGCTGATGACTGCTGCCCGATGAGTCCGTCAATGCGAAGCTTGCCCGAGCTATCGAGCGATTCGGGAGGGGTCCTACTCGCCGAGGACCATGAGGAGGCGACGGTATACCTCGTCCTCGGACGTGTCGAGATCGACGGCAATGAGGCGTGACTTGGGGCGGGCCGTCGGTAGCCGCAGAAGGCGCGCAACGGCGTCGACGATGAACCCCTCGACATCGGCGTCGGCGATATCGCGCTCAGGATGGCGCTCTGCCCGTTCAGCCATTGCCCGCCGACGGGAACGGAACCTGTCGATGGCGGCTGCCGCATCCATCGCAAGAACCACTTCGACAAAGGTGGCGCCGGACTCTCGGGCTACGTCGTCCAACAGAACGATGTAGCCGAGGCGGCCGAAGTACTGGGCCATGACCACGTCGCGGCCCGCGGAAAGACTCTTGACAACGGCCGCGGCCGCGAGGTCGCGCGCAGCGAGCCTCGTAGCCTCGTCCTCCTCCCAGTTCGGCAGCGTCATCCGCAACGTGTCGACCTCAACGAGGACTACGCCATCGTGGTTATCGACATAGCGGCGAGCGAGGGTGGACTTGCCCGAAGCGGGAGCTCCGTTGACGAGGATCAGCCTTGCGATTCCCTCATACTAGGCCCGATCGCTCTGCGGCTGGAGCTTGATGCTTGTGAGTGTGCCGGTCCGGCCGGTGACGGTGAGTGATCGGAGCCTGGAGCGGGTGTCGCAGCGCAACGGGTCCCGGGTCCTCGCCGGATTTGGTT
>CADEDH010000067.1:32561-34559 GCA_902826025.1 uncultured Actinomycetes bacterium
CCTCGAGGTGCGCCATCTCGTTGCTGGCCGGCTGCCAGCCGCAGAACGATCGAGGCTAACGCCGGGACCCGACCGGCCCTGACAGCCTGAGCGGATGTGCACCATCGGCTGGTGCCGGCCCGGCCCGAGGTTCTGGCCGACCCAGAGCCATACTTCGCCGCTGAGTCCTGACGCACGACAACTCGCCGAGGGCGGCTCGCCAGGTTCAACGGCTTGGCCCTCGGCGCCGTGCTCGTCTGCCGAAGCAACCGGGCCGCCTCGCTGGCGGGCTCTGAAAGTAGCCTGCAGCATGACTATCACCCTGATCGACGCTGAAGGACTACCGAAGGTCGACTTCCACCGGCAGGTGTCGGTTGCTACCGGATCGAAATTGGTGTTCATGGCTGGCCAAGTTGCGTGGGACGCCGACGGAGCCCTGGTCGGCGAAGGCGACCTCTGCGCGCAGATCGAGCAATGCTTCCTCAACGTCGGTGCCGCAGTCGCCGAGGCTGGCGGCTCCTTCGACGACATCGCGAAACTAACCATCTACATCGTTGACTGGACCATCGACAAGGGTCCCCTGCTACGTGAAGGTCGCGCACGGGCCTTCGCAAAACTCGGGGTCAACTCGCTCGCACCCGGCACCGTGATCGGCGTCGCGGCTCTGTACACGCCCGACCTCCTCGTGGAGATCGAGGCCATCGCTGTCATCGACTGAGAGATGCGGCCGGCGGCACGCCGCAAACAGGCGTCCGGAGCCCCCGGACGGAATGCGACGTAGGAGGGCGCTGGAGGTTTCCCGCCTACCTGCACCCAAGCGGCGTGATCCTGTTCATGCTCAGCGCGCACAAAGCGCACGCCAGCGCCGCGTTCACACCCAGCACCCGAGAAGCCTTCGCTGAACAGCTGACCGGATTCGAGACCGGCAAAGGAACGGTCAGGCTGCCCTACGACCAGCCACCACCCACAGCGCTGCTGAAAGCAATGATCGAACACCGCGTCATCGAGCTCGAGCGAGACGGCATCAAGTGGATGTAGCCAACCGTCCAACGCCCGACACTCGAGTCAGCGTCATACGCCGCCAACACTCGCATAACCGGCGCAGGGCAGCGGGCTCCCCACCGGAACGAGCCCCGCCGGTAGCCCTACTCGCCGCCCGATAACGACGACCAGCCGGCGTCCGCCGACCAAGCCACTGCGACACCTTGCGAGCGCCCGGGATCACACGAACTCTCGTTCGGACCACACAGGGTGGCCGGTCGCCATCGAGCGAACGCAGCAGATCTACCGAACCGGGGCTCCGGCAGTCCCTGCGGCTGCCAAGATGATGCGCGTGATCGAGCGAGACAAAGAGGCTGGGACGTTGACGATTCGGTCGGCCGACGCTGCGATCGAGTTCTCGGACCTGGAGTATCCGCACGACGACGCGCTTGCGCTGTACCGAGTGGCGTTGTCCGGAGACGGTCTGCACGCGAGCGGGTCTGTGGAGGCCGTCGGGGACGACGGGCTTGCAGAGTTCCTTAGGGAGATCTCCGTCTCGGTGCCTTGGGAAGGGCAACGGACCTGGCGGGCGCTGACTGCACTTGAGGTGAGCGCCGTGGTCAACGATCGAGGCAACGTCTCGACAGCCTTCCGGTTGGACGGCCGCGCCTGGGACCCACCGTGGTCAGCGAACTGCCGGTTCGAGTTTGACCTCGGTGAGGTTGCGACGCTGTCGACTGAAGTCAGAGATTGGTTCTCTGCAGACGCCCCGGAGTAGGGCCTCCGGCAGGGATAGCAAGGCCGCCCGCTCGGCGGCGGGTCTCGCCTCCGCGGACCCGACACGCCGATCGACAGTGTTCACGGATGGGCAACCGCCCATCGCCCTCGTCCGACACGACTCGGGTGCTCGGAATCGCTCACAGTTCGGCCAGGATCCCGAGCGGCCGGCGGCGTCGATACCGGGCGCTCCACCCACGCGTGAACGCCGGCACCCGTGCGGGTGTGCCTGGCTTAGGGCTGTCCTACTGCCGGGTGTAC
>CADEDH010000068.1 GCA_902826025.1 uncultured Actinomycetes bacterium
GCGTAGATTGCTCCGTTGGCCAAGCCGTCGATGATGCGCTGTGTGAAGAGCTGCAGAACTGGTCCTCGCTTTGTGCTCTGCGCGTGGGGTAGTGAGGCGCGCCGATCGCTGGCCGCCGCATTGTAGCTCACCCAACCGAAGGCGAATCAAGTTCCTCGAAGTGTCTCAACGTGGCGACCGGCCAGAGTTCCTGGTCGCAACCGCAGACGATACGACATGGCCCACCGATGGGGCATTCGAGACTAGTTGAACAGACCAGTGCGCCGGAGCTCGGGAATCAGGCGTCCTCAGAAGGGCGCCACCGACGGGTACGTCGGCACGCTCGGCGCCCGGCCGGTGCTCGTGGACGACGTCTGACAGGTGTGAGCGAGAGTGACTGCCCCCTGGCTGGTGCTACCCGGCCGCTACGAGGTCGCCCCACGCCCGCACTCCGGTCCGCAAGGTCACATCGCTGAGCGCTCCCATCGACACTTCGCGGGCGTCATCTCGACAGTGCTAGCGTATCGCTAAACCGCTGGGGTACCGAATTCCCTTACCGAATCGAGGAGCAGCGAGATGTCACGCCGACTGATGCACCTGACGGGGTTCATGCTGTACTGCCCGGCGCCGCATACGCAGCTGTCGTGGGTGTATCCGAAGCACAAGATCCGTCATCAGTGGTACGAGGTCGAGTACTGGGAGGAGATCGCTCGCACCCTCGAACGGGGCCGGTTCGACCTGTTCTTTTTTGCGGACGGGTGGAGCGGCGGCAACGACGCGTCCACCCGCTGGGCGATCCAGTTCCCCACCCACGACCCTGTCGTCCTGATCCCGCGCCTGTCGGCGGTGACCACGCATCTGGGGTTCGCGGCCACGATGTCCACCACGTTCTACCCGCCGTACATGCTGGCCCGGAAGCTCGCCTCGCTCGACCACGTCACCAAGGGCCGCATCGGCTGGAACATCGTGACCTCGATCAACGACGCAGAGGGGCGCAACTTCGGGATCGAATTACCACCACACGACGAGCGTTACGACCGAGCCGACGAGTACCTTGATCTGGTCTGCCAGCTGTGGGAGAGCTGGGACCCCGACGCCATGGTGATGGACGTGGAGCGCAAGGTCTTCGCCGAGCCGTCGAAGGTCCATCGCGTGAACTTCGAGGGCAAGTGGTACTCCTCGCGCGGTCCGCTCAACGTGGTGCCGGGCCCGCAAGGCCGGCCGGTGCTGTTCCAGGCCGGCGCTTCGCAGCGGGGCCGGGAGTTCGCCGCCCGCTGGGCCGACTGCGTGTTCGCGGCAGGCGGCACGCCGGAGCGCACCGTTGCCTTCCGTAAGGATCTCGAGCAACGGATGGCCGTGCACGGGCGCGACCCGGCAGGGCTGCAGATCATCGCCGCATGCGGGCCGGTCGTCGCCCGTTCCGAGGCCGAGGCCCGGGAGCGGGCTGCGGAGATAAGCGAGCGGATACCCGTTGAGGCGACGATCGCCAACATGAGTGGACACTGGAACGTCGACCTCACCTGTTACCCGCCTGAAACCCGCATGTCAGAGCTGGGAGACGTCGGCGGCACGAGGGGCATGGTCGAGTTCTACCGGGAAGAAGGCGACCCGACCATCGCCGAGGTCGCCCGCACCTACCTGAACATGGCCAGCCAGGACGTCTTCATCGGCACCCCTGCGAAGGTGGCCGACACGTTGCAGTGGATGTTCGAGGACGGACGCATCGACGGCTTCCAGCTCTCGCCCCAGTGGTATGCGCCCGACTACTACCGCGACATTGTCGAATTGCTCATCCCCGAGCTCCAGCGACGCGGGCTCTCCCGCACCGAGTACCGGGGCACGACGCTGCGCGACCTGCTCGCACAAGACACGCCGGCCTAGCAGCTATCGGGCTGATCACCGCTCCGGGAGGTTGCGGACTCAGCTCAGCTTGCGGGTGAGATCCCAGAATTGCTGCAGGGTCCGGGGGGGGGGGTGGTGACGATCCTGCCGGCGACCGTTGCGGTAGCGGCTGCCCACGCGGGCTTCGGACCACACAATCGTCGGAATGTCGGCGTCGAGCTGAGCGTTGTGCGAGCCCAGACCTCGGGGCGGACCTCCACGACCCGGACCCCCTGATCGACCATGGCCAAGCAAGCTGGCACGTAATTGGCCTGGCACTCGGCCACATGGACAGCGCTGCCTCGGATGCTTGCGTTCGGCCCGAACACGGCCGAGAGGTGGGGAAGTCGACCAGCGCGGTGCCGAGGTAGGCGCGGATGTCGCCGTCGGCGCCGGCCAGCTCTGCCGGCGTGCTTCCGCTGCGCCCCCGAACTTCGATGGGCCACAGGAAACTGGTGCCATGGAACCCGGTGGCGTGGACGATGACGTCGGGGTCGTGGCAGGCCGTCGGCGGTGGCTTCAACGATCAGTTTTGGTCACCAGCGCCACGTTGCGGCGGGCCAGCACGACGCACCAGCCGTTGTCGACCACCATGCGTTTGATGGCCAGCGGATGTGCGCTCCGTCAGGTGGCGCCGCACGAACTCGTTGCGGGGCGAGATCCCCGGCCCGGCCCAGTCGGGATCGACTACCAGGTTGGCGTGGCCGGCGTGGCCGGAGGGCCAGTATTGCAGGGCGAAGCGGTACCACCCGGCGTAGCAGGGCAGGTGGTTGAACAGCCAGCGCGCTGTGTCGTCGAAGGGTGCGTTCGTCCTGGGTTTGCCTGCCGCCACGCCGATGAGCGCCGGAAGCTCATCAGTTGCCCTGCGATATCGGCAAGATGGGTTCGACGTGGAAACCGCTCGACCCGTTGCCGATGAGGCCGATGCGCTTGCCAGCGAGGTCGACGTCGTGACGCCAGGGCGGTGTCGAACACCGGGCCGGCGAACCGCTCGACTCCCGGAACGGCGGGCTCCTTGGGTTGGTTCAAGCTACATACTCCAGGAATCACGACCTCGGCGATGAGCACCTGCTGCCTGGCTGCGGTGCGCAGGAGGAGCCCGCGCGTGCGGTACTCAACGCAGGGGGGTCGTCTAGTCAGGCTCCGTGTCGTCGGAAGTCGGCGCCCCCGTGCGCACTCCGGTCGGACGTAGCAGATCGCGGAACCAAGCCTTTGACGAAGCGCTAATGTCGGGAGTCTGAAGTCGAGAGGAGCACAGTATGGCCATCTCCGTCCGCAAGCTGACGATCAACATCGGCGCCGAGGTGCGCGGGGTCGACCTGCGCAACCCCTCCGAAGGCCTCGTGAAGGAGATCGAGGATCTGCTGCACGAGCACCTCGTGCTGTTCTTCCACGACCAGGACCTGACACCGGCGCAACATGTCGCTCTCGGTCGCTGCTTCGGCAACTTACACCTCCACAGCGTGGCGGCCACGCACCCCGACCATCCGGAGATCATCCTGCTCGACAACGACGAGAAGCGGCCACCCTCGATCGACGCGTGGCACACCGACGTCACCATGGACGCCGAGCCGCCCATGGGGTCTATCCTCCGGGCTGTCGAGGTGCCCGGGGTGGGTGGCGACACGATCTGGGCGTCGATGTACGCAGCGTACGAAGCGCTGCCCAAAGCGATGCAGGCAATGCTGGGGGAGCTCGTCGCAGTGCACCACTACCCCGACAGCTTCCGGACCTCGGTAACGCGCCAGCAAGATGGCTACGCCAAGCTAGAGCGGTACGACAAGGACCACCAGCCGGTTGAGCACCCGATGGTCCGCACCCACCCGGTGACCGGCCGCAAGGCACTGTTCGTGAACTCGACGTTCACGAAGTCGATCAAGGGCGTCGGCCGCAAGGAGAGCAGGGCCATCCTCGACATGCTCGAGCACCATGTGGCGACTCGGCCCGAGTTCCAGGTGCGCTTCAAGTGGGAGCGCCACTCCGTTGCGTTCTGGGACAACCGCTGTACCCAGCACTACGCCGTGGCCGACTACTTCCCCCAGGTCCGCCGGATGCAGCGCGTCACCATCGCCGGCGACCGGCCGTACTGACCCCCCATGCTGGGCGGGCGGGATCTCTGAAGCCCACCCGCCCGGCGGCCGGTCAGTTCGCCGCAACTGCGACAAACCAGAGCGAAGCCGCTGAGGCGAGCAAGCTGGCCAGGTGAGCGCGTTGCGGCGCGCGACCGTGCGTGCGTTGTCGGTCGACAAGCCGTAGAAGTCGGCCACGCCCAGTGAGCGATGTCGACTTGACCGCACGGCAGCGCGTGGACCGCCACACGACGGTGGTCGTACCGTGCGAGCCCCATTGGGGGTAGCTTCGTCGCTCCGGATGACCCAAGCATCGGGGCCTCGGCCCGTATCGCTGGTCTGACGGCGAACGCAACGGGTGTTACTAGACCGGACGTTCACCCACCGTCGTGACCCGGTACCCGTGACGGGTCTCTGGGAAATAGTCCCAGCTCGCGTGGTGCTGTACACAGCGATTGTCCCACATTGTGACGGTGTGGGGCTCCCACCGGACTCGGCACTGGAACGCTACACCGTATGCGATGTGGTCGTAGAGGAAGCGCAGCAACATATCGCTTTCCTTCGGCTTCATGCCCTTGATGCGCTGCGTGAAGCCTCCGTTGACGTAGAGCGCTTTGCGGCCGGTTTCCGGATGGGTGCGAACCACGGGGTGCTCGGCACTGGGATACACCTTGTCGGCATCGCGGTAGCCGTAGCGGCCGCGGTAGGCGCGATCGCCGCTGTGCACGGCGGTCAGGGTGCCAAGGAACTGCTGCAGGGTCGGCGAGAGCGCCTCGTAGGCGGCGTACATCGAGCTGAATAAGGTGTCGCCACCGGCGGACGGCGTCTGCTCGATCCGCAGCATGGAGATCGCGGGGGGGTCGCTCGTCGCAGGAGACGTCGCTGTGCCAGCCCTCGCCAGCGGTGTACTTGCTCTCAGCGTCGGTGTGGATCACGAGGACCTCGGGGAACCCATCCGGGGCCTTGGCGGCGGGGTGCACGTGCAGCTCACCGAGCTTCGAGCCCAGCGCCACCTGATCGGCGAGAGACATCTGCTGGTCGCGGAAAGACGAGCGCACCGCGCTCGGCGACGAGTTTGCAGATCACCTCTGCATCGGCGGCGTCGAGGTCGCGCAGCCTGACGCCGCCGATCTCACTGCCAATCGGCTTGGTCAGGTCGGTGCGGGTCATGGTCATCGTGGTCATGGATCCTCCTGCGTTTCCCCGGTGGATGCAGATTAGCGAATTGACAACCTATGGTCGGGCGCCACGGAGTCAGGCTGGGAGGTTCTCGGGCGGATCGGTGAGCTCGACGTCGAGGCCGGCGGCCCGCAGTTGCCGGACGACTGCCCTTCGAGCAAACCGTCAGCCAGCCAAAGCGCTGCCAGCGCTCCGTGGGTCAGCATTGCGAAGGCCCCTGCGTACGAGCCAGGACCCCCACTGCGGCTCGATGGAGAGGTAGTGGAAACGGCGAGGTTGCTTGAGGTCGGCGACCAGGAGCGCGGTCGCGCCAGCGGAAAATGAGGCGAACGAGCGGAGGCGCCACGCCGATCGTGGCGCGCTCCCCGGCGTGGTTGGCGAACACCGCCAACGCGGCCACTGCTATCATCCCGGCGGAGATGGCCTTCGTCATGCGGTACGCGGTGACCTTGTCCGTCCCCGTCATGACGTGGTCGGTCTGGTAGGCGGAACAGGCCACCGCGCCACTGCCGCTGGCCCCGATGGCACCGGTTGTGACGGCTCGCCGCCCGCTGCGCTGGTCCGCCCACATGAGCCCGTCGACGAGCACCTCGCTGCGGGTCGAGCGCAGCCTCCTCCGCACCCTTGTAGAACACTTTCGGATTGGTGCCCTGTTCGGGGGCGCGCGCTGCATCCCGTGCCGGCCCAACATCGTGGTGATGCGGCTGGTGGGATCGTCGAGGTGGCCGGCGACGATCGACTGGGTCGGGCACACGATCACGCATGACGGTTCGAGCCCGACCTCCACCAGGTGGGCGCAGGCGTTGCACTTGTGGGGCGTGGAGGGGGCGAGTTGATGCCGACGGCGTCGTTCGGGCAGGCGTTCAGGCAGGACCTACAGCCGATGTATCGCGAGCCGTCAAAGTCGAGGATGCCGTTGTCACGACGGAACCATGCCGTGGTCGGGCCCCTCACGCCCCGCTACGGTCCGGGATGCAAGCGGATCCTTGTGTCCGACGACTACTACCCTGCGCTCGCTCGACCAAGTGCTCCTTGTGCCCCGGAGCGCGCAGGCGTTGACCGAAGGTGTGGCCGCTGCGGACGGGAGTGAGGCCACGATGGACGGGGTCATCCTCTGCACGGATGCAAGCTCGGCGGTCGCGCCGACGGGCGGCGGTGTACGGCCGCAACGGGCGGGAGTTGCATGGGCCTTGCGGCGACGACCCGAGGCCTACCGGGGCCTCGCCGTGCCCGGCTTCCCCGACTACTTCACGGTGTGTGGGGTCAACGCCGTGGTGGCCTACGCGTCGCTGCTCCTGTCAGCCGAGCTGGCCACCGACTGGATCGCCCCCTGGGCCCGGCGCATCCTGACCGAGGGCATCCGTTCGATCGAGATGCGGTCCGAGGCCACCGAGCGCTACAACACCAAGATCCAGCCGGAGTTGCAGGACACGAGCTGGACGGGCAACTGCCCGAACTTTCTATAGCGACGCCGTTGGCCGCGTGCTGGCCTTCTACCTGGGAATGGTCGGGCGCCTGCGCAGCGACCTACGCGAGGACCACACCGACGACTTCATGGTGGAGCCTCTCTGACTCAGTTCGTCATCCGCCTGCGGCGTCAGGCCTCCGCTTGCGCCGGCTTCCGGACAAAAACGCGATCGGCGCCAGCCCGCGCAACATGCGCTCGAACACCACGCCGACCCGTTCGTCGAGCTCCTCGGCGGGGATGCCGAGCTCGCGGGCGAACGCGTCGCGGTAGGTGAGATAGCCCCACGAGAGCGAAACCAGCGCCACGTGGACGCCGTCGAGGTCGGAGTCGGCGGACAGCTGGCCGGCCTCGACGTCGGCCACCAGCAGATCGTGGGTCTCCTTGCGCAGCGGCATAGTGCGCAGGCTGGTGTCACGATCCAACACCAGCAGGGTCATCAACTCGAGCATCTCTCGCTCCGCCGTCATCACGCGCAGGAACCGGCGCCATCGGGCGACGAACGGCAGGGCACCGCCCGAGCGGACCGCGTTGAGACGGCGACGGGCGTCCTTGCGCAGCGCGGCCCGCAGGAGATCACGGCGGGAACCGAAGTAGTGGTAGACAAGACCGCGGTTTACCCCGGCCTCGTCGGCGACCTCGCGCAGGTTGAGTCCGGCGAGCACGCCGTCGCGACGTAAGATCGCGAGCGCGGCTTCCTCGAGTTGAGCCTCCGTCTCGGCGCGGCTCACCCTCCCGGCCTCAGCCCGAGACGAACGCCAACAGCCCCGAATCTCATGGCAGTCAAGCTAGCTCCGCCCACGATGGACCTCGTCACACGACGAACATGGTATTGGGCACCCTGGCGGGTTCGGCAATTGGGGGCTCAGTCCATCGTGCGGGTGAAGAGGGCGAGTTCTGGCCCTGCAGCGGTTTGACGGACATCCACCCATCGAAGAGGCTCTGTCCAGCCGGAATGCTCAAGCTCTACACGGAAAACGCTTGTGCCTGCGATCTTGTCAAGGGGTTGGTGTCCCTGTGCCGCACGCCGTCCGAGGTGAGAGGCTCTGCGATCCTTTGCGTGGCGGGCGGGTCGATCGGCCGACCCAGAGCGGCAGTGAGTCTCGGAGCGGTGTCTTGATGTCGCTGTTGCGGCCCATTGCTCCCTGCGCGATCTGCCTATGGAGGTAGTCGACGTCCCCAGGATTCACTCGCTCTCTCTTGTCCGCTGGCCAGCGTGATGGGACCACTCGTTCGCCCGCGACGCCCTTCTAGCGTGGAGCCGTCACGGGGACCGGGCTGGTTGGCGTCTGGCTCGACCTGCAGTCGTTGGATTCGCCGACCACCGTCGTCGAGCAGTCGTCGAGTGATTTCCAGGTCATGGTCTAGGACTGCCTTCCGTGTAGTCGTCCAGTCCTCGTGTTGGTCGCTGCCATCGAGCGGCTCAGCGCCGAGGAGCCCGACGAGTCCAGGGCCGTCGGTGCCGGAGACGCGCCAGGCGTGGCGGTAGGCTGTGATTGCGGCGAGAGCGGCGTCCCATCGATCAGCAACCCAGGGCACCTCGGGGCGACCTGGGATTAGGTCGGTGAAGGCCCTGGGCGGGTTGCTCATGGCGTGGCGGATGGCCCGGGCCAGTTCAGCCTCGGCCATTCGGCGGGCGACGTCGCCGGAGTTCGCTCTATCGCCGGCTCGGCGCTGGCCGGGGGGCTGCAGATAGGGGAGGAGCTCGTCGGCGACGATGGCGGGCTTCATGGTGGAGTCGGCGATGGTTTCGGCCACCTCTACCACCGGGAGCCGCTCGGGGCGGGCGTCGACACCGTGGGCTTCGCCGCCGAGGGGTCGGGTGGTGATGAGGGTGTTGCTTCCTCGGCCTCGGGTCAGCATGACGTACAGGGAGTGGATCTCCTCGCCGGGTCGGGCGGTGGATTCGGCTTCGTCGAGGGTGAGGCCCTGCACGGAGAAGGCGGTGATCGCGTAGCCGAGGTCGATGTGGGATCGTACGACCCGGGCTGGGACGTCGATTTCGCCGAGCCCTTCGAAGCGGATGCGCAGGCCGTCGGGGCCCGCGCCCGCCACCACCCCGGTCGAGCCATTGGATAGGTAGTTGCGGGGCGCCCCGTCGGGGAACAGCCGCCGGTTGGGTTGGGTGGCCACCACTTGGTCTCCGACGCCGAACTCCCGCTCCCCGAAGCGGTGGAGACCCGCGACCTGCCCGGCTCGGACACGGATCATCTGGGCGATCAGGTTGAGCCGCTCCCTCGACACATTGCGGCGATCGATCATCGGGGCCTGCACCCCCCGCTGGAGGCGCTCGAGCCATCCGGCGAGGGCGATCAGCTCGCCCTGCATCGGGTCCTCGGCCTGTTTGATCTTCCCGCCAGCGAGGAGAGCGCTGAAGGCGTCCTCGATCTGCCCGAGTCGGAGCAGCTGGGCGGTGCGGACCTCCTGGGGGTCCTGGAGCCGGCGTTGAAGCCGGAGCTCGGGCGTCCGGGACTGGTAGCAGTTGATCATGTGCTCCCACATTCCCCCAGCCGTGACCGACTGCTGCTGGGCCGGATCGCCGATCATCCGCAGAGTCGCTCCGGTTCGCCGGCACAGGTGCATGAGAGCGTGCAGGTCCCGGTCGGACAGAGTGGTCGCTTCGTCGACCACGAGGATCGTACGGGCGTCGAGCTGCTCGACTCCCATGGCGGCCGCCGTCAGGTAGTGGGCCACGGTCTCCGAGGCGATGCCGGTCTCCCGCCCGAGATGTTGCGCTGCCGTTCCCTTCACCGCCGCTCCGAGCACCCGATAGCCGTGGCTCTCCCAGATCTTGCGGGCCGCCCGCATGGTGAACGTCTTGCCGGTGCCGGGCTGGCCGATCGCCGCCTGGAACTGGTCGCCGGACACCGACCAGCTTCGGATCAGGTCGGCCTGCTCGGCGCCGACGCCTTCCTGTTGGCAGATGGCGTCGATGGTCGCTTCGTTCACCGTGAGGAGGTGGCCCTGCCCGATGCCTTCTCCCCACCAGTGCACGATGGCCACCTGGGTGCGGACCATGTCGGGGGTGGTCCACCGCTCCCGGCGGAGCATCGCCCCCACGGTGCGCCCGTCCCGACGGGTGATGAGGCCTCCATCATGTTCGACGGGGATGGCCAGATGGGTCGCCAGGAACTCGTTGGCGGCCCGAACCACCGCCGCAGCGGGCAGCGGGCGGGGTTGGCCGCCGGGCGCCCAGTGGGTGATGGCGGTGACCAGGTCGCTGAAGTCGAACGTCGACTCCTCATGGCAGGCCCCGGTTGGTGACGTGGCCAGGAACTGGAACAGGTCCACCTTCTCGGCGTCGTTCAACTCCTCCGACCACGCCGTCGGCTCGGGAGGCCCTTGCTGGCAGATCGCCGTCTCGTCGAACCCAAGGGTCTCGGCCCGGGCCATCCAGTCCGCCAACACCTCGGCGGCGTCCACGACCTTCTTTGGGCTCCGGGTGGTACGGGAGATCTCCTGGAGCTCGAACCGCGTGGGCAGGGTGCCGTCGTCGTGGACGAGCTGGCGGGCGGCATCCTCGATCTCCGACCGGCGGGTGGAGAACTCCCGGATCAGCTCCGTGCCGACCCCGGCGATCTCCCAGACCCCGGAACGACTGTGCCGGGTCCAGGCCAGCCGTGGGAACGCCCGGTTGAGCTCCCACCGCAACTGGGCGGTCGCCAGGGCCGAGGCGGTCTTGGCCTCGACGAACAGGAATCGGGCATCGACCGCCCGCCGCTCCCCGTGAGGGTCTTCGATGAAGTTCATGACCACGTTGTGGATGTGGGGGTGGGGGTCGAGGGCCCGGGAGGTGGCGTGCATGAAGCTGGCCCACACGAGCCCCTCGGAACTGACCGACGAACCCTTGCGTCGACCCCGGCTTGCGTGCTGGTCGAGATGGTGCATCCCTGCGGCGTTGGCTGCCACGATGGCGTCGACACAGGCCCGCTTCGTGGCGGGCCCTGACAGCAACGTCAACAACGACACCGACTTCTCCACCGTGGCCACCACGTCGTAGGCCTGCCGCACCGCCGGCGGTCGTCGCCGCTCCCAGTAGGCGACCAGATCGTCCCGGGCGATCTGCCACCGTCCCTGGTCCCGCCTCGCCGGCAGCCACGCCCTCTTCCACGGCAACGCCCGACCCGCCTCACCGGCCTCAATCGCCGATCCGTGCTCGACCCATTCGGCGATGATCCGCCGGATGTGCTGCTCCGTCGTGCCGGTGAGGGACGCCGCCTCGCCGGTGGTCAACTCCTCCGGCGCAGTGGCCAACCCGGCCAGCACCGCACCGTGCCGCTCGGCCGGATCCACGTCGAGCGCAGCGGCCAGCTCGGCCAAGCCGTCGGCGGTCAGCCACCGGCTCCTGTCGGCAGCCTCGATGAACAGCCCCGGATCGAGCCGGTCGACCGCCACCAACACCGTCGCCCGGTGCGTGTCGAGCAGCGCCGCGGCATCGGCGAGACCCCACACCTCGACCCCGTCGATGACCCGGCTGTGCCGACCCCGCTTCAGGGCGGCCCGCCCGGCGGAGCCGCTGGCGCTCAGCAGCCGCTCGCCGGTCTGATGATGGCGGCCCGACAACAGCTGCTCCAGGACCTCAGCGTCAACCGTCCCCGACAGCCCGAGCCGCTTGGCGCCCTGTCCGCCCCACCAGCCCTCACCCTCCAGCTGGTCGGCCCGGTAGTACGCGGCGACGGCCTTCGCTCCCGCCGCCTCGGCGAACTGCCCGACCATCGGGCGGTTCTGATCCGGTGCCTTGCCCATCAGATAGCTGGTGATCCGGCGGGCGGCGTCGGCCTCGCCCCCGGCCCGGGAACCCAGTGCGGTCACCGTGAACCTCACCGCCCCACCACCCCGTGTCCCTCCCGCCGGGGCACCGGCCGGAGGGACACGGTGCCGCCAGGCAGCTTGCGGAACGCAAGCTGCAAGAGTTTGTCTCTGGATCGGGTGGTGCGCGGCTCGGTCGGATGGCGGCGGTCGGACTGGATGGCTGAGCGCGGTGCGGGGGTTGAGGCGCGGCTGGTGCTGTCGGTACGCGAGGTGGTTGTAGGGAGCGTCGGCGGTCGTGGCAGCTGGTGTTCGGCTGGGATGGTGGTGACGTGGGGTCGGCCTGGCGGCGGGTTGGGTGCCGTCGCGAGGACGATGCCGGCGGGGACGGTTGCCGGCGAGCGGGGTGGGGCGGGCCGAGGTGGGGGAGTCGGGTGCATCGCCCAATTAGGGTCCGGCAACGGCCCTGCTGCGAGGGCACCAGCACCCTGGGGGCAGCCGGAGGTTCGGCCCTGACGAGACCACCCGGGCGTCGGCGAAGCGGGGCTGGACGCTGTGTTCACATCGCAGCGGGCATCCGGTGGGCCCTACGGGGGCCAAGGAACCCCGGGCCCGGGCGGTTCCGCTCGCGGAGTTGGCCGCGACCACCCTGCCCGGTGGCTCACCAGAGTCTCGGCGCCCACAGCACCGATTGAGCATTCGGCGGAGGTGCGGGCAGGGGAGCGGCCCGGGGCGCAGCTCGGCCGAAGGGCGGGTCCCGCCAGATCCTCCCCCGAGGTATGGATGCTCAGGCTGCTGCCGAGCACCACAGGCATGGGTGCGGCCGCCAGGGCCTCGCCCGGGGAGACCTACGCCTCGGGACGGGCGGTGGGAGAGGTGGTGGTCTCGCCCTGGCCGGAGCGTCGTGAGAGCGCGTTGGCGCTGAGGTCGTACTTGCCCTGGTAGAACTGCTGGCGTGGGATGCCGGTGACCCGGGCGATCTCGGTCATGTTCATCCCGGTCTCCAGCGCCCTGGTGATCGCCGCCTGGATCTCGGCCTTGGTTGGTGCCGCCGCCCGTCGCTCGCGGATGCCGTTCAGCCAGTCGTCCACCGTCTGGTAGCCGTTGGCGCTGAGGTAGTCCTCGGCGGTTCGACGCTCGGGGCGGGGAGGCATGTCAATACCATAGGCGCACCCCGGGGGCACCCGGCGGCCCGCCAGGTGCGCCCGGACCGGGGGTGCAGATGGTGGCGGCGGCCAGGTGATGGCCGGGGTCGGCACGGCCGGTGGCCGCCCGCGTCCCCCGGCCACCACGGGCTGCTCAGGCACGCTGGGCCGCCAGCTCCATGGCCGGGATGGCCAGCGCCTCGAGCTCGGCGGCCCGGTCGGGGTCGACCACGGCCTGGGCGTGGGCGGTCATGGCCTGCATCACACCGCCGGCCGTGCACTGTCCGCCCCGCACGAACAGATCGAGGATGGCTGCCGCCTCGTCCTCGGTCCACGCCTGCCGCTTGGCCACGTGCTCCAGCGTCGTGGTCGGCTCGCTCAGCTCCACGGCGGCCGTGGCCTCGAGCGAGCGGATGGCCGCTTCCAGGTAGTCGGCCGACAGGAACTGGGCGACGGCGTCGCGGGCCCGGAGCTTGATCACCTCGAGGGCAGCCCGCTGGGTGTCAGCCGCCCACGTGATCTCGCCCTCGTCGAGAGCCGAGCCGAGGTGGACACAGCGCATCACGTCCTTGGTGATCACGAGCCCGTTCGAGCAGACCTCGACGACCATGCGGGGGGTGATGGCGAACGCCCCGCCGCCGATCTCGGAGTTGGTCACCTCGAACCCGGCGAAGACGAGCGGCGAGGCCTCGCCCGGGGCCCGGAAGGGTGACCGGTACCCCTTCCAGAGCTCGGTGGCCACGTAGGCGATGGCGGGGGCCTGGACCCGGACCCGCATGCGGGCGTCGGTCAGGTCGGCTGACACCACATCGACCTCGGTGCCGGTGGCGTGGATGCCCGACAGGGTGGCGAGCAGGACGTCCCGGTGTCGAAGATGTTGTAGCGGCGGGACAGCATCGCCCGCCCGTAGTGGGTGCCGCCCGCATCGTCGCCCCGGTAGGTGCGGAGCATGAACGAGGGCGGCGCATCGTGGGCGAAGCGGGCGCCGAACAGGGAGTCAAACGCGTCCCGGTAGGCGCTGCGCTCCATCTCCGCCGTGAGCTGGGCGATGGGGTCGGCATCGTCCAGATCCTCGGGGTTGGTCATCGCGCGGGTGTGTAGCTCGCGGGCCAGCTGGGTGGGCACCCGGAGCCGGGCCGACATGGAAGCGATCATGTCGGGTCCCGGCTCGATCACCATCGCTCCGTGGTCGGTGCCGTCGGCGATCTGGAGTCGTCCATCGGTGACCTCCACCAGGTCGCGGCCGACGACCACGTCGACCTTGCGGGTCTGGTCGCCTTCGAGCCGGGTGACCAGGGTCTCGAGGTCGATGTTGCGGAGGGTGGTGGGCTGGGTGGTCATGGCTGCCGCCTTTCAGGGCCTGAACTGGTATGTCATTACCATTGTCAGACCAGGTGCAGCTTGTGTCAATACTATTGACATGCCGGGCGGCGAGGGCGTCAGGCGGCTCGCGGGTGGTGCTCAACTCTCAGTTCGTCGAGCGATGCGAGCACGACCGGCCGGTACCGGTCGGCGTTGACCCGCAGTGCCCGGTTGACCTCCTTCTGCAGATCCCGGATAGTCTCGTAGCTGGCTCCGATCTCAGCTGCGATCGAGGCTCCGGTGGCTTCGGTTCCGGCGGCCGCCGCCGCCATCCGCCGATGCAGGTAGGCCCGCAGCCGGCGCCGCTGGCCCTCGTAGAGCCGGTGCCCGGGATTCCAGTTGAAGAATTCGGCCATCTCGTCAGTGAGGGCTTCGCTCAGCTGCTCGACGGCATCGGTGAGCACGATCCGGCGGTCCACCTCCTCGAAGGCGCCGGCTCCACCGGCGGGGTCGGGACGAAGCCACGAGGGCGGCATCCCCTCGCGCCAGCGGAAGAGAGGGAAGGGATCATCCTCGTCGTCGGCCTCTATTCGCTCTCCGGCGAAGAGGGCGGGATCGACAACATCGCAGGGAAGCCGATCGGCCGAGCGGCGGTCCCGTCCCGTGGGCGCGGTCGACCGGCGGAGTCGGGCGGCGATGGCGAAGAAGATCGACGCCTGATTGGTTTCGAGGTTGATGTGGTGGATGTGGGTCCACAGGTCCGCCACCGCCGTGGCGGCCGCTGCCCGGCGACCGCCGGCGCCCGGACGGCTGTAGTCGTCGGCCCGGGCCACCGACATGATGGCCGGGATGAACTGACAGACCACGGCCCAGGTGGCGACCTCGGCCTCGGGGTCCTCGGAACGAGCGATCCTGATGAGGGCCCGCACCTGCGGGTCGTTCATGGATCCAAGTCGGTCGAACAGCTGGGCCTGACTGACGCCCGCCAGGTCGGGCTCGGTCATCGCCCACCGGTCCATGGCGGCTTGGAGCTGTACCGGGCGGGCGACGATCGGACGGATCGCGTTCCCGAGATCGCACAGGTGGCGCTGCCACTGGGGCGGCACCTGGTTGAGCACTGCGACAGCCATTACGCTTACCTCCTGAAGCGCCGCTCCGGCTCCTGATCCGGCCCTCGGACCCGCCGGTGCGGCTGCCAACGACGGTCGATGGGGGAGGGTGATCAGCGGGGTCCCGCCACGGGCACGGGGCAGGGTGCGGCTCGGGGTGCACCTGGCACCAGGAGAGCCTGCCGGTCTCCAACCGGACGTCGCGGTGCGCTCCCGCCCGCCGGCCTCCGGGGCGGCCGCAACGAATATGTATTGCTGTACATATGCGGTGCGGCTGGTGCACGGCGCCAATACGGAGAGGCGCCGTTGACGCCGTGCATGTGCGCCGCATGCCCGCCGCACCTCGTGCGGCCGAGCTACTGCTGACTCACGGCACCGCTGAGCGGAGAGCGCGCAGGTTTGACGTAGCTGATGCGGGGCATCGACGCTGCCTCTGCGCAGCCTGCCAGTAGAAGGTCCGTGCGAGCTACGCGGGATCTGCGCATCACCTGAGGCGTGGGGCCGCAGGTCTGGCGTCGGTACCGGTTGCCGGTGATGTGGCGGAAACGTGACCGTACGGCGGGCTGCGGATAGGACTGACGTCGGGCCGCCGCAGTGCGCTGCCGGGAGTTCACGTAGACCCTTGCGCTAACTCCGGGTCGACCTTACGTTGGACTGCGTCGGCTCCGCCCCCTCTCCCGCCGCAACCGGGGCATCGCCAGCCGGCGTCGGTCAGCGCGCTCGAAGGGAGTGTGGGATGCGCAACGTCACCTTTGTCATTGCCGTGACCCTGTTGAAGGGGGGCGTCGGCAAGACGACCACATCGATTGGGCTCGGTCTCAGCCTGGGAAGGGAACCCCGGGTCGGTCAGGTACTGCTGGTGGACGCCGACCCGCAGGCCAGTGCCACCGCATCCCGAGTTGCCCTAGCGCGACGGGAGAACCAACTGGCGGCCCGCCGGGCCGAAGCAGGCGGACGGGCCAGCGCCGAGCCCAACCGCACCACGTTCGACGACGTCTACCCGTTCGCCCAGTGCCAGTTGGCGTTCCCCGCCGACGGCGACCTCGACCGAGGCGACGTGTTCACCCAGCTGGCCGAGATCACCGAGGGCCGCTACCGACCCACCCAGGCAGACGACGGAGGGCCCAGCCGGGACGGCCAAGCCGCCAACTCCCCGGTCGTGCCGAACGTGATCGTGATCGACACCTCGCCGGCCTATCCGAGGATCCTCGGCGGTGTGCTCGACTTCATCGCCAGCCAGCAGACTGCGCTCATCGTCGTGCCCACGACGATGAGCGACCTCGACATCCCGCAAGCCCGGCAATTCCCCAGCGTGCTCGGCCGGTCGACCGCCAGCGGGGTCCCGTACGGCGTGCTCGCCACCAAGGTCGACCGAAGGCGCCGGACCGACCTCGAGCGCCTCCAGGCGCTGCGGCGCGAGCACCCGGTGTTCAACACGGTCGTGCCCTACGGACTCCCGTTCGCCCGGGGCCCGTTCGACGACTACGCCCGGCCCAAGAGCCCCTACGGTCGGGTCTACAAGTCGGTCACGGCCGAGGCCATCGAGATGCTCGTCGGCAAGTGGCAGCCGGCGGAAGCTGCAGGCGACGAGCTGGTGCAGGCGACCCATGTCTAGCTCGGGACGAGGTGGACGGGCGCAGCGCGATCGGGAAATCGACGCCATCGACCTCATCGCCAGCCTCGACATCCTCCCGGCGCCCGCCGATCCCTCCTTCAGCCCCCTCGCCGATGTCGGCCGGCCAGCGGCAGTTCAGGGTCGCCACTCGGCCCCACCGGCCGTAGGCGAACGAACCAGGGAAGGCGCTGGTGCCGCAGGACAGGCATCGCCTCGTCGTGTCGAGCGTGGTGTGGGGAACTCACCAGGCTCCCGGCGTCGCCGCACCGAGGAACCTGACGTCGACGCCGCTCGCTCTCAGCGCGACGAGACGCGGAGCCGGTTGGTGCATGAGGCACTGCTGGCGAGGGGACTCGACCCCGACGACTTCGACAAGAAGCCGGTACCAAGGGGAGGTAAGCATCGCCCGACGATCGAGCTGAGTCCGGAGGAGTACGCCGAGATTCAGGTCGCCACTGCCGTCCGGCCA
Organism: uncultured Actinomycetes bacterium; assembly: GCA_902826025.1. Taxonomy (GTDB): domain Bacteria; phylum Actinomycetota; class Acidimicrobiia; order Acidimicrobiales; family SZUA-35; genus CADEDH01. The sequence continues at coordinate 16,963 of CADEDH010000068.1, forward strand.
GACGTGTTCGGCCCCACGCTCGTCAGCTTCATCCGCACCTGTGCGGCGCACTGGGAAGCGATCGCGGACCGCCTCGGTGACGAGGTACCCGGCGCCTGATCTGCGCTGCTCCACGACCCCCATGGCAGGCGCTCGGGTCGCCACCCGTCCGCATCTTCCTTTCCCTTGGCACGTCGTCTGCTTCGGGTCCGCCTGGGTGTAGGTCCGGGTCACGGGCGGCGCCTAATCGGTCGCTACATTGCCTGGGTCTGATCTAGCATCTCGTCATGGCACCACCGAGGTTGGTCCTCGCCGGCGTGGTGATGGCGTCGTCGCTGCTGGGCGCCGATTGCTCGTCGTCCTCGCCGGAATCGGGCGCCGGGGTTGTTCCGACAGTGACTCAGCAGCTGCCGGACGACACCCCTGGCGGCCCGGCCGACGTCGCCGCGTTGGACCTGGGCGGCGACGTGGATCGGATTGTGGCCATGATTCCGCCGCCGGAGTCGACCACGCTGCCCGACAGCTCTGTGTACGGCGGCGGCACCGTGCTCGCCGCCCATCATGTCCTGCGGGCACCGACCGGTGACGGAGGTGTGATCGACCTGTGGATCATGCGGCTGCGCAACTCGGAGTTTGCACCCGGCGTCCAGACGTGCCGGGTCCTCGACGGCGACGACATCGAGAGCGTCGGCTGCTCGCCTTTCGCAGAGGACTGGTCGACGAAGGGGCAGCTCCCGTTCGAGCGGGGATGGGTCGTGGACTTCTGGTCGACCGTCTACGAGCTGTCGGGGCCGGTCGACATGACCCACTTCATCGTGACGGCGGGCGAGGAGCGAATTGCGGTGGTGACCATCGAGGGTGAGGCTCTCTTCCGTGTGGGAGGAGCTTGCCTGGCCGGTGCCATGCTGGCGGCGTGGCGGGGTGACGAGCTGATCCGGGAGGAGCGATCCATCTGCGCTCCGCCCCCCGACCCTGGAGCCGGTGGATGAGGGTAGGGTCGGAGCGGAGCAGCTCGGGCCGCAGCGCCAGGAGTACTGACCGCGGAACTCGGTCGCCAAATCATGATTGTCGAGCTGTACTGTCAGCTGGGCAAGGGAGCGGAGTTCGTGTCGCTGCTCCCTCGCCGCCCTTGTCGATACGCGAACTCGCAAAGGCACCGGGGCAATTGCACTCTACATCGACGCTGACAAACCGGATCGGGTCTTCGTCTGGGAGAGGTGGGTGAGTCGGGCCGACCAGGAGTCGTACCTCCAATGGCGGCTGTAGACAGGCTTCGTGGAAGCACTCGGCCCTATCTGGTCGAGCCGCCTCGAGTTCTTCACCATCAGACGGCCGAGTAGTAGGAGGAGCCGTAGCCGATTCCGACCTCAGGATCACCATGGCGTTGCTTCGCAAGCCGCCCGCTTAGGGTACGGGATACGCTTGGCCGTTCGGCTACGTCATTCTGCCCTGGCTGCGCCTTCTGGCCAGGCGATGTTTACGTTTAGCCCATGCCTTTGGGCGGTCTGAACAACTGCTGCCGTTCCGCCCTTGTCGACCGCTGGGCGGCCATCCCATACCGCTACCAGCGAGCCGCACGACCCGAGTAGCTGCTCGTTCGCCGCTTCGTAGGCCTCCCTGTTGGCGTGGTCGAAGGGCAGGGTAATGACGGTGGTGGCTTGAGCCACGAGATGATCGAACGTCTCGGCGTGGGCCGGTTTGACCTTGGCCGTCCGGTAGTCGGTGGAGGGGATGATCACCTCGAGCTGCCCGCCCAGATCAAGGACAGCTTGGGCGAAGATCGAGTCGGCGCCGGCGGCGATGCAGCTGACGCCCACCATTGGCGCGCCGTCCGATACCTCCTGCAGGATCCTGGTGATCTCGTCCCTCACCAGCTCAACGGTGTCAGGAGTTAGGTTCATGTGGCCGGTCACGCCGATGCGGACCGGGCTCGGGGAGGAGCTCGGATCTGTCATCGGGCGAGGTTACGCAGCGCTGGCTGCCAGCAGCTCACCGAGCCGTAGTCGGAGTTCGGCCACAGGTTCGTGGCTTGTATAGGTGGCGGTGAGGTCGTAGACCTCCTGCAGCTTCACCCGCGCCCGGTCCGATGTTGTCTGTTCGACGGCGTCGGCCGCCTCGTGGCCCAGTTGGGCGGCGGCGTCCAGCTCGCGTTGGATCAGCCGGGCCTCGACGAGGCCGAGGCGGTCGAGAGCCGAGCTGCGCAGCGCCGTTCCGGCCCTGACCTCGACCGCCTGGGTGATGGCGTCAGCCGCCTCCTCGGCGAGGCCCGGCTGGGACCGGGCCAGCTCGAGGAGTCGTCCGCCGGTCACCCCTGCGAGCTCTCCCTGGTCGAAGTAGGTGATCCAGGTCGGGTGGCCGTCGGCCCAGCCGCTTGCGAACAGGTCTTCGGCCTGGCCGGTGGTGCGACGGAATGCCTGGACCCGGCCCTGCAGGGCATAGCCCCAGGCTTCCCGGGTGGCGAGCATGGAGCGGATCAGCGGGTCACCCGACGGCCCAACGCCGACCTGAGCCAGCCTGACCAGCTCGAGCCCGTCGGTCGGCTGGTCGAGGTAGTACAGCTGGCGTGCCATCGCTGCCAGTACGTTCGCCCCGAACTGACGGTCGCCGGCCTCCTTGGCAGCCCGGAGCGCCGTCACATAGAACCGCTGGGCCCGGCCTCCCTCGCCGGCGTCCCACGACATCATGGCGGCGCACTCGGCCAGCCGGGCCATCACGGTGAACAGCCGGAGGCGGATCGGTTGAGGGTGGGAGAACATCCGCAGCTCGGTGGTCACGTCACCGAGCTGTCCGACCACGGCACGCCGTCGGAGGCCGCCGCCGAACTCGTGGTCCCATGCCCGGAACATCTCGGCGGCCTGTTCGAGTTGTTCCACCTCGGTAAGTCCGATCTGGCTACTTCGCTTCTCCTCGACTGGCCCGGCGGCGGGGATCAGCCAGTGCTCGAGGTCCTCCAGGAGCAGCCCTCCGGCCATGAAGCCCACGAGCGATCGGGTGAACTGGCGTCTGTCAACCATCGACTCCTCATTTACCAGATCGCCCGCCAGCTCAATCGTGGTCGAATCGTCCCATGCCGTGACCTCACGGCGTTCGCCTGTCGAGACCGGCGCTGTCGCAGCCGAAGCCCAGGGTCCCGGCCCGTTGCCGACCGCAGGGCCGGGCGACAACCAGAGGAGCTCGTGAGGCACTTCCATCACGGAGGCCCAGTGCCGCAGTCGCTCCAGCGGCCATCCATCGGTGGAACGGGCGCGCTCGTCGTGACTCAGCCGACCCTGACTGGTGTGGAGGCGGCGGGCGGCCTCCATCTGGCTGATCGGTACAGCGTGGCCTGGGTGGGTCCGCCAGGCCCGGAGCAACCTGCCCATGTGCTGCTGGGCGAGCGCCTGCTGGATCGCCGCGTCGGCCCAGAATGGGGGTGGAACTGCAGCGGATCCAAGCTTCTCGCTGTGAAGGCACGAAGCGCACGCGCCGTCACGGTTGTCGCCGGCGAGTTGGGCGCCGCAGCTGCAGGTACGGCGATCGCGGCCCGGTCCACCCACTGGATCGTCACCTCCCCAAGCGAGGCTAGAACAACGGGGTTCCGTCAACAAGGAACCTCCACGCCATATGCCCGATTCGCATATGCGGGATTGGTGATCGTCGCAGGCCCGGATCGTGCATATGGTCGAGGCCGGCGGCCGAGTTGCGGACCCTGACGCTCGTCACGGTCACAGATCGCTTGCCACGAACAGAACGGGGAGTTCACAGTGCGATCAGCCGACAGCGGAACCCATTCCCTGACGACTGATCGACTCGTACCGACCCTGGGAGGAGGCAACACTATGGCGATGACGACACGGAGAACCGGCAGCGGGGGCGCAACTCCCCGTGATGACGAGCCGATGCCGGGTCCGTTGGGCCGAGCGCCGCACCCTCGGAGGGGCGCCCGTCCGGCCCTGCTCGCCGCCGCCGTCGTCACCGTCGCCATCCTTGGGATCTGGCTCGCTTTTGGGCGGAGCTCAGGCGGGAGCGCTCCGGCTACATCAATACCGCCGACCGCCCCCGCCACCGCCGCAGCTCCCACGACCGGCACCACAACCTCGTCGTCGGAATCGACGGCATCGACGTCGAAGCCCGCCGACGGATGGTCGATCGGTGGTGACCTGATCGACTATATCGACGAACCCCGGTACTCCACCCCCGGCACCCCCGAGGCTGGGGTGGAGATCGGGTTCGTCAACAGCGAGATCGCCACCTCGAGGGCGCTCGCCAACCCTGCGGTAGAGGAGCCGGAGCTGGCGTACTGGCAGACCGGCCTCACACTCTCGGGCACCCGGGACACGATGCGCCTGCTCGCTGAGCGGGGCCAGGTGATCCTCACCGGTCCCCTCAGCCGCCTCGAGGTCGAGAAGATCACCATGCTCAGCGACTCCGAGGCCGACCTCGAGTACTGCTCGCTCGATCACAGCATCAACGTGGTTTCCGACGGCAGCGTCGCCGATCAGGAGACCATCGAGACGTTCCATGCTGTCGACCGGTTCGTCCGGACCGCCGATGGCCACTGGCAGTCGACGCAGAACGTCCGCATCATCCAGGACGTCGAGGGGTTCGGCGACTGCCTCGACGTCACGGTTCAGCCTGCGCAGCCGCAGGAGAGCCCGGCAACCAGCTAGACATCCGGGCCAGCCAGCGGCGGCCGGCCCTGCAACCGATACGGAGAGAGGAACCTTGGCGGTGCGAAGGGGACCTGAGTTTGTCGCGGCCGCGATCATGGTCGTGGTGTTGTTGGCGCCCGGCGTTGCGGGCGCCCAGACCGAAGAACCACCAGCGGAGCGGATCACGCGGGGCGACGCCCGGCGGGCCCGGGTCGAGGGCACGGTTGACGTCGAGAGCCTTGGCGCCCTCACGTCGGAGGCCGGCGACGTCGCCGGTGGGCCTGCTGGCACAGGTGGTTGCCGTTGGCAGTCGGTCTGGCGGGTCGACGGGCCATTGCCGGAAACGGTCGCCGCTCTGAGCCTCCGCGGCGAGCTGCAACCCGATCTGTCCGCCAACGCCGGCTTCGCCAACGCCTTCAGGGTCGACCTCGACTCCCAGGGGCTGCAACTGGTCGAGGCCGGCGCTGACCCCGGACGCCTCCGCTACGTCGTGCCCTACGGCAACCCCACCTGTGATTCCGCCACCGGAGCGTTCGTGACCCTGGCCGAGGTCGAAGACCTGGCCCGCAACGCCTTCGACGAGATCCAGACACGCTGGCCCCGCCAGGAGATCGTGCTGGGCTGGCCCGAACCGACCGAGGACACCTGGACAGCGCTCTCCACCGGCCTTCCGTGGACGCCGATCTCGGCGGCGGCGTCGAGCGGGGGACTGACTATGACGGTCACCGCAACGCCCGTCCGCTCGGTATGGGACACGGGGCACATCAACACGCGGGCCGGAGGGGAACGGGTGACGGTCTGCGACGGTCCGGGGGATCTGCCCCGGCTGCAGGAGGACGCATCGTGCCGGGTGTGGCTCGCCAGCCCCTCGACGGGTCTCGCCGACCGCAACGGCCAGCCCGACACGATCACCCTGGGCCTCACGGTCGAGTGGAACGTCGGCTACGAGTCGAACGTCGCCGGTTTCACCGACCCGTCCTGGCTGGTGTGGCCGACCGGGTCCTACCTCGATGGCGTCGTGGTCAACACCACACAGGCGGTGGCGACCCGTGGCGCCTGAGAACCGACAGCACGGCAACGGGAAGGACACGGGATGTCGACGATGACACGGGACGCCCTCGGGCGACCACCTACCGACGGGCGCGCCACCGGGGCGGGCCGCGGCAGGGGGCAGGCGGCAGGAGCCGGCCTCCGCCGGATGCGCCGCCGGGTGAGCCTGTGGCCACTCACCCTCGGGCTCCTGGTGATCCTGCTCTCGGTGGTCGGGATCTCCCGGCTGGTGGGCGAGCGGGGAACCGTCACCTCCATCTGGGTCGCCGCCAACGAGATCGAGTCGGACGCTCCACTCCAACCCGATGACCTGATCACGGTGACCGTTGCTGGCCCCGTCGACTTCCATCACTGGTCGGTTGACCAGGTCCCCCGGGAGGCGGTGCTGGCGGCCGTGCCCCGGGCCGACATACCGGCCGGCACACCGCTGGCTGCCGGCCAGTTCTACGACGGGACATCTTCCGGGCCGCTCGAGACCGGCTCGTTGACCGTGGCGGTGGTGCTGGGCCAGGCCCATGTGCCGGCCAACCTCGGCCGTGGCGACCGAGTGGTGCTGGTGGGCGTGCCCGACTCGGCCCGGCCCGAGGCTGTGGCCCAGGCCTGGCCTGGAAGCACGCCGGTGGAACAGGAGGCCACCGTCGTCTCCGTCTCCGACGGCGCCTCCACGTCAGAGGTCACCGTCACGGTGGCGGTACCACGGGACGTCGTCGACGACGTCGCCTGGCTGGCCGGGCAGAAGCGGCTGGTGATCGCCCGTGACCGCTGACCTGACGACCGCCGCCGGCCGGAGGCCGCTTCCCCCAACGGCTCTGGTGATAGAGCTGGGCCGGTCCGCCGGTTCGTCGGCGGTGGCGGCCGGCATCGCCCTGGCCCGGGCCCGACAGCTCGGAGGCGACGGCTGGGTTCTCCTGGCTGAGCTCGACCCCAGGGGAGGGGACCTGCTGGAGCGTCTCGCCCTCGGCAGCGTGCCCCGCGTCCGGGTCATCGACGAACTGCCGGCCGGGGCGGCGCGCCTGGCTGAGCACTTGGCCGGCGTCGAGTTCGTCGGCGGGCTCGGCGATGCCACGTCCGTGTCAGCTCGGGCGGTGCTGGTCGACCATGTGGTGGAGGTGGCCGGTGTTCCCGGCGTACGGGTCCTTCTCGGTGATCACCTCGTCGACGGCGCCAGCCGGGCCGCCGCCGTCGTCACACGGCAGCTCCCGAACCTGGCCCGGGGAGCGGGGGCGGCGGCGGTGGTGATCGACGGGGGCGGTTGGACCTCCGCCCAGCCACAGCGGCTGGCCGTGGCCGACGTCGTCTACGCCGTGATCCAGGCGTCGTCGGCCTCGCAGAACGCCCGGTGTCTGGCCGAGCTCTCGGCGCTGTGGCGGCTCCTGGCCACCGGCTCCCGGCCGGCGCAGCTGTTCGGTGTGGTGATCGAGCCGAGCCACGACTCCGAGGAGCTGGTGGCGCTGTTCGGAGCAGCCGGGCGACCGGGCGGTTCCGGCCGTCATCGGATTGCGGTGCTCCACGGGGGCTCCGACCGTCGGGCGTTGAGTCGCCTCGCTGCCGGGCAGTGGCGCGGTCTGTCCGACCGGGCTCTCCAGCGCTTCGCCGTCCTCGCCCGCCCGCTCGGCCGTCCACCGGCGGCTGCGGCAGGCCCGACAGCCCCGGCGCCGGCCCTGTCGCAGAGGACCGCGATCGACGAGCACGCCTATCTCCTGGCGGACGCATCACCGGCGCCGCCAGCGGGGGAGCGGCCGGCACCGAACAGCAACGGATCAGAGACGGGCCGCAGCGCCGAGCCCGACCCTGGCTTCTGGCCCTTCGACGATGGGGCACTGCTGGACGGTGCCGGCCGCTGGACCGACCTGGAGCCGGCCCCGGCGATGGAACCGACACCGGGGAGGTTGGACCGTGAGCGTTGAGGCTGGTCGGCACGGTATGCAGTGGGGTGATCTGACGCCCCGCGTCATCGAGTTCGAGTTCGGCCGGCTGATCCGGGAGATGCTCGAGAAGCTCCGTGAGGGCGAGGCCCTCGATCCGGGCGATCCCATGCGGGAGCCGGTGGAACGGCTGAGCCGGGCCGGGGTCGACCCGGCGTCGCCGGATCCGACGGCACGGAGGGCGCTCGAGTCGGAGCTCCACGACATGCTCCAGGCCCGGGCCCGGCGCTGGGCGTCAGATCTGCAGCAGCGTCACCCGGGTGCTGTGCCCACAGCGGAGCAGTGGTCGAACCTCATCCACATGGCCGTGGTCCGGGCCTTCCTGGAGGACCGGACGTGGGGCGACATCACCCTCCCCGTGCTCCGACAACGCCTCGCCGACGCCGTGCGGGAACGGCGGCGCCAGCGGTCGGCGGTACTCGGGGTGGCGGCCAGCGTCCATGAGGTCGACCAGGAACAGCGGGTGGCCCTCCAGGGCTTCGAAGCCGAGCGCCTGCTGGTGCTGGACGAGATGCGGGCCGCCGGCGTACGACCGCCCGACCAGTTCGAGTGGCATGCCCTCAAGACAGCGGTGCTCGACGAGGTGTTCAGCTACCGGCGGCTTCTCGAGGCCTACGAGCTGCACCCCGGCGCCCGCAACATGATCCTGTTCGGTGACCGTCCGCCGGTCTACGAGCTGGGCGACGGCCAGCGGGTCCGGGGCAACCAGCCCGTGGCCCGCGACGGCGCCGACCTGGAGCGGATGGTGGAGACGCTGTGCGGTACCGGCGGCTACGAGTCCAAGACCTGGAACCAACGCCACTACGAGCTGGAGCTGAGCCTGCCCGACGGCTCCCGCCTCACGGCCCTGAAGTACGTCACCGACGGCGCTCCCTACGTCACGATCCGGCGCCACATGCGACCCACGATCCACCTCGACGACTACCTCGCCGGCAACCACCCGCTCGTCGTCGAGCTGCTCCGGGTCCTCATGGACGCCCGCCTCAGCATCCTGGTGGTGGGTGGGATGAACTCGGGGAAGACCACCATGCTGCGGGCGCTGGGATCGTGCTTCGAGCCGCTGGAACCGGTGTACGTGGCCGAATCGGTGTCGGAGCTCCGCTATCACCGGCATCCAGAGGTCTACCCGTGTGAGGCGATCCCGGTCCTGGCCCGGGCCACCGGGTTGAACGATGCCGGCGGCGTGACACTGGAGCAGCTGATCGTGTCGGCCCAGCGTTCGAACGCGGCCCGGATCGTGGTCGGAGAGATCCGGGGGTCGGAGGTCCAGGCGCTCCTCAAGGCCGCTCAGCTCGGCCACCCGGTGCTCTCCACGGTCCACGGGCACAATGCCGCCGACGGCATCCAGAACGTGGCCCGCTACCACGAGCAGTACACCTCGGCCAGCTACGAGAACAGCCTGGCCCAGCTGTGCTCGAGCCTGGACGCCGTGGTGATGATGGAGTCACGCCGTGGCCGGTTCGTGATCGCCGGCGTCGGGCTCATCATCCGGATGACGAGGGCGGGAGCCGGCACACCCGAGCCGGAGATCGACCAGATCGTCGGAACGCTCGACGACGGCTCCATCGGGTTCCTGCGCACCAGCGCCGCCCAGCTGTCGGCGGCCCACGATCGCCGCATCTTCACCGCCGGGATCGAGGAACGGGTCTTCGCCCCGCTCGGCGGCCCGGGGCTGCGGTTGGCGGCGCCGCCGCACAGGAACGGCGGAGGTGACCGGTGAGTCGGCCCACATTGCTTGGCCTCCTTCTCGGAGTCGGCCTGGTTCTGGTGGCTGCCGGCTGCCTGCCGGGCCGGGCGGCTGGTGGGATGGGCGACGACGAACGGGTAGTGGCCCGACGTCGGCTGACGGGTGAGCAGATGGCGACGATGGGAATCGCCCTGGCCGCAGCCGTGGGGGCCGCCGTGGTGTGGGCCGTGTTCGCGCTGCCCGTCCTGTCGCTGGCGGTGGCGGCTGCGCTGGTCGGACCGGTGATGGTGCGGCGGCGGGCAACCGGCGCCGGGGCCGAGGTGACGGCCCGGGACCTGGGCGAGACGGCGGACACCGTCGCCCGGTGGATCGAGGGGATACGTGACTACCTGAGCACGGCCAGCTCGCTGCAGGACGCGATGGTGAGGGCCTCGCTCGATGTGCGGGGCCCCCACACGAGGTCATTCCAGCGGTTCGCCTCGAGCGTGAGTGGGACCGGTGGGTTCCCGGCGGCGGCCGACGAGCTGGCCGGGTCGTTACGCAGCGCCCTGGCCGACAAGGCTCTGACCGCCCTGTGGATCGGGGGCCGGGACGGCGGGGACGTCCACACGGCGCTGACCCTCCTGGCCGATAGCGCCCAGGTGGAAGCCGACAATGCCCGCCGAATCGAGGCCGGTCTGGCCGGGACCAGGCGCCTGGTCCGACTGGTGTCGGTCCTCTGTCTGGCGATTCTTGCGGTCGCGCTTTTCGCCTTTCGGGACAACTTCGGTGTCTACCGGTCGCCCTCGGGCCAGCTGATGCTGGCCGTTGGGCTCACGGTGATCGCCGCTTCATGGTGGTCGATCTGGCGGATGTCGAGAATCGAGACCCCGGAACGTCTGGTCAGCGTCCGCCCGGTCGGTGGACGGGGGGCATCGACATGGTGAGCCCGATCGTGCTCTCGGTCGGCCTTGTGCTCGGTCTGGCCATGGTGGTGAGAGCGGTCGTGCCCCGACGGCTGTCGGCCGCCGAGGCGGTGGCGGCCCTGGCCGGCACGCCACCCTCGCCCCGGAGCCTGCCGGCGGAGCTGCTGAGTGGCGCTGTCCACCGTCTGCTGCACCTGCGACGGGTGCAGACGTGGCTGGTGCCGGTTGAACCCGATCTGGTCATCATGCGATTGACAGCGGAGCGCTTCGTCGGGTCGTTGGTGAAACGGACGGCGTTGGTGGTCGCCGGCTTCGCGCTGTGGGGCTCGGGCCTGGTGGGGCCGTTGCCCCGGATGGCGCCGGCCGTGGCGCTGATGGCGGCGATCGCGGTGGTGGCGCTGATCTGGGGCCGGGCTGTGCAGGGTCTGCGGCGGGAGGCCGATGCCCGACGGCGGACCATGACCAACGTCGTGCAGGGTCTGCTCACGATCACCATGGTCGGAGCCACCACCGCGACACCGATCAACGAGGTGGCGGAACGGGCGCTCGACCACGGGCACGGCTGGGCCTACGAGCTCCTGCGGGACACGTTCCGCCAGGGGACGGCCTCGAACCTGAAGATCTACGAGTCGCTCGGCGTCCTGGCCGAGCGGATCGGGTCTCGGTCGCTGCACCTGTTCGCCGACTCGGTTCGATCGGGTGATCACGAGGCCCTCGCGCTCGGCTCCGTCGCCCAGCGGTCGCACACCTTGCAGACGGAGCTGGCCAATCACGTGGTGGCCCGGGCCGAGGAGCACCGACGCACCCTGCAGCTCCCGATCGCGGCCTTCGCCGTCACGGTGGTCGTGATCACCGTGGTCATCCCCCTGCTGGTCGGTCTGGGCGGTGCCCGGTGAGGTGGATCGACCCGAAGTCTTGCGGCGCCGCCCGGCGGCTCCGCAGGAAACCCATCAATGGAAACGGCCCCGGCAACGGGGTGGCGAGGAAAGGCGGCGGACATGGACAACCTTCTCGGTTGGCTCCTCCTGGTGGCGGTGACGCTGGGGGTCGGTGCGGTGGCGGTCAACAACGCCGAGGGCGTCGTGCAGACGCTGTCGGGGACCATCACCAACTTCAGCTCCCCGTGACAACGGCCCGTCAACGGCGACGGGCCCGGTGCTGCTGGGAACCAGCGGAGCCGGAACGGGGGAGCGGCATCATCGGGTACCTGCTGGTGTTCCCGGTGGTGCTGTTCCTCTCGTTCGGGCTGTTCCAATTCGTGCTCTACGCCCTCGCCGCCGAGGAGATCTCGACCGCCGCCCGGGAGGGGGCCCGCCGGGCGGCGCAGGACGGGGCCACACTCGACGATGGCGCCCGCCTGGCCCACGAGATCGTCCACGACGGCAGCGTTCTCCGGGGCGACATCGATGTGACCGGCCAGCGGGGGCCGGTCGAGACGACGCTGACGGTGAGCGGGCGCTGCCCGTGGCTGCTGAGCGACGACCTGTTCGGCGACGTCTGCCAGATCACCCGCACCGAGGTGGTGCCGACCGACCGGTTCGTCGAAGGGATCGTGGCGTCGTGATCTGGTGGTGGTGTCGGGATCGCTGTCGGTCGCTGGCCGACGAACGGGGCGATGCCGGCGTGATCGAGATGCTGTTGTGGTTCCCGGTCGCCGCCGTGCTGCTGGGCACGATGGGGGTGGCCCTCCGGCAGAACGCCACGGCCGGCCTGGCCCACGACGCCGCCGAGGCCGCCGCCCATCAGGCCAGCACCGGCACCGATGCCATCGCCGGCCAGACGTTGGCCGAAGCCTCATTGACCCGCTCCTTCACCGACCAACCCGGCTCGTGCACAGGGGTGGTCGACACGTCGGCGTGGGCCGCCGGCACTGTGACGGTGACGGTCACCTGTACCGCCGACTTCGCCGGCCTCGGCTACGTCGGGCCCGGTCCGTTCAAGGTCACCCGGACCTGGACCGAGGTGGTCGACGCCGCCCGCATCACCCGGGTGGGCCCATGATCAGCCCCCGCTCCGGCAGGCGTCGTTCCCTGCGTCGACGTGGTCCCGGAAGGTCGTCGAAGGCCGCGACCGAAGACGGCTACGTGACCATCTGGATGTTGTCGTGGACCCCGGTTCTGCTCGTCGGTCTGGCGGCCATCGTCGACTACGGCGCCGCCATCCAGGCCCGGGCGCTGGCGTCCGACGTGGCCCTGGGAGCGGCCCGGGCCGGCGCCGCCGAGGTGGAATCGGTCACCGGTGAGGGGCCCCGGATCGACGCCCCGGCGGCCATCGCCAGCGCCACCGGGTACGTGGCCGAGGCCGCCGGCCGGTCCCCGCAACGGACCGGCCTCGTTGCGACCTACGGCACCGGCCCCGATGCGGTGACCGTGACGGTCACGGTGTCCTACGAGCCATGGCTGCTCAGGAACATGACCGGCAGCTTCACCCGCACCGAGACGGCCCAGATGCAGGTCGGCCGCTAGTTCGGCCGTCATCCCCGGAGAACTGATGACAGCTTCATCCCAACCCCAGCGGCGCCACCCTGTCGGCCGCCTCACCGCCGGGATCGCCGCCCTCGCCGCGTTCGTCTTCGGCGTGCCGGCGCTGCTCTGGTCAGCCGGTGACGGAGGGCTTCTGCCCGATCCTGGCGCCGGTGGGTGGGAGGAGGTACGGGCGCAGCTGGCCAGTGGACTGCTTCCCGAGGGCGCGGTCCTGGCGGCCGCCATACCGCTCGGGTGGCTTGTCTGGGGCTACCTGATGGCGATGATCGTGACGGAGATCGTCGCCGCCTGGCGGGAGCGCGGCCGGGACGACGAGCGGGCTGAGCACCTGTCCGGGGTGCGGCGCCTCGTCGCGCGGCTGTTGGCCTGGGCCTTCGCCGGGCAGTCGATGGTGGCCAGCCTTCTCGTCGTCCATCAGTCTTCGCTACCGGTCACGGCCCAGGTCGCCGTGGTCGACGGCCTCGGGACGACGGACAGCCAGCCGGCCGGGATGCCGGTGCCTGATCCGGCAGGGTTCGAGCGTGATGCCTACGTCGGCTTCGGCACCGCGCCGTCGGCCGATACAGCGGATCCCGCAACCACCATCGATGGGGCCTCCTCCGATAGGGAGGTTCTGGAACGGGTGATCGTGCCGGGCGACTGTCTCTGGGACATTGCGGTGGAGATGACGGGCGACGGCATGAACTGGCCGGCCATCTGGAGCGCCACCGACCTCGGCGCCCAGCGCCCCCCGGTCGATCCCCGCAATCCCGACCTGATCTTTCCCGGCAACGTCGTTCGGATCCCAGTCGCCCTGATCCCGGCACCCGTTCTCGATCAGCTTCGGGGCGCGTCGCCAGTGGACGCACCAACCAAGGCCACCGAGGCGGCCGTCCTGGCCGACCCTGGCCCGATGGGGGCGTCACCGACCACGGCGCCTCCCGCTCCCTCGGCAACGACCACAAGCGTCACCTCGGCTGAGGCCGCGCCCACCACCGCACCACCGGCATCGCGGAGGCCCGATCTGGCGCAGGACGCCGGGGTGGCACCGGTTGCGCTGATCATCGGCGGGCTCGGAGCGGCGGGAAGCATGGTGATCCTGGCCGGAGTGGCCCGACGGCGCCATCGGGCGATGGCAGCCAGCCGGGGAGATCAGCGCCCGCCCCGACAGGCGAAACGGACCGGCCGCACCAGCAGACGACTGTCAGCCGCCGTGCCCGACACGATGTGGTCTCCAGAGGATCTCGCCGCCAGCTGGAACTCGCTCAGGCCGTCGGATCCCGGGTCCCGTCAGCCATGGTGCGTCCGGTGGAACTCAGCGCAGCGGGTGCTCGAATGCGCCTGGACCCCCGACCCCGGCAGCGCGGCGGATGGCCCGGCCGCTCCGCCCCAGCCCGGGCCCGACTCGCCATGGCGGCTCGTGGAGAAGCAGGACCGGAGCGGGCGCTCGGTGGAGATCTGGACAATCACCGAGGCGGACGTGCCCGGGCGGCCCGCCCGTGACGTGGTGCCGGCGATGGTCGGCTGTGCCGATGGACGGCGTGGCACGCCCGGCCGAGACGGCTTCTTCATCAACCTGGAGGCGGCCGGGATTGTGAGCGTCGAGTCGTCGCGGCCGGACCTCATCGACCCCGAGGGAGTCGTTCGGGCGCTATTGCTCCAGCTGGTGGCCAACGGATCAGTAGACGTGCATCTGCTGAACACCGATCTCGGTCTGGCTGACCTGGAGGCTGCGGCGATCCACACCGATCCCATGGCGTTGGAGGGTGCGGTCGTGGCGGAGCTCGCCGGCCGCCAGGAGCTGTGGGACGACGTGTCTTCGATGTTCGTGGCCCGGGCGGCCGACCGCTACTCGGGACCGTTGACACTGGTTGCTGGGCCGGCCGGCGACCTGCAGAGCTGCTCGCATCTCCTGTCACTGGCCCGGGCCGGCAATGTGCCCCTCGTAGTGCTGGCACTCGGTCCGCTCGCCCACGCCTGGGCGTCGTTCCATCTGGAGCCTGAGCCCGACAAGCACACGATTCGGTTCCCGTCCGCTCGGGCGGTGCTCAGCTTCGACCATCTGTCCTGGGCGTCACCAACCGAGTCGGCCGACCTCATCGATCTCATCAACGAGAGCTCACGCGCGTGGATCGATCGACCGGAACCTGTCCGGCCGGTCACGGCGCCCGACAGCCACATCATCACCTGGGACCCGGACCACCTGCCCTGGGAGCAGGGGCCGCCCTCCTCAGCACGGTTCGTGAGCAGGCCCGACTCGATCGAGCCCATGGAGTTGGATCTCGGCTTCGAAGAGCCGGTCTCCGCAGCCCGTCCGGGTTCGTCAGAGCCGAGCGGGTGGGACGACGCCGCTGACGCGCCGCCGCCTTCCTCCGGCGGCGAATCGAGCGTCGGCGTTGATCAACCCGCCCGCGACGGCCACACCGGATCCAGAGGGGAAGGCCTCGACGATCCGGAGGTGGCGGATGCGCTGTGGGACATGCTGCCCGAGGCCGACCCCACCACGCTCGCCGATCCGTCCGGTGAGTCGGCTCTGGACGACATCGACTGGGCCGTCGTGGGCGACGACGCCGAGCTGGAGCAGTTGCTGGACACCACGCTCGACGAGCTTCTCTCAGGTGGCCCAGGCAACGAAGCGGACGAGCCCGGTGATGCCGGTGGAGAGGAAGGCGCCGATGGCGACGAGCTGATCGTCACCTCACCCTGGGACGCCGCTGATAGCGAGGAACCGATCGGTGCCGGCGCCGTGTCGACGGCCTCCGGCCGGGCAGCGGGCTCGACTCCGACGAGCGCCTGTGGTCGGAGCGCACCGACCGCCCGCCTCAGCCGGGTTGTCCCCACCCCTCGCGATGAGGCCGCTCCCGACCAAGTCCGCAGCGGGGACGGTCACCTCCCGACCGCTGAACCGACGGACGACGCCACATTCATCGGAGCAGCCGGGCCTGCCACCACCGCCGGCCTACGACTGGAGCTGTGCGGCCCGATCCGGCTGCTCAAGGTCGACGAGGGCGGACTGATGGATGTGCCGATCAGCTCAGCGGGGATCACCCCGGCCCAGCTGGCGCTACTGGCGTATCTCGTGGTCGCCGCCCGGCCGGGTGGGGGAGTGGGGCGGGAGCAGATCGCCCTCGAGTTCTGGTCCGAGGAGCACGGCGATGGCACGAGCCGGGTGGTGCGACCCGCCACGGTCAAGCGCCGCATGGTGGAGCTGCGGGGGCGGCTGGCCAAGCTGGCGGAGGGTAACGACGGCAAGGTGGTCATGCCCGAAGCTGTCGATGGTCGGTACGGGCTGCGGTTGGCCAACGACTGGCATGAGCTGCGGTCGGCCCTGCTGCGGGCTGAGAGCTTCGAGGTCGGGTCGGATGCCTGGGCGGCGGCGGTGGACACCATCGTCGCTACCGTCCGGCCACCGGGTCTGCTGACGCCGCCCGGTGGGGCCCGCCAGCTGCGGCACTTCGCCTGGATTGACGATCACTATCACTCGCTCGTACAGGATCTGACCCGCCGGGTCCTGGTGGTGCTCGCCGAGCAGGCTCAGCTGGACCGGGTCGAAGGCCGGTACAGCAACGCACTCGACGTTCTGGGCCTGGCCCGCTCGATCGCGCCCATGTACCCCCGGGAGATCGCGGATGGGCTCGTGGCCACCTACCTGGCACTGGGTGACCCGGTCCGGGCCGAGCAGGAGTGCGAGGCGTACGAGCGCCAGTTCGACGAGGCCTTCCTAGCCAAGGAGCGGATGGACCCCCAACCCGGGAACCCCCGGGTCCGGCTCAACGACTACCTCAACCACCGGGTTTCCGATGGGTAGCCGGCGGGGAGCGGTGAGGGACCCTCGCGCAGTGTCGCCGACGGGGCCCTACACCGATGTGCCACCATCCGCTCGCCGCACGCTCACCATCGTTCCGGCGCCAGCTGACCGTCGGGACTGGCCCAAACCGCATCCCAACACCGAGGTGCCGAAGTCTGCGACGTTCGTCGGCGTGGCCCACTATTCGAAGACGGGGCCGTCGCTGACCAGCGTCGGCTGGAACAGCAGCCTGGCCTCGGACGGCCTTCGGATCCCCGGGGGAGTGCAGGGCATCTTTGAGGACTTCACGCCCGGGAATATCGAGCCCCTGTGGCATGCAGCGTTTCCGCCCGGCACGCTGCGTGGCCGGATCGGCTACGGACTCTACGGTGTGAGCGGAAGCGGCTACTGGGCCGTGATCTACAGCCGACACCGCCAACTCGAGGCACTTATGGCGCACGGTGCTGACGCTCGTGCCGCCAAGGCGCTCAGCTGGCCGACACTGGCCCTCGGGCTCAGCGTCGCCGACATGGAGCGACGCTGGCCGGCACTCAGCCTGCTCGACACTCGGCCCACCACCCGGTGCATGACCGACCCACCGCTCTACACACCGACTGCGCTCGTCCACCGCCTCCTTGTCGTCGGGATCGCGCCGATCACCCCAATGACGGCGAACCTCAACCTTATCAGCCGCCAGTCCATGGTCTTCGAGGGCATCCCGTGGTTTGCGTTTCAGGAGAATCCCAACAAGAGGTCGACGTTCGTCACCGAGGTCGACACGGCCGGATTCGCCAGGCGACTCGGCTGGTACCCGGCGGTCCACGATCAGATCCTGAGTCGCTGCTGGGGCGTCGCCACGGTCGGCGGCGGACGTGGCATGGCGGGTGTCATGCTCCCACGAAGCCTTGATCGAGTTGTCGGAGCGAGTCAGCGCATCCAGGTCCAGCTCCTCCGTGCCCTCTTGGAAACTCGGGGCTACCGGATCTCTGCCGCCGAGGTGGAGAGCGTCACCTTCGGAGATGTGACTGAG
>CADEDH010000069.1:0-3500 GCA_902826025.1 uncultured Actinomycetes bacterium
ACGAGGACGAGGACGACGACGAGCCGGCGGAGAGGGCTGGCCTGACTCCCAACTTCAGCCTCCAGCCGGGCCTGCCCCCGCCCGAGCTGCACGAGACCATGCGCCTGCCGGTGGTGAGGATCCGTCTGGCCGCCGCCGACGGCACCGAGCCTCCCGCCGGGGTGGAAGAGCCCAACTGACCACCGCGCGAGGCCACCGGGGTGCAACACTGGCCGGGTGACCACCGCCCCGGCAACCGCCTCCCCTCCGCCCGGCTCCGCCGGCGCCGGGCGGGCCGTGCTGGTGAGCGCCCGCAACGTGCGCAAGGGCTACGGCGAGACCCCCGTTCTGGAGGATGTCACGTTCGACATCGGCGAGGGTGTCACCGGCCTGCTGGGGGCGAACGGGTCGGGCAAGACCACCCTGCTGGGCATGCTCCTGGGCCTCCATCCGGTCGACAGCGGGTCGCTGTTGATCTACGGGCTCGACCCGTGGACGGCCGGGGCCGACGTGCGGGCGCTCACCGGCTACGCCCCCGAACACCACACCCTCCCGCCCGACCTGCGGGCCGACGAGTTCGTGCGCCACGTGGCCGAGCTCCACGGGCTGCCCACCCCCGAGGCCACCACCCGGGCCAGCGACGCCCTGTGGCTGGTCGGCCTGGGCGAGGAGCGATTCCGGCCGATGGGCACGATGAGCACCGGCCAGCGCCAGCGGGTGAAGCTGGCCCAGGCCATCGCCCACGACCCCCGCCTGATCCTGCTCGACGAACCCACCGACGGGCTCGATCCCGTCCAGCGCGACGCCATGCTCGACCTGATCCGCCACGTGGCGACGGACTTCGGGATCAACGTGGTGCTGTCGTCGCACCTGCTCGACGAGGTGGAGCGGATCTGCGACGGGGCCGTGATCATCGGCGAAGGCCGGGTGCTGGCCTCCGGCACCCTGGACGACCTGCGGGGCGAGGGCCAGACCGGCGTGGTGGCCGTGATCGACGGGGCCGACCAGTCGGTGGCCGCCGTGGCCGGCTGGCTGGTGGCCGCCGGCTTCGCCGCCGCGGCCAACGGCCGCCACCTGAGCGTGGAGGGCGACGACGACCGGGTGTTCGACGCCGTGCGCGACGCCTGCGTGGCCAACGGGGTGGGGATGGCCCGCCTGTCCCGCCGCCGGCTGAGCCTGGAAGACGTGTTCCTGGAGCGCCTCGGATGACCGACGCCGCTCCCCCCGCCGGCTCCTCGCCTGTCGGTCCCTCATCCCCCGGCCCGTCCACGGTCGGCGGGGCCCAGATCTTCGACCGGGGCTACCGGCGCTACACCGGCGAGCGAACCGGGATGTCGGGCTCGGTGCGCACCCTGGTCCGCCACAGTCTCCGCCACGCCCTGGGCCTGGGCCGGGCCGCCCGGTTCAAGGTGGTGCCGGTGGGCGTGATCCTCATGGCCTACCTGCCGGCCGCCGTGTTCGTGGGCGCCGCCGCCCTCATCCCCGTCAACACCGAGGACTTCCTGCCCACCTACGCCGGCTACTACGGCTTCGTGGCCGCCACGATCTATCTGCTGGCCGGCTTCGTGAGCCCCGAGCTGCTGTGCGCCGACCGCCGCACCGGTCTGCTCGGGGTGTACCTGGCCTCCCCCCTCAACCGGCCGTTCTACCTGGTGGGCAAGGCCATCGCGGTGTTCATCCTGTTGCTGGCGGTCACCCTCGGCCCGCCGCTGCTGATGCTGATCGCCTTCTCGCTGCAGAACCTGGGGCCCGACGGGTTCGGCAACTGGATGGGCACGCTGGCCAAGATCCTGATCTCGTCGGCCGTACTCGGCGTCCTCTACACCGCCGTCTCCATGGCCATCGCCGCCACCACCGACCGGATCGCGGTGGCCACCGCCACCACGCTGGCCGTGATCCCCGGTTCCGCCATCGTCACCGACGTGCTGGTGGAGGGGGCCGACGTGGATCCTGTGGTCCACCTGGCCAACCTGTTGTTCCTGCCCCGGGCCCTGATCTTCCGCATACACGGCGAGACCGGCGGCTGGTCTCCGAGCGACAACCCCACCTGGACCCTCACCCTGGCCTGGCTGGCGTGGACGGGGGCCGCCGTGGCCTGGATCTGGCTCCGCTACCGCCGTCTGCTGGTGCGGCGATGAGCGCCATGATGCCGCCGGGGGCTCCCACCGCCGCTCACGGTGTGGCGCCGCCTCCCCCCGCCGGGTCCGCCCCCGGGCTGCCGCCGCCCCCGCCGCCCGAGGCCTGGCCCCCGGCCGACGCCACCGTGGTGGCCAACCAGGTGTCGAAGTCGTTCGGGAGCCTGGTGGCCGTGTCCGACGTGACCTTCGCCGTCCGCCCCGGGGTCACCGCCCTGCTCGGCCCGAACGGGGCCGGCAAGTCCACCCTGATCCGCCTGTTGTGCGGGCTCACCCGGGCCTCCACCGGCACGGTGTGGGTGGCCGGTGGCGACCCTCGCACCGACCTCGAGGCCCGGGGCCGCATCGGCCTCGTGCCCCAGCAGGACGGCGTGTTCGAACGGGAGCGGGCGGTCGACATCGTGGCCCTGGCCGCCACCCTGAGCCGCCTGAACGACCCGGTGGAGCGGGCCCGCCACGCCCTGGCCACCGTCGAGCTCGATCCCGACATGGTCCGCCCGGTGGGGGCGTTCTCCAAGGGCATGCGCCAACGGGTGAAGATCGCCCAGGCCATCGTCCACGACCCGGCCGTGCTCGTACTCGACGAGCCTCTCAACGGGCTCGACCCCCGCCAGCGGCGCCACATGATCGGCCTGTTCCACCAGCTGGGCGAGAACGGGCGAACGGTGCTGGTGTCGAGCCATGTGCTGGAGGAGGTGGAACGGTTCGGGTCGCACGTGCTGGTGGTGGCTCAGGGCCGCCTGGCCGCCCAGGGCGATTACCACGCCATCCGGGCCCTGATGGACGACCAGCCGCTGCGGATCCGGGTGAGGTGCAGCCAGTCCCGGCTGGTGGCGGCGTCGCTCATCCAGTCGCCGGCCCTGGCCGGCTGCACGGTGGGGCCCGACGGCTCGATCGAGATCACCACCACCGACGTCCGAACCTTCCGCCGCCAGCTCGCCGCCACCTGCCAGCACCTGGGCAGCCGGCTGGAAGAGGTCATGCCGCTCGACGACGACCTGGAGAGCGTGTTCCGCTACCTGGTGGGGATCGCCCGCTGATGGCTCCGTTGTTCGGCCTGTACCGGCTCCTGCTGCACCAGCAGCTGACCAGGGGCCGCCTGGTGCTCACCGGGGCCCTGGGGGGGCTGGCCCTCCTGGTAACGGTGCTGATCGCCCGTAACGCCCTGCCCGAGGATCGCATCGAGAGCACGGTGGGGTTCCTGTCGGTCTTCGGGCTGGCCCTGATGGTGCCGATCCTGTCGCTGGTGCTGGCCAGCTCGTCGCTGGGTCAGCTGGTGGAAGACCAGACGCTGGTGTACCTGTGGCTGCGACCCAACCCCCGATGGATGCTGGCCCTGGCCGCCTGGCTGGCCTCGGCCACGGTGGCGGTGCCGGTGAGCGTGGT
>CADEDH010000069.1:3600-32798 GCA_902826025.1 uncultured Actinomycetes bacterium
TGGCCCTGGCCGCCTGGCTGGCCTCGGCCACGGTGGCGGTGCCGGTGAGCGTGGTTCCCCTGGTGGTGGCGGCCGCCATCGGCACCGGAGGCGACGGCAGCACCATGGGAGCGGTGGCCGCCGCCATGGCCTTGGCCGCCGTGGCCTACACGGGCCTGTTCACCCTGGTCGGGCTGCTCATCCGGCGGTCCCTCATCTGGGGCCTGGCCTACCTGTTCATCTGGGAGCTGTTCGTGGCCCGGGTGGGACAGGGGGCGTCACGGCTGTCGATCAACACCTATCCAGCCTCGGTGCTGTCGCACCTCACCGACATCGAACTGCCCCAGGCCGAACGGGGCTTCGCCTACGCCGTGGCGATCCCGTTGCTGGCCGCCGGGCTGTCGGTGGTGCTCACGGCTTGGCGCCTCAGCCGGGCCGACGTCGCCTGAGTTGGCGGTCCGGCTCCGCTCACCCCACGACGGGGCCATAGCCCGCCTAGCCGTGCCGGCGTTCGGCACCCTCCTGGCCGAGCCCCTGTACGTGCTGGCCGACACGGCGATCGTCGGCCACCTGGGCACGGCCGAGCTGGCCGGGCTGGCCCTGGCCTCCACGTTGCTGCTGGCCGTGCACGGGATCTGCATCTTCCTGGCCTACGGCACAACGTCGGCCGTGTCCCGCCTGCTGGGGGCGGGCGACGAGCGACGGGCCATGGGGGTGGCGGTGCAGAGCCTGTGGCTGGCTGCCGCCCTGGGGACGGCGGTCGGCGTGGGCCTGGCCGCCGGGGCCACACCGCTGTTGCGGGGCCTGGGTGGTAGCGGCGACGCCCTGGAGGCGGGGCGGACGTACCTGCGCTTCGCCTGCCTGGGGCTGCCGTTCCTCCTCATGTCGCTGGCCGGGGGCGGCACGTTCCACGGCCGCCAGAACGCCCGGGTGCCCCTCACGCTGGCTGTCGCCGGCAACGTGGCCAACCTGGGGCTGGAGCTCCTGCTGGTTCCGGGTCTGGGCTACGGGATCGGGGCGTCGGCCCTGGCCACCACCGTGGTCCAGGCCGGGGTCGGCGTGGCCTACACCCGCCTGGTTATCGGCTGGGCCGGGGTTGGGCTGCGGCCGGTGCCGGCGGAGATGGGGGCGCTGCTGCGGGCCGGCCGGCCGCTGGTGCTGCGCACCCTGTCTCTGCGGGCGGCGTTCACGCTGGCCACGGCGGCGGCGGCCCGGGTGGGGGTGCAGGCCGTGGCCGCCCACCAGGTGGCCATACAGGTGTGGAGCACGCTGGGCCTGGCCCTCGACGCCGTGGCCATTGCGGGCCAGAGCCTCACCGGCCGGTGGCTGGGGTCGGGGGCGGCCGAGCAGGCCCGGGCCGCCGCCCGGCGGATGGTCGAGCTCGACGTGGCTCTCGGCGTGGTGGCCGGGGGCCTGACGCTGGTCTTCCGCCGCCCCATCGCCGGGCTGTTCACCGACGACCCGGTGCTGATCGGCCTGATCGCCTACCTGCTGGTGTGGGTGGCCCTGGCCGAGCCGCTCAACGGGTTCGTGTTCGCCCTCGACGGCATCCTCATCGGGGCCGGCGACCTGGCCTACCTGGGCCAGGCCATGACGGTGGTGTCGATCGCCTTCCTGGCCATGGGGGCCGCCGTGATCGCCGCCGGGGCCGGCCTGGGCTGGCTGTGGACGGCCCTCACCGCGTTCATGGCGCTGCGGGGCGTTGCCGTGTGGTGGCGGTGGCGGAGCGGCCGGTGGCTTGTCACCGGGGCGGGGGTGTGAGTGAACGTCAGGCGGTGTCGCGGGCGAGGCGGGCCATCAGCAGCGCGTTGACCGCCTTACCGTCGGCCTGACCCTTGGTGGCCTTCATCACCTGGCCGGTGAAGAAGCCCTGGAGCTTGCCCCGGGCCTTGTCGTCGCCGGCGCAGAATCGGCCCCACTCGTCGAGATTGGCATCGATGATGCCGTTGACCAGGGTTTCCAGCTCGCTCGAGTCCATGGCCTGGAAACCCTTCTCGGCGGCTATGTCGCCTGGGGGGCGGCCGGTGGCCACCATGTCGGCCAGCACCTGTTTGGCCTGGGTGGCCGTGAGCTCCCCCGCCGACTCCATCCGGATCAGGTCGGCGAAGTGGGCCGGGCTCAGGCTCTCGGCCCGATCGACCGCCAGGTTGTTGGCCACGTGGGTGATAACCCGCTCGGCGTCGGCCCCAGCCTCGATGGCGGCCAGGGCCAGCCCGTCGAGGTCACGGCTCACGGCGATGGCGGCCCCGGCGGCCGGCGCCCCCCTGTCCATCAGGGCGTGGCGGCGCTGGCTGGGCAGGGGCGGCAGGGTGGCCCGGATCTCGTCGATCCACTCCGGCGACGGATCAACCGGCACCAGGTCGGGGTCGGGGAAGTAGCGGTAGTCCTCCGCCTCCTCCTTCGACCGCCCGGCGCGGGTGCGGCCGGCCTCCTCGTCCCAGTGGCGGGTCTCCTGGATCGGGCGCTCCCCCGCCTCGTACAGCGTCACGTGGCGGCGGGCCTCGTAGAGGATGGCCCGACCCACCGACCGCAGGGAGTTCACGTTCTTGATCTCGCACCGGGTGCGCAGCTCGGTGGCCCCCACCGGGCGCACCGACACGTTTGCGTCGACCCGGAGCGACCCTTCCTCCATCTTGCCGTCGGAGGCGCCGATGGTGACCAGGATCGAGCGCAGCTCGTCGACGTACTCCCGGGCCTGGTCGGGGGTGCGGAGGTCGGGCCGGCTGACGATCTCGATCAGGGGCACGCCGGCCCGGTTGTAGTCGACCAGGGAGTAGCCGGCGTCGTGGATGCGACCCGACACCCCCATGTGGGTGGACTTGCCGGTGTCCTCCTCCAGGTGGGCCCGCTCGATCCCGATCACGGGGCCCGACGGCAGCTCCAGGTGGCCATCGACGTTGAGGGCCTCCTCGTACTGGCTGATCTGGTAGTCCTTCGGCATGTCGGGATAGAAGTAGTTCTTCCGGGCGAACACGCAGCGCTGGACCGTGCAGTTGAGGGCCAGGCCGATGCGGATGGCCAGCTCGATCGCCTTGCCGTTGACCACCGGCAAGGTGCCGGGCAGGCCCAGGCACACCGGGTGGACGTTGGTGTTGGGATCGCCCCCGAACCGGTTGGGCGCGGGGGAGAACATCTTGGTGGCGGTGGCCAGCTCGGCGTGGACCTCGAGGCCGATCACCATCTCCCAGCCGGCGGGCAGGCCGGCATCGATCGTGTCGGGCGTGGCGGTGGCGGTCATCTCAGCGGCTTCCTTCCAGCGCGGCGGCGGCCCGGAACATGGCAGCCTCGCCCAGCAGCGGCGCCATCACCTGGACGCCCACCGGCAGGCCGGTGGCGTCGGTGCCGAACGGCACGGAGATGGCGGGCTGGCCGGTGAGGTTGGACGGGATCGTGCACACGTCGTTCAGGTACATCGTGAGCGGATCGGCCTTGGCTCCGAACTCGAAGGCCACGCAGGGCGAGGTGGGGCACAGGAGCAGGTCGAAGCTCTCGTAGACCCGGGCGAACTCGGAGATCATCAGCGTGCGGATGCGTTGGGCCCGGCCGTAGAACGCATCGGCGTAGCCGGCCGACAGGGCGTAGGTGCCGAGCATGATGCGCCGCTTCACCTCGGGGCCGAACCCGGCGGTGCGGGACGCCGCCATCATGGCCGCCGTGTTGGGGCCCTCCCGGCGCAGGCCGTAGCGCACCCCGTCGTAGCGGGCCAGGTTCGACGACGCCTCGGCCGGAGCGATCATGTAGTAGGCCGACAGACCGGCCACGGCCGACGGCACCGACACGGTGTCGAGCTTGGCCCCGGCCGCGGTGAGGGCGTCGGCCGCCTCGTGGAGGCGGGCCAGCACCTCGGGCTCGAAGCCCTCGATCCCCTGGCCCGACAGCTCGCTCACGATCCCGATGCGCAGGCCTTCCACCCCGTCGCCCAGCTGGGCGCTGAGGGCGGGCGCCGGCTGAGGGATCGAGGTGGAGTCTCGCCGGTCGTGGCCGGCGATGGTCTCCAGCACCAGAGCGGCGTCGGCCACGGTGGGGGCGAAGGGGCCGATCTGGTCGAGCGAGCTGGCGAAGGCCACCAGCCCGTACCGGCTGACCAGCCCATACGTGGGCTTGACGCCAACCACGCCGCACAGGGCGGCGGGCTGGCGGATCGAGCCGCCGGTGTCGGACCCCAGCGCCACGGCGGTGAGGCCGGCGGCCACGGCGGCGGCCGAGCCGCCCGACGAGCCGCCCGGCACCCGGGCCGGGTCGTGGGGGTTGCGGGTGGGTCCGAAGGCCGAGTTCTCGGTTGACGAGCCCATGGCGAACTCATCCAGGTTGGTCTTGCCCACCACCACGGCACCGGCGGCCCGCAGGCGCTCCACCACCGTGGCGTCATACGGCGGGGTCCACCCTTCGAGGATGCGGGACGAGCACGTGGTGGGCACGCCCCGGGTGCACAGGTTGTCTTTCAGGGCCACGGTGACGCCGGCCAAGGGGCCAGGGTCCTGCCCGGCGGCCACGGCGGCGTCGACGGCGGCGGCATCGGCCCGGGCCCGCTCCGTCGTCACGTGGTTGAAGGCGTGAAGGGCGCCGTCGGCCGCCTCGATGCGGGCCAGGTGGGCTTCCAGCAGCTCGGTGGCCGAGGTCGAGCCGGAGCGGACGGCGGCGGCGACCTCGACGGCCGAGGCCAGGCCGGCCCGGGCTGTGACCGGGGTGCCGTCGGGCAGGGTGACGGGGTTGGTCATGCCGACTCTCCCAGCACCGGGGGCACCCGGAACTGGTGGTCCTCCACCGCCGGGGCGGCGGCCAGGGCCTCTTCCCGCACGTCGTCGGCGAGCTCCACCTCGTCGGGGCGGAACACGTTGACCAGGGGGAACGGGTGATGGGTGGGCGGCACGCCGGTGAGGTCGAAGCTCTGCAGATCCCGGGCGTGCTCGAGCACGGCGGCCAGCTGGGGGGTGAAGCGGTCGAGCTCCTCGTCGCTCAGGTCGAGCAGGGCCAGCTTGGCCACCTTGGCCACGTCCTGCCGGGTGAGCACGGGGTCGTCGGGTTCAGGTGCCACCAACTCAGGGTACCGGCGCCCGGTGACAGTGCTGGCGGCGCAGCCTCGGCCGGCTCAGTCTCGGCTGAGCGCCACGATGAAGGGGATCCAGAGCGCCGTCTGGAGCCCGAACAGTACGAGGGCCAGGGCCGGAACCCAGTGCTGGCGCCGGTGGGGCGCGATCACAGCCCGGGCGGCCCGGATCCAGACCCACGCCGCCACCGGCATGGCCAGCGGGAAGGCGATGAGGTAGAGAACGAGCGGCCAGACGACGGACTCGGGGAGGACGACGCCGGCTCCGTCACCGAACGACACCTCGACCGGCACCGTGAACAGCAGGAGCGGTGCGGTGACGGCCGGCCTCAGGCGCGGCTCGCTCCGGGCCCCCGGCGTCGACCGGGCGCCGGTAGGGTGAGGCCCGTGACCGCCCACCCGTTCCTGTCCGACGAGTGGATCGCGCAGGCCCGGGACCTGCGGGTCCGCTACGAGCATCGCCTACCGCCGCCCCGCACGCCGGTGAAGCTGAACATCGTGGTCACCGGTATCCCCCACCGCGACGGCGGCGAACTGCGGGGCCACATCGACTCCTCCGACGGTCAGACCATCATCGAAGAAGGCCACCTGGCGGAGGCCGATGCCACCGTCACGGTCGACTACGACACGGCCAAGGCGGCCTTCGTCACCCAGGACCAACAGGCCGTGATGCAGGCCTTCCTCCAGGGCAGGATCTTCCTCGAGGGCGACGCCTCCAAGCTGCTGGCCCTCCAGGCCGGCCAGAACCCGGCCGACCCGCTGGCCATGGAGATCTACGGCGAGATGCGGGCCTTCACCGCCGACAGCTGAGGCCGACGGGCATCCCATGCTCCGTCACACCCCGTTCCACAGCCGGGTGGCCGCCGCCAACGAGACGTCGCTGTGGAGCCACTGGTCGGGCCACCTGGTGGTGGAGCAGTACCAGATATCGGAACGGTGGGAGCATGCCGCCATCCGCAACGGCGTCGGGATCTTCGATGCGTCCCCACTGCGCAAGTACCGGATCACGGGCCCTGGGGCCGAGGGGTTCCTGGCCGGGCTGCTGGCCCGCGACATCCGCCGCTGCGCCCCGGGCCAGGCCCACTACACGGTGTGGTGCGACGACCGGGGCTTCGTCGACGAAGACGGCGTGGTGTTCCGCCTCGGCCCCCAGGAGTACCTGCTCACGGCGTACGACCCCAACCTGGCCCTGCTCTCGGAGCGGGCCGGGGCCGGCGGCGCCCGGCGGGGCAAGGTGGTGGTCGAGGAGGTGACCGATGACCTGGGCATCCTGGCCGTACAGGGGCCCCGGTCGCACACCGTGCTGGCGGCCCTGGCTGGCCCCGAGCTGGCCCGGCTGCGACCGTTCGAGCTGCTGGCGGCCCGGATCGGGGAGGCGGCGGTGACGATCTCCCGCACCGGGTTCACCGGCGACCTCGGCTACGAGGTGATCTGCGCCGCCGACGACGCCCCTACCGTGTGGGACCGGGTGAGCGAGGCCGGCCAACCTCACGGGCTCGTGCCCTTCGGGCAGGTGGCCCTGCTCATCTCGAGGATCGAGGCCGGCCTGCTCCTGTACCGGGTCGACTTCCAGTCGGCCCGGCGGGCCGAGAACGACGACCAGCGGTCGACACCCTGGGAGCTGGGGCTGGGTTGGATGCTGGCCGGCATCGACGACCAGAGCCGGCCCTTCGTGGGCCGCCGGGCCCTGCTCCGGGAGCGGGACGAGGGCCGGAGCCGTTGGACCATGATGGGTCTGCTGGTGGACCAGGTGACCTACGACGCCGTGCATCACGAAGCCGGCGTGACCCCGCCCTACGCCTTCCACCCCGTCCACACCGAGGCCCTGGTCTACGACGGAACCGGCGCCGACGGTCGTGACGGCGAAGCCGTCGGCTTCACCTGCTCGTTCACGTACTCTCCCAGCCTCCAGCGCCACATCGCTCTGGCCCGGCTCCGACCCGAGGCTGCGGTACCCGGTCGGCAGGTGGCACTGGAGTTCACGATCAACCACCGCTACGTCCGCATAGGAGCGACCGTGGCCCGTAACCCGCTGTTCGACCCAGCCCGCCGCAAGGCGGTTCCCGCTCCCCTGCCCCCGGGGCTGGCGCCGTGAGCGCCGGAGCCGACTGGAGATCGGCCGGGCCGTGGGACGCCGTGGTTGTGGGCGGCGGCCACAACGGCCTGGTCAACGGCGCCTACCTGGCCCGGGCCGGGCTGCGGACCCTGATCCTGGAGCGGCGCCCGGTGGTGGGCGGGGCGGCGATCACCGAGGAGTTGCGGCCCGGGTTCCAGTTCACCACCTTCTCCTACGCTCTCAGCCTGGTGCGCCCGGCCGTGATCCACGAGCTCGACCTCGTCACCCACGGCTTCCAGCCCCTGGTCATGCCGTCGACGTTCTGCCCCATGGAGAACGGCGACGCCCTGGTGCTCGGCCCCGACCGGGGCGAGAACCTCACCGAGATCGCCCGCCACAGCCGGCGCGACGCCGACGCCTGGCTCCAGTACCAGCACGACCTCACGATGGTGGCCCGGGCCCTGCAGCCGGTCATCGACGCCGCCCCGCCCGACCTGCTCGACCCATCGCCCGAGGCCCGGGCCGAGCTGGCCGCTCTGGCCCGCCACCTGGGCGGGCTGGAACCCAAGGTGCTGCACGACCTGGTGCGCCTGCTCACCGGGTCGGCCGCCGACTTTCTCGACCACTACTTCGAGACCGAGATCATCAAGGGCTGGCTGTCGGCCTCGGGTGTCATCGGCAGCCGGCTGGGGCCGATGTCGCCCGGGTCGGGCCTGGTGCTGCTGTTCATGCACCTGGGCCAGCACGACGGCGACCTGGGGTCGTGGGCCTTCCACAAGGGGGGCAACGGCGGGTTCACCCAGGTGCTGGCCCGGGCCGCCCGGGCCTTCGGCGCCGAGATCGCCACCGGGGCCGAGGTGGACCGGGTGCTCACCGCCGGGGGCCGGGCCACCGGCGTGGCCCTGGCCGACGGCACCGAGGTGACAGCGCGGGTGGTGGTGTCGGCCGCCGACCCCCGCACCACCTTCACCCGCCTCGTCGACCCGGCCGAGCTCCCGGCCCAGCTCGTGAGCGACCTGGGCCGGTACCGGTACCAGGGGGTGTCGTCGAAGGTGAACTTCGCCCTCGACGGGCTGCCCCGGTTCCCCGGCCTGGTCGGAGGGCGCCAGGACCACTGGCGGGGGTTCACCAACATCGCCCCGTCGGTGGAGTACGTGGAGCGGGCCTTCGACGAGGCCAAGTACGGCTGGTACTCCACCCACCCGTTCGTCGACTGCGCCGTCCAGTCGATCCTCGACCCCGACATGGCCCCGCCCGGCCGCCACGTGCTGTCGTGCTTCGTGCAATACACGCCCTACGAGCTGAAGGGCGGAGCGAGTTGGGAGGCGGAACGGGAGCCGATGGCCGACCGGGTGCAGGCCACGCTGGCCCGGTTCTTCCCCGGGTTCGACGATCTCGTGCTGCAGCGGGAGGTGGTGACCCCGCTCGACATCGAGCAGGTGGCCGGGCTGCCCGAGGGCAACATCTACCACGGCGAGCTGTTGGCCCCCCAGCTGTGGGCGTTCCGCCCGGCCCCCGGCTGGGCCCGCTACCGGACCCCGATAGGCGGCTACTACCAGTGCGGATCGGGCACCCATCCCGGCGGTTGCCTCACCGGCGCCCCCGGCCGCCTGGCCAGCTACGCCATCCTGGCCGACCTGGCCGACCTCGCTCGCCCCTAGGGCGATCAGGCCGATCGTCCTGGGTCGCCGTCAGCCGCTGCGCCGGCGCCGTAGCCGGCGCCGGCGGGAGGTCGGAGCGGCCCATCCCTCGTCGCTGTCGGGGCCACCGTCGGGATCGAGCTCGGCTGAGCCCAGCACCGATCGTCGGGGCTCTCCGGCCACCGGCAGCGCCTCCACCGCCCGCACGGGGGCGGGTCCCAACGTCGGGCGTATCTGCAACGTGGGCTCGGTGGGCGGCCCGGAGGCCCGCTCCCGACGGGCTCGTTCCCCGTCCGACAACGGCCACCGGCTCGCCGCCGGAATCCCCGCCGCGTCCGGCGGGCCATCCGATGCAGTCCCTGCTCCGGCAGTGGCCGCGACACTGGCCGCGGTGGCGGTGGCGGTGGCGGCAGCGGTGGCGGTGGCGGTGGAAGGGGGGCCGGTGATCGGGGCGCCGACCGGGGCGGCAGTGCCGGCGGGGGCGCCGCTCGGCCGGGGGGTGCGGGCGCTGGCCCGGTCGGACAGGCGGGCCGGCACCGGACGAGGCCGGGCCTGAATGCCGTCGTCGCTCAGCGTGATCGGGCCGCTGCCGGTGGGGTCGGCGCCCGGGCTGCCGGCCGCCGGCGCACCGCCGAGGCCCGCGATCGCCCCTCGGGCTCCGCTGCGGGCAGTACCGGCCAGCGGGCGGGCGGGGCCCGACGTGGGGGCCCCGACCGATCCCCCCACCGGGCCCGCCAGCGGGCCCGCAAGCGGGGGCTCCACCCGGGCCGAGCGCAGGTCGATCAGGGCCACCCCGGCCGGCGTGGTCGGCAAGCGGAACTCCACCAGCGGCAACCGACCGGGGCGAGGGAGGTTGCGGGCGGCTCGTAGCAACCGGTCGATCAGCTCAGTGGCGGTGGGGCGGAGCGCGGGATCGGCCCGTCCGGCATCCATCAACACCTCGCCCAGCGCCCCCAGGTCCTCCAGGCCCGTCAGGTCACGGTCCTGGCGCAGCATCATCGTGGCCAGCGCCGTCTCCCCCAGCAGCGGCACCCGGCCCCGCACCGCCTCCACCACGGTGAGGGCGAGGGAGTAGACGTCGGCCTTGCCGTCGACCGACTTGGCCGTGGCCTGCTCCGGGGCGGCGTAGCGGGCGGTGCCCACCAGCACCCCCTCGGGCTCGGTCCAGGTCGCCTCGGCCAGAGCCCGGGCGATGCCGAAATCGGCGATCCGGAGCCGGCCGTCCTTGCCGAACATCAGGTTGGCTGGCTTGATGTCGCGGTGGACCCAACCCAGCTCGTGGGCGTAGCTGAGGGCCTGGGCCACCTGCAGCGCCACCAGCAGCCCCTGGGACGCGCTGAGCTGGGGGCTGGCGTCGATCATGTTGCGGAGGCTGCCGCCGAGCAGCACCTCGGTCACGAGGTAGGCGGCCGCCGCATCCTCCCCCCAGTCGTAGACGGCCAGGATGTTGGGGTGGCCCAGCTGGGCCGCCGCCTTGGCCTCGGCCCGGAACCGGCGCAGGAACCGGTAGTCGCCGGTGAGCCCGGCCCGCAGCGCCTTCACCGCCACCCGCCGGCCCAGCGACACGTCGTCGGCGAGGTAGACCCGGGCCGACGAGCCCGATCCGATCAGAGCCACCAGCCGGTAGCGGCCACCCAGCACCCGGCCCACGCCGACGTCGCCCAGCATGGCCGGGAGTCCGGAGTGCTGGTTGTCGCTGGTGGTCCAGTCAGGCATGCGGGCGGGGGTCCGAGTGGAGATCGGGGGACAAGATTGGTCGCGACCCGCCGGAACGCGCCGCCACTCTAGGCCCTGATCACCGCGTCCGGACAGAGACCGGGCACAATGAACCAGTGATGACGCGGACACAGCAACGCCTGGTCACAGGGGGCGGGCTGGCGTTCGCCGCCTTCGCTCTGATCCTGGGCGCCATGTACCAGGCCGACAGCCCCACACCCGACAACCCAGTTGTCGGGGGTCTGGCCGACCCCACCGCCACCACCGCCGCCGGAGGCGGCGCCGTGGACGTTGGTGGCGCCGTCGGCCAGAGCGCCACCACCGCGTCCGACATCGATCCGGTGGAGGCCTTCCTGCCCCGATCCGGCGAGGCCAGCGCCTGCCAGGAGGCGGTGGGGGTCGACCTTCGGCCGGGTTGGGCCGCCACCCTCGAGATCAACGGGATCCCGATCCCCAACGAACAGCTCAACGTCACCGTCGACGAAAACGGCCAGCCAGTTTCGGGCGACCGATCGGCCACCCGGGCTCTCGGCCAGTACACGTTCGGGCCGGAGTCCGACTGCCCCAACGGGCAGGTGCTGCGGCCCACCGGCAACCGGCTCAAGGCCTGCATCTACCGGGTGGAGGAAGGCCCGGCGGCCTGCGTGATCAAGGAGTCGACGTTCGACGTGCTGTGACCCGGCGCTGCCGGGTCACCGCTCAGAACCGCCAGGGATAGGCGTCGCGGTGGCCGTAGGCGGTGTCGGCGGCCGAGGTGAGCCGCTGACGGACGGCCGGGGTGAGCGCGGCGTCGACCACGGTGGCGGCCATGGTCCGGGCCCCGTCGATCACGGCCTGGTCGGCAACAGGGGTGCGGCAGAAGTCGGCGAACTCGGGCTGGTGGTTCACCGCAGGGAGCGAATCGAGCCCCAGCATCGGATGGATGGTGGGCATCAGCAGGCTCAGGTTGGCCATGTCGGTGGACCCGGCGGCGCCGCCCGGTCTCGACCCGAACGTGCGACCCAGGGCCTCGGCGTTGGCCCGGTAGAGAGCGGCGACCTCGGCATCGGTGTCGAACTCGGAGTAGGGCAGGGTGAGCGGCTCCAGCTCCAGCGTGGCCCCGGTGGCCAGCGCTCCGGCCTCGAAGCAGGCCAGCACCCGGGGTTCGAGGCGGGCCAGCGCCTCCAGACTGGGGGCCCGCCAGAAGTAGCGGGCCGAGGCGAACCCGGGCACGATGTTGGCCGCCTCACCCCCGGTGGTGACGATGCCGTGCAGCTGGTCGCCCCGATCGAGGTGCTGGCGTAGGAGGCCCAGGGCCACCTGGGCCACCGTGATGGCGTCGGCGGCGTTGACCCCCAGGTGGGGCGACACCGAGGCGTGGGCGGTGCGGCCCCGGTAGTGGACGTCGCACTGGGCCACGGCCAGGGTGGCGAAGGCGTCGCTCTCCACCGGGCTGGGGTGCACCATCATGGCCAGCTGCACCCCGTCGAACACCCCCCGCTCCAGTAGGAGGATCTTGCCCCCGCCCAGCTCCTCGGCCGGGGTGCCGACCACCCGGATCCGAAGGCCCAGATCGTCGGCCACCGCCCGCAGGCCGAGACCGGCCCCCACGCCGGCGGCGGCGATGATGTTGTGGCCGCAGGCGTGGCCGATGCCGGGGAGGGCGTCGAGCTCCACGCACACGGCCACCTCGAGATCGCCGGTGCCGTAGGTGGCGGTGTAGGCGGTGGGCAGGTCGCCCACCCCCATCGTCACGTCGAACCCGCCGGTGGCCAGGGCGTCGGCCGTCCAGTCGGCGGCCTGCCGCTCCTCGAAGGCCACCTCGGGGTGGGCCCACACGAGGTGCGACAACTCCACCAGGGCGTCGGCCGCCGCCAGCACCGCGGTGCCGGTGGCCTCCTTGGCCCGGTCGATCTCCTGTGGCTGGCTGGCCGACACCATCGCTGTCCTTTCGAGTGGCGGTTTCCGCCCCGGCTCAGGCCGAGGTCTGCTCGCCCGAGACGGCCGAGACCACGCTCATCTTGGCCGACTTGAGGTCGATGGCGTCGCTCATCCGCATCGTGGGCAGGGCGGCGTTGAGGCCCTTCACCACGCCCTGGGGGTCGTCGGTTTCGAGCTCGTAGATGGCCACGTACTTGTGGTCGGTGACGCCGGGCATCACATCGGCCACGGCGAAGCGCTGGGCCCGGGTGATCCCGTCGACGGCCAGCACCTCCCCCAGATGGATGTCGTCGTACCAGGTGTTGTACTCGTCTTCCTTGCCCTCGGTCGGGTTGGTGAAGACCATCAGCAGGTGCTTGCCCATGAGTTGGGACCCCCTTCGTTCTCCGGCGCTCGGGTGAGCCGTGGGGCCATCGTGCCACACTGGTCGCCAGGAGGTCAGGTGGTGCCCATGGAGATCAGTCAGGCGATCGAGTTCGTAGCGGCCAACGACATGACGGTGCTGGCCACCCTCAAGCGGGACGGCACGCCCCAGATGTCGCCCAACACGCTGGCCGTGGTCGACGGGCAGATCCTGATGAGCACCCGGCAGACGGCGTACAAGGTGAAGAACCTGCGGCGCGACAACCGGGCGTGGCTGGCCGTCATGCCCCGCAAGTGGCTGGGCCGGTGGGTGCAACTGGAGTGCCGGGTGGAGATCGTGGACCTGCCCGACGCCATGGAGTTGCTGGTCGGGTACTACCGCACGCTGCGGGGCGAGCACCCCGACTGGGACGAGTACCGGGCTGCCATGGAGACCGACCAGCGCTGCATCCTGCGCTTCGAGGTTCTCTCCGCCGGACCGACCGTCCAGGGCTGAGACGGAAAACATGTAGCTACGACGTATCGCGGCATGCTCCTCGGCCTCTTGCAGGCACACCCGTCGACACGGAGCACGCCGCATGCAACGCAACCCCGACCACCTGGCCGCCGTCGGACCGCTGAACGAGTTCGGCTTTCCCCGGTGGTACCGGGACTCCAACGACGTTCTGCTGGATCTGGGCATCGACCCCGCCGACCCCAACCTGCCCGCCATCGGGGAGTTGCCCGACCCGGCAGCGCCGTTGTCGTTCCCCGGCAACTTCCCCGACGAAGCCTTCTACTACCTGTGCGAGACCCGGCTTCCCACCGGCGGCACCGCCGTGGCCGGGCGGGCCCGGGTGATCCTGGCCCTGGAGGCCGCCTTCGGCGGGGCCGGGAACCCCCAGC
Source organism: uncultured Actinomycetes bacterium (assembly GCA_902826025.1). Lineage (GTDB taxonomy): Bacteria > Actinomycetota > Acidimicrobiia > Acidimicrobiales > SZUA-35 > CADEDH01. The sequence continues at coordinate 17,207 of CADEDH010000069.1, forward strand.
CCGGCATGCAGGCGGTGTTCGGCCGGATCCGCTTCCGGATCGACCGCGCCGTACCCAACGGGGTCTACGTGTTCACCCACCCCTACGGGCAGAGCGGCGAGCTACGGGCCGACGACCGGGGCCGGCTGTTCGAGACCGAGGACATTTCGCTGTCGCCGCTGGACTTCCAGGCTGCCCTGGGCTCCCAGATCGGGCCGTTCCTCCGGTGGAGCAACGACGCCCCGCAGGCGCCTCCGGGGTATCTGGGCGACGGCGCCACCCCCCACCGGATCGCCGGCAGCCCGGTGCAGCAGAACTACGTGATCATCGAAGGGCCCGGAATCGGCAGCCTCGACGTAGACGGGGGCCCCACCCGGGCCCCGGGCGAACCGGCCAACCGGAACAAGGTCTTCACCAACCTGTTCACCGTCCAGGGCCGCGAGGCCCGGGTGACCGGGGTGCGGATCGACGAGGCCGTCTATCGCCGCCCTGTCGCCGGCCCGTCAACCCTCGATGTCCGGGCCGGGGCCGAGCCCGGCCGGAACCTCGTGCTGAGCAGATCCGGGATGGCCGGAACCGGCTTCCGGGCCGAGGATCGGATGTACCTCACCCGGGTCGCCATCATCGGTGACCCCGGGGCCGCGATCACCGTGACCAACACCAGCGACAACCCGCCCACGGCGGAGACCACCGAGCCGACCGACCTGGTGACGGCCACCGCCACCTACAACCTCGACACCAGCACGCTCACCGTCGAAGCCCGCTCGTCGGACGAGGTGGCCGTGCCGGCGCTGACCGCCGTGGGCTACGGCGCCCTGAACGCCGTGCCCGAGGTGTTCCCGGACATCGATGCGGTGCCTCCCACGCTCACCGTCACCTCGTCGCTGGGCGGCCGGGCCGTGGTGCCCATCGCCATCACCGGGGCCCCGCTGCCGTGACGGCCCGGGCCGGCACCGCGTCGTCCGACGCGGTCGACCACCGGTCCCCTCCCTACTGACCGCCCGCCCAAACCGTCCCAAGGAGAGCCCTTCCATGAGCCACCACCTCGCCGGCCGCTTCATCGAGGTCTGCGACTGCGTCCTGATCTGCCCGTGCTGGGTGAACGAGATCCCCGACGACAACCACTGCACCGGCCTGTTCCTGTGGGACATCGGCACCCGCGACGGCCAGCTGCTCCACCCCGAGGGGACCAACCACAGCGTGATCGACGGGGAGCGCGTCACCGGGCTCAAGGTGGTGAGCGTCTCGGTCCACCAGGGCCGTCGCCCCATCCGGGATGCTGCGGTACAACCCGACGAGTACGGGGGCACCTGGACCGTGCTGATCGTCGACAAGACGGCAACACCGGAGCAGTACGCCGCCCTGGTGGCGGCGTTCAGTGGGCGGGCCGGCGGCACCATGGCCGAGCTGGCCGAGGTCAGCGGCACGGTGATCCACTCCTTCCAGGCCGCCATCGACGTGAACAAGGTGGGCGGAGGCTGGACGATCACGGTGGGTCCCGACGAGCAGGGGGCGGCGGCGCTGGTGGACGTGCTCAGCGAGCCGGCCCGGTTCCCGCCCGAGCCCGACCCCCTCACCCTGTCCCACACCGCCCTCGACCACGAGCTGGGGGTGAGGCCGGGCACCGGCATCGAGGCCCTCAGGGCCACCTCCCTCAAGCTGAACGTGGCCTCCCTGCCCGGCGGGTACCTGGAGGTCACCGGCCGCTCCGGTATGACGGGCGAGTTCCTGTACCAGGACGGGGCGCTCGACGACGACCTCAAGGCCCGTCACCCCGAGCCGGCCGACGGAAACCTGTGACCGCCGCCACCCGCTCCCCCACCGCCGGTCGGCCCGCCCGTCACCCGGCGCCACCGGGCCCGGGCCGGGCGGCGGCGCCGCTCGATCGGCGCCTGATGCTGGCGGTGCTCGCCACCGCCGGCGTGGCCTGGGCCCTGGAGGTGGGGCGCCAGCTGGCGACCGGTCACGACCACCGCCTCCTCGACCACCCGACCCCGTCGGTGGTGGCCGGTCTGGCCGCCGGCTGGACCCTGATGGTGGTGGCCATGATGCTGCCGCCGGCCCTGCCCCTGTTGGACCTGGTGCGAGGACTGGTTCACCGTCGGGACAACCGTCGCCGACTGGTGGCCCTGGCGGCGGCCGTGGTGGTGGCGCTGTGGCTCGCCGTGGGCGCCGCCCTGCTGGCCGCCGACGCCGGGCTCCACGGACTGTCACACCGGATCCCGACGCTGGCCGCCCACCCCACGATCGTCCCCGCCCTCGGTCTGACCGGCACCGGCCTGTACCAGCTGAGTGGCCTCAAGCAGCGCTGCCTGCGGGCCTGCCGCTCGCCCCGGGGGTTCGCCCTGCGCCACTGGCAGGGCCGGCGCCCGGCGTGGCGGGAGACGGCGGCCCTGGCCGGCGACTACGCCCTGTCCTGCCTCGGCTGCTGCTGGGCCCTGATGGTCCTGCTGTTCGCCGTCGGTTCCGGGTGGTTGGGGCTGATGGCCATGGTGGCCCTGTCGCTGCTCATGGCCGCTGAGCGCCTGGCCCCCTGGGGTCTCCGCCTGGCCCGCCCCACCGGCCTGGCCGCCGTCGCCGGCGGCGCCGGCCTGCTGACGGTCACCGCCGTTCCCCTGTTCGTTTGACGGGCCGGCCGTCCGCCTGGCCGCTCCACCCGATCCGTCCCGCCCCGCCCCACCGTCGAAGGAGAGCCCCGATGCCCCCTCCCAATCCTCAGCTCGCCGCACCCCGAACCCTGCGCTACCAGGTCGACGCCGTCGAGGTGCCGATCGTCTACACCGGCGACGGCGACCACGACCGAGACGGTCTCGTGTTCTCTCTGCGGGCCTACCGGCCGCTGATCGAGTGGCTGAAGAAGCGCTGGAAGGAAGACGACGACCTGCTGCCCGCCCTCCACGAACGATGCCAGCGCATGCAGATCGTGGTCGACGGGTTGGCCCGCTACGAGCTGATGCGGGCCCGGCTCGAGGCGCTGGGGCAGGACCTCGATCTGCTGGACGAGTTGGGTGAGGAACCCGAGGCCGGGGCCGGAGCCGGTGGCGACGAGGAACACGAGGACGAGCAGCACCTGTCGCCCACCAGCCGTACCCGGCGCCAGAACTACCGGGCCCTGGTGGACCAGCTCGTCGACAACCTGACCCGCCTGACCAACGGTGCCGTCACCGCCCTCGACCCCGACCCGGCCGAGCGGGCCGCCTGGCGGCAGACCTGGGCGGCGAACCTGAAGCAGGCCGAAGACGCCCTCGAAGGGTGGCTCACGGCCCTGGAGGCCGACCCCAACCGTCGCTTCGATCCCGTCGCCCTGGCCGCCGCCAGCGGGCTCGACCCGAACCGCATCCGGCGGCTCATGCTGAACGACCACCGGTCCAAGCTGTGGCCCGACCCTCCTGACGCCCACGCCTACGACCGCTGCAACCCGATGAAGCCGATGGATCTGATCCGACCCCTGGTGCTGCGGGCCCGCGCCGGCGACACGGTGGAGGTGACGCTGCACAACCGCGTGAAGCGACGCCACGTGGGCCTCCACGTGCAGGGCGGCGGAGTGGCCGGCCATGCTCCGGGAGCGGGCACCGTCGCCGGGGTGCGGGGCGGCGACGGCGGCTGGGTGGGCGTGAACGACTCGAGCTTGGCGGAGCCGGGCTCCGACTGGCACTACGTGTGGCACCCGCTGGAAGAGGGGGTGTGGCCCATCAACGATCTGGGCGACGTGCGCGGCACGGAGGCCGGCACCAACATCCATGGGTTGTTCGGCGCCCTGATCGTGGAGCCGCCCCGCACCTGGTGGAGCGACCCGGAGACCGGCGAGCCCCTGATCGACACGAACTGGGCCGACGGGCTCTACGTCGACATCGTGCCGTTCGACGAAGACATCGACACCCCTGGGCACCACGACTTCGTCGACTTCCACCTGGGCCCCGACAACCAGCCCGGCGGCGAGCCCATCCCCCGCAGCCACCGCGAGTACGCCATCTTCATCCACGACGAGCCCGAGGTGCACAGCGCCCTCCATTCCGGCGAGCACACGGTGATGCCCCTGTCGTACCGGGCCGAGCCGATGGAGAACCGCCTCCCGCACCGGATGCGGCGCTACGCCGAGGACACCCCGGCCGAGCCGCCCGCCGACCAGGTCGGGGTCGACCAGAACGCCGTCACGTGGGAGATCGACGACGACCTCAGCGAGGTGTTCCGGGTGGCCCGCACCCCCGACGGCCGCTGGCTGGAACGGGTGGCCGGCGAAGAGCAGCACCACAGCTCGTGGCTGTTCGGCGACCCCGTCACCCCCATCCTCCGGGCCTACAAGGGCGACCCGGCCCGGATCCGCCTGGTCCACGCCGGGGTGAAGGAGACCCACGTCTACCACCTCCACGTGCACCAGTGGCGGGCCGTGCCCCAGGACACGGCGCCCCCGTCGGTGTGGGGCGTCGACGGGGCCGGGGCGCTGAACCACAAGGGATCGCAACTGCTCGACTCGATCACGATCGGCCCCCAGACGGGGGTGACGATCGACCCGCTGTACGGGGCCGGCAGCCGCCAGAAGTCCTTTGGCGACGTGATCTGGCACTGCCACCTCTACCCCCACTTCCACCACGGCATGTGGGGCCTGTGGCGCAGTTACGACCGGCTGGTCGACGGCACCCGGGCCCTCCCCGACGGCACCCCCACCCGGGCTCTACGGCCTCTGCCCGGCCGGCCCGTCGACCCGCCCTCGGCCCAACAGCCCGGCTTCCCGTGGTTCATGGACGCCGCCTACCCCCAGAAGTCGCCCCCGCCCCCGGCCATCCGCCCCCAGGACAAGGTGGGCCGCCGCCAGCTGCTGGGCATGCCGCTGCATTCGGACCTGGAATGGGAGGCCTTCGACCCCGGCTGCAAGGCCAACCCCCACTCGGCCGCCCTGTTCGTGGACCTCGACGGCCGTGCCCGCGAGTGGAACGCGGCCGCCGGCCTGGGGCCGCCCCGGGTGATCAGCTACGACATCGAGGTGCTGGAGGAGCCGACGGAGTACAACTCGAACGGCTGGCACGACCTCCACGGACACCGCTACCAGCTCATCGGCGTGAAGACCATCGAGCTCGACGCCAACGGCGGCGAGGTGGAAACCGTCCACCCCCTGCCCCCGGCTGGGGATCCCGAGCCGTTCTTCCCCCGGGCCAACCACGGCGACATCGTGGAGTGGCGCGTCCACAACCGGCTGACCTCCATCCGGCCCGACGACTACGACCTGCCCACCCCGCCGGTGGAATGCGGCCTCCACGTGCACCTGGTGAAGTTCGACGTGCTGGCGGCCGACGGGTCGAGCACCGGGTTCAACTACCTGAGCGGAGCCAGCTGCACCGAGGCGGTGGGCTACGCCAACGTTCCCCCCGAGCCGGAGCGCAACATCGGCCTCCACCGGTGGGTGGTCGACGAGGAGTTCGGGCCCTGCTTCTTCCACGATCACCTGCTGGCCAACTACCGCCAGAAGCGGGGCCTGTTCGCCGCCCTCGTCGCCCAGCCCCCGGAGTCCCACTGGACCCACCCCGACCAGGTGGCGGTCGCCTGGGCCGGCACCCAGGCCGTGGTTGTACCGGGAGCCGACACGGGCGAGGAGCCGTACCGGGAGGCCTGCCTCGGTATCGGCGACTTCATCCCCCTCTACGACACGGGCGGCAAGCCCCTGAACGCCCCCGACACCCTGAGCAGCGACGAGGACCCGGGCTCGATGGGGGTGAACTACCGTTCCAGCCCGCTGACCCACCGGGGGAACGACCCGTCGGCCTGGTTCTCGTCGTCGGGGGCCGACCCCGACACCCCCGTCTTCGAGACCTACGCCGGGGAACGGCTGCGGCTCCGCCTCATCCAGGGCTCCCATGAGGAGCAGCACAGCTTCGTGCTCAACGGCCTGCGCTGGCATCGGGAGTGGCACAACGACCGGTCGCCGGTGGTCAACCAGCAGACGATCGGCATCTCCGAAGCCTTCACCCTGGAGATCGAGCGGGGCACGCAGACCATCGACGGCCATGAGCACCTCCTCAGCTACAGCCCGGGCGATCACCTGTGGAGCTTCACCGCCATGGACGACCTGTGGCTCGGGTGCTGGGGGCTGATCCGGGCCCTGGCCCCGGGAGACGATCCCGACCTGCCGTTCCTGCCCGGCACCGTGGCTGCTGCCCTTCCGGCCCGGGCCGTGCCGCCTCGGCCACCCGACGGCGACCCGTCGATCCGGGAGTACACGGTGGTGGCCATCCGGGAGCCCCACGGCTACCACGGCATCAACCTGACCGACCCCTGGGGGCTGCTGTACCGGGTGCAGGCGGTGAACGGCACCAATGTCGACTCCACCGGCGACGAGCCGCTGGTGATCCGGGCCCGGCCGGGCGAGTGGGTGAAGGTGACGTTGCGCAACGAGGTGCTGCCGGCCGATCCCGAGGACCGGAACCCCTTGGAGGAACCGTTCGCCCCCGAGCCGTCGCCTCCGCCCGTGCCCATCGAGCACAAAGACGAGCTCGGACGGCCCGACAAGCGAACCGTCTCGCCCCGGGTGTCGCTGCATCCGAGCCTGGTCCGCTACGACGTGGTGACCGACGACGGGGCCTGGGTGGGCCGCAACCACGACTCCACCGTGGCCAGCCTGGGCCGGCCCGATCGCCACGGCGGGCATGTCGAAGCCGGTCGGGTGGTGTTCCGATCCCACCACGGAGGCCTGGGGCGGGGCGAGAGCAACGAGCGCACCTACTGGTGGTACGTCGACGACCAGTTGGCCCCGGCGTCGCACGCCGACGGCCCGGGCCGGGTGTGCTACCTCCACGACCTGGCCGACATCCGCAACCACCGCCACCATGGCCTGATCGGGGCGCTGGTGGTGGAGCCGGGCGACGTCGTACCCGTCCATCCCGAAACTGGCGACGAGCAATGGCACGGCACCTCGGTACGGCTGGTGACCGAGGCCGATCCCGACGTCACCGTGGCCCACGAAATGGTGCTGCTGGTACAGGACGGGTTACGGCACTTCGTGGCCGGCAATCCCGCCCTGCCGGTGTCCGACATCGTGCCCGGCGACGACCCCGAGGACGCCGGCCAGAAGGGCATCAACTACCGGGTGGCCATGGCGCACCCGAGCACCATGCTGCACAACGGGGAACCGCCGACGCCGATCTGGCCGGTGAGCGCCGGTACCGATCTGTGGCTCCGGCTGGTGGGGGCGGCCGACAAGCCCCGCAACCACACGTTCACCGTCCACGGAGTGAGCTGGTCGTCGGCGCCGTGGCAGCCGGGCGGACCCCGGGTCGGTTCGCTGGCCGGGCTCACCGGCGGCGCCTCCCACGACCTGGTGTTCCGCGCCGATCACCCCGGCGACCACGCCTACCGCTCAGGCGTGTTCCGCTGGGCCGTCGAGAACGGCCTGTGGGGCATCATCCGAGTGGAGTAGCGACGTGCTCGGCGAACAGGTCGAACGAACGGCGGAGGTCGTCGCCGATGATGTCGCCCCAGGCGAAGGTGCCGACGAAGTAGTCGGTGCCGGTCTCGGCGGCGAACTGCTCCACGTGCTCCCGCATGGTCTGGGGTGAGCCCACCACCACGGCCTGCACGGCCAACGCCTTGTCGAAGTCGCCGCCCAGCGTGGGGTCGTTGGGCGGGGTCATCTCGTAGCGGCGGAACAGCTTGGTGAGGTTGAGGCTGAAGTTGGCCCAGGCGGCCCGGGCCCGGGCCTCGGCCTCGGCGTCGGTGGGGGCCACGTAGATGCGGCGGATCCCACCCACGGTGGGCGTGTGGTGGCGGCCGACGCCGGTGCCGGGCCGGTAGATCGCCTGGTAGTCGGCCACCGCCTTGGCCACCATGGCCAGCGGGCCGCCGGCCATGGTCGACACGCCCTGCTCGGCCGCCGCCGCCAGGGTGCCCGGCCGCCACAGCGGCATGTAGGGCCGCTGGTAGGGGGCGAACTCGATCGGCACCTTGGCGAAGCTCCAGAACTTGCCGTCGTAGTCGAAGTCTCCGCTCGTGCACTGCATGGCGGCCAGCACGATGTCGAGTGCTTCCTCGGTGCGCTCCACCGCCTCGTCGGCGGTGAGACCCCACAGGATGTGCTCGGGGATGCTGATGCCCTTGCCGTAGCCGAACTCGAACCGCCCCAGCGACAGGTGGTCGAGCATGCACAGCTCCTCGGCCAACCGGAGCGGGTGATAGAAGGGCAGGAGGTGCACGAGCGAGCACAGCCGGATCTTCGACGTGTGCTGGGCCACGGCGGCCAGGTAGAGGTTGATGCTGGGGGCGGCGTCGAGCGGGATCATGTGGTGCTCGGACTTGTGGTAGCCCCAGAACCCGGCCTGCTCGGCCTTGACCACCATCTCGATGTGGTCGGCGTAGAGCTGGTGCATCGGCACCCCGCCGGGCTGCTCCAGCTGATCGAAGATGCCGAACCGCAACGCCATGTCAGTTCCTCCGTGTTCGGGGCAGAGCGTACCAGCGGGCCTGATCGCGGTCAGGTTGATGGATCGGCCTCGCCCTCGACCTCGGGGGCCGGGGGCGGGGTGGGCAGCTCGCCGGTTTCCAGGAGGTGGACGAAGGCGGCCTCGTCGAGCACCGGGACGCCGAGATCCTGGGCTTTGGTCAGCTTCGACGCGCCCGGCTCGGCCCCCACCACCACGGCCGTGGTCTTCTTCGACACCGACCCCGGGCTCTTGCCTCCCCGAACCTTGATCGCGTCCTCGGCGCCGTCGCGGCTGAACCCGTCGAGCGTGCCGGTGACCACCACGGTCATTCCGGCCAGCACCTGGGGCTGGTCGGACGGCTCGGCCCCCTCCAGGTTCACGCCGGCCACCTTGAACTTGGCGATCAGCACGGCGGCATCGTCGGAGGCGAACCAGGAGGCGACGCTGCGGGCGATGGTGGGGCCGACCCCGTCTATGGCGGCCAACTCCTCCTCGCTGGCGGCGCCCAAGGCATCGATGTCGGCGAACGAGCGGGCCAGGGCCTCGGCCCCGGTGGGGCCCAGGTGTCGGATGCCCAGGCCCACCAGCAGGTTGGCCAACGGCCGGTGTTTCGACGCCTCGATGGCGGCCCGCAGGTTGTCGATCGACAGCTGACCGAATCCTTCGAGCTGGGCCACCCGGTCCCAGTTGATGGCGTAGATGTCTCCGGCGTCGCCGATGAGGCCTTCGGCCAGGAACAGCGCGACCCGGCTCTCCCCCATGCCCTCGATGTCCATCCCGCCCCGGGAGGCGAAGTGTTCGATCCGGGTCTGGCGCTGGGCCGGGCAGCCCGGGTTGACGCAGAACGTGTGGGCCTCGCCCTCGGGCCGCACGAGCTCGTGGTGGCAGGCCGGGCAGTTGGCGGGGAACAGCCACTCGACCGAATCGGCCGGACGCTCGGTCAGCACCGGGCCCAGCACCTCGGGGATCACGTCGCCCGCCTTGCGCACCACCACGGTGTCGCCGGGGCGGACGTTCTTCAATGCCACCTGGTCGGAGTTGTGCAGGGTGGCCAACTGCACAGTGGAGCCGCCCACGAAGACCGGTTCCAGCACCGCGAAGGGGGTGGCCTTGCCCGTGCGCCCGATCGACACCTGGATGTCGAGCAGCTTGGTGGTGCGCTCCTCGGGCGGGAACTTGTAGGCGATGGCCCAGCGGGGGGCCTTGGCCGTGGACCCCAGCGACCGCTGACGGGCCAGACGGTCCACCTTCACCACGGCCCCGTCTATCTCGTAGGCCAGGTCGTGGCGGTGCTCCATCCAGTGGTCGGTGAACGCCACCACCTCGTCGATGGTGGCCACCGGACGCAGCTCGGGGTTCACCGGCAGGCCCATGGAGGCCAGCCACGCCAGCATCGAGCCCTGGCTCTCCAGATGGGGGCCGCCCTCCACCACGCCCAAGCCATAGGACCAGAAGGCCAGACCCCGGCTGGCCGTGATCGCCGGGTCTTTCTGGCGGAGGCTGCCGGCGGCGGTGTTGCGGGGGTTGGCGTAACGGGGCAGGCCGGCCGCCTCCTGGGCCTCGTTGAGGGCGGCGAACGTGGCCAGCGGCATGTAGATCTCACCCCGGACCTCGAGCACGGGGGGCGGCGAGCCGGAGAGACGGGTGGGGATCACCCCGATGCCGGCCACGTTGGCCGTGATGTCCTCCCCCACCCGGCCGTTGCCCCGGGTGGCGGCCAGGACCAGGCGGCCCTGCTCGTAGTGCAGCGAACAGGCCACCCCGTCGATCTTCAGCTCGCACAGGTAACCGACCGGGGCCGCGGCGTCGCCCAGATCGAGCCCCCGGGCCACCCGCTCGGCCCACGCCTCCAGCTCGGGCCGGCTGAAGGCGTTGTCGAGGCTCATCATCGGCATGGCGTGGGTGACCGGGGCGAACGTGGCCGATGGGGCCGATCCCACCCGCTGGGTTGGCGACTCCGGCGTGATCAGCTCGGGATAGTCGGCCTCCAGGGCCTGCAGCTCCCGGACCAGGGCATCGAAGTCGGCGTCGGGGATCTCGGGGGCATCGAGGGAGTGGTAGCGCTCGTTGTGGTAGTCGATCAGAGCCCGCAGCTCCCCCGCCCGTTCCGTGACCAGGGCGTCGGGGCCGGCGGTGGCCGTGCTGGCGGTGGCCGTGCTGGCGGTGGCCGTGCCGGCCTGGCTGGTGCCGGTGGTGGGGCTGCTACCTCGTTTCGCCATCGTCCCGAGGCTACCCGCCCCCTGTGACAGTCTCTTTGGACTCTCCGGAGTGGCCGCTCGACCCGGCACACTGGTGGCCGATGGCGTCGACGTCTTCCCTTTTCGTGCCCGGTGCCGCCGGGGCCGGCCCGCTGGCCGCCGGGCTGCTGTCCCGGGCCGGCCTGTGGCCGCTGCGGGTGGTGTGGCTCCTGGCCCCCCTGGGGATCGGGGTGGGGCTGTCGGACCGGCTCGACCAGTTCCCCGCCACCGGCGGCACCATCGCCGAGGTGGCCCTGTGGGCCGCCTGGTTCGCCGGGCTGGTGGCCTGTCTGGTCCCGTCGACCCAGAGCCTCACCGTGGTGCGGATCGGGGCCCCGGGGGCGCTGGCCCTGGTGGGGCTGGCGGCAGTGGTGGGCGACGGCGGCTTCCCGGCGGCCCGGCTGGAGGGCCTCGGCTATGGGGCGCTGCTCACCATGGTGGCGTTCCTGCCCACCACCGGAGACCGGATGATCAATGGATCGGCCTACGGCTCGGAGCGTCGGATGGCGCTCCGTCCTCCGGCGTTCGCCCTGCTGGGGCCGGTACAGGTGACATGGCTCGTGGTGTTCGCCGGGCTGGTGACGGGGCCGGTGCTGCTGGCCAACGAGTGGTGGATCGCGGGCGTGATCGCTTGCGGTGTCGGGGCCTTCGCCTGCCGTCACGGGTTCAGGGTGCTCCACCAACTGGCCCGGCGCTGGATCGTGTTCGTCCCGGCTGGCTTCGTCATCCACGACCATGTGCTGCTGGTGGAGTCGATCCTGCTCCGCCGGGCCATCGTGTCCGCTCTGGGCCCGGCCCGGGAGGGTGATGTCACTGCCGACGGTGTGGCCGACGTGAGCGGCGGGGCCCGGGGCCTCGCCCTCGAGGTGGCGGCCAAGGAGCGGGTGGCCTTCGGCCGACGGGTGAAGCGCACCGTGGTCAACACCGAGGCCGACCGGGTGGTGTTCACCCCCAGCCTCCCCGGCGCCGTGCTCACCGAGGCCCGCATCCGCGCCGTCCGCATCGCCGACCCCGGCGCCGCCGCCACCGTCCCCGACGGGTCAGACCACGATCACGGCCACGACCACGACCACTGACCTTCTCACCGACGGCGTCGCCGGGACTGCGGTCAGGTAGCGCGGGGGGCGGCGGCCTTGGTGAGGCGGTCGATCACGGCGTCGAGCAGGGGACCGTGCGACGGGGCGACGACCAGTAGGGTCGCCACCCCGGCGGCATCGGCGGCCCGCAGGGCGGCGTAGAGCTGGCGGGCATAGCCGGCGGCCTCGTCGGGCAGGACCCACGATGGTTGGTGATCCACCGCCTGCGGGCCGATCACACCCACCAGGCCGGCCTCGCCCCGCTCGGCCCGGGCCGCCGCCAGGGCCGAGGCGAGATCGTCCGGCTCGACCAGTAGCACCGATGCCCGGGGGGCGTAGTGCGACGCCAGCATCCCCGAGGCCCGGGCCTCGCCCGAGCGGCCGTCGGGCACCGGTTCACCCAACGCCGCCTCCAGCTCCGCCACCGGCACCCCGCCGGGGCGCAACAGCAACGGCACCGGGCCGACCAGATCGACGATCGTCGACTCCACCCCCACCGCGGTGGGGCCGCCGTCGAGCACCACCCTCACCCGGCCGTCGAGATCGGCCACCACATGGGCCGCCGTGGTGGGGCTGACCCGCCCGAACCGGTTGGCCGACGGGCCTGCCACGCCGCCCCCGAACGCCCTGAGCAGGGCCAACGCCACCGGATGGGCCGGCACCCGGAGGCCGATGGAGGGCCGACCGCCCACCGCCTCGGGCGCCACCCGGCCCGACCGGGGCACCACGATCGTGAGGGGGCCGGGCCAGAACCGCCCGGCCAGTGCGGTGAGACGACGTTCAGTGGCCGGGTCGGGTTCGGCCATCCAGCCCCAGGCCTCGTCGAGCGAGGCCACGTGAACGATCAGGGGGTGACCGGCGGGGCGGCCCTTGGCTTCGAACACGGCCCGCACGGCCGCCGGGTTGGAGGCGTCGGCCCCCAGCCCGTAGACCGTCTCGGTGGGGAAGGCCACCAACTGGCCGACCCGCAGTGCCGCTGCTCCCAGCTCCACATCGGTGGTGACGACCGTGCCGACGCCAGCGGCCGCGGCCGCGGCGCCATCGCTCACGATCCGTCCCGCTGAGGGCCGGCGGCCGCCAACCCTCCGCCCACCACCAGGTCGGCCCGGTCGTCAGCTCCGTAGAAGGCCACCGACTGGCCCGGCGCCACCCGGGGCTGGGGCTCGTCCCAGGCGATGGTGGCCCGAGACGGATCGTCGCCGATCTCCAGCCGGCCGGCCCGGGGCTGACCGTGGGCCGAGCACTGGAACCACAGGGGGCCCGGTTCGGGCTCGTGCGACCAGGACACGCCGTCGACGGCCTGATGGGTGAGAAGCAGGTCCTGCTGCCGCCCCACCGTCACCACCCCGGCCGCCCGGTCGATGTCGACCACGTAGCGCCGCTCGGCGTCTCCCCCCAGGTCGAGGCCGCGGCGCTGGCCGATCGTGACCAGCTCCACCGATGCCACGTGGCCCACTTCCCGCCCGGTGGTGTCGACCAGGCGGGCCGGGGCCAGCGGGATCCGATCGCCCAGGAAGGTCCGGCGGCCGGTGCCGGAATGGATGAAGCACACGTCCTGGCTGTCGGGCTTGGCCGCCGTCACCAGCCCGAGCGCGGCGGCCCGGGCCCGCACCTCGGCCTTGGTCAGCCCACCGATGGGCAGGACGAGGCGGCGGAGCTGGGCCTGGCTGAGCATGTGGAGCACGTAGGACTGGTCCTTGGCCCCGTCGGCCGCCCGGCCCACCCGCACCGGCGCGCCAGCGCGGCCGGCGTCGGCCACCAGACGGGCACCGTGGCCGTCGGCCACCAGACGAGCACCGTGGCCGTCGGCCACCAGACGAGCATGGTGGCCGGTGGCGACGAGGTCGAAGCCGAGGGCGTCGGCCCGGCGGAACAGCTTGTCGAACTTGATGTGACGATTGCAGGCCACACACGGGTTGGGGGTACGCCCGAGCCGGTGGTCCTCCACGTAGGGGTCGACCACGTGACGCTGGAAGTCGTCGGCGAAGTTGAACACGTGGTGGTCGATGCCCAGGGCCTGGGCCGCCCGGCGGGCATCGTCGACGTCGGACACCGAGCAGCAGCCGGAGTCGCTGTCGCCGCCCCACAGCTTCATCGTGACCCCGACCACCTCGTGGCCCTGCTCGGCCAGGAGCGCGGCGGCCACCGACGAGTCGACCCCACCCGACATGGCCACCAGCACCCGGCGCTGGTGGGCCGGACCGGCGGTCACGACCCCCGCTCCCGGAGGCGGGTGACGGCGGCCGGCACGACGGCCAGGGCGGCGCTGACGTCGGCTTCGGTGGTGCCGTAGCCGAGGGACAGGCGCAGGGAGCCGAATGCCAGGTCGCGCTCGAAGCCCATGGCCAGCAGCACATGGCTGGGGTCTATGGCGCCGCTGGCGCAGGAGGAGGCGGCCGAGGCCATGATGTCCTCCTTCTCCAGCAGGAACAGGAGGGCCTCGCTCTCGATCCCCTCGAAGCACAGGTGGCAGATGTTGGCCGTCTTGTGGCGCCGACCGGCCCCCGGCCCTCCATCGCCCACCACGCCGGTCTCCACCACACCGGGCAGGGCGGCCCGGATCCCGTCGGCCAGACGGTCCCGCAGGGCGGCCACCCGGGGCAGGGCGGCCGGGCGCTCGGCCACGGTCTCGGCGGCGGCCACCGCCATGGCGGCAATGCCGGCCACGTTCTGGGTGCCGCCCCGGCGGGCCCGCTCCTGGCCCCCGCCGAGCAGCAGGGGCTCGGGATCGGCCCCGTCTCGCACCACGAGCACCCCGACCCCCTTGGGCCCGCCGAACTTGTGGGCGCTGACCGACACGAGGTCGGCGGCGGCGGCCGCCTCGGCCACGTCGACCCAGCACAGGGCCTGCACGGCGTCGGTGTGGAACAGCGCCCCGGGGGCCTTGCGGCGCACGATCTCCACCGCCTCGGCGATGGGCTGGATGATGCCGGTCTCATTGTTGGCCAGCATGACGGAGACCAGTGACACCGAGGGGTCGAGCGCCTCCTCGAGGGCCGCCAGGTCGAGCCGGCCGTCGGGGCCCACGGCCACCACCCGTCCGCCCAGGTGGTGCACGGGGTCGAGCACGGCATGGTGCTCGATGGCCGAGCACACCGGGATCCCGCCCCGGGCCGCCACCGTGCCCCGCACGGCCAGGGCGTCGGCCTCGGTGCCGCCGCCGGTGAACACGATCTGGCCCGGTTGGGCCCCCAGGGCCTCGGCCATCGTGGCCCGGGCGTCGTCGAGAACCCTGTTGGCGTCCCGGGCCATGCGGTGGGCGCCCGACGGGTTGCCGTAGGTCTCCGTGAGCAGCGGCAGCATGACGTTCACGGCCGAGGGCCGCACCGGCGTGGTGGCAGCGTTGTCGAGGTAGTGGACCACCTCTCCAGGCTAGGGGAACCGGTCCTTGGCCCCTGGCCCGATGTCCCCTGAGGGTGGAAGATGACGATGATGGTGGGCGACCAGGCAACATCGAAGGAGCCGTCGTGGCCAGCGAACCCGACTTCATCGCCCCCGAGCCCTCGTCCGCTACCGATCCCGATCCGCTGCGGGCCGAGGCCAAACGGCGGGTGGAGGCCAAGCGGTCGTTTTCCGCCCATCTGACCTCATACCTGGTGGTGAACGCCTTCCTCGTCATGATCTGGGCCGTCACCGGGCGCGGCTACTTCTGGCCGATCTGGGTCCTCGGCGGCTGGGGCATCGGGCTGGTGATGCACTACTGGGAGGCGTTCATGCGTCGCCCCGTCACCGAGGCCGACGTCGACGCCGAACTCCGCCGCCTCCAGGGCCGATAGGGCTCAGCCGCCGAAACGCGGTGGGCCGACGGGGGGCGGCGGCCCCGGCGGGGGGCCATACCCCGGCGGCGGACCCCAGCCGGGCGGGAGGCCGAACGAACCGGGCGGGGGCGGCG
>CADEDH010000069.1:32898-34014 GCA_902826025.1 uncultured Actinomycetes bacterium
CCCGGCGGCGGACCCCAGCCGGGCGGGAGGCCGAACGAACCGGGCGGGGGCGGCGGAGCACCACCACCGGCGGCGGCCCCGCCCCAACCGGTGGAGCCCACTGGCCCGGGCGTGGGGCGGAACCGGGTCTGGTGGGCGCACAGGACCGAGGCCAGGTAGCGGGGCGGGTCGAGCCAATCGGGCTTGGGGGTACCCGTGATCCGCCCCACGTGGAGCGAGAGTTCGTGGCCCAGCGCCGCCGCCCGTTCCGGCATCAGCTCGCCCAGCCGCAGCAGGTAGTCGCGGATCACCCCGTACTGCTGGGGGGTGAGGGCGCTCGTGTCGAGTTGGCTGGTCAGGCGCTCCACGCCGTAGGCCGGGGCGAAGAACACCGGTGTGGTGGCGGCCCGGGACCGGCGAACCACGATCGTGCCCGCCGCCAGGTCGCCCAGCCGTTGGCTCCGTTGGGTGACCAGGGCCGATGAGAGGGCGATCAGGCCCCCCGGCGGCAACCAGAAGTCGACGGTGGCGATCATGGCCCGGATGGCGGCGTGGCGGAACCCCACCGGACCTCCTTCGGTGGTGATCACCCGGATCCCGAGCGCCGCCTTGCCCAGCGTGCGGCCGTCCCACAGCGTCTCCATGGCCGCCGGGTAGCCGTAGACGATGAGGAACAGCGCGACCACCAGCAGGATCACGCCAATGGTCTCGCTCACCACCACCAGGGCCAAGGCGAAGACGAAGAACACGACCATCAGCGCCATGAACTGGCAGAAGAGGTCGATGGCGACGGCCAGCAGGCGGGAGCCCACCCCGGCGGCCCGGAACTCGAGCAGCACCCCCTCCGGCGTCACCACGGTGAGCAGGTGGGGCGAGCGGGCGGCCGACGGATCGGCCACGGTGGGCCCCCGTTCCACGGTGGGGCCTCGCTCCAGCCCGGGGCCCCGTTCCGGTGCTACCGGCCCGGCCGGGGCGGTCATGGCTGCTCCCCCCGGTTCGGCCGTGGGCGGTAGCGTGGGCCGCCAGTGGACCTCGACTGGTATCTGGCCGCCAACCGCCCCGACTGGGATCGCCTGGGGCACCTGGCCGACCGCGCCCGCCGCCCCGGCGGGCGGCTCCAGCCCCAGGAGGTGGACG
>CADEDH010000070.1:0-31983 GCA_902826025.1 uncultured Actinomycetes bacterium
AGTACGGCTTCCTGCCGGTGGTGCAGCGCCAGCGGGCCACGATCCTCAAGCCCGGCTCGATGTACGTGGCCCAGCCCCGCCTGCCGGTGCCGCTGCTGGTGGAGTTCCCGTTCCCGGCGTGGGCCACCCGCAGCGCCGAGGCGGCGGTGGTGACGCTGACCGACAACGGAGGCGCCGACGAAGACCGCGGCGGCGGCCCGGCTGGCCCCGCCGCCACGCCCGTCGACCCCTTCGCCGGGCTCGTGTCGTGACGGGTGGCGGCGGGTGAAGCTGCTGCACACGTCGGACTGGCACGTGGGTCGGGCCATCCGGGGTCACAGCCGGGCCGGCGAGCACCGGGCCGTGCTGGCCGAGATCGCCGGGCTGGCCGATACCCACCAGGTCGACCTCACGGTGGTGGCGGGCGACCTGTTCGACACGTCGGCCCCCACGGCCGAGAGCGAGCGGATCACGTGGGACGCCTTGCTGGCGCTGGCCGAGGTGGCGCCGGTGGCGGTGCTGGCCGGCAACCATGACGGCCCCCGCCGGCTCGACGCCGTGGCCCGCCTCCTGGCCCTGGGGCGGATCACCGTGGTCACCGAGCCCCGCCCGCCGGCCGCTGGCGGCGTGCTGGATTTCACGACGGCCGATGGCACGCCAGTGCGGCTGGCCACCGTGCCCTTCGTCAGCCAGCGGGGGATCGTGCGGTCCGAAGCGCTGATGAGCGAGCCGGCGTTCCGCAACGCCCAGACCTACGCCGACCGCCTGGCCCAGGTGCTGGCCGCCCTGGCCACCGGTTTCAGCGGCGACACCGTCAACCTGGTGGCGGCCCACCTGTTCGTCACCGGCGGGGCGGCCGGCGGCGGGGAGCGGGGGGCCCACCTGGTGGAGGAGTACGCCGTCCCCACCGCCGCCTTCCCGGTGGAAGCGGCCTACGTGGCCCTCGGCCACCTGCACCGCCCCCAGGCCCTGGCCGGGCCCTGCCCCATCCACTACTGCGGCTCCCCCCTCCAGCTCGATTTCGGCGAGGAGACCGGAGGCAAACAGGTCAACCTGGTGGAAGTCGAGCCCGGCATCCGGGCCAAGGTGACGGCCCTCCCCCTGAGGGCCGGACGGCCGCTGCGCACTGTCATCGGCACCGTGGCCGACCTGGAGGCCCTGGCCGCCGAGGGCGGCCGGAGCGGCGGCTCCGGCGATGACAGCGCCGCCGAGGACGACGCCGGGCCCTGGCTGCGGGTGGAGGTGACCGAGCCGGCCCGGGCCGGCCTGGCCGACGAGGTCCGAGCCGTGCTGGGGGAGCGGGTGGTGGAGGTTCGGGTGGCCCGCCCGGCCGACGGGAGCGGCGGCCGCCAGATCGCCCGGCGCGACGGCCGGACCCCGAGCCAGCTCTTCGGCTCCTATCTCCAGGAGCGGGGCATGGTGGACCCCGACCTCGAACGGGGCTTCGCCGCCCTGTACGACGAGGTCCACGAACCGGAGGAGTCGGAGCCCGATTCGGGGGCCCCGCCGGTGCCCGGGTCCGACGGCCAGCTGAGCCTCCTGTCATGAGGCCGGTCCGCCTGGAGATGGAGGGTTTCGGCACCTTTCGGGAGCGGACCGAGGTCGACTTCACCGCCCTCGACCTGGTGGCCTTCGTGGGCCCCACCGGGTCGGGCAAGTCCACCGTCATCGACGCCCTCACCTTCGCCCTCTACGGCTCCGTGCCCCGCTACGACAACCCGGCCCTGGTGGCGCCGGCCATCCACCAGCTCGGGGTGGAGGCCCGGGTGCGGCTCACCTTCGAGCTGGCCGGTCGCACCTATCTCGCCACCCGGGTGGTGCGCCGAGCCCGGGCTTCGGGAACCAGAGCCGAGGGGCGGGCCACCACCCGGGAGGCCCGCCTGGAGCGGGTGGAGGCCGACGGTGGGACCACGGTGCTGGCCGGCAACGTGAAGGAGCTCGACGAGCAGGTGCGGGACCTGATCGGGCTCGACTTCGCCCAGTTCACCCGCACCATCGTGCTGCCCCAGGGCGACTTCGCCCGCTTCATCAAGGGCAGCGCGGCCGAGCGCCAGGAGCTGCTGAGCCAGCTCCTCGACCTCGAGGTGTTCGCCCGCATGGGAGCGCTGGCCCGGGACCGGGCCAAGGAGGCGGGGCAGCGGGTCGACGCCCTCGACGAGCGCCTGGGCCGCCTGGCCCACGCCACCCCCGAAGCGGCCGCCGAGCTGGAGGCCCAGGGCGCCGCCCTCGACACCCTGGCCGGCCAGGCCGGGGCGGCTCTGGCCGAGGTGGAACGGATCGAGGCCGAGCTCGTGGCCCGGCGCCAGCAGGTGGCGGCGCTCGACGACGCCCTGACCCGGCTCCAGGCCGTGGCCGTACCGCCCGACCTGGCCCGCCACGACGAGGCCCTGGCCGCCGCCGCCGGGGCCCTGGTCGCCGCCACCGCCGCCCGCCACGAGGCCCGAACCGCCCAGGAGGCGGCCCGGGCCGAGGTGGAGGAGGCGGGCGACCGGGTGGAGATCGAGCGGCTGATCGCCCGCCGCCGGGAGCTGGCCGAGCTGGAGGGGGCGGCCGTCGCCCTGGAGGCCGAACTCGACACGGCCCGGGCCGTGCATCGGGTGTCGGGGGAGGAGGTGGCGGCGCGGGAGCAGGAGGCGGAGGCGGCGGTGGCCGGGCTCCGGGCCGCCCGCACCGGGGCCGACGCTGCGGCCTGGATCGCCCAACTCGTGCCGGGGGCCCCCTGCCCGGTCTGCGCCCAGGTGGTCACCGACGTGCCCCACCATGTGACCGACGAAGAGCTGGCCCGGGTCGAGGCCGACGCCCGCCGGTGTCAGCAGGCCCTCAACACGGCGGCGGCAGCCGAGGCCAAGGCGCTCGGTCGGGTCCAGTCGCTGGAGGCCGACGCCGCCCAGCGGGCCAAGGCGGCGGTCGCCCTGGCCGAGCGGTTGGAGGCCGTGGCCCCCCGGGCCGAGCTGGAAGCGGCCCTGGTGGGGGCGGTGGCCGCCGCCGAGCAGGCCCGGACGGCCGAGGCTGCCCTGCGCCGGGCCGAGGAAGCGCTGGCCGGGGCCGACACCGCCCACCGCCGCCTGCAGGAGGCCGAGACGGCCTGGGGCCGGTCGTTCCTGGCCCAGCGGGACCAGGTGGCAGCGCTGGCCCCGCCCCCGCCGGGGAGCGGGTCGCTGCGGGCCGACTGGGACGAGTTAGCGGTGTGGGCCGTGGCCCAACGTCAGGGCCGGGAGACGGAGCGGGCCGAGGTGGCGGCGGCGGGCAAGGACCTGGCGGGGGCCAAGGCCGCCGTGCTCGACGGCCTGCGGGCTGCGGCCCGGGCGGCCGGAGTGGAGGCCGAGCCGGAACGCCTACCGGTGGCGGTGGCCGAGCGGGCGGCCACGGTGCGGGCCGGGCTCGACCGGCTGCGGGCCGACATGGCCGAGCGGGTCGAGCTGGCCGGTCGGGTGGGCCAGCTGGCCCGGCACCGGACCCTGCACGAGGCGCTGGGCCTGCACCTCCAGGCCAACCGGTTCGAGAGCTGGCTGCTGGCCGAGGCCCTGGCCGACATCGTCGACCGGGCCAACCTGCGCCTGGGCGAGCTGTCCGACGGGCGCTACTCGCTCGAGGTGGTGGACCGCCTCTTCGCCGTGCGGGACCACGGCAACGCCGACGAGCGGCGCGACATCAAGACCCTGTCGGGGGGCGAGATCTTCCTCGCCTCCCTGGCCTTGGCCCTGGCCCTGGCCGACTCGATCGCCGAGCTGGCCCCGGTCGACAGCCCCCGCCTGGAGTCGATCTTCCTCGACGAAGGCTTCGGCACCCTCGACGCCGACACCCTCGACGTGCTGGCCTCGGCCATCGAGGAGCTGTCGGCCGGGGGGCGGCTGGTGGCCATCGTGACCCATGTGCGGGATCTGGCCGAGCGGATGCCGGTGCGGTTCGAGGTGCGCAAGGGCCCGACCACATCGGTCATCGAGCGGAAGGAGGGCTGAGCGTGCGCTTCGCCGTGGAGACCTGGGCCCCGGGCTACGAGCCGGGCAGCGCCGACGACGACCTGGAACCCACGAAGACCCCGATCGATCCGTCGGTTGAGGTGCCGGCCGAGGCGTGGGCCCCCGTCACCCCCGACCCCGACCCCACCGGCGCCGGTCTCGGCCCGGTGGTGTTCGTGGACGGCGTGCGCCGGGTCGACTCCCGGGTGTGGATCGACGACGCCGACGGCCTGTCCCGTCCCGGGCTGTGCGCCAGCGTGGCCGCCGGTGCCGTGCGATGCGAGGGCGGTGCGGCCGAGGTGGTGGCGGTGGAAGTGGAGCGGGGGGTGTACACGGCGGCCGAGGGGGCCGAGACGATCAAGGCCGGCACCACCGCCACCTGGCACCTGCACCGGGCCCGGGGCGACGAGGAGAGCGACCTCAACCTCGGCGTCCACGACCATATGACGTCGCTGGAGGCCCGGGTGTCGAAGGGGCTGGAGGAGGCCCAGCTCGTGGTGTACGACGGGCCGCTGCGGGGCCGCCACCACGCCGCCGGCGTGGGCTACGTGAAGACCCAGCACGTTCAGTACCTGGCCCCCGAGCTGCAGCGGGTGGTGGCCATGCTGGGCGAGGGGCAACGGACGCCGCTGTTCGCCATCGGGGGCGGCATGCCCCGGTGGTCGTGGTATCTGCGCCTGCCCGGGCCCCGGGCCCATGCCCTGAGCGGTGTGGTGCGCCTGGAGCTGCCCGACCTGGGCGGCGACGCCTCGTGCGCCGCCGTGCGGGCCGACCAGATCTCGGCCGGGCTGCCCCGCTTCGCCAGTGAGGCCCACAAGGAGGCCCGGGCGCCCCAGAACCTGTACCCGATCGCCGGGTTGGAGCACCGCCTCCGTCACCGCCTGGGCGACGCCCTGCTACTGGAGCGGGCCCTCCGCATCGCCGCCCACGCCGCCTGACGGGCGGGGGTTGTCAGATCAGCGGCGGGCGGGGTCGGGGCGGAAGAGGCGGGCGACGACGAGGATCAGCACGGCGCCGATGATGCTGCCGATGAGACCGCTGGCCCGGAAGCGGGCCCCGTCGCCGGCCAGGACGTTGAACACCGCCCCTCCCACCAGCGAGCCCAGGATCCCCAGACCGGTGGTGCCGATGCAGCCCAGGTGCCGGCCGCCGCTCGGTACCAGAAGTCGGGCGATGGCGCCCACGATGAGGCCGGTGATGAGCCACGAGACCAAGACCATGGCCCAACTGTGCCACACACCGGTCCGGCCGCATCAGCGGCGGCCCACGCGCCGCCGGTAGCCTGCTCACACCATGGTCCCGCCCTCCCCGTCGCCCCGCCGAGCCGCCCACCGCATGGCCGTGGTGTGCACCCCGGGCCTCGAAGCCTGGTGCCAGGCCGAGCTGAAGGCGCTGGGCGTGCGGCCGAAACCGGCCGGGCCGGGCACGTTCGAGGCCGACGCCACCACCCGTCAGGTGTACGCCTGCAACCTGTGGTTGCGGACGGCGGCCCGAGTGGTGGTGCGGGTGGCGACGTTCCGAGCCACCGATTTCTCCCGCCTCCAGGCCGGGGCGGCTGCGGCCGACTGGTCGCCGTGGCTGGCCGAAGGCACCGCCCCCCGGTTCCGGATATCGGCCAACGATTCCAAGCTGTACCACACCGACGCCATCGCCCAGCGCCTCCATCAGGTGGTGGGGGCGCCGTCGTTGGGGGAGCCGGAGCAGCTGTTCATCGTCCGCATCGAGCGCAACACGGTGACGATCAGCGCCGACTCCTCGGGCGACGCCCTCCACCACCGGCCGTG
Source organism: uncultured Actinomycetes bacterium (assembly GCA_902826025.1). Classification (GTDB taxonomy): domain Bacteria; phylum Actinomycetota; class Acidimicrobiia; order Acidimicrobiales; family SZUA-35; genus CADEDH01. The sequence continues at coordinate 5,723 of CADEDH010000070.1, forward strand.
GCGGACCGAGCTGAGCACGGCGCCACTGCGCACCACGATGGCGGCCGCCGGGCTGGCCGCCGCCGGATGGCAGGGCGAGACATCGCTGCTCGACCCGTTCTGCGGTGCCGGCACCATCCCCATCGAGGCCGCCCTGCTGGCCCTGGGCCTGCCGCCCGGGGGGCGTCGACCCTTCGCCTTCCACGCCTGGCCCTCGTTCGAGGCCGGCACCTGGGCCTCGGTGGTGGCCGGCATCCCGGCCGAACCCGGCCCCCTGCCCGACGGGGTGACGATCACCGGATCCGACCGGGACCCGGCGATGGTCCGGGCGGCGGTGGCCAACGCCGAACGGGCCGGGGTGGCCGGCCGTGTGCAGTTCTCCGAGGGTGTGGTGTCCCAGCTCAAGGCCCGACCGGGGCCGGGGCTGGTGCTGACGAACCCCCCGTTCGGCCGGCGCCTGGGCGACAACCGCCTCGACGGGCTCTACCGGCGCCTGGGGATGGTGGCCAACCAGCGGCTGGCTGGCTGGGACCTGGCCATGGTGTGCCCCGAGCGCCGCCTGGCCCATCTGGCCGACGGCCGGCTGACGCCCTTGGCCCGGTTCCGCCACGGCGGGCTCCCGGTGGAGCTGCTGTACCGGGCGGCGACGGGCGGCGAGATCGATCCGGCCGAACCGCCCGATCAGGCCGAGGTCCCGGAGTCGACACCGGAGCCGATAACCGAGTCCCTGTCAACGGAAGGTTGACCGCAGCTGGGTGGTGGGCGCCGGCTGGGCCAAGCTCTACTTCGAGCAGACCGACCGCCCGTGGGAGAACGTGCGGGTGGTGTCGCTTCGCCGGGGGCGACCTGTCAGCGAGATGGAGGCCGACGGCTGGACCAACGTGTTCAGCGGGTACCCCTACACCTAGGTCACCCGACCGGCCTGACCAGCACCAACTCGTCGCCGTCGGCGCTGGTGAGGGTGAGTGTGTCGCCGCCACCGGTCCAACCGTCGATGCGGGCCAGGGTGTCGAGCAGACGCTGCTGGCGGTCCTCGGCCCCCGGCCCGCAGGGGACGGACCGGCCGCCGGCCACGGTGATCCCGGCCCGGCCGTCGGTCAGCAGACTGTAGGAGCCGAGTTGAACCCCGCAGTCGGTGGCCACGGTGAGGGCGCCGAAGCGGGCGTCGAGGTCGACCTGGGCGTAGGTGCCGGCGGCCGCGTCGGTGGGGGCGTCGGGCCCGCTCCAGGCGCCGATCTCGTACATCCCGTCGAGGTCGAGCGGGGCCACGGTCGGGCCGGCGGCACCGCCGCTGGAACCGCAGGCGGTCAGCACCAGGGCGCTGCTCAGAGCGAGGGTCGGGAGCCATCGACGGCCGGGCACGGCAGGAGGGTACCCAGGTGGTGGCCCCGCTGCGTGGCCCGGCCGGGCCGAGCTCAGACTGCGGCTCGGGTGGGGCGGGTGGTGGAGCGCCAGATCTGGCCCAGCAGATCCCGCACCACTGACCCCAACCGGCGGGCCGACCGCCACGGATGGCGGACCGCCCGGGCCACCAGCACCAGCGGATTGCCGACGCCGCGCACCGGATGGCGGAGCTGGGCCAGCACGCCGCGAGGCATTGGCTCGTTGATCCCGTAGGCCTCGGGGCGGCGGCCGGCCGGCATGAAGTAGGTGCCGAACAGCTGGTCCCACAGGGGCAGGAACACCGAATAGTTGCTGTGCATGGCCTGCCGGTCGTTGGTGTGGTGCCAGTGATGGAACTCGGGCGTGATCACCAGCCGGTGCAGAGGCCGCCACCGCCACCGCACGTTGGCGTGGAGGAAGATGCCGGTCACGATCTGGATGATGGTGAGGGCCCCGGTGAACTCGGGGCTGAACCCGGCGGCCAGCAGGAACACGAAGGGCGGGGCCAGCAGGGCCCCGTCGAGGGGATGGACCCGGAACCCGCTCACCCAGTCGAGGTACTGCGTCGAGTGGTGCACGGCGTGGAACCGCCACAGGAACGGCACCTCGTGGCTCCACCGGTGCACCCAGTAGATGGCCAGGTCGAACAGCACGATGCCGGCCAGCGGGGCGAGCCGGGGTGGGATCTGGGCCACCAACGGCCGCAGGGCCAGCCCCGGCAGCCAGGCCAGGCTGATCACGCCGACCACCACCGCCACCGTCACCGTGATCACGTTGAGTAGGGGGCTCAGCAGGAGGTAGGCCAGGTCGGTGCCGACCTGGGCCCGGCGCACCGGCTGACCCCGGTGCCGGGGAAACAGCTTCTCGAAGGGCACCACGGCCACGAACAACAGGACCAGCAGGCCGATGGGAGAGGGGTCGAAGGCCAGGGTGCCGCCGATCAGGGCCAGCACCAGGAGCACCTCGGCCGCTGCCCGCCGGCGTGAACGGGGCCGCGGCATCCGGTGGCGCCGGCTCGATCGACGGCGACGGGCGGGGGCGAGGTCGAGCTCGTCGATCAGGGGCGGGGGCGGGATCAGCGGGGGCGGGGGCTGGACCCGGGGATCGGCCGGCGGGGCGGCGACTCCCGCCCCGGCAACGTAGTCGAGCAGGCTCACGACCTGTTACTTAGCACGCGCCCATCTCGGACAGGCGTCGGCCCAGCTCGTGGAGGTCGTCGGGCGGGAGGTTGGCGAAGCTGAACCGGAGCCAGCGCTCGTCGGTGGGGGTGAAGGCGGTGCCAGGGATGGCCAGCACGTCGTGGTCGAGCACGAGCCGCTTGATCACCTCGTCGGTGCCCAGTTCGGCGAACGGGTGGCGGACCCAGCCGAAGAACGCCCCGGCCGACGCCAGCTCGAACCCGCCGGGCCGGCCCGCCATCACTTCTTCGAACACCACCTGGGCCGCTGCGATCCGGTCCGACTGCTCCCGGCGCCAGGCTCCGGCCCGGCGCAGGCCGGCCAGCACCGCCTCCTGGCCGATCCGGGGGGCGCTGATCTGCACGCAGTCGACCAGCTTGAGCGCCTCGTAGATCACCTCGGGCCCGGCCACGATGGCCCCCACCCGGTAGCCAGGGATGGCCAGGTCCTTGGAGAACGAATGGAGGCTGATCATGTTGGCTTCCCACCCGGGCTCGGAGAACAGCTGGTGGGGGGCGTGCCGGGTGCCCCGGAAGTTGCGGTAGGTCTCGTCGACGATGAGCGCGATGTCGTGCTCCACCGCCAGGCGGTGGAAGGCGTGGATCACCTCGGGCGGTGTGACCGCTCCGGTGGGGTTGGCCGGGGTGACGAGGACGATGGCCCGGGTTCGGTCGGTGATGAGGGCGGCGGCCCTCTCGGGGTCGGGCACCAGGACGCCGGCGTTGCCCGGCCCCGGCTCGCCCGCCGGGTGGAGGTAGACCGGGCGCACCCCGTCGAGCTTCAGCCACATGTCGTGGTTGAAGTAGTACGGCACCGGCACGATCACCTCGTCGCCGGGCTGGGTGAGGGTGGCCGTGATCACGCAGAAGGCCTGGTTGCAACCGCCGGTGGGCAGCACGTGGGACGGGGGGATCGAGGCGCCGTAATCGGTGGACAGCTCGGCGGCGAAGGCCTCGTTGAGCTCGGGGAGGCCAGGGGGCGGGGCGTAGCGGCCGCCGGTGGGGGAGTGGGCCGTGTCGGCGATGGCGTCGGCGATCTCGGGCGCGGTGGGGTACGACGGGGCGGCTTGCGACAGATCGAGCAGCCGCCGTTCGCTCGTGCGGTGGGCCAGCCAGGCGTGGGCCTCGGCGATGGGCGACGCCGTGAGCTGCAGGGTGCGAGAGGTGAGCCGCATCGGCGCACCGTAGCGGGCCCCACCGCTGTGGGCGAACGTTCCCCGACCGGTGGCAACCCCGCCTTCGCCCCCGAGCCTGGGGTCGACGGCGCGGGCCCGAGCCACTCCCCAAGGCGGGTTCCCGATGGTTCTCCATGTGGCACGATCTCGTGCCTCCACTGCGGCCTTGCCGCGCCCCGACAACGGCCCGACGGCGGCTCCACCGCCGCCCGAAAGTCGGCCGGCCGGCCCGATCGGCTACCGGCCCGCTCTCGACGGGGTGCGGGCGTTGGCCATCGGCCTCGTGCTGGTCGAGCACACCGGCCTCGAGGTCTTCGACGGCGGCAACAGCGGCGTCGTGTTGTTCTTCGTGCTCAGCGGGTTCCTCATCACCAAGCTGATGGCAGAGGAATGGGGGCGTACCGGCAGCCTCGACGTGCGGGCCTTCTACCGGCGCCGATCCCTTCGGATCATGCCGGCCCCGCTGGTACTGGCGGCTGTGGCCTTCGCCGCCGGGTGGTGGCTCACACCGACTACGGAGGCGCTCCACTACCTGTGGTTCGAGCTGGTCATGGTCGTGCTGTACCTCACCAACCTCCGTCCCCTCTTGTTCGGCGACGGGGCGCCCGGCGACATCGCCCGGCTCCAGCCGGGGCAGGAGCGGTACTTCGCCCACACCTGGTCGCTATCGATCGAGGAGCACTTCTACCTCGTATGGCCGTGGGTGCTGCGCCGGCTCCGCCTCCCGGAGCGGCCGGCGGTGACCGTGGTCCGGGGCCTGGCGGGGGTGGCGGTGGCCATCACCGTCGCCCGTTGGGCCATGGACCGCCATGGCGACCCCGACGGTGTGTCGTTCTCCGTCCTCACCTTCGACGGGTTCGCCTGGGGCGCCGCCCTGGCCTTCGCCGTGCACGGCGGTACCCACCCCCGCCTCCGTCGGGTCCTGGCCTCCACCCCAGCCGTGGCCGTGGCGCTGGCGGTGCTGGCGCTCGACCTGGTCGGACGCAAGCAGCCCGACGGGCCCGGTCTCCTGACCCCGCAAGACCAGATGCCATTCCACTACTGGTACTACACGACGATCGGGTTGGTGGGGGTGGTGTTGATCACCCACCTCCACAGCCGGCCCGCCTCCCTGCTCGGCCAGCTGATGGCGTGGAGGCCGGTGGTGATCATCGGCCGCCTGTCGTATTCGATCTACCTGTGGCACGTGCCGATCCAGGTGGCCGTGAGCCGGGAACGGTTCCCCGGCTGGCCCCTGTGGCGGCTCGTGCTGGTGGAGCAGGGGTTGACGGTGATGGCCGCCGTCGCCTCCTACCGCTTGGTGGAGCAGCCGGCCCGCCGGTGGCGCTTCCGCCGACCGGGTGCTCCAAGGGTCGAACGAGGGGGCCAGCGGCAGCCGGCCGGCGTCAGCCAGTAGTCTCGGTCCATGGCGATTCCGACGGCCCTGGCCGGGCTCACCGTGACCCCGATGATCCACCAGGTCGACGCCCGCTGGACCATGGCCTACGCCGCCGGCCTGGGCGACCACCGGGCGGAGTACCTCGACACCCTCCGCCCCGACGGGGTGGTGGCCCACCCCCTGTTCGCCGTGTGCCCCGAGTGGCCCGTGATCGTGTCGTCCCGGGCGGCGTCGGAGGAACGGGGAGTCAGCCCCGACGAGGTCATCACCGGCGTCCACGCCGGGCACGACGTCACCATCCACCGGCTGGTCCGCCCGGGCGACGTGCTCACCACGTCGCTCGAGATGGTCGGGCTTGTGTCCCGGCCGCCGGGGGCCATGTCGCTCACCCGGCTGGAGACGGTGGACGGCGACGGCCGCCCGGTCGCCAGCACCACCCAGTCGGGCATCTATCTCGGTGTGGCGGCCAGCGGCGACGACCGTCCCGATCCCACCCCGCCGCCTCCGGTGGAGGGGGCCGAACGGCGGGGCGAGCCGGTGTCCACCACCGTGGCTGTGGCCGCCGGGGCGGCCCACACCTACACCGAGTGCGCCCGGATATGGAACCCGATCCACACCGACCGGGCCGTGGCTCAGCGGGCCGGCCTGCCCGACATCATCCTCCACGGCACGGCCAACCTGGCCCACGGCATCACCGCCGTGATCGACACCCGGGCGGGGGGCCGGCCCGACCTGGTGCGCCGGGTGGTGTGCCGCTTCGCCGCCATGGTGCCCCTGCCGTCCACCCTGCACATCCGGGTGTGGCCGGCCAACGACACCGGCGACGGCCGATCCACCGTGCCCTTCGAGGTGCTGAACGACGCCGGCGCCCCGGCGGTGAAGGACGGTCTCGTGGTGTTGGGCGAGGCCGAGCGGTGAGCGACCAGGCCGGGGCGGAGCTGCGGATCTCGATCGACCGGCTGCTCGACCGGCTGGCCGCCCTGGCCGAGATCGGCGCCATCGAGGGCACGGCTGGCGCCGCCCGCCTGGCCTTCAGCGAAGCCGACCGCCAGGGCCGGGACCTGGTGACGGGGTGGATGGTCGACCTCGGCCTCGATGTGGCGATCGACGCCATCGGCAACGTGATCGGCGTGTGGCGCCAGGGGGCTGAGCCGGCCGGGCGCCACCTGGCCCCCGTCCTGTGCGGCAGCCACATCGACACCGTGGCCACCGGCGGCCGCTACGACGGCAACCTGGGCGTGCTCGCCGGGCTGGAGATCGTGGAGACTCTGGCCCGGGCCGGTGTCACCACCGCCAGGCCACTGGCCGTCGGCTTCTTCTCCAACGAGGAGGGGGCCCGGTTCGCCCCCGACATGCTCGGTTCGCTGGTCTACGCCGGCGGTCTGGCCCTGGAGGAGGCGCTGGCCATCACCGGCATCGATGGCGCCATCGTGGGTGACGAGCTCGACCGGATCGGCTACCGGGGCCCCGCCCCCTGCCCCGGCCCGGCCCCCCACGCCTTCGTCGAACTCCACATCGAACAGGGACCGGTGCTGGAGGAAGCCGGAATCGGGATCGGGGTGGTGGAGGGCGTCCAGGGCATCTCGTGGACCGAGGTGACGATCGGGGGGCAGTCGAACCACGCCGGCACCACTCCCATGCGGTTGCGCCACGACGCCGGCTACGCCGCCGCCCGCCTGGCCGTGTTCGTGCGGGAGCTGGCGTCGGAGCTGGGTCCGCCGATGGTGGGGACGGTGGGCTCCTTGCGCCTCCACCCCGACCTGGTGAACGTGGTGGCGGCGTCGGCCCTGGTCACGGTCGACCTGCGCCATACCGACGACGGTGTGCTGGCCGTGGCCGAGAAGCGGCTCGGGGCATTCCTCGACGAGTTGGCCGAGGCCGAAGGGGTGCGGATCACCACCCGGCCGCTGGCCCGGTTCGCTCCCGTGACCTTCAGCCCGGCGGTGGTCGACCTGGTGGAGTCGACGGCCCGGGAGCTGGGGTGCACCACCCTGCGGTTACCGTCGGGGGCCGGCCACGACGCCCAGATGCTGGCCCGGCTGTGCTCAACGGCCATGATCTTCACCCCCAGCCGGGGCGGGATCAGCCACAACCCGGCCGAGCACACCGACTCGGCCGAGCTGGAAGCAGGAGCCAATGTGCTCCTCCAGGTGCTCCTGCGCCTCGCTGGTTAATGCCGCTGTCACACGGGCGCGGCAATATGGTCCGATGAGATCCCCGATGGCCGGAGCACCCGAGTGACCAGGAACCTCACTGTTGCGGCGGCCCAGCTCGGCCCGATCGCCCGAACCGACACCCGGGCCGAGGTCGTGGCCCGCCTGCTGGCCCTGCTCGACGAGGCGGCGGCGGCCGGGGTGGAGCTGGTGGTGTATCCCGAGCTGGCCCTCACCACGTTCTTCCCCCGCTGGTACCTGGAGGATCCCGACGAGATCCGCTCGTACTACGAGACCGAGATGCCGGGCCCGGCCACCCAACCCCTCTTCGATCGGGCCCGGGAGCTGGGTATCGGCTTCTGCCTGGGCTACGCCGAGCTGGCCACCGACGCCGAGGGCACGGTGCACCAGTACAACTCCCAGATCCTGGTGGAGCGGGACGGCAGCCACGTGGCCACGTTCCGCAAGATCCACATCCCGGGCCACGACGCCAACGAGGCGTGGCGCCCGTTCCAGCACCTGGAGCGCCGCTACTTCGAGCCCGGGCCCGACGGGTTCGGGGTGTGGCGGGCCTTCGACGGCCTGGTGGGAATGATGATCTGCAACGACCGGCGGTGGCCCGAGACGTACCGGGTGATGGGTCTGCAAGGTGTCGAACTGATCCTGTGCGGCTACAACACCCCGCTGCACTACGCCCCCGACCCCTCCCAAGACCCGCTCCAGGGGTTCCACAACCACCTGGTCATGCAGGCCGGGGCCTACCAGAACGGCACCTGGGTGGTCGGGGTGGCCAAGGGTGGGGTGGAGGAGGGGGTGGACTCGCTGTGCGAGTCGGCCATCATCGCCCCTTCGGGCGAGATCGTGGCCCGGGCCGCCACCACGGGCGACGAGTTGGTGGTGGCCACCTGCGACCTGGATTGGTGCCAGAACTACAAGGGCACCCTGTTCGACTTCGACTACTACCGAATGCCCCAGTACTACGGCCGGATCACGGCCCAGAAGGGCGCCGTGCTCCCGCCGGCGCCGCCCCTCACCGAGCCGGGCGGGACCGGCGGGAAGCTGGAGGAGGTCAGCCCCTCATGACGGACACGGCGGCGGAAACGGTGACATTCGCGCTCAACGGCACGCCGGTGGAGGTGCGGGGGCGACACCCCCACCTGCTGTCGGCGTTACGGGAGGAGCTCGGGATCACCTCCCCCAAAGACGGCTGCGCGCCCTCCGGCCAGTGCGGGTGCTGCACGGTGCTGGTCGACGGCAAGGCGGTGGTGTCGTGCAACCTGGCCCTGGCCAAGGTGGCGGGCAAGGAGGTGACCACCCTCGAAGGCTTCGACCCCGCCGAGGTGGCCCGCTACGCCGATACCTTCGCCGCCTGCGGCGCCCTCCAGTGCGGCTTCTGCACCCCCGGCATCGTGGTGCGCACGAAGTCCCTGGTCGACCGCAAGGGGGTCGGGCTGACCCGGGACGACGCGGCCCGACACCTGGGCGCCCACCTGTGCCGGTGCACGGGCTACGTGAAGATCCTCGACGCGGTGGAGGCCCTGGCCCAGGGCAAGACCCTGGAGCCGGCCCGGCCCGGCGGGGTGGGCAGCTCGGGGGTGAAGTACGAGGCGGTGGCCCTGGCCGCCGGGGCCCGCCCCTACATCGACGATCTGACCCGGCCCGGGATGCTCCACGGGGCGCTGCGTCTCAGCGATCACGCCCGGGCCACCGTCACCGGGATAGACACCGCACCGGCCCTGGCCGTTCCCGGTGTCACCGCCGTCTACACCGGGGCCGACGTTCCCGGCGTGCTCAAGACCGGCCTCATCCACCAGGACTGGCCGTGCTTCATCCCGGTGGGCGGCACCACCAGCCACCGGGGCGACGTGCTGGCCATCGTGGTGGCCGACACCAAGGTGGCGGCCCACGCCGGGGCCGAGGCCATCGAGGTGGGCTACGACGTGCTGGCGCCCTTCACCGATCCGGTGGTGGCCCTGGCTTCCAGTGAGGACGCGGTGTGGGGGCTCGAGGGCAACCTGCTCAGTCGCTCCGCCTACACCCGGGGGGGCGACGTGGAGGCGGCTCTGGCCGCCAGCGCCCACGTGGTCCACGAGGTGTTCCAGACCCAGCGGATCGAGCAGGCCTTCCTCGAACCGGAGTCCACCCTGGTGGAGCCCCGACCCGACGGCTCGCTGTACGTCTGGTCGGGGGGCCAGGGCGTATGGGACGACCGAGACCAGATCGCCCGCATCCTCGACATCAGCCCCGATCGGGTGACGGTGGAGCTGGTGTCGAACGGGGGGGCCTTCGGGGGCAAGGAGGACATGGCGAACCAGGCCCAGACGGCCCTGGCCGCCTTTCTCACCGGCCGGCCGGTGAAGTGCACCCTGACGCGGGACCAGTCGCTGCGCATCCACGCCAAACGCCATCCGATCCGGATCGAGACCTGGGCCGGGTGCGACGCCGAGGGCCGCCTCACGGCCATGAAGAGCCGCATGGTGGGAGACTCGGGCCCCTACGCCTCGGTGGGCATGAAGGTGCTGGAGCGGGCGGCGGGCCACGCCAGCGGCCCCTACCACGTGCCCGTGATCGACGTGGAGGCCCTGGCCGCCCGCACCAACAATCCGGTGTGCGGCGCCTTTCGGGGCTTCGGGGCCAACCAGGCCCAGTTCGCCATGGAGGGCGTGATCGATCGGCTGGCCGAGCAGGTGGGCCTCGACGGGCTGGAGATGCGACGCCGCAACATCGTCCATCCCGGCTCGGTCTGGGGGCCGGGCCAGATCATGGACGATGGCTGCCTCGGGGTGGCCCTCTGTCTCGACGAGATCGAGCCCCACTACCGGGAGGCCCGGGCCGCCGGCAAGGCCGTGGGCCTGGGCATCGGCCTCAAGAACTCGGGCCTGGGCAACGGCTTCAAGGAGATCGCCCGGGCCGTGGTCCGCTTCCGTACCGACGGCAAGGTGGAGGTCCGCCACTGCTGGACCGAGATGGGCCAGGGCGTCCACACCGTGGCCCTCCAGGTGGCGGTGGAGGAGCTGGGCATCGAGCCCGAACGGATCGAGGTGTTGGTCGACACCACCCGGGAGCTGGGAGCGGGCCAGACCACGGGCAGCCGGGGCACGCTGATGGCGGCCGGTTCGGTGGCCGAGGCGTGCCGGGCGGCCCTGGCCGACGGTTGCCGGGACGAGATCGACTACGCCGGTGAGTACCGGGTCGACTGGACGAACAAGCTGGAGGAGGGTCTCGAGAACCCGGTGATCCACTCCACCTTCGGCTACGCCGCCCAGCTGGTGATCGCCGATGCCGCCACCGGGAAGATCGAGCGGGTGGTGGCGGCCCACGATGTGGGCCGGGCCGTGAATCCCCAGCTGTGCGAGGGACAGGTGGAGGGGGCGGTCCACATGGGCCTGGGCTACGCCCTGAGCGAAGACTTCCCCACCGACGACCAGGGGGTGCTGCTCAACACCACCCTGCGCTCGCTCGGCATCATCCGCCCCAAGGACATGCCGGAGGTGACCACGATCCTGGTGGAGTCGCCCCAGCCCAACGCCCCCTACGGGATCAAGGGCGTGGGCGAGATCGGCCTGGTGCCCACGGCCGGGGCGGTGGCCGCCATGCTCCACGAGATCGACGGCGTGTGGCGCAACCGGCTCCCGATGCGGCTCGGGGCCGACACCGGGCCGGGCGACGGCGGGGCCGGTGGCTGAGCCCACCCGGGAAGCCCAGCTTCGCGGGGCCGAGACCCCCGGCCTGGTTTGCGCCCACCATCACCTGTACTCGGCCCTGGCCCGGGGCATGCCGGCCCCGCCCCGCCAGCCCCACAGCTTCACCGAGATCCTGGAGCAGGTGTGGTGGCGGCTCGACACCGCTCTCGACCTCGAGATGCTGGCCGCCTCGGCCCGCCTGGGGGCCCTGGAAGCCCTGCTCTCGGGCTGTACGGCCATCATCGACCACCACGAGTCACCCCACGCCATCGAGGGCAGCCTGAGCGTGATCGCCGAAGCCTGCGCCGAGGTCGGTGTGCGGGTGAGCTGTGCCTACGGGGTGACCGACCGCCACGGCCCGGCCGGGGCGGCGGCCGGGCTGGCCGAGAACGAGCGCTACCTGAGGGCCGGGGGTCGGGGCCTGGTGGGCATCCACGCCGCCTTCACCTGCCAGCCGGGCACCCTGGATGCCGCCGTCGGCCTGGCCGACGACCTCGGCGTGGGGGTCCACGTCCACGTGGCCGAAGGCCCGGTTGACGCCGAGGCGGGGCTGGCCCTGGCCCGGCGGGCCGGCCCCGACTGGCTTCTCGTGCACGGGGTCCACCTGCCCGACGGGTTCGAGACGGCGGCCACGATCGTCCACAACCCCCGGTCGAACATGAACAACGCCGTCGGCTACGCCCGGCCGGCCCGGTTCCCCGGCCCGGTGGCCCTCGGCACCGACGGCATCGGGGCCGACATGCTGGAGGAGTTCCGGCTGGCCTTCGTGGCCCTCCGGGCCACCGACGTGGCGGCCGGACCCGACCAGGCCTGGGCCTGGCTGGCCGCCGGCTGGAACCTGTTCCCCGAGGCGGCCACCGACCGGGTGATCTGGGCCTACCCCAGCGCCGACCCCTGGCATCTGGCCTACACCCCAGGAGTGCGGGCCCTCGACGTTGTCGTCGGGGGCGAGGCGGTGCTGGTGGGCGGCGTACCCACCCGGGTCGACGAGGCCGAGGTTCGGGCCCGGGCGGCAGAACAGGCCGCCCGCCTCCACGCGTTGCTGTAGGGGGCTGCGCCCCCGCTCAGCTGGCGCTGAGCTCCCCATCGCCGCTGGGCGTGGTCGAACGGGGGGCGCGGCCGGTCCAGGCCAGCCAGCAGATGGCACCCAGGGGGATGGGTAGGGCGAAGGTCAGGAATCGGAACAGCAGCACCGCGGCCACCACCGAACTCCCGTCGGCGCGACCAACGGCGGCCAGGGCCCCGGTGAGGCCCACCTCCATGACCCCCAGCCCGCCGGGGGACAGGGGCAGTGCGGTCACGAGGCGGCCGAAGGCGAAGGCGGCGAGCGCGGCGGCCAGGCTGATCTCGGCCGAGGTGACGCCCACCGCCCGGAGGCACACCACCAGTAGCAGGTAGAGGTTGGCGTGGCCGGCCACCGTCCACACGGTGAGACTCCGCCATCGGGTACGCAGCAGCCAGGCGGTGTCCACCCGCAACTCGTGGAGTCGCTCGGGCCAGCGGGAGCCGAGCCACCGGACCCGGTCGAGGGTTCGGCCCAGCCGGTCGGCTGCTCCCGGGCCGGCCAGCAGCACGAGGCCCACTGCCACCAGCACGGCGAACAGGGCCGCCCCCACCAGAGCGGCCTGGAGCAGCCCGGCGTCCACTGGTCGCTCGGCCGACAGCCAGGCCACCGCCACCAGCGGGGTGCTGAGCTTGACGATCATGTCCCAGACGCCGGTCACCACCACGCACCGGGCGGTGTCCCGCCCGGCGATGCCGTAGCTGCGGTACATCCGCCAGGTGGTGGCGATGGCCAGGGCGCTGCCCCCGGGGACGGTGTTGGTGATGGCCGAGGTGGTCCAGTCGGCCGCCACCGCGTCACGGAACCGCAGCCCGGGGAGGGCGGCGCACTGGTTGGCCGATGGCGACAAGATGTTGGCCAGACCCACCACCAGCAGGGCAATGGCCGACCCTGCTTTCACATTGGCCAACTGTCTCCAAGCTTCGCCATACGAAGCAAATGCGGGCAGAACCCAGGCGAAGGCAGCAGCGGCAACGGCCACACCGGCAGCAGCCCGCAACGCTCGGGAGCGGCTCCGTGTGGGGCGGGCGAATGACACCTGTCACCTGCGATTCCGGGGTTCGTGAGTCGTCTCACCCACCAGTGTGGGCCGGGTGAGTCTTCCTCGTAGATGGGGCGTGATCAGCGAGTATTGTTGGGGCTCGTTGTCGGATCGTGTGTCAATGAATTCCCTGGTGTCACGGGTTTCAGTGGGAGACGGCCAGCAACTGACGGAATCTGTTGGGGCACGGTAGGGCGACTCTGCCGCGCGAATTCGCTTGGGGCGCATCGGGTGAGTAGGGATGACCGGAAGGCTACGGCACGGTGAGCAGCGCGTTGACCCCGATCTGGGTGAGCGAGATCGAGCTGGCCGCCCCTCCCACCCGCATCGTGGCCGACCGGTCGCTGCCCGGGAGCAATGACGGTGAGCGCTACCAGCGGGCCCGCATTCTCATTCGCCTCCAGGGCGAGCCGCTCGGCCTGGTGAGCGTGGCCCTCACCCGGGGCGAGGCGCCGGTGGAGGCCGTGGTGGCCGAGGCGTGCGAGCAGTTCGCCCCCGCCATCGAGCGGCGCCTAGGCGCCGATTGGCGGCGACGGCTGTCGGGCGGCTCGCTGCCGCCGCTGTCGGCCGAATTGGCCGCCATCGTCGATGATCCGGACCTGCCCGGGTTCAGCGTGGTGGTGGGCACCCGCAACCGACCCGACCACGCCGTGAACTGCGTGGCCCGGGTGCTCAAGCAGACCTACCCCGGCCCGGTCGAGGTGATCGTGGTCGACAACGGCGCCTCATCCGACGCCACCGGCATCGCCATCGCCGCCGAGTTCGGCGACGACGAGCGTGTCCGCTACATCCACGACCCCCGGCCCGGCCTGTCCCGGGCCCGCAACATCGGCCTGGCCGCCGCCCGCCACCCCGTGACCGCCTTCCTGTCCGACGACATCATGGTCGACGCCCTCTGGCTGGCCGCCCTGGTCCGAGCGTTCCGCCGGGCCCCTGACGTGCGTTGCGTGGTGGGCTACTGCCCCCCGATGTACCTCGACACCGAGGCCCAGCTCGTGTTCGAGAAGACCATGGCCTGGGGCTGGCGCAACGGGTTCGAAGCCCGGCTGGTGGGCCCGCACCTGGCCGACGACCGCCTCTACCCATACCGCATCGGCATCGGGGTGGGGGCCAACATGAGCTTCGACACGGCCTGGTTCCAGGGCCACGGCGGCTTCGACGAGACCCTCGGCCCCGGCACCCTGGCTCGGGGAGGCGAAGACCTCGACGCCCCCATCCGGGTCCTGCTCGACGGTGGCCAGTGCGTGTACGAGCCGACCGCCATCGGCTGGCACGCCGACCGCTACGACGACCGCGGGTTCGGCACCCACATGTACACCTACGGCGTGGGCCTCACCGCCTTCCTGGCCAGTCACCTGGCCGACCGTCGCACCCGGTGGCAGGTGGTACGGCGGGCCCCCTTCGGCGCCCGCTACCTGCTGGCTCCCGAGGTGCTACCCGATTCGATCGCCCGCCTCGATGACGTGCCGATGCGGTTCCGCCACGCCGCCGCCAACATGGTGGGCCGTCTGGTGGGTCCGTTCTTCTGGCTGCGCAGTCGCCGGGCCCTGGCGGCCGGCCAGGCGGCCAGGGGCGGCTGATCGCCGATGATCTCCCCGGGCGACCTACCTGCGGCTGTGCCGGCGCGCCATGACGGCAGGACGCGCGCAACTCGCCCCCCTGCAGGGCGTACCGAAACCGAACCGAACACGAGTGGAACAAGGAGCGAAGTGATGGAGCTGGGTGTGGTCGAAACCGAGACGGTCGATACCGAGGGGGCGGTGATCGTGACTGGCGGCCTCGGGTTCATCGGCTCGTTCGTGGCCGACGCCTACCTGGCGGCGGGCCGGAAGGTGGTGATCATCGACTCGATGGTCAGCTCCGTGATCTCCACCCGTCCCTACGACGAGGACCCCAACTGCACCGTGCTGCGGATGAAGGTGGAGGACTACTTCGCCCGGGGCGGCACCGTGGCCGGCGCCGACCGGGTGATCCACGCCGCCTCGCTGGTGGGCCCGGCCGGGATCCTCCGCTTCGCCGGCCGTCTCGGCCCCGAGATCGTGCGGTCGGCCGAGATGGTGGTGGAACAGTGCATCACCCACGACGTGCCGGTGGTCGTCTTCTCCTCGGCCGAGGTCTACGGTCGCTCGGGGCAACTGGCCGAGCCCGACACCCTGCACGTACCGGTCGACTACTCGGTGCGGGTGGAGTACGCCATCGCCAAGGCCCTCACCGAATGCATGGTGGCCAACAGCCGCCACCGGGGGCTGAAGGGCATCGTGATCCGCCCGTTCAACGTCACCGGGCCCCGCCAGAGCGAGATGGGCGGCTTCGTGGTCCCCACCTTCGTACAGCAGGCCCTGCTGGGCGACGACATCACGGTGTTCGCCACCGGCGAGCAGCTGCGGGCCTTCCTGTCGGTGTCGGACCTCACCCGGTTCATCACCGACCACATGGACGACGCCCTGGCCTCCGGGCACCTGCTGTTCAACGTGGGCAACCCGACCAACAAGATCACGGTGCGGGGCCTGGCCGACATGGTGAAGGAGTTGACCGGCTCGCCGTCGACCGTGGTCTACGCCGACGCCAAGAAGATCCACGGCGACCTGTACGAAGAGGCCCACTCGTTCGAGAAGACGCCGGTGCTCGACAACTCCCTGTCGGTCGGTTGGGCTCCCAAGGTGGACCTCGAAGCGCTGATCCTGGAGACCATCGAGTATTACCGGCCGATCGTGGCGGCCTCCGCCGCTCGCGCCGGCCAGGCCGACGTTGCCTGATCTGGCCGCCGTCCGGCGGGCCCTGGTCATCTCGCCCCACGCCGACGACGAGGCCCTGGCCTGCGGCGGCACCATGGCTCGCCTGGGCGGGCAAGGCACCGAGGTGCGGGTGCTGTACATGACGGTGGACGGGTTCCATCATTACGGCCTGGACGGGGCGACCACCTACCAGGACCGGGTGAAGGAGATCGGAGCCGTGGCCGACCTCCTACGCTTCGAGTGGGAGATCGTCTACGGCGACCAGGACCTGATCGAGAAGCTCGACACGGTACCCAAGCGCGACCTGGTGGACCGCTTCGAGCGGGAGCTGAACGAGTTCGAGCCGGAACTGGTGCTGATCCCGTCGGGCGCCGACTACGACCAGGACCATGTCGCCACCTTCGACACGGCGCTGGCCGCCCTGCGGCCCATCGCCCCCGTGTTCGGCAAGTGGCTCGTGCCCCATGTGCTGGTGTACGAGTCGCCCAAGATCATGTGGTGGCACACCGACGTGCCCCGACCTGAGGCCTTCGTCGACATCAGCGACGTGTTGGAGCGCAAGCTCGAGGCCCTGGCCCTCTACGCCACCCAGGCCCGGCCCTCGCCCCACATCCGCAGCGAGGAATCGGTGACGGCGCTGGCCTGCCTGCGGGGCAAGGAGATCGGCGTGGAGCACGCCGAGGCGTTCAAGGTTCTGCGAACGGTTTGGTGACGTACAGCAGGCGCCAGGGTCAGAACAGCAGCTGGGACACGGTGTAGATGGCCAGGCCGGCCAGGCCACCCACCACGGTGCCGTTGATGCGGATGAACTGGAGGTCGCGGCCCACCTGGAGCTCCATGCGCTCGGCCGTCTCGGCGGTGTCCCACCGCTGCACGGTGGTGGCGATCAGGTCGGCCACCTCGCCCCGGAACTGCTCGGCCACGTAGCCGGTGGCCTCCACGATCCATCGGTCGATCCGGCTCTGGAGATCCGGGTCGCTCTGGAGCGAGCGACCAGCCGACACCAGCGCCTCGTCGAGGCGGGCCCGCAGCTCGGAATCGGGATCTTCCGCCGCCTCCAGCAGCGACGTCTTGATCCGGGACCACAGGGTGGCCGACCAGGCCCGCACCTCGGGATGGTCGAGCACCTCGTCCCGCAGCTGTTCCCCCCGCAGGCGCAGTTCGGGAGAGGTCTTGAGATCCTCGGCGAAGCGGCGGACCCGGACGTCGAAGTCGGCCCGGAGTTGGTGGCCGGGGTCGTCCCGCAGGTCGGACAGGAAGCTCTTGGTTGCGGTGTAGATCCTGTCGAACACCACGTCGTCGATGGAGTCGGGCACCCACCACGGCGACTCCTGGTTGAGGCGCTCCCGGAAGGCGGGCCGGTTCTCGTCGAGGAAGGTGGCCAGGCCGCCCAGCACCCCGTCGAGCAGGCCCTGGTGGTGATCTCCCTCCACCGCGGCGTCGATCACCCGCCCCACCAGGGGGCTGACCGGAACCGAACGGATGCGGGTCAGCGCCACCTGCTCGATGCCGCCCTGCACCAGATCGTCCTCCAGCACCTCGGTGACCCCCCGCACCACGGCTGCGCTCTGGGCCGACACCGTGGCGGCATTGGCCGGCTGGGCCAGCCACCGCCCCACCCGGCGGGCCAACTCGGCGTGCTCCAGGCGCTCGGCGATCACCGCCGCGGTGAGGAAGTTGTCGCGCACGAAACCGCCCAGGCTCACCCCGATCTGGTCCTTGCGGGTCTGGATGATGGCGGTGTGGGGGATGGGCAGGCCCAGGGGCCGGCGGAACAGGGCGGTGACGGCGAACCAGTCGGCCAGGGCCCCCACCATGGCCGCCTCGGCTGTGGCCCGCACGTAGCCCAGCCAGGGATGGTCGGGCTCCAGGGCCCGGCTGGCCAGGAACACCGCCGCGGCCAGGGCCAGCAGGCCGGTGGCCAGTGCCTTCATACGCCGGAGGTCCCGTTGTCGTTCCTCGTCGCCCGGGTTGTACAGCTCCCCAGCCCCAGCTCTCATGGTCTGCTCCCAGGATGCCTCGGCCCCGTCGCCGTCAACCACGCCGGATCGAGCACGAACGGTTCCCGGGGTAGGGCCTCGGGGTGAAACCGGGCCAGCAGCCCGGCCGGGGTCACCGGCTCAGCCGGCTCGGCCAGGCCGAGCGAGGTGGCCAGGAACGACAGCACGGCGGCCGGCGTCTCGCCCCCGGCCACCCGCTCGGCCAGGCCCACCGCCCCGTGGCGCTTGGCCAGGCGGGACCCGTCGGGGGCCAGCACCAGGGGCACGTGGGCCTGGGCCGGCTCGGACCGCCCCAGGAGGCGGGCCACGTACAGCTGGCGGGCGGCCGACGGGAGGAGGTCGTCGCCCCGCACCACCAGATCGATCCCCATGGCATGGTCGTCGACCACGTTGACCAGGTGATAGGCCGGTGTGCCGTCGTTGCGCATCACGACGAAGTCGTCGAGCTCGTGGTGCTGGGGGCCGGCCAGGCGGTCGTCGAAGTCGACCACGGTGCCGGCGGCCCGCACCCGCAGGGCTGGAGTGCGGCCCGCCGCCTGCCGATCGGTCCGGTCGGCCGGAGTCAGATCCCGGCACGTGCCGGGGTAGTCGTGACCGGCCAGCGAGCCGTTGGGGGCCTGGGCCGCCTCCCGGATCTCCCGGCGGGAACAGAAGCACGGGTACACCACATCGGCCGCTTCCAGCTCGGCCAGCGCCTCCCGGTACAGGGCGAGCCGCTCGGACTGGCGGACCGGCTCGCCGTCCCAGCCCAGCCCGAGAGCCCGCAGGTCGTCGGCCTGGCTGCGGTAGTGTTCGGCCCGCACCGCCTCGGCGTCGAGGTCGTCGAAG
Organism: uncultured Actinomycetes bacterium; assembly: GCA_902826025.1. Classification (GTDB taxonomy): domain Bacteria; phylum Actinomycetota; class Acidimicrobiia; order Acidimicrobiales; family SZUA-35; genus CADEDH01. The sequence continues at coordinate 24,319 of CADEDH010000070.1, forward strand.
CGGAGCCACAGGGCCCCCGCATCGGAGCGGGCGAACAGCCAGGCCACCAGGGCGGTCCGCAGGTTCCCGACGTGCAGCGGCCCACTGGGGGTGGGAGCGAAGCGGCCGCTGGGCATGTGTGACATCATGGCGGTCATCGACGACAAGCGGCGACGCATGGTGGCTCAGATCGCGGCCCGGGGCGTCACCGACGAGCGGGTGCTGGCGGCTCTGGGGTCGGTCCGGCGGGAGCGGTTCGTGGCCGACCACCTGGCCGAGCAAGCCTACGACGACGGCCCGCTCGCCATTGGGCTGGGCCAGACGATCAGCCAGCCCTACATCGTGGCCGTCATGGCCGAGGCGGCCGGGATCGAGGCGGGCGACCGGGTGCTGGAGGTGGGCACCGGGTCCGGGTACGGGGCGGCCGTGCTGGCCGCTCTGGGGGTCGAGGTGTGGACGATCGAGCGCCTGGCCCCCCTGGCCGACGAGGCCCGCCGCCATCTGGCGGCGGAAGGCGTGCCGACGGAGGGGCCGGGTGGGGTACACGTGATCGTGGGCGATGGCACGGCCGGCTACCACCCCGAGGGCGCCGGCCTCGCCCCGTGGAATGCGATCGTCGTCACCGCCGCTGCCGCCGAGGTGCCCCGGGCGCTGGTGGCCCAACTGGCCGACGGCGGCGCGTTGGTGCTACCCGTAGGGGCGGTGGGCGCGGTCCAGGCCCTGGTGCGCATCCGGCGCCAGGGCGACCGTTTCGAGCCCGAGCACCTCGGCCCGGTGCGTTTCGTTCCTCTTGTGTCTGACTGACGTTGATCAGCCGATCCAGACTTCTGCCGGCCGCTCAGGGCCACTGAATGGCGGTTCGGCACCCCGGAAGTGCACTTGACGCAAGGTGTTGTTAACACAGCCGCAACGAACAGGAAACGGACCGGAATCACGGCCCTCGGAGACTGACCCCGAGACGGACGACGGGAAGGGTGTGGGATGGACGCGGTCAACGCGGTGTGGGTGCTGGTGTCGGCGGCCCTGGTGCTGTTCATGGTGCCGGGCCTGGCCCTGTTCTACGGCGGGATGAGCCGCTCCAAGAACATGCTCAACATGCTGATGATGAACATGGTGTGTCTCGGCATCGTGCCCATCGTGTGGGTGGTGGCCGGCTACACCCTGTCGTCGGCCCCCAGCGGCACCAAGCTCATCGGCAACTTCGATCACCTGTTCTTCAAAGGGGTGGACCTGGTAGCCGAAGACGGCTCCAGCCCCATGCTTCTGGCCTTCTTCGCCCTCACCTTCGCCGCCATCACCCCGGCCCTCATCTCGGGGGCGGTGGCCGACCGGCTCAAGTTCAGCGCCTGGGTGGTCTTCGTGCCGGTGTGGCTGATGCTCGTGTTCGTGCCCACCTGGGCCTGGGTGTTCCGGGGCGACAACGGGCTGCTGAGCTCCCGGGGGAGCCTCGACTTCGCCGGCGGCACCGTGGTTCACGTGGCCGCCGGGGCATCGTCGCTGGCCATGGTGCTGGTGCTGGGCCGGCGCCAGGGCTGGCAGACGGAGCCGATCCTGCCCCACAACCTGCCGTTCACCATGCTCGGCGCCGGGATCCTGTGGTTCGGCTGGTTCGGGTTCAACGCCGGTTCGGCCCTGGCCGTGAACGAGGTGGCCGTCCAGGCCTTCGTCAACACCTTCCTGGCGGCGGCGGTGGCCATGGTGGCCTGGCTGGTGGTGGAGAAGGTGGTGGACGGTCACGCCACGTCGCTCGGTGCCGCCTCCGGCATCGTGGCCGGCCTGGTGGGCATCACCCCCGGCGCCGGCTTCATGGGCCTGGCCGGGGCCACCGTGGTAGGGGCCGTGGCCGGCGCCGTGTGCGCCCTCGCCGTGCGGCTGAAGCTCAAGCTGGGTTACGACGATGCCCTCGACGTGGTGGGTGTCCACATGGCGGGCGGGCTCGTCGGCGGGCTCCTCATCGGGCTGGTGGCCGATTCGTCGATGTTCGCCGAGCCCAACCCCGACCGCGACGGTCTGTTCTTCGGCGGCGGGCTCGGCCTGCTGGGCGAGCAGATCCTGGCCAACGCCGTGGTGCTGGTCTACGCCTTCGCCGTCACCTGGGTGATCGCCACGGTGCTGAACGCCACGATCGGGCTGCGGGTCGCCCCCGACTCCGAGCTCGAGGGCCTCGATCGCAGCGAGCACGCCGAAGCCGCATACAGCTGAGCGGTGCGGCGATCGGGTTACCGGGCGGTGCGCACGCTTGCTCGGGCGTGGCGGGGTGGAGGGGGCGGCCCGGTAGGTTCGATTCCATGATCTCGGAGTTGACAGCGCTGGAGCCGGGGCAGGTGGTCTGCTTCGGCGGGAACAAGGCGGTCACCGTGACCGAGGAGCTGGCCCGGGCCTTCGGGCCCGGCGACCGCCTCGTGGTGGACGACCACACCGGCCAGTTGTTGCATATTCCGGCCCGGCAGTGGGACGTGGCCGCCGGGGCCGTGACGCAGGCGGCCGATGCCTTCGCCCAGCTCGGCGCGGTCAGCGACGACGCCGTCACCGCCTTCTACCACCACTTCGCCGACCGGCTGGCCGACGACACGACCTTCGAGCCCATCGCCACCGCCAACGCCGCCGACGTGGCCTCGGCCCGTCAGCGGGGCCGGTCCACCACCCGGCTCGAGCTGACCCCGGCCATGCGGGCCGCCATGGTGGACGGCCTGCGCATGTGGGCCGGAGCCCCCTCCGGTCGGGACCGGGTGGTGGAGGTGGTGGAGCATCCCGGGTGGCGGGTGGAGCAACGCCAGGCCGGCCTCGGGGTGATCGGCTTCGTGTTCGAGGGCCGGCCCAACGTGTTCGCCGACGCTTGCGGTGTGCTCCGCAGCGGCAACACCGTCGTGTTCCGCATCGGCTCCGACGCCCTCGACACCGCCCGGGCCATCGTGGTCCGGGCCCTTGAGCCGGCCCTGGCTGCGGCCGGTCTCCCCGCCGGCTCCGCCGTGCTGCTCGACAGCCCGGCCCACGCCGCCGGCTGGGCCCTGTTCGCCAACCGCGGCCTGGCCCTGGCCGTGGCCCGGGGGAGCGGGCCGGCCGTGGCCCAGCTGGGAGCGGTGGCCCGCCAGGCCGGCACCCCCGTGAGCCTCCACGGCACCGGCGGGGCCTGGATCGTCACCGGCGCTGCCTGCGACCCGGCCCGCCTACGAGAGGTGGTGGCCCACTCGCTCGACCGCAAGGTGTGCAACACCCTCAACACCTGCTGCGTGCTGCGCGACCAGGCCGATGTGCTGGTGCCGGCCGTGCTCGACGGCCTGGCCCGGGCGGCCGAGGCCCGGGGGGCGAAGCCCCGGCTCCACGTCACCGCCGAGGCCGTCGGTTGGGTGCCCGAGGCCGGCTCGGTCTCCGACGCCTGGAGCGGGGTGGAGCTGGCTGCCGACGACGAGCTGGGCCGGGAGTGGGAATGGGAGGACGACCCCGAGATCACCCTCACCGTGGTCGATTCGGTTGACCACGCGGTGGCCCTGTTCAACGCCCAGTCGCCCCGCTTCACCGCCAGCCTGGTGAGCAGCGACGAGGCCGAGCAACGACGGTTCTGGGACACGGTGGACGCCCCGTTCGTTGGCGACGGGTTCACCCGCTGGGTCGACGGCCAGTACGCCCTGGGCCGCCCCGAGCTGGGCCTGTCGAACTGGCAGACGGGCCGGCTCCTGGCCCGGGGCGGGATCCTGTCGGGCGACAGCGTCTACACGGTGCGGACCTGGGTGCGCCAGGCCGACCCCGGCGTCCACCGCTGAGGGTCAGGCCTCGGCGGGCGAGCCGTCGAGCGAGTAGAGGCGGTGGAGCACGAGGTCGCCCACGCTCACCACGCCGTAGAGCTGTCCGGTGCTGGTGACCGGCAGGTGGCGAATCCGACGGCTCGTCATCAGCTCCATCACCTCGGCCACCGAGTCGTACACGGTGGCGGTGACCACGTCGGTGGTGCACACGGCCGATACGGGATGGTCGAGCAGTTCCGGCCCCAACCGGTCGAGCCCGGTCAGGACGTCGCGCTCGGAGAGGATGCCCTCCACCCGGCTGGCGTCGCTCGACACCACGACCGCCCCAACACCTTCGGCGCTCATCACCGACACGGCGGTGCGGACCGGGGCGTCGGGGGCCACCGTCACCACGCCCGGCGCCTTGCCGTTGACGATCACGCTCACCGGCGTGGCCCCCTCACCCTGGGCACCCTGACGGCGTCGGGTGGCCCGGATGACGTCGTTGGCGGTGGCCCACAGGCCGCCCTCCGACGGGCGGGTGAAGCCGAGGCGGCTGTAGTAGTCGGCGATGCGATCGGTGTCGAGCTCGGCCATGGGATCGATGACGATGACCGTGCCCGGCTGGGTGCGGCGGGCCGCTTCCACCAGCAGCCGCTGGCCGATGCCTTCGCCCCGGTGGTCGGGCACCACTACGTGCTCCCAGACCAGTAGCCCTTCGTCGCGCTCGTCGCTGGTGGCGATGTAGCCGACGGCCTTCTCGTCCCGCCAGGCCACCAGGATGAGGTCGTCGGGTTGGGCTTCGCGGGCGGCGAACAGGTATTCCCGCTCGGCTTCGGCCGAGGCGTGGAGGGCGGCCAGCACCTCGTTGGGCCGGCTTTCGGTGATCGTGATGCCGGGCATCGTGCGTCTCTCCGATCGTGGCGGCTGCCGGACTGGCAGTGGGCGAGCTTCGGTGCTCCCGGTGTGAGCATGGACGGCCGGCCCCGGCACGGTCAACCTTGCCGGCAGGTCGAGGTGCTGCGAGGCGCTACGACAGGCCGGTCAGCGGTTCCCGGGCCACCTCGGCCCCGTCCACCAGGCCGACGACGTCGAGTACGGGGGCTGCAGGGTCGGGCCATCCGGGCGGGAGCTGGGTCACGGCCACCTGCCAGTCGCGATCGGGTACCGATTCCAGATCGACTTCCACCTGGCCGCCACCGGCGTCCACCAGCACCACCTCGTCCACCTCCTGGGCGGCCCCGCCGAAGACCATCACGGGCGCCCCCCCGCCCAGGCTGGCGGCCGTGAACCACAGACGGTCGTCGGGGCCCTGGCGGGCGGCGCTGCGTGTGCTGAGCCGGTTGTCGCTCGTGGTGTTGAACGTGATGGCGTGGGTGAAGCCGGCGATCTCGGCCAGGTTCCAGTCGAACCGCTCAGCCGGCTGGCCGGTGCCCCATTCCACCGCTCCTTCGGCCAGCACCCGGGGCTCCCCGACACCGGCTTCGTCGCTCCCGGAGCAGCCGGCCGCCGAGACGAGTGCCACCAGGGCCGCGCTCACCAGCCAGCTCCACCGCTTCAACATCCGCCGCATTCGATGTGAACCCTACCCGCCGGTCACCGACCTCGACCACGTTGCGGTGCGGGCGGGGCGAGGCGTCAGCCTCCCGTGACGGCGACGAACAGGTAGCCGGCGGCCACGCCGGCCGCCACCACGACGAAGGCCAGGAGCAGCAGGCTCATCACCCGCATCGCCGGGCGATCGCGCTCGACCTCCTGCTCCCGGCCCGCAGGCGGGCTTACCTCGGGCCCCGGGACCGGCGCCACCATGGGCGAGTTGTCCTCGGGGGCGACACCGATCGGATCGGTGTCTTCCAGGAGCTCGATCTCGTCGGGCTCGTAGACGATCTCGTCGAGGTACCCGCCGGCGGCCGGTGGCTGATCGGCGTTGTCGAGCAGCCCGTCTGGGTGTTGGGGTTCGCCGGATTCGCCCGCCGGCTCCAGTTCGAACTCGTCTTCCAGGTCGAGCTCGTCTTCCAGTTCGAGCTCGTCCTCCAGCTCGACGACATCCGGCTCGGTGACCACGGTGAGACCGTCCACCGGGGCCTCGATCGTGTCGATCAACTCGTCGAGCGGTGCCGTCTCGTCCTCGAAGGGGACGGAGACCACCGGTAGCTCACTGGTCGTGACCGATGCCGGGGGAGGGTGCTCATCGCCCTCATCCTCATCGCCCTCATTGCCCAGGTCCGGGCCGGGGGGAGCATCGAGCCGGTGCAGGCCCGAGGGAAGGGGCGGTTGGCCGTCCAGCACGGCGGGCCCGTGGCCATTGGCTCCGGCCTGGCTCTCCCCGCCGTTGGAACTCTCGCCGCCGTTGGCCTCGCTGCTGATGGTCTCGCTGCCGATGGTCTCGTTGGCGTAACGGCGCGGCGGTGTCGGGGGCTGGGGTGGATGAACTGGCTCCACCACCCGGCCGGCCCATGCCGGCAGCATCTCCAGTTCAGCCATGGAAAACCCCATCGTATCCTGGCGCCACCACCGTAGGTGGTGAGGGGAACGCCTCATTCACCGAAATCAGCCCATCGACTCCGACCGGCCCGTGCCGCTACCGTTGCTCCTCTTCAGACAACAGAATACTTCATAAGGCGGGGCGCACATAGTGGTGCTTTCTGGTGACTCTTCGGTCGGAGTCGGCGAGGGCTTCGACCACGAAGAGAGCAGGCGCGGGATCACCCGGAATCCAATAGCTCTCGGAATTGCGGCATTACTCCTGTTCGCGTTGGGTTTCGGGTCGTTCGTGGCCCTGTCCGGCGGGGGCGGAGACGGCCGCACCGACAGCGCGCTCCAGCCGGCTGGTGCGGGGTCGTCCACCACGGCGGAGGCCACGAACAGCGAGGCGGAGGTGGCGTCAACCAGCACGTCGGCCGCAGCCAACGGGGGCAGCCTCGTTCCGGCCGCCGCCACCACGCTCAGCGCGAGCCCGGCCCCCGACGGGGCCTACGTGCAGGCCCGCTTGAACCTCGACGCCGGTCCCAACCCGGGCCTGTTCACGTTGTCGGGCCGGGTGCCCGACGCCCAGACCGCCGAACTGCTCCGAACCGCGGCCGAGATCTCGTATGCGCCCTACGTCACGTCGGACCTCGAGATCGATCCGACGGTGGAGGCCGCCCCGTGGCTCGCCCCCAGCGCCCGCCTCATCGGGCTGCTGCCCAGCGTCACCGACGGAACGATCCGGGTGTCGTCCAAGGGGATCGAGGTCGACGCCCGGTCACCCAACCCGGAGTACCTGGCCCTGTTCGAGGGGGCCCTCAACCAGCTCAGCGGGGGCATGCCGGTGACGCTGGTGAACAAGACGATCACCGATCTCGTGCCGCCCCGGTTCAAAGCCGACGTGGTCGACGGCAAGGTCACGCTCAGTGGCGAGGTACCGGCCGATGCCGTGAAGGCGCTGCTCGAAGGGGGCGCGGCGGCCGCTTACGGCCAGGAGAACGTGGCCAGCACGCTCACCGTCAACAACACGACGTACACCTCGTTCTGGATGTACACCATGCCCGGCATCTTCCAGCTGTTCGCGCCGTTCCCCCGGTACGACATCCAGGTGGTGGACGGCCAGGCGTCGGGCACCCTCCAGGGCGGCGTCGGCTTCGCCATCAACTCCACCGAGATAACGCCGGACGCGGCCAAGGTGCTCGACATCGGGGTCTCGATCCTGGCCCGGGACCTGTCGGTGGCCATGACCGTGACCGGCCACACCGATGCCACCGGACCCGACGATCTCAACCAGGTGTTGAGTGAGGAGCGGGCCCGATCCGTCGTCGAGTACATGGTGTCGGCCGGCATCGATCCCCAGCGGCTCCAGGCGGTGGGCAAGGGCGAGAGCGAGCCGATCGCACCCAACTCGGACCCGGCCGGCCGGGCCGTCAACCGGCGGGTGGAGTTCAACTTCGGCCCCGCAGGAGGCTGACCACCACCCGGTTTGTGCCAAGCT
>CADEDH010000070.1:32083-33511 GCA_902826025.1 uncultured Actinomycetes bacterium
ATGGCCCATGGCACCCACGACTACAGTCCTGACCCCCGCAACGCCGGCATCGTGATCGGCGTCAACGACGAGTTGCTGCCCCGGGAGCGGGCCGTGGTGTCGGTGTTCGACTCCGGCTTCATCCTGGGGGACGGTGTGTGGGAGGGGATCCGGGTCCACCGGGGCCGGCCCGCCTTTCTCGGCGCCCACCTGGCTCGGCTCTACGAGGGGGCCAAGGCCATCGACCTCGACCTGGGCCGCACCCCGGACGAGTTGGCAGCCATGATCGACCGGGTGCTCGACGCCAACGGCATGCGGGTCCGGGCCGATGCCGATGACGATGACGGTTCCGATGCTGATGCCGTCCATATCCGGCTGATGGTGAGCCGGGGGATCAAGTCGACCCCCTACCAGGATCCCCGCTTCACGATCTCGCCCCCCACGATCGTGATCATCGCCGAGTACAAGGCCCCCCGGCCGGAGACGGCCAGCGAGGGGATCCGCCTGTTCACCGTGCACGTGCGCCGGGGCCAACCCGACGTTCAGGACCCCAAGCTCAACTCCCACTCCAAGCTCAACTGCATCACGGCCTGCATCCAGGCGGCCAAGGCGGGGGCCGACGAGGCGCTCATGCTCGACCCTCACGGGTTCGTGGCCACCTGCAACTCCACCCACTTGTTCGTGGTGCGGGGTGGGGAGGTGTGGACGTCTACCGGCGACTACTGCCTGGCCGGCATCACCCGGGCCAACGTGCTGGCCCTGTGCCGGGAGTTCGGGATCACGGCCCGGGAGCGGAACTTCAGCCTGACCGAGGTCTACGGGGCCGACGAGGCCTTCGTCACCGGCACCTTCGCCGGGCTGGCCCCGGTGGTGGAAGTCGACGGCCGCGTGATCGGGTCGGGGGGCCGGGGCCCGCTGACCGAACGGCTCCAGGCCCTGTACCGGGGGCTGCTCGATCGGGACGTGGACCGGGCGGCCGGTGTCGACCGCTCGGCCACCCCCTGGTGGCTGCGGTGAGCGGGGGGGATGCGGCGGGCGGCGCCGCCGGTGCCGAGCCGGTGGTCCGGATCGCCATGTGGTCGGGGCCCCGCAACCTGTCGACGGCCCTCATGCGGGCCTGGGAGAACCGGCTCGACACGGTGGTGCTCGATGAGCCCCTCTACGCCTGGTACCTGGCCCGCACCGGGCTCGACCACCCGGGGCGGGACGAGATCCTCGCCACCTACCCGGCCGACGCCGACGGGGCGGTGGCCCGGTGCCTGGCCCCGGCTCCGGCCGGTGTGCGGGCCATCTACCAGAAGCACATGACCCACCACCTGCTGCCCGAGCTCGATCGGGCCTGGCTCAGCCAGCTCCGCCACTTCATGCTCCTGCGCCACCCGGTGGCCGTACTCGCCTCGTACACCCAGGTGCGGGAGCAGGTGACGCTGGCCGACATCGGCCTGCCCC
>CADEDH010000071.1 GCA_902826025.1 uncultured Actinomycetes bacterium
TCCCTCCCCACCTGGGACGGCCACCGCCTCGACCACCACTGGATCGCCACCTGCCTGGCCGAAGCCATCGCGACCGCATCGAAGCCCTCGACCCAGACCGAATTTCCCGCGGGAAATCGGGAGGTACCACACCGCGCCCGGGAAGAAGAGGGCGGCTACAGGATGTAGTGCTCGCCCGAGGCCCGCACGGTGATGTCGCCGATGGTGATCCCCCACGGTTGGTCTATGGCGTAGAGGATCTGGTCCACCAGATCCTGGGGGGAGATCGACCAATAGGCCATCTCGTCGGCGTCGAGCATCGGGGTCGGCAGCTCGCCCTTGAGCCAGCCCTGGGCGGCGGCCCGGTACTCGTCGTAGTTCGTGCCGACGATGCCGGCCATGGCCCGGCGGTTCACGACCGTGGCGCCCAGCCCCGTGCCGTACACACCACTGGGCCGCACCACGGTCACCTTGATCCGCCCCTGGGCCTCCTGGCGCAGGGTGTCGGACAGCAAGTTCACCGCTGCCTTGCTCGCCGTATAGATGGCACTGCCGGGCACGGCGTGGTTGCCGTAGATCGAGCTCACGTTGACCACATGCCCCCGACCCTGCCCGATCATGTGGTCGTACACAGCGCTGATCCCGTGCATCACACCCTTGATGTTCACGTCGATGCACCGGCTCCAGGCCTCGGCAGCCTGGGCGTGATCGGCCCAGAAGGCCAGCGGCATGGTGCCGGCGTTGTTGACCAGCACGTCGATACGGCCGAAGGCGTCGACGGCGGCCTCGGCCGCCGCCCGCACCTGGGCCAGCACGGTCACGTCGGCCCCCACCGCCAGAGCAGCACCGTCGGCGAGGCCGGCCACGGTCTCCTCGGCCGCCGCCGGGTCGAGGTCGACGGCCACGGCCTTCGCTCCCCGGGCCACGCACCCCTGCACCAGCAGGCGCCCGAAGCCGCTGCCGGCCCCGGTCACCAGAACCACCCGATCCTGCAGATGACTCATTGGATCAGCCGGCGAGGCGGCTCTGCTCGTCGGCCACGAAGGCCCGCCACACCGGGTAGTCGTCGGTGCCCCACACGTCTTCGATGTGGGCCGCCGCCTGGTCCGCTGTCCAGATCCCCTTGCGCTGGGCATACAGGGCGTAGAACGCGCTCACCCGGTAATTGGCCGCGCAGTGGACGTGGACCACCTTGCCCTCGTGGTCGTCCATGGCGGCCACGAAGGCATCCAGGTCGGCTGTGCTGGGGGCGGTGAAGTCGACCGGCAGGTACACATAGGCCAGGCCCTGCCCGGTCACCGCATCGGCCTCACCCGCCACCGCCCAGTCGCTGTCGTCGGGCATGAGGTTGATCACCGTCTCGTACCCGGCGTCCTTCAAGCCGTCGAGCACTTCGAGGGGCACCGCACCCGAGGTGGTCACTCGGCTGTCGATGCGGCGGTAGTTCATCGTTGCCTCGAGGGTCATGATGGGTGTTCTCTCTCAGCTCGTGAGCTCGGCGATGTCGTCGGGCGTGGTCTCTTCGGGCCGCTTGCCCAGGATGATCATGGCCAGCACCTCGTCCTTGGTCACGGCGTTCTTGTCGACCGTGCCCACCAGCTGACCCTGGGCCATCACGCTGATCCGGTCGGCCAGATCGAACACGTCGTGGATGTCGTGGCTGATCAGGAAGATCCCGATCCCCTCGGCCTTGAGCTGGGTGATCAGTTCGCGCACCTGGGCCGTCTCGGCCGGGCCCAGGGCGGCGGTGGGCTCGTCCATGATCAGGATCCGGGCGTTGAAGTGGACGGCCCGGGCGATGGCCACCGACTGGCGCTGCCCACCCGACAACGACTTCACCGCTGTCTTCAGGTTCTTGAACCGGGGGTTCAACCGGGCCAGCACCTTCTGGGTGGCCGAGGCCATGGCCTCGTCGTCGAGGGAGCCGGTCTTGGTGCGTAGCTCCCGCCCCAGGAACACGTTGCCGGCGGCGTCGATGTTGTCGGCCAACGCCAGCTTCTGGTAGATCACCTCCACCCCGTGGGTCCGGGCGTCGCGGGGATTGTGGATCGTGACCGGCTGGCCGTTGATCCAGATCTCACCCGAGTCGGCCGGGTGGGCCCCGGCCAGAGCGTGCATCAGCGTCGACTTTCCCGCCCCGTTGCCCCCCACCAGCGCCACCACTTCACCGGGGTAGAGGTTGACCGAGACGTCGTCGACGGCGTGGAGGCCGCCGAACGAGATCCGGATGTTGCGCAGCTCGCACAAGGGTTGGTCGCCGGCCCGGCCGGCGGGAACGGTGGCGTCGGTCGTATCGGTCATGACGATCCCTCTCCCTACTGTCTCAGGGCCGGCTGTCTCAGGGCCGGCCTGTCTGGATGACGATGGCGGCCAGGGCCACACCGGCGGCCAGGGCCCCGATCACCGTGGTTCGCCGCCGCTGGCGGACCAGGGCGTCGACGGCCACCGCGGTGACCAGAACGATGCCGACCACGATGTCCTGGGTGGGCGAGTCGATGTTGAGCAGCGACATGCCCGACCGCAGCGACTGCATCACCACCGCGCCCAGCACGGCGCCGGGGATGGTGCCGATCCCGCCGGAGAACGAGGTACCGCCGATCACGGCGGCGGCGATCACGTCGAGCTCGTTCTGCACACCGAGGTTGGTGGTGGCCGAGTCGAGGCGGGCCGTCTGGATGGCGGCCGAGATGGCGCACAGCACGCCCATCAGGGCATAGGTGAGGGTGATGGTGCGGCGGGTGTTGATGCCGCCCAGCTCGGCCGCCTCGGGGTTACCGCCGTAGGCGTACACATAGCGGCCGAACCGCCGCCGCTTGGCCAGGTAGGTCATTCCCATCGTGACCAGCAGCAGGATCAGCACCGGGTAGGCGATACCCACCGGCTCGCCGCTCACCGGGGAGTCGTAGCCGATGGCGATCAGCCACACCCCGGCCAGCACCGCCACGCAGGCCCCCACCACGATGGAGGCGTCGAGCCAGAGCGGCCGCTGGGCCAGCTCATAGCGGTCACGGCGCCGGCGGGCCAACAGCGCACTCACCACGAGGCCGGCGCACACCACGATGGCCACGATCCAGCCCTTGGCCTCGCCCAGCGAACGATCGGGGGCCCCACCCAGGTAACGGAACGTCTCGTCGAGGGGGGCCAGCGTCTGGCCCTGCTTGCCCCCGGTACGGAAGATCAGGCCCCGCCAGGCCAGGAACCCGCTGAGGGTGACGATGAACGCCGGCACCCCCACGTAGGCCACGATGTAGCCCTGGATCACCCCGATGAGCGCCCCCAGCAGGCCACCGACGATCAGGGCCAGGATCCAGGTGTACCAGTGGGCCCCCGATATCCCGAGCGAGATGTTGATCCCGAAGACCGACAAGATCCCGTCGGTCTGCAACAGGGCCATCGTGTAACCCAGCAGACCCAGCAGGGAGCCGACCGACAGGTCGATGTTGCGGGTGACGATGATCAGCACCATCCCCGTGGCCATGATCCCGATCGAGGTGCTCTGCACCGACAGGTTCCACAGGTTGCGGGCGGTGATGAACTTCCCGTCCGAGAGGGCATCGAAGCTGACCCAGATCACCAGGAGAGCGGCGACCATGCCGGCCAGGCGGGTGTCGATCCCGGTGGAGGCCACCAGATCCCGCACGCTCTGCCGGGGCGGCGGCGCCACGTCCGCCGGTGCCGGAGGTTCGATCGTTCCGACGTCGCTCATGTGCCTTCCTTCGTGACCCGAACCGGTAATCGCTTACAAGACGGCTCCCCGGAGGTGTGAACCACCTCCGGGGAGCCTCAGATTCTCACAATAAGTTGTCGTCCGCCGGTGGAACCGGTGGGATCAGCCGCAGGCCTTCACGCTGCCGGCGGTGACACCCTTGCAAGCGGCGTCCTTGGCGATCCAGCCGGCGTCGATGACCAGGTCCAGGTTGTCCTTGGTGATCGGCTGCGGCTTGAGCAGGATCGAAGCCACCTCGTTCTTGCCCGGGGTGGTGAACGGGTTGGTGCCCTTCACCTTGGAGGCGTCGGCGTCCTTGCACAGCTGCACGGCGGCCTCGCCGGCCGCCTTGCCCAGCTCGCGGGCGTCCTTCCAGATGGTCAGCGTCTGGGTGCCCAGCGCCACCCGGTTCAGGGCCGCCTGATCGGCGTCCTGACCCGAGACCGGCACCTTGCCCGCCAGGCCCTGGGCGTCCAGAGCGGCGATGACGCCGCCCGCCATGCCGTCGTTCTCGGCCAGCACGGCCTGCACGTCGTTGTCGGCGGCGGTCAGGAACTGCTCGGTGCTGTCCTGGGCGTTGGCCGGATCCCAGTTGTCGGTGTAGGACTCGCCGACGATCTTGATGTCGCCCGCCTTCACGGCCTCACCGATGACCTTCTCGTAGCCCTCGCGCAGGAAGTCGGCGTTGGCGTCGGCCTTGTTGCCCTTGATGATGATGTAGTTGCCCTTGGGGACCTGCTTGAAGATCTCCTCGGCCTCCAGACGCCCCACCTCGACGTTGTCGAACGTGACGTAGAGGGCGTTCTCGTCCTCGATCAGGCGGTCGTAGGCGACCACGGGCACGCCCTGCTCGATGGCGCTGGAAACGGCCGGCTTGATGGCCGTGCCGTCCTGGGCCAGCACGATCAGCACGTTGGCGCCCTGGGAGATCAGGTTGTCGAGGTTGGTGGCCTGGGTCTCGGCCGACGACTTGGCGTCGTTCGAGATGTACTTGCCGCCCCCGGCCTCGACCGCGGCCTTGATGGCCGGCTCGTCCCACTTGGCCCAGCGCTCCTCCTGGAAGTTGTTCCAGGACACGCCGACCGTGCACTCGCCCGACGCGCTCTCGCCCGTGGTGGCTCCGGTGGATTCCTCGGTGGTGGCACCGGTGCCCTCGGTGGTGGCACTGCTGCCCCCACTGACCGTCGTGGTGTCGGTGGCATCGTCGCTGCCACAGGCCGCCAGCGCCAGCCCGGCAAAGGCCAGCATGGCGGTAGCTCTACGGATTGACATACAACTCTCGCTCTCTCCTCGGCAGGCATGTGAGCACGGCGACTCGCCTTGCCCGTTTACCGGGGGGTAACTGTAGTCTGACGCCGCTCTGACCGGCGGGGATGCACAGGGGCGCCTCCGAATCGGTATCAATCCGTAACGGAGCTGTGCAACCGTTCGGGCCCGACGGACGTCTAACACAGTGACGACTCTCGACAGGAGCGGGGCAATGGGCAGGACCAGGGCAGGGGCGGCGATCATCGCTATCGGGCTGCTCGCCACCGCCTGCGGCCAGGGCGGAAGCACCGACGGCGCGGCCGACGGCTCCTCCACCCCCACGGGGGGCGCCACCGCCACCACCGATCGAGACGCGTCGGGCGTCACCGGCCGCGAATCCGGGGCCGGCGGCACGGAGGTGTCGACGGGCGACACGGCGGCGGGCTCCACCGCCACCACGGCCGCCACCACCACCACCACCACCAGCACCACGGCCGCGCCGGAGACCACCACCTCGGCCACCACCGGGCCTCCCCTCACGCCGGCCAAGGAGGGCGACAAGGGCGATGCCGTGCTGGCGCTCCAGCAACGCCTGGCCGACCTCGGGTTCGGCATCAACAACCCCGACGGGTCGTACGGCAAGAAGACGGCGGCGGCGGTGAAGGCGTTCCAGATGGTGGCCGGGCTGGAGCAGACCGGTGAGGCCGACGCTGCCACGGCGGCCGCCCTCGGCACCTATACCTATACCGGCACCGTGCTCCACGCCGGCGACGAGGGGCCGGCCGTGGTCGAGCTGCAGAACCGCCTGGCCGGGGGTCCGTTCGATCCGGGCCCGGCCGACGGCAAGTTCGGCACCAAGACGATCGAGGCGGTGTGGGCGCTTTCGAAGCTGGCCGACCTGCCGGTCGACGACCACTGGGGCCCGCTCGACGAGAAGGCGTGGGAGCTGCTGGCCAGCAACGCCATCGGCCAACCCACCCAGACCCACACCCAGCGGTGGGTGGAGGTCGACGTGTCGGAGCAGCTGATGAAGGTGTACGACCCGGGCGCCCCCGCCCCGGTCCTGATCTCCCACATCTCGTCGGGGAGTGGCCAGCACTGGGAGAACGAGGAGCACAGCGGCAACTCGATCACGCCCAAGGGCAACTTCTCGATCTACAAGCGGATCAGCGGGTGGCGGGAGTCGAGCCTCGACATCGGCCGGCTCTACAACCCGCTCTACTTCACCGGCGGCATCGCCCTCCACGGGGCCCTGTCGGTGCCGCTGTACCCGGCCAGCCACGGCTGCATCCGGGTGCCGATGCACATCGCCGACTACCTACCGGGCGAGCTGCCCAACGGCACCCCGGTGGACGTGCTGGCGTAACCCTCGACGGGATCCTTGATGACGGCCCGGGCCTCCACCGAGGCCGATGCGACGCCTAGGAACCGCCGTACTGCCTGATGGCCCGACGGGCCACCACCATGCGGTGGACCTCGCTCGGACCCTCGTAGATCCGCGACATCCGCAGCCGGGCGGCCAGCACCCCGAACGGCATCTCCCGGGTCATGCCCAGGGCCCCGAAGCTCTGCATTGCGTGGTCGACCACCTCGGCCGCCATCTCGGTGGCGAACACCTTGAGCATCGAGGCCTCGGTGCGGATGTCCTCGCCCCGGCTGGCCTTGGCCGCGGCGTCGCGCACCATCAGCCTGGTGGCGTGGATCTTGGTGGCGGCGTCGGCGATCCACCACTGGACGGCCTGGCGGTCGGCCAGCAGCTGGCCGAACACCTCCCGTTGCTGCACGTGCTGGCACATCATCGACAGGGCCCGGCTGGCCATGCCCACGCTGCGGGCCCCGATTTCCAGGCGGCGCACGGTGAGGCGGGTCTGCATGGGGGCGAACCCCTGGCCCACCTCGCCCAGCCGTTGGCGGTCGTGCAGGCGCAGGTTGTCGATCCGCAGCTCGTAGGTGCGCAGGCCGCCCAGCATCGGGATCTCCCGCTCCACCTCGAACCCGGGGGTGCCCTTGTCGACGATGAAGGCGGTGATCCCGCCCCGGGCTCCGAGGGCGGGATCGGTGGCGGCCATGAGGATGGAGAAGTCGGCCGACGGCACCCGGGAAACCCAGATCTTGCGGCCGTTGATCACCCAGTGGTCGCCGTCGGCCACGGCCCGGGTGCGCATGGCGGCGGGGTCGCTGCCCGCCTCGGGCTCGGAGATGGCCATGGCCGATTTGGCTATGCCCTGGGCGTAGGGCTCCATGTACTTCTCCCGCTGCTCCGGGGTGGCCACCTCCATCAGCATGTGGAGGTTGGGCGAATCGGGCGGGAACTGGAACGGGGTGATCGTGCGGGCCAACCGCTCGTGGATGGCCAGCATCACCCGGGGCGGCAGGGCGGCCCCGCCCACCTCCTCGGGGGCGTCGAGGGCCCACAGCCCGGTCGTACGGCACAGGTCGAGCAGGGGGCGTTCCTCCTCCTCGGTCAGCTCCAGGGGCTGGCCGGCCGCCTCCCGGGCCAGCACCACCCGCTCCAACGGCATGAGCTGCTCGTCGACGAACCGCTCCACCAGGTCGAGCAGCATCCGTTCCTCGTCGGAGAACCCGTCGTCGGCCATCACCATCCCCCTGTCGGTCGAGGCCTCCATCATGGCGCCGGGAACGGGCGCCGTCCGATTCGCCCGACCGGAGCCGGCGGCCTACGTTCGATCTCAGGCACTCACCACGGGAGTTAGCACCATGCGCGTCGGCGCCACGATCTTCAACCAGAACTACACCGACTGGGACCGCTACGAGGCGGAGGAGCGGGGCGAGACGGTGGGGGCCAAGCCCTCGAAGTCGGACCGGCAGATCTTCACCGAGGAGTTGGAGATCGCCCGCATCGCCGACGGCACGGGCTTCGACGCCCTGTGGACCATCGAGCACCACTTCACCCCGTACACGATGGTCACCAACCCGCTCCAGTACCTCACCTACGTGGCCGGGATCACTTCCAACGTCGACCTCGGCACGATGGTGGTGGTGTTGCCGTGGCACAACCCGGTGCGGGTGGCCGAGGACGTGAACATGCTCGACGCCTTCCTGGGCGACGGCCGCGAGGTCATCCTGGGCGTGGGTCGGGGCTTGGGGCGCCGGGAGTTCGGCGGCCTCAACATCGACCAGAACGAGTCACGCTCCCGCTTCGACGAGAGCCTCCAGGTGCTCAAGCAGCTCCTGTCCACCGGGCGGTGCGACTACCACGGCGAGCACTACCAGATCGACGACCTGCGCCTGCGGCCCCAGCTGGAACGGGACCTCACGCCCAACCTGTGGTGCGCCGGCGGCACCCCCGACTCGGTGTCGGTGATCGCCCGCAACAACGTGAACCCGCTGATCATCCCGACCACCTCGCTCGACCTGTCGCTCCAGACCGCCCGCAGCTACATCGACCAGCGGGCCGCCGCCGGCCACGCCGGCGGAGCCAACACCAAGCTGGCCCTCTGGACCTACGTGGCCGAGACCGAAGAGGAGGCCCGGGCCGGGGCCGAGCAGTACATGGTCGAGTACTCGGACTCGGCTCTGCGCCACTACGAGCTGCGGGGCGACCACCTGAAGGACGTGAAGGGCTACGAGATGTACGCCGCCACCCAGGCGGTGCTCTCGAAGGACGCCTCGCCGTTCCTGCGGGGCTTCGTCGACTCCCATCCGTGGGGCACGCCCGATCAGACGATCAAGCGGGCCACCGAGCTGGCCGAGGCGTTCGGCACCAACGAGATCATGTTCATCTTCAAGTACGGGTCGATGCCGATCGAGAAGGCGGCCAAGAGCATGGAGCTCTTCGCCCGGGAGGTCATGCCGGCGCTGAAAGAGCTGAAACCTGCTCCGCTGGAGCCGGTGGCGGCCTGAGGGCGGGGTCGAACACCACCTTGATGGCGCCATCGTCTTTGCGCTGGAACATGCGGTAGGCGTCGGCCGCCTGATCCAGCGGGAGGCGATGGGTGGCCAGATCGTCGACCCCCAGCGGGTCGGCGCCGTCGCTCAGCAGGGGCAGGATCTGGTCCACCCAGGCGTGCACGTTGGCCTGACCCATACGGAGCTGGATCTGCTTGTCGAACAGGGTCATCATCGGCATGGGATCGACCATGCCGCCGTAGACGCCGCTGATCGACACCGTGCCGCCCCGGCGGACGGCGTCGATGGCGTCGTGGAGCACGCTCAGCCGGTCCACGCCCACCCGCTCGGTCAGGGCGGCCGCCACCTTCGACGGCAGCAGTCCGGCCGCCCGCTGGGCGGTGGCCGCCGCCAGGTTCCCGTGGGCCTCCATGCCAACGGCGTCGATCACCGAGTCGGGCCCCCGACCCGCCGTGTACTCCCGGAGCTGGTTCACCACGTCGCCCTCGGTGGCATCGATGGGGATGATCCCATGGCGGTGGGCCATCGACAGGCGCTCCGGCACCCGGTCGATGCCCAGCACCTGACCGGCGCCCCGGTGGCGGGCGATGCGGGCCGCCATCTGGCCGATGGGGCCGAGGCCGAACACGGCCACGGTGCCGTTGGGGGGCACGTTGGCGTACTCCACGGCCTGCCAGGCGGTGGGCAGCACGTCGGACAGGAACAGCCAGCGCTCGTCGGGCGTGCCGTCGTCGGGCACCTTGATCGGGCCGAAGTGGGCCTGGGGCACCCGCAGGTACTCGGCCTGCCCGCCCGGCACCTGGCCGTAGAGCTTGGTGTAGCCGAACAGGGCGGCGCCCTTGTTCTCGGCGGTCACCTGGGTGGTCTCACACTGGGAGTGCAACGAGCGGCTGCACATGAAGCACGAACCGCACGAGATGTTGAACGGCACCACCACCCGATCGCCGGGGGCGATGTGGGTGACGGCCGACCCCACCGCCTCCACGATCCCCATCGGCTCGTGGCCCAGGATGTCGCCCGGCTCCAGGAACATCGTGAGCACCTCGTAGAGGTGAAGGTCAGACCCGCACAGGGCAGTGGAGGTGATCCGGATCACGGCGTCGGTGGGGTCGACGATCGTGGGGTCGGGCACCTCCTCCACTCGGACGTCGCGGTGGCCCTGCCAAGTGACTGCACGCATGGGCGCGCCGCTACCCCCGGGTCCGGCGGCCCAAACGGTGGGCCGGTAGCGTGGCGCCATGACGGAGCCAACACCCGACCTCGACGGCTTCTACCGACGGTTCACGGCCTGGGGCGAGCGGCCAGACCGTGTGGTTCTACAACTCGCTCGTGTTGCGCCCGGCGGCGGCCGCCGCCGTGGCCAGCATGCTCGCCTCCGTCACCGGTTCCAGCGACAGCTGACCATCAGGCCAGGCGGGAACGGGCCTCCATGAGGGCGAAGCCCAGCAGGTTGAGGCCCCGCCAGGTCTCGGGGTTGGCGGCGGCGGGGTCGTCGCCGGTGAGGCCGATGCCCCAGATGCGGTCGACGGGGCTGGCTTCCACCAGGACCCGGCTGCCGGTGCCGACGAGATAGCCCCGCAGGTCGGGTGAGGAACCGAACTTGGCTTCCGAGCCCCGAGCCACGATGTCGAACCGGTGCTCCCGCCACGTGGCGTCGTCGTAGCCCCGGACCGTCCGCCCCAGGTTCTTGGCCTGGGCCGGCGACGGCGCGGCCAGGATCTCGCCCGCCGCCTCGTGGTCGCCGAACAGTCGCGCCTTGCCCACCATCATCCAGTGCTCGGCCGTGGCGAACCGCTCCCCGTCGACCTCGAACGGCGACGGGAACCACTGGCTGAGCACATGGGGGCCGACGGCACCCGACGCCGGCGCGGTGTGCCCCCAAAAGAAGAGGTACTTCAGTCGCCGTCCCTGCCGGGCCGCCACCACCAGTTGCGCCACTGAGCGGATCGCGTGATCAGGCATCGCTGGTCTCCTCCACTCCGATGAGGCGGGCCAAGTCGGCAGGTAGAGGGTACGGCTGCTCGGGCGGCAACAGGGCACCGGCCTGGTCGAGGTCGCCGGCGGCCACGGCGGTGCCGATGGCGTGGGCCAGCGGGGTGACGTCGTGGACGGCCACGATCCACTCGTCCACGTACCGGCGGACGGCCTCACCCGACAGGCCGATCTGGATCGAACGGTGGTCGAGGGCACGGAACCGGAGATCGCGCTCGGGGTCCCACTGGATCCGGACGGGAAGCGACCGCAACTGGGCTCGCCACTGCTCCCGATCGGCGCCGCTGGCGGTGTGGGTGCTGAGGCTGGCGTGGCCGAGGGCCCACTCGAAGCCGGAGCGGGTCAGGTCGAGGGCCAGCACACGGGTCTGGCCGGCGTCCTTGGCCGCCCAGCCGCACCGGTAGAGCATCCACCGGAACGAGGGCTTGATCCACGTCATCCGGCTGCGTTTGAACGGCGGCGACACGAACGTGCCGCGGGCCAGGGCGGCGTCGGCGATCTCATCGCTGTAGGCCTGGTAGACCCGGATCGTGTCGGCGTCGAAGGTGGCCCGGATCTGCCGGTACGGGACGGCAGCGACGGGCGGTCGGGTGGTCATGGCGACGACCTCCTGATTCGGGCGGCGGTGATGGAACGACGATGATGACACGGCCCGGCGGGGCGGCGGCTGTCGGCCCCGGCCCTCACGTCGCCACCACCAGGCGGAGGCGGACGGGGGCGACGCCCACCGTCAGGCGCTGGCCCCAGGTGAGGGCGAGCGCATCGGCCTCGATCCCGTCGCCGAAGCACACCAGCTGGTCCGACTCGGCCGTCAGCGTCAACTCCTGGCCCGGGGCCAGCAGACCCTCGGTGAGATCGCAGCCGGTGGCGGGCGACGGCCACGCCTCCCGGACGCACCAGCACAGGGAGGGGGCGGTCGGGCCGGGCAGGGGGAGCGCGCTACGCCGCTCCTGCCAGGCCGACCGCAGCCAGCCGGTGGCCCCGGTACCGGTGCCGGCCAATACCCCGGACGACGACTGCCGCTCCCGGGCCTCACCGGCGGTCAACACGTAGCGGGCCGACTGGTGGGTGGGCTGGCCGACATAGACCTCGTTGAGGGCCCGCAGCACCTGGCCGTCGTCGGTGGTGGCCTGGACCATCGTGCGCTCCTCCACCACCGCGGCCCCTTGGGCCAACGCCGGGAGCAGGGCGGCGACGGCGCCCGGGCCGTGGGGCACCAGCACCCCGGGGTACAGGCCGGGACGGGGATTGACGCCGACCACGGGCTGGCCGGCCAGGTACTTGGCGGCGTTGGCCACCAGGCCGTCCTGGCCCACCACCACCAGCACGTCCTCCGGGCCGAACAGGAAGCGGGCCAGGTCTTCCCGCTCCACCGTGGCCCGGCGCCAGTCGGGCGGGACGGCCTCGCCCACCACGGCCACCGCCTCGGCCTGGGCCTGGTGCCCGGCCGCCACCTCGGCCAGGGAGCGGCCCCGGGCCTCGAGCACGAAGCTGGCCTGCTGGCGAGTGCCGAACCGGTCGAGGAGGAGGTCGAGCTCCGAGCGGCGGTAGACGATCACGGCCCGGGGCGCCAGCATCAGCGATCACCTCCCGCCGGCCCGACGGCCGGGGTCGGGGTTGGGACCGGGGCCGGCGTCGGCGCTGGCTCGGCAAGGCGTGCCAGCAGTGGGGTCAGGAGGTCGGGCGTGACCGTAAGGTGGCTGATCTCGGGCAGGTTGGCGGCCAGCTCCCGAAGGGACAGACCGAGCAGGGTGGTGTGGTCGAGGTCGGCGTAGGCGGCCAGCCGGGCCGCTTCGGCCTCACCCTCAGCCCGGCCGGTCAGCCGGGTGGCGTCGGCCGAGGCGGCGGCGCTGACCCGGCGCTGCTCGGCGGCGGACTCGGTGGCGATCCGGTCGGCCGCCGCCTTCTCGGTGGCCTGACGGCGGGCGTTGGCCCCCCGCTGGGCCACCAGCTCCTCCTCCCGCCGAGCCAGCTCGATCTGGCTCTGGAGCTCGTTCTCGCCGATGGCTCTCTCCCGCTCGACAGCCAGGGCCCGGCGCTCGTAGGTGGCCCGGTCGGCCTCCTGCTGCACCTGTTCCCGGGTGCCGGTCTGCAGAGCTCGCTCCATCTCCGGGTCGGCCCGCACCGCCACCACCCGCACGTCCGTCATGGCCAGACCCCGTTCGGTGAGCCGGGGATCGTCGGCCAGCACCGCGGCCACCCGGTCCCGGAGCGGCCCCACCCCCTGGGCCAGGGCGTCGGCCATGGCCCGGGCGGCCAGGTGCTCCAGCACCGGCTGCTGAACCAGCTCGACCAGCAGACCACCCAGCACCTCCAGGGGCTCGGAGCGCCACTGGCCGGTCTCGGGGGCGATGTCGAAGTCGATGCGGGTGGCGGCCAGCACCGGATCGGTCACCCGGTAGGTGACCGTGGCCTGCACGGTGACGTCCTGGAAGTCGACGGTGCGGGCGTGGACCAGCACCGTCTGCTCCCGGTCGTCGAGGGGAACCTCGGCCAGGGCGGCCGCCCGGGGCCGGAACCAGAAGGCAAGGCCCCGACCGGCGTGGCGGGGGTGCCCGTTACGCCAGTGCTGGACGTGCACGGTGGCATCGGAACGCAGGTGGCTCAGAAAGGGGTACTTCGTTATGTGGGCCACGATGGCCTCCTCCAGATCTTTATCGTCGATCTGACGATAACGGAGCTGACCCTTATCGTCAAGTTGACGAATAAGGCCATGGCCCGGCTACCATGCCGGCGATGGAGTCGCCGTTCATCATCGCCGTCGCCGTGGACCTGGTGATCCTCACGGTGCACGACGGGGCCCTGGAGGTGCTGCTCGTCACCCGGGGGATCGAGCCCCATCGGGGCCGACTGGCCCTCCCCGGCGGGTTCGTGCTGCCCGACGAGGACCTGGCCGGCGCCGCCAGCCGGGAGCTGGCTGAGGAGACAGGGCTCACCGGCCTCACCGTCCACCTGGAGCAGCTCGCCACCTACGGCCACCCCGGACGGGACCCCCGGGGCCGGGTGGTGGCGGTGGCCCATCTGGCTCTGGTGCCGAACGCCGGCACCCCGGTGGCCGGTTCCGACGCCGCCGACGCCCGGTGGTACCGGGCCGAACCCTTGCTCCAGGGCCGCAACCGCCTGGCCTTCGATCATCGCCGCATCCTGGCCGACGGGGTGGACCGGGCCCGGGCCAAGCTGGAGTACTCGCCCCTGGCCGCCGCCTTCTGCCCGCCCCCGTTCACGATCGCCGAGCTACGCCGGGTCTACGAGGCGGTGTGGGGCACCACGCTCGATCCCCGGAACTTCCACCGCAAGGTCACCGGCACTCCAGGTTTCGTCGAGCCCACCGGGGCCACCACCAACCGCCAAGGGGGCCGGCCGGCCCAGCTCTACCGGCGGGGATCGGCCACCGTGCTCCATCCGGCCATGCTCCGACCCGCCGAGGCCGCCCCGCCCGCCCCGTAGGGGGGGATGAGCAGGACCACCCAGAAGCCCGAAAGATGTACGACGGCGAGCAGCCCAGTGTCTAGTCTCCGGCGCCGAGCAAGTGACGTGAGACGGCGTCACAGGAGGGATGAGACCATGAACACGACGATGACCCGCGCCCTGGGTCCGGTGCTGGCCGGCCTGAGCCTGGTGGGCCTGGCCGCCTGCGGCGGCGGCTATGAACGCCAGGACGCAGTCGACGAACTCGTCGAGGGCGGCTTCACAACCGAGCAGGCCACCTGCATGATGACCGAGCTCGAGACGTCGATCGGCACCGACCGCCTGGGCGACCGCAGCTTCCTCGGCTCGGAGGAGCTGACGGCCGAAGAGGAGGCAGCGGTCACCGACGCCACGCTCAAGTGCCTCGTCGGCTCGTGACGGCCTCCCGCCGTCACAGCGTCTTGGGGTAGTACTGTCCGGGGGCGAGGCGGGCCACGTCGGCGTCGAAGTTCGACTCGAACGGCCAGTCGGCCTCCTCCCCGGGCAGCGGCACCTGGGACAGCCGGCCCATCTCACCGCCCACCCGCTCGTTGCCCACCAGCGACCAGGCCTGGCGCTTGTAGGTCCAGTTGTCGGGCTGGAGGCGGTGACAGGCGTTGAAGTGGCGGATCGCCGCTTCCCGGTGCCCGGCCCGCCACAGGTGGTTGGCCAGCTCGAAGTGGGCGGCGGCGGCCGACACCCGGGGCAGGCGGGGTTGGCTGGCAGCCACCACCTCGTCGGGGCTGAGGACGTGGGGGCTGTCGTCCCCCCGCCGGGCCCAGTCCCTCAGGGCCTCGGCGTAGCCGTCGCGGGTCTGACCCGAGCCGAGCTGCGTCATGAGGTCCATGGGCGGCGTCTCGCCGGCGGCGATCGCCGCCTCCCGGGCCTCGGCCGCCAGGCGGGCCCGCTCGGCCAACCGCTCAGCCAGCGCCTCGGGGTAGGCGGCGGGCCCCGGCCACCCCGGCTCGGGCGGACGCACGATCATCCCCTGCTCGTCGATCCAGATGACGTTGGGGATGTTGACCACACCGAACAGCGCGTCGAGCTGGTGGGTGGGATCGACCAGCGACGGGTGCTCGGGCCGAGCCGCCTCGATGAACTCCCGTGACGCCTCGGGACCGCTCAGCTCCAGGGAGACGGTGACGATCTCGACACCCAGCGGGTGGAGTTCGACGCGCAGCGCCTGCCAACCTGGCAGGTCGAAGCGGCAGCCTCAATACGGGGCCCAGGCGACGAGCACCACCTTCTGGCCCCGCAACGACGACAGCCGCCATGGGCGTCCGTCGAGGTCGGCCAGCTCCAGCTCGGGCGCCTCGGCGCTCACCAGGGCCCGGCCGGTGACCGACTCCGGGCCGACGGCCCACAGACCGTGCGCCGGCTCCTCCACCACGGCCATGCCCAGCCGAGCGGCGGCGTCGGTGAGGCTGAAGCCGCCGGGCAGGGGCAGGCACAGGTCGCCCTTGCACGCCCCCTCGGGCTTGATCTCCCAGCCGGTGTCGGCGTGGAAGCGGGCCGGGCTGACGTCGAGAGAATCCACGAGCATCACACGATCATCGCACCCGGAGTAGGGTCGGTCCATGGACACGACGACCAGGGATGTCGCCGTGGTGGTGGGGGCCACGTCGAAGTGGCAGGCCGATGGCCGCAACACCCTGCTGGCCCACGGCCATGCGATCGACGACAGCGATCTGCCGCCCGGCGCCCGTTGGGGCATCGGCGGGGCGGTGGCCCAGAAGCTGGCGGCCGAGGGCTGCCGGGTGGTGCTCACCACCCGCACCGCGGCCAACGCCGCCGGGCTGGAGGCCCAGATCCGGGCCGACGGGGGTGAGTGCATCACCGTCGAGCTCGACCTCGTGTCGGAGGATTCGGTCAAGGCGGCGTTCGCCAGCATCCGGGCCGCGGTGGGTGACCCGTCGATCGTCGTCTACAACGCCGGGTACCTCGAAGGGCGCGACCTGCCCCCCGAGATGGAGTTGCTGGAGCACATTCCCACCGAGCTGTTCGACACGGCCCAGCACATCGCCAGCCGGGGCCCGTTCCTGGTGGCCAAGGAGGTGCTGCCGGCGATGCGGGAGGCAAGGCGGGGCACGGTGCTGTTCTCCAACAACGCGGCGTCGCTGCGGGGCCGCAAGCGCTACACCGGCCAGTCGCTCTACTACCCCCGGGTGCTGATGCGGACCCTGGCCCAGGTGCTCACCGAGGAGTACTCCGAGCACGGCGTCCACGTGGCCAACGTCGTGATCGACGGCCTGATCGACTCCCCCGGCACCCGGGCCCTGCCCCTGGCCCAGAAACACCCGGAGCTGGTGATGAACCCGGAGAAGCTGGCCGAGGCCTTCTGGTACCTGCACTCCCAGGACCGCTCGGCCTGGACCCACGAGCTGCAGCTCACCCCGTATCCCACCAAGCCCAGCTACTGATCACCCAGGCCGGTCGGCTGTCACCCGGGCCGAGCGGCAGTCACCCGGGCCGGTCGGCCACCACACAGGTCTGGCTGCCGACGGCCAGCAGCACGCCGGCGTCGGTCCAGGCCCGGCCGGTAACGTGGGCGATGCCATCAGTAAGCGAGTCGAGGGTCAGCTCGGCCAGCACCCAGGGGGTGGCCGCCCGGTCGACCACCCGGACGGTGTTGTCGAGGCTGGACCCGAACACCGGGCGGCCGAGGGCAGCGCTGAGGGCCATGGGCACGAAGTCGAGCACCACGGCCACCAGGGCCGGGTCGCCCTGGTCGGCCAGCTCGTCGGTGCGGAACCACCACCGGCTGGTAGCGGGATCGTCGCCGGGCCCAGTCGGGACCGAGCGCCCGTCGAAGCGGGGCCGCAGGCCGCCCGTACCCGAGGGCGGCTCGACCGGTGGGCAGCGGTCGGGTGACGGAGCGAGCGGCATGGTGCCAGTGCGGAGACGCCCGTCGGTGGCGGGCCGGGCCCCGAGAGCGGCCTGGAAGGTGAGCACGTCGGCGTCGCCCACCCGGGCCACCACCGTGGCTTGGGCGATGTTGCGTCCCTCGATCAGCCGGTCGATCTCGAAGCGGAGTTCGTCGGGCGGCCGGCAGGCGGCCAGGAACTGCCCGGTGATCCAGGCCAGAGGTCGACCGGTGGCCCGCTCCAGCCCGGCGATCACCGCCCCCAGGGCACAGCCGCCGAACAGGCCGCCCCGGCCACCGGTGAGCTCCGGCACGAGGGGCTGGGACCAGCGGCGAGGATCGTCGGTGCTCCAGCGGACGTTGAGGAACCGCTCCACGGCGGCCCGGGAGTCGGGTGGGGTGAGGGCTGGCATCGGGGAAGGTTGGCACACGAACTTGACCGCTGCGACCGACACCCGTCCCGCCGTCAGGACGGGTGCCGGCCGCAGCAGCCGGGTCAGGTGACGGCGAGCTGCCGGTCGGAGGTGCCCGAGGACGAGGGAGCCGTCCGTCGGGAACCGCCGATCCAGAGCTGGCCACCCCGGAACGCCACCACCCACAGCACGATCACTGCGTTGGCGATGAGGGTGACGATCGAAGCCACGGTGCCGCCCCGCACATGGGTGGCGAGGGTGCGCCGCCGGCTCTCGCAGGTGGTGCACACCGAGATGGTGTAGGTGCCGGGCGAGGAGGCTTCGGCCGCCGACTCGCCAACGAGCCCGGCGGTCTGGGCTGCCGTGCGTTCGATGCGGGCCGACTGGAAGCGATAGTCGTAGGCGGCGCTGCCCGCCACCTCGGCCACACCGACGATGGAGGTGGCGGCGATCATCGTCACCAGGGTGCTGGCATAGAGCAGCCGGCGGAACCTCGAGTCGGCGAACCACCAGCGGGCCAGCGCCACCGCCGCCAATACGGCCAACACGTGAACCGGCACGACGGCGGCCGAGATCGTGAGCCACCGCCGGAACGGGTCACCCACCCGCTCGGCCGCGCCGACTGCGCCCTGGAGGGAGATGACGATGAAGCCGCTGGCCAACGCCGACAGCACGGCTATGGGAATGACGGTCAGCAACGAGACCTGGAGGCGGCGCCGCACGGCGGCGGGCGCCTGAAAGAAGACCGATGACGGGCGCATCAGGGCGTGATCTCCCAGCCGAACATCATGGCGTGGTCTTCGTGGGCCAGGTTGTGGCAGTGGGCCACGTAGGGGCCGACGAAGTCACGGAAGCCGCGGTAGATGATCACCGACTCCCCCGGATCGAGGGCGATGATGTCCTCCCGGGTGCCGTCCTCCGGATGCCACTTGTCGGGCTTGACCACCGACTTGCCGTTGCGCATGACCGTGCGGTGCTCCTCCTGATGGATGTGCATGGGGTGCACCCACCCACCGCCGCCGTTGCGGACCTCCCACAGGTTGAAGCTGCCCACCTTCTGCTGGGCCAGCGGAGTCTTGCCCGCCTTGTTCCTGAGGCTGGTAACTGGCGTCGTCGGGTCGAACGGCTGGCCGTTGACCAGCCACTCGATCTCGCCCCCGGCTCCGCCCCGTTCGACCTCGAAGATCAGCCGGTTGTCGAGCAGAGTCGTCCAGTTCGAGGGCAGCGGCGGGGTTGGGCGCATGGCGGCGGGGATGCGGGAGTTGTCGACCGGGGTGTCGTTCCCGTCGATGACGAACTTCAGCATCGGCACCTTGTAGTCGGGGTCGATCCCGTCCCGGGTCGAGGAGTCCCACATCCGCCCGTCGCGCATCTTCATGACGTTGGTGACGTAGATCTCGTCGCCGTTCGAGGTCGGTGTGCCGTCCTGGTACTTGGTGAAGTCGATGATCACCTCGCGTCGCTTGCCCGGCCACAGCTCGAACGAGTTGCGCGTGACGGGGGCCGGCAGCAGGCCACCGTCACCGGCGATCTGCACGAACTTCATGCACTGCTCGCCGTCCGGGATCCGCCACTGGCCCTGGAGCTCGTCCTCGATGTAGCCCAGCGATGCTGCGCTTTTCGGGCCCTCGGTCGAGGCCATGAGTTTGAACTCGTAGATGCGGGCGATCGAGGCGTCGAGGAACCGGAACCGGTACTTGCGCCGCTTCACGTGCAGCACGGGGTAAGCGGTGCCGTTGACGGTGAAGACGTCCCCCACGAACCCGTGGTTGGGGAAGTGCTTGAAGAACGTCTTGCCCCACCATTCCGGATGGGCCTTCGGGTTGTCGGCCCCGGGGAAGGCGTTCTCGTTGTCGTGCATGTCGTGGTGGACGGTCACACCGTCGTCGAGGCGGCAGTCGTAGAACGCCAGCGGGATGTCGTAGTCGACGTCGAAGGTGCCGTCGGCCCGGGGCGGAGTGCGCACGCCGGGGAGGCGCAGGCCCTTGGTCTCGTCGCCCATGTCCATCTTCCCCTTGGGGTCGTAGATGGGGTACAGGCCGACCATGCCCTTGTAGACGTTGGAGCCGGTGTGGTCCATGCGATGGTCGTGGAACCAGAAGAAGCTCTGCTTCTCGTCGTCGCGGCCACCGGCCGGCCAGTTGAGGTACAAGTTGTCGCACCACTCGCCCGGCCGGTAGCCATGCCAGCGGGGCCCGTACTTCATCGTGTAGTGGGGGTTCCCGTCGCTCTCCGGCGCCGTGTGGGCGTTGTGGAGATGGGTCAAGAAGGACCGGTCGGGCGCCCCGAAGTCCTGGAAATCGAGGTTGTCGGGGTTCTGATCGAGCTTGTTCACGAACCGCACGAGCACCGGGCGGCCGTACTCGGCATTGATCATCGGGCCGGGGAACTGGCCGTTGAACGCCCACACCGTGCTCAGCGGCAACGCCCGTTGGGTACCGGCGGGGTAGGTGTTGCCCTCGCCGTCGAACGACTCCGCCGGCTGGCCGAGAGCGTTGATGGGCAGGACCTTCGAGCTCGTGAAGGAATGGGTCCCCATCTTCACCTCGATCTTGTACAAGATCGGGTCGGGGTAGCCGACCTTCGGGTTCGAGGGCCACAGCTGGTGCCGCTCGTTGCCGATCGAGTTCTGCTGGCCGACGCCGGGGCCCGGAGGGTTCGATCCGAACTCCGACAAGGGAGTGGGCCGCAGCGCCCGCGGGATCGGCAGCTCGTCGCTGAACGGCGACAGGATGAGCGGGCTGGTGGGGAAGTTTTCGGTGTAGATCGTGCCGGCCCAGGCGATCGAGGCGGCGTCGACCACCCCGTCGGGGCTCAGGAGCCCCCGGTTCTGCAGGCTGGGAACGATGACGCTCCGGGCGGTGTCGAAGGCGTAGAGGGCGCTACCGGCGGCGCTCAGCTTCAGCAGGGTCCGCCGGTTCAGCCGGGCGAAGTTGCCGAGTGTGCTGGCCGCAGGGACCGTTGCCTCGGGGGAGACCTCGGACGGCGAGGCCTCGCTGACGATGGGGGTCATGATGAGTACTGCTCCCTAGTACTGTTTTTTCTCCTTGGTGGTGAATGTCCGGACCCGAGGGGCCGGTCTGTCGGCTCGCTGCACGCACTGGCAGTTGCGTATCGCCCAGCGTTGTTCCGAATCAGGCGATGGCTTCCGCCACCGCCCCACGGCCCCCTGCCCCGGGGCCAGAAAGGGACGACGAGACCCCGTTCCGGCGGGGCAGCGCCGGAACGGGGGTCGTCGACCCAGAAGTCAGCGGATCAGGTCCGCGTGCCCCGGAGAAATGCGCTCTGGGTGCCGTTCGAGGCGTTGCTCAGCACGTTCAACTGGACCGCGTAGCGCTGGTTCCGTGTGCCAGCACCGGGGGTGAAGGTCACGGTGATCTTGCACTTCCCACCGGCTGCGATGTTGTTGCAGTTGTGGGTGGCCGTGAACTTCAACGGGTTCGGAGCGTTGGGCGCCAGCACCGGGTTCGTCACCGTCTGGTTCACGAACTGGAGGGCCGGAGCCCCGATCAGGCTGAGCGGAGCGGTGCCGGTGTTGGTCACGTTGATCGTGGTCGACTTGCTTCCACCGGCCCCGGTGCTCATCGTGATCGGCGCCGTCGCCGTGCCGGTGGGTGTCATCGAGATCACCGGCGAGACGCCGGTGCCGGTGAGCGCCACCGTCACGTTGCCCCGGAGGGGGTCATCGGAGTTGATGGTCAGCGTGGCCGACTTGGCTCCGTTGGACACCGGGGCGAACCGAACGGTGATCGTGCAGGTGTTGCCTGGCCCGGGAGCCCCCGGGACCGGAGCGGCGCAGCCGTTGACGACGGTGAAGCTCGAGGCTCCGGCACCGCTCAGGAGGGCGGAGTTGACCGCCAGATCAGCATTGCCGGTGTTGGTGACGATCACTGTCTGGGGCCCGCTCGTGGTGGTCACGTTCTGGTTCCCGAAGGCGATGCTCGTCCTCGACAGGTTGATCTCCGGAGTTCCGACCTCGGTTGCGGTGCCGGCCAGCGAGACGACGATGGGTGACCCCAGGCCGCTGTGGGCGATGGACAGCGTGGCTGCCTTGGCCCCCACAGAAGTGGCAGCCGGAGCGAACGCCACGTTCACCGTGCAGGTCTGATCCTGCTCCAGCGAGGTGGCCGAGCCACAGGTGCCGGCCGGGGGGACGCTGAGCGAGAAGTCACTGGCGTCGGCCCCGGAGAGGATGACCGCCAGCGAGTCGACGGCGTCGGGCGACAGGTTGGTCAGCGTCACCGTCTGGTTGGCGCCGGTCGTGCCCTGGCCCTGGGGACCGAAGTCGATGGCGGTCTTGTTGGCCACCACCGGCCCGGCCATGCGACCCGAGACGAGGAACTGGTCGGTGCTCACGTCGGCCAGGCTGCCGCCGACGACCTCGAAGTAGTTCACCGGCTCGGTGCCCGGCCCCTCGGGTCGGTAGATCGAGCCCACCACGCTGTGGAAGGTCCGGGCGTCACCGAGGTAGCCGGCCGGGGCCTGGGGGCCCTCGTTCGGATCCCAGCGGAGGAAGCCGTTGGCGAGGAGGGTGCTGCCCACCACGTTGGGGACGTCGGTGGTGGAGCGGATTACGCCCTCACCGTCGCTGGTGAGCGTCGAGGTGCCGTAGGGGTGGACGAACTCGTAGGTCGTGTTGGCGCACAACCCGTCGGCGTTGATCCGAACCCGGGCGAACATGATCTGCTGGCCGGCCAGCGGGGTGCCGGTGCCGAAGGTGCCCTCGAGGGCCACCCGCAGGAACGCCGTGCCTCCGTCGCCGCCGCCGCCGGCGCAGGCGCCGTCAGCGGGGACGATCAGGGGCTCGGAGTCCACCAGCGAGTAGAAGAACTCGCTGGGGAAGTTGCCGGGGAACGACAGCGGGTTGGCCGGGTTGTAGCCCCCGTCGCCCAGCACCACACAGTTGGGGTCCTGGGGGTTGCCGGGGTCGTAGCACGGCTCCAGCCGAACGCCGTTGTTGTCGCCGAAGTAGTCGGGGAAGCCAGCGGCGTTGTTGGTGGCGGCCGCCAGCGGCGTGGCCGTCGAACCCCGACCGTCGAGCGGCACCGACACCACGGGGATGGCGGCGACGTTGCTCGGGATGTCGAGGCTGGCGGTGTGCTTACCGGCGGCGCCGGGGGCGAAGGCCACGTCGATCACGCAGTCGGCGTCCACCGGCACCGGGTCGAGGCAGCCGTTCACCAGGGTGAAGTTGGCAGCACCGGGCCCGGAGATCGAGGGCTCGCCCACGATCAGCAGGGCGGAGCCGCCCTCGTTCGACACCCGGATCGACTCCGAGGCACTCACCTCACCCACGTGGAGGTCGGCAAAGGAGGCGGCCGGGGGGTCCACCGAGATGGCCGGTTCGCCCACGGCGGCGCCGCCGATGCCGCTGAGCGGCACCCGCAGCGGGTTGTTGAGCCCGCCGTGGTTGAGGAGCAAGTTGGCGACGCGGGTGCCGTTGGCCTGCGGGGTGAAGGTGACCCTCACCTCGCAGCTGTCGCTCGGGTTGATCGACAGCGGGTCGAGCGTCTGCCCGGCGCAGCCGTCGTTGGTGATGGCGTAGTCGCTCGTCGGCAGGCCGGTGGGGCCGGCCAGCGTGGCGTTGGCGACCGTGACCGGGGCGAGGCCGTCGTTCGTGAAGGTGACGGTCTGCTCGGGGCTCGTGGTGAGCAGTTCCACCACGCCGAAGCTCAGCGACGGCGGCGTGGCCATCACCGGGCCGACCAGCCTGCCCATCACGGTGAACTGGGTGGTCTCACCGATGACGTCGGTGCCCTGCTCGATCCGGAAGTAGTTGGCCGGATCGGTCTCGCCCACAGCGATGTAGGGGGCGCCGGTGACCGGGGCCGGGAGGTTGGGATCGCCCAGGTACCCCGGAGGGGCGTTGACCTGGCGGAGGAAGGCGCCGAGTACCGGGCTGGCCAGGGCCTCGGCGAAGTTGCAGTCGAACGTGCCGAGGGGAGCGCAACCCACGTCGCTGGTGGCGGCGTTGCGGCGCACCCCGCCGGCGGCGTCGGTCGTCACGTCGAACTCACCGTAGGGGTGGGTGATGTGGTACGTGGTGTTGGCGCACAGACCGCTCGTCACCACCAGGCGGATCCGGCCGAACACCATCTGATCGCCGTCCGCCGGGGCGCCGCTACCGAAGGCGGCCTCGTCAGCGAAGCGGATGAAGGCTCGACCTGGCTCCGAAGCACCACAGCCCGGCGTGTCGATGATGTCCGACTCCGCCATGTAGTAGAAGTACTCCTCGGGGAAGTTCTGGTAGTCGGGCAGAGCCGAGATGGCGCCCCCGGTGTAGAAGTCATCGGGCAGGACGATGCAGAAGGGATCGTTGGGGTCGAGGCACTCACCCAGGCGGACACCGTTCTCGTCCTGGTACCACAGGGGGAAGCCGGTCTCGGGGTTGATCCCGTCAGGCCCCAGGCCGTCGGGGCCGGTGGACACGGCGGCCACGCCGCCGGTGCCGGTGGCATCGAGGGTCACCTCGACCGGACCGCCCGAGGTGTTGGCCGACACCTTGAGGGCGGCGGCGTAGGCGTGGCTGTGCAGCGGCTGGAAGCCGACGCTGAAGGTGCAGGTGTCGGTGCCGGTTGCGGGCACGAACACGCCCTCACAGGTGTTGTTCACCACCCGGAAGGCCTGGCGGTCCTGGCTGTCGAACGAGCCGGTGACGTTGATGAACTCGAGGTTCGTCACCTGCAGCGGAGCGTCGCCGGCGTTGGTGATCGTGACCGTCTGCGATTGGCTGAGCAGCCCCACCCGCACCGCACCGAAGCTCAGGGCGGTCGGGTTGACGACGAGCGCCGGCTCCTCGCCGACGTTGCTGCCGGTGCCCTGCACCGCCACGGTGAGCGGGGAGTGGGGCCGGGGGTTGGTGCCGTCGGTGAAGGCGATGGAGATGGTGCCTGTGCGCAGACCGGTGGTGCTGGGCGAGAACGTCACCCGGATGTCGCAGGTCTCGTCGAGCGCCCGCACCAGGCCGGCCGCGCACGATGACGCGGGGGTCACCGTGAACTCCGGGTTGGAGCTGGCGACGCTGGCGATCGTGGTCGGGTCGGCGTCGACGTTGGTGATCGTGATGGTTCGCTCGTTGGAGGTGGTTGCCATCTCCTGCCCACCGAAGTCGAGCTTCGGGGTGGACGACACGAGCGGGCCGGCGAGGCGACCCTGGACGGTGAACAGGTTGGTCGACGCCACCTGGGTGCTGGTGTTGTCGAGGATGGTGAACACGTTGTTGATGCCGCCCACGATCGGGTGCAGCACCGTGTTGTCGCCGCCCAGGTACCCGGGGTCGGCCAGTGGGTTCACCGCCGGGTCCCACCGCAGGAAGCCCTGGGTGAAGATCGGGCTGCCCGTGGCCTGGCCGAAGTTGCAGGGCGACGTGGGGGTGGGCACACAGCCGATGTCGACCGTGCCCACCGTCGACGGGATGCTGCCGTCCTCGGTGGTGGTCAGCGTGGTCTGCCCGTAAGGGTGGATGAAGATGTAGGCCTGGTTGGGGCAGAGGCCGCCCCGCACGGTCACCCGCACCCGGGCGAACACCATCTGCTCGCCCGGTACCGGAAGGTCATTGGCGAAGGCGCCTTCCACCGCGGTGCGCACCGAGGCCTGGCCCGGGTTGGCCGCCAGTGGGTTGGTCGCACCCACGCACCCCGGGGTGGCGATCCGGTCCGACTCGGCCACGTGATAGAAGAACTCGTCGGGGAAGTTGCTCGGGAACGACAGCGGCTGGAGCGGGTCGTACACCCCGGGGGTCGGGAGCAGCGTGCAGTGGGCGGTGTCGGCCGGATCGAGACAGGTGTCGACCCGCACGCCGCTCGAATCCTCGTACCAGGTGGGGAACCCGTACTCGTCGCGGCTGGCGCTGGCGGCGGGCCCGGCGGCCTCAGCCGGCGTGATCGGGAAAGGAACCGCCACCAGTGCCGTGAGCACGCTGAGGAGGCCTACGACCGTCGCGATCGGTCGATTGAGAAGCGAGCGATGGAGCCTTCTGGCTCCCCGCCCGCGAGAAACTTGCGCCCTGCGACGCGCAAGCCCGCACCCGGTTGTCATTGGATTCTTTTCCCTCCTGGGCGTCGTCTTAGCGCCCAATCCACCTTGATGACCAGGGTCCACCACCCTTGGCCACACGCCGTTATACTGGCGCGTCTCGGAAAGTTCAAACCTCAAAGCTGTTTGACGCCGGGTTTGGGCAGTTCTGCTCGCCGGCCCTGGGTCGCTAGTGTCATTTGGGTGACGCAGTAGCCGCGACCAGGGGGAACAGCATGAACGAGCAGCCGGTAATCATCGAGTGCGCCATCAACGGGGTGGGCCGCAAGGAGCGCAATCCGCACATCCCCCGCTCGCCGGGAGAGGTGAAGAGCGACAGCCTGGCCTGTCTCGACTCCGGGGCGGCCATCATCCACGCCCACAACTCGAGCATCCGCCTCGTGGGCCAGGACGCGGTCGACGACTACGTGGCCGCCTGGCGCGACATCCTGGAGGAGCGGCCCGACACCCTGTGGTATCCCACCGGCGTGGTGGCCAGCTCCACCGAGGATCGCATAGCGCACCACGAGCTGCTGGCCGATCTGGGGCTCATCCGCATGGCGTATGTCGACCCGGGATCGACCAACACGGGCTGGGCCGACGAGGACGGCCTACCGGTGGGCTCGCCCTACATCAACACCTACGACCACATCCGGGCCGCCTTCGAGCAGTGCGAGCGGCGGCGGCTGGCCCCCGCCATCGCCATCTACGAGCCGGGCTGGCTCAACACCACGCTGGCCTACCACCGGGCCGGGCGGCTCCCGGCGGGGGCGATGGTGAAGCTGTACTTCGGCGACGAGTGGGGCCTGCTGGGCCGGAGCCGGGGGGTGAGCTTCGGCCTGCCCCCCACGGCCAACGCCCTGCTGGCCTACCTCGACATGCTGGAGGGGTCGGGCCTGGCGTGGTCGGTGTCGGCCTGGGGCGGCGATCTCATGCACTCGCCGGTGGCCCGCATGGCTGTGGAGTTGGGCGGGCATCTCCACGTGGGCTTGGAGGAGCACTTCGATCCCGGCCGCCAGCCCACCAACGGGGAGCTGGTGGAGGAAGCGGTGGCCCTGTGCCGCGAGGTGGGCCGGCCCGTCGCCACCTGCGCCCAGGCCGCCGACATCCTCGGCGTCCCCTAGCGTCCCTGCTCCCGCTCTCGTGGTGGGACCTAAGACCCTGTCGGACCCGGGGTGGTCGGGGGTCTGCTGAATCCATGCGTGTCGGTACCACCATCATCTGCCGCCCGCACACGGCCACGAACTGTCGTCGACCCCCAGCGCTCGTCCCGGTGGCGCTGTGGGTCGGCGGCACAGCTCGGGTCGGTATCGCTCAGCCCGACGCAGAGCCAGCAGCCAGCAGCAGGTTGGCCAGCTGGGCGGCGACCGCGCTCACCGCCGGGCCCTCGGGGTCGAGTCGCGTCTGAAGGGCGGTGCCATTGGCCGCCGCGATCAGCAGCGAGGCCATGGCCTCGGGCTCGATCCAGGCCGCCACCGCCCCGTCGCTCACCAGGACCCGGATCACGGCGGCCAGTCGCTGCCGCAGATGGATCATGAGCTGCCGGCCGCGCTCGGCCAGCGGGCTGGGTCCGCTTCCCAGCACCAGTGCGTCGAGATAGAGCGGCACGTCGTCGGCCGACCGCTCCAGCTCGGCCGTGAGGTCGCGCAGCGCCCCCATGAGGCGGATGACGGGCGGCCCGTCGGCTTCCAGACCGTCCAACACCGGGGCCAGCCGCCGCTCCAGATCGCCGAAGACGGCCTCGGCCACCAACGCATCCTTGGAGCCGAACCAGTAGGTGATGGCGGCCAGGTTGGCTCCGGCGGCGGCGGCGATCCGGCGCGACGTCGCACCGGCCACACCGTGGGCCCGTGCCGTGTCGAGCGCTCCCTGCACGAGGGCGGCCCGGGTGGCGGCGTCGGCCTCGTTGCCTTGCCCCGCCGAGCGGGCCCGTCGCTGGCCGGTCGGCTGCTGTTGGTCGCCGTCGGTCATCTCACTCCGGCCTTCCACTGTCCGTCATACATTCGTATGAAACCCATGCTACCCTGGCGATCATGGCCACCGCGTCTCCCACTGCCGCCCCGCACCGGGACAACCCCATCGTGTCGCCCACCTGCCCCTTCGACGTACCGCATCCCACGATGGTGCACGAATGGAACCGGCTGACCTTCCTCCACTGGCCGGTCGACCCCGACCAGATGCAGGCCATGCTCCCGCCCGGCCTCACTGTCGACACCTGGGACGGCCAGGCCTGGGTGGGCCTCGTGCCGTTCCTGATGGTGGTCCGCCCGCCCCAGGGTCGGGCCGCCGTGCCCTGGCTCTCCCGCTTCTGCGAGACCAACGTGCGCACCTACGCCACGGCGGCCGACGGCAGCCGGGGTGTCTGGTTCCTGTCGCTCGACGCCGCCCGCCTCCCCGCCGTGGCCACGGCCCGGGGGGCCTACGGTCTGCCCTACTTCTGGTCGGCCATGCGCCACCAGGAGATCGGCGACACCGTGAGCTACACCTGTATCCGCCGCTGGCCTGGGCCCCGCCACGCCACCTCCCGGGTGCGGGTACGGGTGGGCCGTCCCCTGGCCGACAGTGAGCTCACCGGGTTCGACCATTTCCTCACCGCCCGATGGCGGCTCTACATGCACCGGCCCCTCCTGCACGTGCCGGGTCGGCCGGCGCCCCTGCGCTACGCCCTGGCCCAGCACGACCCGTGGGCCCTCCATCGGGCCACCGTGGTCGACCTCGACGACGGCCTGGTGGCGGCGGCCGGCCTCGATGTCAGTGGCGACCCGATCGTCCACTGGTCGCCCGGCACCACCGTGCGCATCGGCCTGCCCCGACCCGTCCCCGAATTCTTGGGAGCCTGAGCTGCGCACAGCGCCGCTCAGGCTCCTACGTTCAGGGGATGGCAGCAGGGGGAACAAGCCAGCACGACGACGTCGAAGCGGTGCGAGCCGAGGCCCGACACTTCTACGCCACCCAATGGGACCCCGATCGCACGGTGGCCGACTGGTACGACACACTCGTCCGGTCGGGCTGGGGCTACCCGGCCTGGCCCATCGCCTGGTCCGGGCGGGGTCTCAGCCCCCGGGCCGCCCGGGCGGCCCGGGACGAACGACGGGCCACCGGCGCCCTCGGCCCTCCGTCGGGCATCGGGCCCACCCTGCTCGCCCCCATGCTGTTCGCCCACGGCACCCCGGAGCAGACCGGCCGGTTCATCGAGGCCATGACCCTGGGCAACCAGACCTTCGCCCAGATGCTGTCGGAGCCCGACGCCGGCTCCGACCTGGCCGGGGTACGCACCCGGGCGGAGAACGACGGCGACGAGTGGGTGATCACGGGATCCAAGATCTGGACCTCCAACGCCGGCTCGGTCGACTACGGCATGCTTCTGGCCCGCACCAACTGGGACGTTCCCAAGCACGCCGGCCTCACGTTCTTCCTCATCCACCGGGACCAACCGGGGGTGGAGGTGCGGCCCCTGCGCCAGATGACGGGCGACGCCAAGTTCAACCAGGTGTTCTTCGACAACGCACGAGTGCCGGCGGCCGACGTGCTGGGCGACGTCGACGAGGGCTGGGCCGTCACCCGCACCTTCCTGGCCCACGAGAAGAACTCCTACAACCCCGACGCCCACGAGGGTGGCCCGTTCGGCAAGGTGATCGGCGACATGGCGGCCGGCGCCTTCATCGAGCACCTGAAGCGCCAGACCACCACGTCGGCCCAGGGGCGGGGCATCGGCTCGGTGTTGGCCGACCTCGTGGCGCAATTCGATCAGGGTGACGACCCGCTGGTGCGCCAGGCCCTGGCCCGCCTCCACACCACCCGCCAGACGATGACGTTCACCAACCAGCGGGTCAAGGCCAGCCGATCAGGATCGGGGGGAGCCAGCCCGGCCGCACCGGCCCCCGGGGTGGAGGCGGCCGGGTCCAAGCTCACGGTGTCGGCCCTGACCCGGGCCCAACGGGATCTGGGCCTGGCCGTGCAGGGCCCCTACGGGATGCTCACCGGCGACGACGCCCCCGCCGGCACCTTCCAGTACTTCGCCCTGTCCACCCCCGCCCTGTCGATCGCCGGCGGCACCGACGAGATCCAGCGCAACCACCTGGGGGAGCGGGTGCTGGGGCTGCCGTCGGAGCCCAGCCCCGAACGCACCGTCCCGTTCAAGGACCTGCCCGCCTCGGCGGCGGCTGCGACCCGGCCGGGCGACCCGAAGTAGTGTCCGACCCATGGACTACGAGCTGATCATCTACGAGGTGCGGGACGGCGCCGCCCACATCACCCTCAACCGACCGGAGAAGCTCAACGCCCTGTCACAGCAGGTGCTGGAGGAGCTGAACCACGCCCTGTGGGAGGCCGACGACGACACGGCGGTACACGCGGTGGCCATCAAGGGCGCCGGCCGGGCCTTCTGCGCCGGCTACGACCTGGCCGCCGTCCGGGGGTCGAACGAGCGCGACGGCAAGGTGTACCGCTCCAACCGGACCTTCGACGACGACCTGTGGCAGCTGGAGAAGGCCCAACGGCTGCGCATGGTGCTGTTCGACATGCACAAGCCGACGATCGCCCAGGTCCACGGCTACTGCCTGGCCGGTGGCACCGACATCGCCACCCTGTGCGACATGGTGATCGTGGCCGACGACGCCCGCATCGGTTTCCCCCCGGCCCGGGACCTCGGCGTGCTCCCCAACCAGATGTGGCTCTACCACATCGGCCCCCAGTGGGCCAAGCGTCTCCTGCTCACCGGCGACACCATCACCGGGGCCGAGGCGGCCCAGCTCGGCCTGGCCCTCAAGGCCGTACCCCTGGCCGATCTGGAGGGCGAGGTGAACCAGCTGCTGGACCGGATGGCCAAGATCGACGCCGACCTGCTCACGGCGAACAAGCGGATCGTCAACATCGGCCTGGAGCTGATGGGGGCCCGCACCCTGCAGCGGCTGGCGGCCGAGATGGACGCCCGGGGCCACCTGGCCGCCTCGGCCGCCGAGTTCCGGCGCACAGCCAAGGAACAGGGGTTGCGGGCGGCATTGACCGAGCGGGACGCCAAGTTCGGCGACGGGCGGGCCCGGGTCAACGGCCCGGAGAAGCGCGACGCCAACGGCCGCCTGATCGACGGGTAGCGCGGGTAGGGAACGCGACGTCGGCGGGCGACACTGTGTGACCATGACGAGGTCCCGGGGCAAGGGTTCGCGGTGGGTGGCCGGAGTGGCCGCCCTGGCACTGGCGGTGGTGGCCTGCGGGAGCGACGACACCTCCAGCCCCTCCACCCGGACAGGCTCCAACGCCTCACTCGAGAACGCGGTGGTGGTCGTGGCCAACAGCCCCGACACCCTCACCACCCGGGGCGACCAGCGGGTGATGGTGGCCCTGCTGGGCGACGGGCCGTCGCAGTTCCTGGGCGGAGCGGACGTGCCGGCCACGTTCCAGTTCGAGTCGGAGGACTCCTCCATCGTCGACGAGGTGCAGGGCACGTGGCTCACCGCCACCGGCGCCACCCTCGGGCTGTACGTGACCCACTACACCTTCGACACCCCTGGGATCTGGGCCATCCGGCTCAAGGGCGGCGACGACCAGTCGCTGGCCACCGTCAACGTGACCGACGACTCAGCCGTGCCCGAGGTGGGCGACCCCGCTCCCCCATCGCAGACCATGACCGCCGCCGGCGCCGACGACCTGGCCACGATCTCAACCGACCCCGACCCCGACCCCGCCTTCTACCAGCTCTCGGTGGCCGACGCCATCAACAGCGGCAAGCCGACCGTGATCGCCTTCGCCACCCCCGCCTTCTGCCAGACCGCGCTGTGCGGGCCCACCATGGACATCGTGAAGGACGCCCTGGCCCAGCGAACCGACGTGCAGGTGGTGCACGTGGAGCCCTACGACATCGCCAAGGCCAAGGCCGGCGACCTGGTGCCGATCGATGCCATGACCGAATGGAACCTGGCTACCGAGCCCTGGGTGTTCGTGGTGGGGGCTGACGGCAAGGTGGCCGCCTCGTTCGAGGGCATCTTGGGCGAGGACGAGTTGGTGAAGGCGGTCGACGCCGTCACCGGCGCCGCCTGATCCGGGCCCACCGCCGGGTGATCCCCCTCCTGGTCCCCGGCGCCAGTATGCTGGGTTCGCCGGGTGGAGTTTCCGATGTCCGTGCCGCGCCCCGCCGGGTGTGGTGAGGAGGAGAAACTGTGAACAAGAAGTGGGTCTACCCGGCCCTCCTGACCTTCCTGGTGTTCTTCGTCCTGTCGAACCCGGAGACGGCGGGGCCTCAGACACGCACGTTCTTCGGCTGGATGGGCGAACAGGTGGACGCCGTGGGCACCTTCCTCGATGGGGTCTTCGACGACACGCCGAGCAGTGGCGATGGCGGTACCAGCGGCGGCGGTACCAGCACCACCATCCCGCCCGGCGGCACCCCGACCGACGGCTTCAGCACCCTGGGGGTGCCGGTGCCCGATCCGGCGGCCCGGCCGGTCTAGCGGGGGACGGCGGCGGTGGCGAGCGTCGGGCAGACGACGCTGGCGGGGCTGTTCAGCCCCCTCGACATCCGAACGG
Organism: uncultured Actinomycetes bacterium; assembly: GCA_902826025.1. Taxonomy (GTDB): domain Bacteria; phylum Actinomycetota; class Acidimicrobiia; order Acidimicrobiales; family SZUA-35; genus CADEDH01. The sequence continues at coordinate 32,054 of CADEDH010000071.1, forward strand.
TGCTGGTGGGCGACGAGGCCGTCTACTACGCCGACCGCCAGCACTGGGCGGCCATGGCCCAGCCCGTGTACCAGACCTTCGTGTTTCTCGTGCTGGTGGTGTGGCTCGTGGGCCTCGAGAGCGGAGTGAGCACCAGCGGCGGCTACCAGCAGGTACTGCTTCTCATCCTGGTGGGGGCGGCCATCCACGCCGCTCTGCTCGTGCTCAACGGCAAGGACATCGTGTCCCACCTGGCCGTCGACCCCTTCTCCAACGCCAGCAAGGGCCCCAGCCGGGTGGCCCGCTTCGCCGTCGCCGGGGTGCTGGGCCTCATGTTCTACCGGCTCGGCCTCCAAGGCGGAGGGATCATCGTCGTCTTCCTCGTGATCAGCCGCCTCATCTCGATCCTGGCCCGGTGGGCCTTCTACGAGCGCCGCTACGTCACGAGCAAGCGCCTGATCGAGTCGGGCGGCTTCTTCGGCTCCCGCATCAGCTCGATGCCCCTGACCCGGGTGACCGACTTCAGCTACCACCGCACGATCCCGGGCGAGCTGCTGGGTTACGCCTCGATGCGGATCGAGACCGCCGGCCAGGACCAGGCCCTGGGCACGGTGCGCTACATCGCCAACTCGGAGAACTTCTACTCGGTGCTGGTGGCCCTGAGCGCCCCACCGGCTCCGGGCAAGCCGCCCGTGCTCGACTGGTAGGCAGGCCCCAGGGGCCGGGTAGACCCGGCCGGGGGCAGCGCAGACCCGGCCTGGGGCCGTTGCCCGCTAGGTTGGGAGCCACGTTCTCTCACCGGGGAAGGATCACGTGACGACCGGCTTGGGCAGCGACAACCCCCGGCGCCGGCCTGCCCGGTGGCTGCTCGTGCCCCTCACGGTGGGGTTGTTCGCCCTGATCGGGATGGCGATCTCGGCCGAGGACCGGCAGCGGACGGAGCAGGACACGGTATCGGTGGGCGCACCCTCGGGGGGCGCGTCGGACGAGCAGATCCCGGCGGCCGGGGCCGGGGCCGCCGCCGACCCTCCCCCCGACGGCGGCATCAGCAGCGACACCACCACCTCCACCAGCGCCCCGTCGTACGGGGAGGCCGGGGCCGAGCAGGCCGCCGGCGACGACAGCG